>DASZAN010000189.1:0-2791 GCA_035945115.1 Allostellaceae bacterium
AGGCAATACAAGGCGAGCAGTGAACCGCGACACCAATCGCGAGCGCCACTAATTCCTTGGTCTTGCCATCGAGTGCTTCACCATCGTGTGCCGCACGAGCCATATCGGAAAAAGTCCTCATTACCTCTGGCGAAGCTTTCCTCAGGTCGCGCACTGCGATGTTCATGTTGCCGATCAGGGCCAACCAGTCCTCGACCATCAGTCTTCTCCTCTGTGCTAAATTCGTTCCAAATTGATATGTGCTTCAAATTTGGCTGAGCCCCAATTGCGCGACGGAGCTCAATGCTGGGAGCCGAGCGGTCTTCCGTCGTCCCGCAGCCAGATGTAGACAGCGGGGATGACGAGCACGGTAAGCGCCGTTGACGACGCGAGGCCGAAGACGAGCGAGATTGCGAGGCCTTGGAAGATCGGATCAGTGATGATGAAAGCGGCACCAATCATCGCGGCGGCGGCAGTCAGCATGATCGGTTTGAAGCGCACCGACCCGGCATCGAGGAGGGCTTGTCGGAGCGGTCCGCCGTCGGCTCGGCGGTGGCGAATGAAATCGACCAGCAGTATCGAATTGCGCACGATGATCCCGGCAAGTGCAATGAAGCCGATCATCGAGGTGGCAGTGAAAGGCGCCCCGAACAGCCAGTGGCCGAGTACGATGCCGATCAGGGTGAGCGGCACCGGCACGAGAATAAGCAACGGCAACCGAAATGAGCCGAATTGCGCGACGACCAGCAGATAGATGCCGAGCATGGCTACGGCGAAGGCGGCTCCCATGTCGCGGAAAGTGACGTAAGTCACCTCCCATTCTCCGTCCCAGAGTAGTGATGGTTTCGATTCGTCGAAGGGCTGACCGTGATAGCGGACCGCGGGTGGTCCATCTGCGCCCCAATCCATCTTCTTGATCTCGCTCTCGACCGCGAGCATGCCGTAGATGGGCGCCTCGAAGTGGCCGGCTACCTCCGCCTCGATCATCTCGGCAAAGCGCCCGTCGCGACGAAAGAGCGTATATGACGCGGGCTCGCGCGTGACGGTGACGACATCGCCAAGCTCGACATTGGCGCCACGCCGCACGGTCCCCCCCGCCGGGAGCGGCGTCGATAGAATACGCTCGCCCAGCCATTCGGCCCGTTTCGGGAGCTTGAGGTCGATTTCGATCGGCTTGGTGCCATGGCCGCGCTGCGAGTAACCGATTTTGATGCCGCCGATGATGGCGGCGATGGTGTCATAGACCGCCTGCTCTTCGACGCCGTAGAACTCGAGGTTCTCTTGATTGATCGAGAAGCGCAGCCGCTCGGACGGTGCGTGGAAGGTATCGTCCACGTCGGCGACGAAATCGACCCGCTTGAACGCGTCCTCCACCTTCATCGCGGCAGCGCGGCGGCTCGCATCATCCGCGCCGTAGACTTCGGCCAGCAGCGTCGCCAACACCGGCGGTCCCGGCGGCACTTCGACCACGCGCAACCGCGTTGCCGCGGTCGGCGCCAGATCGGCAAGTCGCCGGCGAATGTCGAGCGCGATGGCGTGGCTCGTGCGCGACCGTTCGCCTTTAGGCCGTAGATTGACCTGCAGATCGCCTTGCTGCGGGCCATCCCTCAGATAGTAGTGGCGGACCAAGCCGTTGAAGTTGAAGGGCGCGGCCGTGCCGGCGTAGAGCTCGATCGACGTAAGCTCCGGCAGATCCTTGAGACGGTCCGCCGCCGCGATGAGGAAACGTTCGCTGTCTTCGAGCGTAGCTCCCTCCGGCAGGTCGACCACGACCTGAAGCTCCGACTTGTTGTCGAAAGGAAGGAGCTTCACCGTTACGTCTTTCGTGGCGAAGAGCACGCAGACGCCGAGCGTGGCCCCGCCAACAAGGAGAAGAAACCAGCGCGCCCGCCGGCGTCCCGTGAGCAGCGGCCGCGCGATCCGCCGGTAGAAGCGCTCGATCGCACCCGCGCCGTGTGGCGCCGCATTCTCGCCGTCCTGCTCGAAGCGGCGCCGCGCGATCCGCAGCAGGAGCCATGGCGTTATGATGACGGCGACAAAGAACGAGAAGAGCATCGCCATCGATGCGTTGGCGGGAATGGGGCTCATATAGGGCCCCATGAGTCCGCTCACAAACATCATTGGCAGGAGCGCCACAATGATCGCGAGTGTGGCGACAATGGTGGGATTGCCGACCTCGGCCACCGCCTCGATGGCGGTGTCGGCGAGCGGACGGCCGCGGCGTCCGTGCCAACGTCGGACAATGTTCTCCACCACCACAATGGCGTCATCGACGAGAATGCCGATCGAAAAGATAAGCGCGAACAGGCTCACGCGGTTGATGGTGTAGCCCATGAGCCAGGACGCGAAGAGGGTGAGGAGAATGGTCGTGGGAATGATGACCAGCACCACGACGCCCTCGCGCCAGCCGATCGCGAGCGTGATGAGGGCCACGATCGAGACCGTGGCGAGCGCTAGATGGAAGAGCAGCTCGTTCGCCTTTTCCGTGGCGGTTTCGCCGTAGTTGCGCGTCACCGTGACGGTCACGTCTCCCGGCACGAGCCGGGCCTTGACTGCGTCGAGGCGCGCGACGAGGTCCGCGGCAACGGTGACCGCGTTGGCGCCTTTGCGCTTGGCGAAGGCGATCGTGACCGCCGGTCGCCGTTCGAGGTTGCCGCTTGCGCCCCGCGTCAGGCTCCATGCGCGATGGTCGCTTTCGGCCGCACCGACGACGACGTCGGCTACATCCTTAACATAGACCGGACGGCCATCGCGCGCGGTCAGCAGCAATAGGCCGATATCGGGAACGCCCTGCAGGGTCTGGCCGGAAACG
>DASZAN010000190.1:0-2810 GCA_035945115.1 Allostellaceae bacterium
AGGCAATACAAGGCGAGCAGTGAACCGCGACACCAATCGCGAGCGCCACTAATTCCTTGGTCTTGCCATCGAGTGCTTCACCATCGTGTGCCGCACGAGCCATATCGGAAAAAGTCCTCATTACCTCTGGCGAAGCTTTCCGCAGATCTCGCCTTTCCGCAGATCTCGCACGGCTGTGTTCATGTTGCCGATCAGCGCCAACCAGTCCTCGACCATCGGTTTTCTCCTCGGTGCCAAGTTCTTCCAAATTGATCTGCGTCAAATTTGGCCCGGCTCGATCCTGATTACGCCACGGAGTTCAGTGCTGGGAGCCGAGCGGTATTCCGTCATCCCGTAGCCAGATGTAGACGGCGGGGATGACGAGCACGGTAAGCGCCGTGGACGAGGCGAGGCCAAAGACGAGCGAGATGGCAAGCCCTTGAAAGATTGGGTCGGTAATGATGAAGGCCGCCCCGATTATCGCTGCTGCGGCAGTGAGCATGATCGGCTTGAACCGCGCCGCTCCCGCGTCGAGGAGGGCTTGCCGGAGCGGGGCGCCATCAGCCCGGCGATGGCGGATGAAGTCGACCAGCAGGATGGAGTTACGTACGATGATGCCGGCAAGCGCGATGAAGCCGATCATCGAGGTGGCAGTGAAAGGCGCCCCAAAGAGCCAGTGCCCGAGCACGATGCCGATAAGAGTGAGCGGCACCGGCACGAGAATGAGCAAGGGCAGGCGAAATGAGCCGAATTGCGCGACGACCAGTAAATAGATGCCGAGCATGGCCACGGCGAAGGCGGCTCCCATGTCGCGGAAGGTGACGTAGGTCACCTCCCATTCTCCGTCCCAGAGTAGTGATGGTGTTGATTCGTCGAGCGGCTGACCGTGATACCGGACCGCAGGTGGTCCGCCCGTGCCCCAATCGATCTTCTTGATCTCGCTCTCGACCGCGAGCATGCCGTAGATCGGCGCCTCGAAGCGGCCCGCCACCTCGGCCTCTATCATCTCGGCAAAGCGCCCGTCGCGGCGAAAGAGCGTATATGACGCGGGCTCGCGCGTGACAGTGACGACATCGCCAAGCTCGACATTGGCGCCACGCCGCACGGTTCCCCCCGCCGGGAGTGGCGTCGATAGAATCCGCTCACCCATCCATTCGGCCCGTTTCGGCAGCTTGAGGTCGATTTCGATCGGCTTCGTGCCGTGCCCGCGTTGCGAGTAACCGATTTTGACCCCGCCGATGATGGCGGCGATGGTGTCATAGACCGCCTGCTCTTCGACGCCGTAGAACTCGAGGTTCTCTTGATTGATCGAGAAGCGCAACCGCTCGGACGGTGCGTGGAAGGTATCGTCCACGTCGGCGACGAAATCCACCCGCTTGAACGCGTCCTCGACCTTCATCCCGGCGGCGCGGCGGCTCGCATCATCCGCGCCATAGACTTCGGCCAGCAGTGTCGCCAACACCGGCGGTCCCGGCGGTACTTCGACAACGCGTGTTCGCGTTCCCGAGGTCGGCGCCAGATTGGCAAGTCGTCGGCGAATGTCGAGCGCGATGGCGTGGCTCGTGCGGGACCGCTCTCCTTTCGGTCGCAGATTCACTTGCAGATCGCCTTGCTGCGGGCCATCCCTCAGATAGTAGTGGCGGACCAAGCCGTTGAAGTTGAAGGGTGCGGCCGTGCCGGCATAGAGCTCGATTGAAGTTAGCTCCGGCACATCCTTGAGACGCTCTGCCGCGGCGACGAGGAAACGTTCGCTGTCTTCGAGCGTAGCTCCCTCCGGCAGATCGACCACCACCTGAAGCTCCGACTTGTTGTCGAAAGGAAGGAGCTTCACCGTTACGTCTTTTGTGGCGAAGAGCACGCAGATGCCGAGCGTGGCCCCGCCGACAAGCAGAAGAAACCAGCGCGCCCGCCGCCGTCCCGTGAGCAGCGGTCGCGCGAACCGGCGATAGAAACGCTCGACCGCACCCGCGCCGTGCGGCGTCGCATTCTCGCCGTCCTGTTCGAAGCGGCGTCGCGCGATCCGCAGCAGGAGCCATGGGGTGATGATGACGGCGACGAAGAACGAGAAAAGCATCGCCATCGACGCGTTGGCGGGAATGGGGCTCATATAGGGCCCCATGAGTCCGCTCACGAACATCATCGGCAGCAGCGCGACGATGATCGCGAGCGTTGCGACGATGGTGGGATTGCCGACCTCCGCCACCGCTTCGATGGCGGTGTCGGCGAGCGGACGGCCGCGGCGTCCATGCCAGCGGCGGACAATGTTCTCCACCACCACAATGGCGTCATCGACGAGAATGCCGATTGAGAAGATGAGCGCGAACAGACTCACGCGGTTGATAGTGTAGCCCATGAGCCAGGAGGCGAAGAGGGTGAGGAGGATGGTGGTGGGAATGATGACCAGCACCACCACCCCCTCGTGCCAGCCGATCGCGATCGTAATGAGCGCCACGATCGACACCGTGGCGAGCGCCAGATGGAAGAGTAGCTCGTTCGCCTTTTCCGTGGCCGTTTCGCCGTAGTTGCGAGTCACCGCGACGGTTACATCTCCCGGCACGAGCTGGCCCTTCACTGCGTCAAGCCGCGCGACGAGGTCTGCGGCCACGGTGACCGCGTTGGCGCCCTTGCGCTTGGCGAACGCAACGGTGACCGCTGGCCGCCGCTCGAGGTTGCCGCTTGCGCCGCGCGTGAGGCTCCATGCGCGATGGTCGCTTTCGGCCGCACCGACGACGACGTCGGCTACATCCTTAACATAGACCGGACGGCCATCGCGCGCGGTCAGCAGCAATAGGCCGATATCGGGAACGCCCTGCAGGGTCTGGCCGGAAACG
>DASZAN010000191.1:0-19057 GCA_035945115.1 Allostellaceae bacterium
CCCGAAAGCTGCGGTGCGCCGCGCAGCTCATCATTGAGCAGCGCCGCCACGTCGCGCGCGCCGCTCGCGGGCTTCGCCGCGACCACGTCGCCGAGATTTCTCAGCCTGAGATCGACGGTCTCGATCGTCCGCGCCGTGAACTGCTCGACCGACAGCGCGAGATTGGAGCTCAGATTGTAGGTGTCGGCGACGACGATATCGTGGGCATGCCACGCCATCCAGAAGAACATGCCGACCACTGCGGCCGCCGCGCCGCCGGTCACGGCCACGATCCAAAGCGTATAGCGTCGCGGTGAAATCGTTTCCTCCCGCCTTCCTTCGTTGAAGGCGAAAGGATAGGTGTTTCATGTTTAAGCGGGATTTAACGCGAGACCGCGCCGTCCGGCCTCGAATCGGCTAGAAATATCTTTAATTAACAATATGTTACAAGCCGATTTTCGGATTCGATATCATCTGAGTGAGACGATCTTCGCTTGCATCGGTTCCTCCCTCATCATTCAGGAACAACGCGCGTTTCTTAATTACGGAGCAGCGCTGGCAGATCCTTCGCGTCGCCTGGACCTGGCAGCGATTGCACATAGGCGTAGATGTCGGCCAGGTCGTGATCCGGTAAGACGCCCTCAACGTACGCCGGCATGTTGTTTGAGGGCTCACGGACCTGTTGCGCAAAGGCCTCGTAGGGAAGTTGCGTGCGCGCAAGCATCGGCGCGGGTCCGAGGAAAGCGCCGCCTTGGCCGACGCGGCCATGACACTCGAAGCAGCCATCGGCGAGATAGAGGCGCTTGCCGCTGCCGGGGTCGCCATGCGGCGCTTGATTCTGCGCGCGTGGGCTCGTACTGACGGTGGTCGCGACCACGGCGACCGCAACGAGCACGAACAAGCGGAGCGCGGCGCGCATCAGCGGGGCTCGACAATGGTGTCGAGCAATGCGGGCTCGCCCCGTTTCACCACGGCGATGGCGCGCTTCAGCGCCGGTCCAAGCTCTTTGGGATCGCTGATCGGTCCTTCGGCATAGACGCCGAAGCCTTTCGCCACGGTGGCGAAATCGATCTCGGGATCGCGCAGCGTGGTGCCGACATGTGCGTTCTCGATACCGCGCATGTGGCGGCCGGCCATGTCTTGCACATACATGTACTCTTGGTGATAGGCGCGGTTGTTGTGCATGACATAGAGGATGGGGATGCGGTGATGCGCCGCGGTCCAGAGCGTGCCGGGGGCGAACATGAGATCGCCGTCGCCTTGAATGGCGACACTGAGGCGTCCGTGGCTGCGGTTCGCGAGCGCCGCGCCGAGCGCGCCCGGCGCGTTGTAGCCGATGCCGAAGCCGCCGGAATTGCCGTTAAAGCGATAGCGCCGGTCGGTGCTCCATAGGCGTTGCGGCCAATAAATGCCGATGCCGTTGCCGACGAGCGACCAGTCTTCTTGCCGAATCTGCTCATAGAGCTCGGCGCAGAGCCGGCCCATGGTGATGGGGCTCGCATCCCAACCCACCGCGGCGGCGATGCGCAACTCCTCGAGCATCGCCGCTTGCGCAGCGGCAAGCTTCTTGCCGCGGGTGTCGTAGGTCGCGCGCCGGTTCGGGTCGGCGAGGCGCTTCACTGCCTCGATGAGCGCCGGCAGCGTCGCCTCGCCGTCGCCAGAAATGGCGAGGTCGACATCAGGAAAGCGTTCGAATTCCTGATAGTTGGCCTTGGTGAAAAGATCGTGGGTGCCCATGCTCACGGTCTTGGCGCCGGCGCGGGTGACAGGCGCGAAGCGGCGGACGATGCGGTCGCTGAAGGCGTGGAGCGTGCCCCAGTAGTCGTTGAGCTCGAATCCGACGACGACGTCGGCTTGCGCGATCACGCCGCGCGCGCGTCCGGTGTGATTGAGCGGATGGCGCGAGGGAAAATTGGTGCGCCCGCCTTGGTCGATGACGGCGCATTGCAGCGTTTCCGCGAGCGCGACGAGGTGGTCCATGCCCGCTTGAGTACGCGCCATGCGGTCGGCGACGAGTACCGGAAACTCGGCGTCCACCAGAAGCCTCGCTGCCTCGGCAATCGCTGCGGGATCACCCACCGGCATGGTCGTGCGCGGCAGGCGCGGAATGCGGAGCTGCTCGCGATCGGCGAGGGGATTCTCCTGAAGCTCGGCGTCGAGCGACAGCAATACTGGCGCCATCGGCGGCGTCATGGCGAGCTTATAGGCGCGCACCGCTGACTCCGCGAAGTGCTGCAGCGACGCCGGCTGATCGTCCCATTTGAGGAAATCGCGCACGATCGCCGCCGGGTCTTGGGCAGAATGCGCCCATTCGACGAGCGGCCCGCGCTTTTCCGCGGCGAGGATGTTGCCGATCATCACGTAGACCGGCACCTTGTCGCAAAAGGCGTTGTATAGCGCCATCGCCGCGTGTTGCAGGCCCACGGTGCCGTGGGCGAGCACGCCCATCGGCTTTCCTTCCATCTTGGCATAGCCCTGCGCCATCGAGGCGGCGATTTCCTCGTGGTTGCAGGTCAAAAGCTCAGGCTTGCTGTTCTTGCCGTAATTGATGATCGCTTCCTGGAGGCCGCGGAAGGCCGAGGCCGGATTGATCGCGATGTAGTCGAGCTCGAGCGACTTCAGCACGTCCACCATGAAGTCGCCGCCGCTGCTCGTCTGCGTGACCGGGTCCTTCGTCGGCGGAATGGTCTCGACCACCAGGTTCGGCTTTGCCGGCGCGGCGGGAATGTGCGCGACGGGCGGTTGCGCGCGCGCGGCCGGGCCGGCAAACGCCGCCGCGCCGGCGAGACCGGCGCCCTTGAGAAAGTTGCGCCGCGGCACCCCGCGCGTGCGATCATCTGGGCGCATGGCTTCTCCTCCCCGTTCCTCAGCGTTTCGAGCGAGCTTTCCACGCGTCAATCGCGAAGTAAAGTCACCCACTCGTGGGGCTCTCGAAGTAGATGGCGCGGTCAGTCGCGCGCCGCCACGCGGAGGGCTGTCGGCACGGCCCAGGATCGGAGCGTCCGCTCGGTCTCGTGATCCATCGGAAAGAAGCATTCGATGCGGAGCTCCTGAAGCGTCACGTCCTGCGGCGTGCCGAGCGTCGCAATCGTGGTGAAGAGCCTGATCGAGACGCCATCCTTGCGGAAGTGCATGGGAAGGACGGGCGAGGGTGGGGCGGTGCCGGCGTCGCTTTTGAGCGCGGCGCGAACGTCGCGGTATTGGAGGAGCCGGTCGAGCAGCGCGGCGGTTTCCGCCGTCCCGTCCGCCGCTGCGTCCGCCTCGACGCTGCGGATGAAATAGCGGACGACGTCGGACCAATTGACGAGCGAGGGGCGGAGCACGTCGGGTGCGAAGAGCGCATCGGCGAGATTGACCGGGGCGTCCGCGGGCAAGGGCCCCACCAGGAATTCGACGAGCCGTGCGGCGCCGGCATTCGCCTTGAGCAGGGTCCAATGGCGATTGACAACGACCGCAGGGAAGGGCTCTTGCTGCGCCATCATGTAATCGAGCGCTTGGCGCACCTCGGCGAGCGCCGGCCCGGAAAAGTCGGACTCATGCCACACGGGCGCGAAGCCGGCGGCGAGGAAGAGGCGGTTCTGCTGACGGAGCGGCACGTCGAGCGCTGCGGCAAGCCGCATCACCATCTCGCGGCTCGGCGACGCGCGTCGCAGCTCGAGAAACCCAAGATGCCGTTGCGAGACGCCGGCGCGGCCGGCGAGCTCCAGCTGCGACCAGCCCCGGCGCTTTCGCCACCAGCGCAATCGTGCGGCAAAGCTGTCGCCGGACTGCATCGAATACCTCCGAGGTAGTTGCCGAAAAAAAGCTCGACGCGATGATGGCATAGCGGCGATCCATGAGACAGGAGAAGAAGGTGGGGGCGTGGCTGGGCGTGCTGATCGCCATCGTCTCGAGCTCGCTCGGCGGAACCGCCGCCGCGGTGACGCGCTATCTCGTCGGCAATGCCGATCCACTGACCTTGGCGATCTTGCGCTGGGGCATCGGCTTCTGCTGCGTCTTGCCGATCGCGCTCATCTCGCGCGTGCGCTGGCCATCGCGCGCCGATTGGCCGGGGGTTGCCGCGCTCGGCCTCGCGTTCTTCGGCTTCTTCTTCATCCTCTACAACATCGCCGTCGGCTACACGACGGCGGCGCGCGCGAGCCTCGCGCTCTCGACCTTGCCGCTGCAGACGATGGTGGTGGGCGCGCTGCTCGGCCTCGAGCCGCTGACGGCGCGCAAGGCACTGGGCGTCGGGATCGCCGTGTTGGGCGTCGCCGGCGCGCTCGCCTCGGGACTTGCCGCGGCGCCGCCCGGCGCGTGGCGGGGCGAGCTCATCATGGCCGGCGCCGTTCTCTGCATGGCCTTCTACAACGTCTGGTCCCGCCCGTTCATCCGCCGCTCGAGCGCGCTCGGCTTTCTCGCGGTCGGCATGGGGGCGGGGGCGGCGGCGCTGGTCGGCATCGGGCTCGCGACCGGCCGCACCGCGGTGCTGCAAACCTTCGGCACAGCGCAGTGGGTGGCCGGCATCTATCTCGGCATCGCCGGCGGCGCGCTCGCCTTCATTCTCTGGGTCTTGGCGCTCGCCCGCGCCTCGCCGACGCGGGTCGCCAACACCATGACCGTCAACCCGCTCGCCGCCGCTCTGTTAGCGAGCGTATTGGTGGACGAGCCCATCACCCTCAATCTCGTCCTCGGCCTCGTCGCCGTGTTCGCGGGCATCTGGATTGCCACCACGGAAGCGCAAGGCGCCACCTAGCGACCGGTATAGCGCGGCTTCCGTTTCTCCATGAAAGCGCGCACGCCCTCGCGATAGTCTTCGGATTGCGCCGCGAGGAGATATTGGTCGCGATCCATGGCGCTCACGCCGTGATGGAGCGCGGCGCTTGCGAGGTTGACGCCCTCCTTGCACATCCGCACGTGCACCGGCGGCAACGCCGCGACGCGCTCGGCCAGCGCCATCGCCGCGTCGAAAGCGGTGCCGGCGGGTGCTACTTCGTCGACGAGGCCCCACGCCAGGGCGCGTGCGGCGTCGATCCGCTCCGCCATGACGGTGAGCCGCTTGGTGCGCGCCGGCCCGATCAGCGCCACGAGTCGCGGCACCGACTGCCAGCTCATATTCATGCCGCGCTCGATCTCGGGGACATAGAAGCGCGCGCCATCGCCGGCGACGCGAAGGTCGAGCGAGGCCACCAGCGCCACGCCGCCGCCGACGCACCAGCCTTCGATGGCACAGAAGGTCATGGGCTCGAGCGCCTCCCAGGCGCGGCAAAGCCGCGCGCCCAGCGCGTGGCGCTGCCGGCGCTCGGCGAGACCGAGATCGGCCGCCGACGCTTCGCGAAGATCGAAGCCGAGGGTGAAGACGCCAGGGGCACCGGCAAGAACGATGGCCGAGGTCTCGGCGTCCTCTTCGAAGGAGCGCGCGATCGCCGTAAGCTCGCGCATGATCTGCCGCGAGAGCGCATTCTTGCCGTCGCCGAGATCGAAGCGGATGACAGCGATGCGGCCTTTGCGCTCGAGCCTGACGGGCGATGCGGCCATGGGAAATCCTTCCAACTGCAAGCGAAGCCGAGCCTACACGACGTCACGGAGAATCGCGACCTTCGTCGATCAGTTGCCGCCGCAAAACTGGACTGTGCATATCCCGTTGGTCGAGCGGGAGCATTCGTCGACCGCAATTTTTTTCGCATCGTCCATCGAGACCCGCTCGACGATCGTCAGCTTTGCCCGTTCCTTGCTGATGGCGACGGCGGCGCAACGTTGCTCCGAGGGCGCGATGCCAACCTCTACGCTGCAGGATTCGCCATCCTCGCGGCACGCTTTGAGCGCGGTCTCGCTGGCAAGCTCGAGTGAGCCTGCCGTGGTGATCGATGATGGCGCCGTCTTTGTTCTAGGCGATGACGAGTGCTCGTCATCCGGCAGGTTGCGCTGGCATTCGGGCCCGTTTGGGGGAGACCCATACCTGTTCGCTGATGGAATCGAGGATGAATGTACCCCACCAGTTGACATAGGCTGCGCCAATCCGTGCTACCGGTACACTGATATTCCCCGGTCCGCTACAGCTGTTGCGCGGCAGAGCCGCGATAAGAGGAGCGCCGTAGGAGAAAAGCGTCTGTCCTTGGTCGGTCGTGACCTGAATTGGCGTGCCCGCCGCCTGCCACACCTCCGTTTTCAAGTGCTCACCGTGACAATTGATCACCTCTCCCGAGCCATGGGGTTTCAGCGGAATGCCTGTGTCGCGCAGTTTTTGGAGCAAGAGGTCGTTGACCTGAACCAGTCCGGCGGAATTGCTCTCGACAAAGCCGGTGTCCACCCAAGCCGGGACTGTCACCCTACCAAGATGGATGAAGACGACCGGCGTGTTGTCGACGATGCCGCCAAGGCGGCTCCGATCGGTGCCGAAATAGCCGCGCTGCGAAATCGCGATGAATCCGGCGGACCGCAGACGGTCGGCGGGGCATGGCCGGTCGGCGATCGCGAGATAGGGTGATGTCGTTTCGAAGTGCAATTCAACGGCGCGGCGGCTCAGCAAATCAGTGCCGACTTGACCGATCTGCCGCCCGTTCGGCGGCCCTGGGATAGGACCGAACCGTAGCGCGGTGAATCTGCCACGCGGGAGTCCCGGAAAGGTAAAATCGTCGAGCAGCACAAGTGAATTCACCGGCCGATGGAAGACCGCCGCATCGACGGTGCTGATCGTCGCGCCCGTGTCGATCTGGAAGTATCCGTCTTGTCCGCTCAGTCGCGTCCGCACGAAAGGAGAGTGTGCCGCATTGACGGCGAGCGGGACGATCGTCCCTGAACAGAGCGTCTCTTCGCTTGCCAATGCCGTAGAAGCGACGATGGTCGAAAGGACGACGCTCGCAATACCTGCATGCACCGTCGTCCTCATGAGTCGCTCCGTTTTCCGGCTCTCACACCGCTGGTAGACGCCTTTCGGGATAGCAGAAAGTGGTGAACGAAAGCTGAAATGGCTTCGCCGACGAGGTGAATGCGCTTGAAGGACGTGTCGGCTATGGCACGGACATTTCCACCGTGCTCGGCGCCTGACCTGCCGATTTTTTAGTTGCTGACCGGAGCCTTCATGCGGTCTTCGCTTCGCTGCGCCCGAGCTCGCGCATCATGGTCTCGCGCATGACGAACTTCTGCGGCTTGCCGGTGGCGGTGATGGGAAATTCCGGCACGAAGCGGATGTGACGCGGAACTTTGTAATGGGCGATCTCGCCGCGGCAGAAGGCGGCGATTTCCTCGGCCGTCGCGGACTGGCCTGGCTTGAGCACGATCCAGGCGCAAACTTCTTCACCCAAGCGAGGATCGGGTACACCGAAGACTTGCGTCGCCTGGACCTTGGGATGGCGGAAGAGGAGCTCCTCGATCTCGCGGGGATAGATATTCTCGCCGCCGCGGATCAGCATGTCCTTGACCCGGCCGACGATGTTGCAATAACCCTCCTCGTCGATCGTCGCGAGATCGCCGCTTTGCTGGCTTGGGCGCGCTCGGCGGCTTCTCCGGACGGAAGCTCGCCGCGGGCGATGTGCTTCCCATTGGTGCGGCTTCCGCGCGGGCGCGACCGGGACGCGCCGCGCCCAAGGATCTCGTGGCCTCCTATCCCAAGGAGCGGGAGCTCCGCGTGCTGCCCGGGCTCTATTTCCATTGCCTCAGCGAGGAGTCCGCCGAGAGCTTCTTCGCCGATACCTGGGTGGTGGCGCCGGAGGCCGACCGCATCGGCTACCGCTTCCGCAAGGGCCGCGCGCTCTCCTTTCCGCGAGCGCAAGCAGCCCTTCGGCGCCGGTTCCGATCCCTCGAACATCGTCGATGCCGGCTATCCCTATGGCTCGATCCAGGTGCCGGGCGGCGTCGAGCCGATCATCCTCCATCGCGACGCCGTCTCGGGCGGCGGCTATGCCATGATCGGCACGGTCATCAGCGCCGATATGGACGCGATCGCGCAGATGCAGCCCAACAATCTCGGCCGCTTCGTCCGCGTCGACATGGCGGCGGCGCTCAAGGCGCGCGCGAGCTATCGCGAGCGGATGTCGCGCCTGCGCGCGGCGTTGCCGGATTAGCGCCCGCTTCGAGCGGGCGCGGGCGCGGTCGCGGCGGGATTCGGCTCGATCGGCGCCGCGAGCGTCGGGCTTGCGTCCGGGGAAGGGGAGCAGCCGCCGGCCAAAGCCATGGCGGAAATCGCGAGCATGAGAGACGGACGCATGGACCCCTCCCGACCAGACGCATTGAGGGTGAAACGAGCATGCTGCCGCCCTGTTCCCAATGATACGCCGGGGCGCACGGGTCGGCCTCGCCCGTCGCGGCAAGCGGGAGCAACGCGCCGGCCGGGCGTTGGCAAGGGGCAAGCATGTCTCACTCCCCCGGGACATGCATGTCAGAGACCGACTTCGCCCCGCCAGCCGGCGGGGCGCTTTTTCGCGCGCGCTGACGGGAACGGCCGCTAAAGCGCGCGCCGGACCGCGTGGGCGATGATGAGCAGCACGACGGCGCCGCCGATCGCCACGACGAGACTATAGAGGTTGAAGCCAGTGACGCCCTGGCCGCCGACCGCGGCCATGATCCAGCCGCCGATGACGGCGCCGACAATGCCGATGACGATGTCGAGGAAGACGCCAGCACCATGGCGATTCACAATCTTGCTGGCGATGAAGCCGGCAACGAGCCCAAGAATGATCCAAGCGATGATAGACATGGGAGGGCCTCCGATACCGCCGCGCGTGATGGAGGAGGGGCGCGCTAGTCGCCCTCGGGCAGGACCAGGCCCTGCGGGTTGAGCACGACATGGACGCGGCCGCCATCCTTTTCCGCCGTGCCGTGCCAGGAGTTGTCGCAGCCTTTCTTGAGATCGCCCACCTTGCGGTAGCCGGCGGCTTCGATCTTCTTGCGGGCTTGCACCGCGGTCGTGGCATCGATCTTGTCGCCCGGCTCGCAGTTGCCGACCTTGGCCGCGGTTTGCGCCGACGGCGCCGGCGAGACGGCGGCAAGCGCCGCCGCCACGGCCAGAGTATGGAGTATCAAGCGCATCGCATTCCCCTCGTTCCCATGGGCGAGCACCATTTTGGCGGCTCAGGCGCGGCTCGGCCATGCCGGGTCGGGTATCCCCCAGGGAGTCCGCTGTCAACGTCGGCGGTGAGCACCGGGTTCAGACGAGGCGATCGAGTGCCTGCCTGACGACGAGGCTTTTCCGATCGTGCTCCGAGGCTACCCCTCGTTCTATTTGAGGCCCGCCTTTTGCAGTCCCTTCAGCAGCTCTGTCGACGCCGCTTGTATCGTGGGATTGTCGTATTGTTCTTCCTTGTAGTATTCGGTGATCCGATCGAGGTCGAACTGCGGGAATGCTTTCTGAAATGCGTTTAGTGATTGCCGCGACTCTGCATTTTTGTTGTTGACGAGGGCATAGGCAGCAATCAGCCAGGCGCGATTAAACCAGAGGTTCGGCCGCGCGCGGACCGATTCTTCGAGCGCTTCGATTGCCTTCGGGTAGTCGCCGAGAGTGAAATACGCGCGTCCTTTGACCCAGTAGAACACCCCGATTGACGGGTCCTTGGGGCTAAGTTGAGCTGCCTTTTCGGCGAGCGGAATCGCGCCACTCGGGTTGCCGGTAAAGACCATTTCATTTGCGGCCTGAGCATAGGCTATGGCGAAGTTCGGGTCGATCTTGATCGCCTCATTAAAGGCGTTGAGCGCCGCTTTATGATCTCCGTGTAGCCGATGGACGAACCCAAGGGCGAGGTGCGCGAACGGGGTCTTGCGATCGAGCTTTATCGCTTTTTTTGCTGCGGCCTCCGAGCGAGCAACCTCAGGCTTGCCTGCGCCGTTCCATGAATTGAGTACATCCGAAACCAAAACGGCGGCGAGTAGACCTAAAAGGCGCGCATTGTCCGGGTCGGCTTTGAGGCCTGCCTCCGCATGCTGGCGCGTCTCGAGGGACTTTTGCGGCGTGGTGTAACCCGTCTTTGCCGCCATTGCTCTCATCCTTTCGTCTAGAGGGTTGCCATCCGCGGCAAGCGTGCCGACCTCGTGCCGGGCGCCGGTTTTTGTCACCTCGTCATTGAGCGAGGTGGCAATGCGGTTCATGAGATTGTCCTGCAGATCAATGAGGCTGCTGGTTTCGTGCGCGAAGCTGTTGGCCCAAAGGTAGGTGCCACTTTCGGTGTCGATCAGCTGCGCATTCACTTGAACGATCGGTCCCGCGCGCCTGACGCTCCCTTCGAGCGCGTAGCGGACGTGCAGCTCGCGGCCGATCTGGCGGGGATCGGTGGGCTTGCCTTTGTAGGTGAAGGCGGTTCCCGACGCGATCACCCAGGCGCGCCGAAGCCGCGATAGCTCGGTCGTTAGATCGTCGGTGATCGCATCGGCCAGATAGTCGTCGGCCGCGTCCCCGTCGACGTTCTTGAACGGCAGCACGACGATCGTATTCGTCCGGGCAACAGCCTGGTGCTCCTCGCTAAACATCAGCAGTGAGGCGGCTGCGGCCATTGCCAACACTGCGAGGCCGGCGCCCGCCGTCCATCTGACGCGATGGGCGCCAAGCCGCGTCAAGAGCGGCACGCGGATGCGTTCGTAGCCGACCTCGTAGGCATGGATCGCGTAGGGAATATTCTTGACGCGCTGCTCGCCGCGATCCGCGAAGAAGAACTCGGGGTGCGCGCGGGTCTGGTCGTAGACGCTTTGGCTGACGCAGACCGTCCCCGGCGAGGCGAACGCTTCGAGCCGCGCCGCGATATTGACGCTGTTCCCGTAAATGTCGCGATCGTCCACGAGCACGTCGCCGGTGTTTATGCCGATCCGCAGCCGGATGCGGTTCGTCTCGTCCGCCTGACGCTCGGCGAGGCCGCGCTGGATGTCGAGCGCGCAGCGCACCGCATCGGCCGCGCTCGTGAACTCGACCAGCAAGCCGTCCCCCATGCTGCGCACGAAACGGCCGCCATATTTGCCGATGGTTGGGTCAACGAGCTCGCGCGCATGGCTCGCGATGCGCCCATGCGTCTCGTCCTCGCTACGGCTCATCATGCGGCTGTAGTCGACGACATCGACCAGCATCACGGTCGTCAATCGGCGGCCATACCGGGCGGCAACCGGTTCGGTTGCCATCGGGTCGTCTCCCACGATTTTCATTAGAAATAGAATACGCCAAGAAGTCGGAATCGCACTAGATATCTACAGAAAACAACTTTTGCAGTTAATTCGAGATCTGGCCCGACCCGAGTTCTTTTTGCGCGGTGAAATCCCGAACCCACATGCACGGCGGGTGGGGAATGGTCCAGTGACTAGCTGTCAAGCGCCTTGCGACGAGGTAAAATCACAACCGGACGCCAAAACGTGACGCAAGCCGTGGATTGCTCGGTGCAGCAAGCAAAATGGGGAAGAACTGAATGCGCGTGAAACCCGGCGGATCGCTCTGGAGGCCGGCCACCTCACTGGTTGTCGGGCTGATGTTGGCTTCCGTTAACGCGCCATCCTCTCTCGCTCAGAAGAGCTACGGTCCCGGTGTTTCCGATACCGAGATCAAGATAGGGCAGACCATGCCCTATAGCGGGCCCGCTTCGTCCTATGGCACGCTCGGCCGCGCGTCGGCAGCCTACTATCGGATGGTCAACGAACAAGGCGGTATCAACGGTCGCCGGATCACGTTCATCAGCCTCGATGATGGATACAGCCCCCCGAAGACGGTCGAACAGGCTCGGCGTCTTGTCGAACAGGAGGGGGTGCTGGCAATTTTCGGTTCACTCGGTACGCCGACCAACATCGCCATTCAACGCTATCTGAATGAGCACAAGGTGCCACAGCTTTTCGCGTGGAGCGGTGCGGCCCGGTTCCGCGATCCGCAAAACTATCCCTGGTCGATGGGAGGCGACTTGAGCTTCATCCATGAGACTGCTGCGTTTGCTGCCTTCGTTCTCAAAACCGTGCCGAACGCCAAAATAGCGGTGCTGTACCAGAACGACGACTACGGAAGGGATCACCTTGCCGGACTTCGGCAAGGCCTTGGGGCCGATGCGACAAGAATGATCGTCAAGTTGGCGACCTATGAGTCCACCGATGCTACCATCGACTCACAAGTGATTGAGCTCAGCGCTAGCGGCGCCGACGTCCTCCTCACCATCGCCATTCCAAAATTCACTGCCCAGGCGATTCGCAAAATCTATGAGATCGGCTGGAAGCCAATGCACTTCATCGCGTACCCGGCGGCATCGATACCAACAACGCTGCAGCCGGCCGGTCTGGAGAAATCGGTTGGCGTCATTTCGGCCGAGTTCATCAAGCAACCCGGCGACCCGGCGTGGGCGAATGATCCAGAGATGATGGAGTATCTCGCCTTTATGAAGAAATACGACGCAGATGCAGACCCAAACGACAAATTGGCCGTTCTCGGCTACTACCAAGCCGCGGCGGTCGTGCAATTGCTGAAGGAATGCGGCGACGACTTGACTCGTGAGAATCTCATGCATCACGCGACGCACCTGCAGCAGTTTCACGCGCCAATGCTGCTTCCGGGAATTACGCTGACCACCACTCCGAGCGATTACGCGGCCATCAAGCAAATGCGCCTTCAGCGTTTTGATGGCCGGCAGTGGGTGCCGATCGGTGGTGTCGTCGGTGAGTGATCACGCAGGAGTCGGCCTGAGACGCGCTGGCGGCGGGCGCAGATCCCATGCCTTACGAGCTACTTCAAGCCCGCCGTCCGGAGGCCGTTCAGCACCGTAGCCGAAGCCGCTTGTAGCGCGGGAGTTTTGAATTGGTCTTCGTTGTAGACTTGAGTGATCCGATTGAGATCGAATTGCGGGAACGTCTGCTCAAATCCTTTGACGGCTCGCCCCGCCTCGGCATTGTTGCCAGCTAGGGCATAGGCGGCAATCAGCCACACTTGGGTGTACCAAAGGTTCGCTCGGGAACCGACCGACGTTTCAAGCGCTTTGATCGCGTTCGGGTAGTCGCCGAGCATGAAATGCGCGCGTCCCAGGACAAAGTAGGATGCCCCCGTGTACGGGTCGTTGGGGCTCAGTTGAATTGCCTTCTCGGCCAGTGGAATCGCACCCTTGGCATTGCCGAGAAAGACCATCTCGTTTGCCGCCTGAGCATAGCCTCTGGCGAAATTCGGGTCGATCTTGATCGCCTCACTAAAGGCGTCGAACGCATCTTGATGTTTCCCTCGTAGCCGACTGACCCACCCCAGAGCGTGATGCGCGAGCGGAATATTATAGTCGAGGCTTATCGCTTTTTTCGCGGTAGCCTCTGCACGGTCGATGTCCGTGGGGCCGACGCCATTCCAGCCATTGATCAAGTCCACCGTCAGAACGCTGGCGAGCAGGCCCAAAAGGCGCGCGTTGTCCGGATCGGCTTGGAGGCCTGCCTCCGCATGCTGGCGCGTCTCGAGAGTCTTTTCCGGCGTCGGGATGGCCGTGCTTGCCGCCATTGCTCTCATCCTTTCGTCCAAGGGATTTCGATCCGCGGCGAGCGTGCCGACCTCGTGTCGGACGCCGGCTCTCGTCACCTCGTCATTGAGCGAGGTGGCGATGCGGCTCATGATGTTGTCCTGCAGATCAATGAGGCTGCTGGTTTCATGCGCGAAGCTGTTGGCCCAAAGATTCGTGCCGCTTTCGGTGTCGATCAGCTGCGCATTCACTTGGACGATCGGGCCGGCCCGTCTCACGCTCCCTTCGAGCGCGTAGCGGACGTGCAGCTCGCGGCCGATCTGGCGCGGGTCGGTCGGCTTGCCTTTGTAGGTGAAGGCGGTGCCGGAGGCGATCACCCAGGCGCGGCGGAGCTGCGACAGCTCGGTCGTCAGATCGTCGGTGATCGCATCGGCCAGATAGTCGTCGGCCGTGTCCCCGCCGACGTTCTTGAACGGCAAGACGACGATCGTGTTCGTCCGCGGAACGATCTGATGCGCTGTCCGCACCATCAGCAGCGAGGCCGCGGCGGCAATGGTGATCGCGCCAATGCCGGCAGCCATTGCCGTCCATCGGAAGCGACGCGGGAGAAGCCGCGCGAGGAGCGGCACGCGGACGCGTTCGTAGCCGACTTCGTAGACGTGGATCGGGTAGTGGATGTTCTTGACGCGCTGCTCGCCGAGATCGGCGAAGAAGAACTCGGGGTGCGCGCGGGTCTGGTCGTAGACGCTTTGGCTGACGCAGACGGTCCCCGGCGAGGCAAGCGCTTCGAGCCGCGCCGCGATATTGACGCTGTTCCCGTAAATGTCGCGATCGTCCACGAGCACGTCGCCGGTGTTTATGCCGATCCGCAGCCGGATGCGGTTCGTCTCATCCGCCTGACGCTCGGCGAGGCCGCGCTGGATGTCGAGCCCGCAGCGGACCGCATCGGCCGCGCTCGTGAACTCGACGAGCAGGCCGTCCCCCATGCTGCGCACGAAACGGCCGCCATATTTGCCGATGGTCGGGTCGACCAGCTCGCGCGCATGGCTGGCAATGCGCGCATGCGTCTCGTCCTCGCTACGGCTCATCATGCGGCTGTAGTCGACGACATCGGCCAGCATCACCGTCGTCAATCGACGGGTGTACTGGGCGACAACCGGCGCGAATGCCATCGATCGCCTCCAGGATTTCCAATAGAATAAGCGCGTTGCCGGCGGAAGCGCAGCAAAAAAATTCACTTTAAGTGTGAGGTTTCGCACAGCCCCTGCAAGGCCCGGAAATGATAGAAATGGCTTTGGTCTGGCCCCGAACGCGAGGGAAGGGGCGACATGAGGCGGTTCGTTTCGCGCCGACGAGGTCGTTGATGCGGGGCCTGGGCGCGATCGCCTGCGGGTTCCTTCTGGTGTCGCCGGCTGCGCACGCCGCCGGCGAGCGGGTGTTCCGGCTTGCGGAGATCGCGCTTGCCGGCACCTCGCTCGAGATCACGCGCGCCGAGACCCTGCCGGAGCTCGCGCGGCTCGGGTTTCAAGAAGGCCGAAATCTCGTCATGGACGAGCAAGCGGGCGACGCGTCGGCCATGGAGCATCTCGTGCGAGAGGTTCTCGCGCGGAAGCCCGATGCGATCTTCGCCATCGGCCCCGACGCGATCCGCGCCGCCGCCACGGCAACGAAGACCGTCCCAATCGTGACCTTCGGCAGCGACCCCGTCGCGCAGGGCTTTGCCGCGAGCTTCGCTCATCCCGGCGGCAACGTGACGGGCGTCGTCATCCTTGCCGAAGAGCTCGACGGCAAGCGCTTGGACCTGCTCCACGAGGCGGTTCCCACGGCGCGCCGCATGGCCGCGCTCATGCTGCCGTCCTTGTCCTATCGCCAGGCCATCGAGACGAAGATACGGGCGGTCGCCAAGAGCCGCGGCATCGATCTCGTCAGTGTCGATGCCGCGAGCGCCGACGACTACCCGGCGGCTTTCGCCGCCATGCGCGCGGCGGATGCGGAAGCGCTTCTCGTCACCGGCAATCCCGCGTTCAACCGTGATGCCGCCGAGCTTGCGCGGCGTGCGACCGAGATGCGCATCCCCAGCATGTGCGAATGGGCCGAGAATGCGCGCGCCGGATGCCTCCTTGCTTACGGACCCAGCCGAAGCGAGCTCCGCCGCCGGGTCGCGCATTTTGTCGCCGGCATTTTTCGCGGCATCGCGCCCGGGGAGCTGCCGATCGAAACTCCCGCGCGCTTCGAGCTCGCCATCAATTTGCAGACGGCGCAGACGCTCGGTCTCACCATCTCGCCGGCCATCCTTGCCCAAGCCGATGAAGTGATCGAGTGAGCTCGCGCCGTGGAGGCGCGCCCGGCGGCGCGCCTCGCTAGTCAGGAAGCTGATGCCGTTCGGCATCAGAAGACGAGAGAGAAGTCCACCATCTCCGTCTGAGGCAGGTGCTGACCGCTCATCATGGACAAGGGCGAGATTTGCGCTGGTGTCGGCTGCCGCTCGATGCGGCCGTAGGTCGTGGTTGCGATCAACGCGACGGCGGCGAACGCGATGGCGAAGACTGTTCCGAGCTTCATCATGATACTGACCCCCTCGACCGAGAGTTGATGAAGTTTCACATAGGCGCATTCGGCGGCCGAAGCTGTGACCGGGATCACAGCCAGCGTCTAACCACTCCGGAGGGTGTGACGGCGGTCACACGGGGCCGCGCGGTTAGGACCGATGGCGGTCACCCGTCCCCGCATGCGACGAACACCCGGGCGAAAGCGCACCGATCTACGCCCGCCGGTTCGATCCAACCGACGCTTTCATTGAACGTTGCCCATGACCTTCATGTCAGCCGATAGGAACGAACCAAAGCCTCTTTCGTTACGGTTGGGTGAGTGCCGGGAGGCGCCGATGGGACTTGCTTTCACGGTTCTTTTTGCCGAAGACGAAACGCCCATCCGAGACAGCATCGCACAGCTCCTGTCGATCGATGGCTTTCGCGTCTTGAAGGCGGAGGACGGGTACGAGGCGTTGCGTCTCTTGACCCAAGAAGACGTCGACCTGCTTTTCACCGACATTGTGATGCCCGGGCTTGACGGCATCGAGCTGGCCCGACGGGCGCGGCGGATTCGACCCGACCTCAAGATCATGTTTCTCACCGGCTACTCGGCCAAAGCGTCCGACGCACTCCATTTGGGCCGAGTGCTCTATAAGCCCATGCGCGGCCACCAGATCGAGGCGGAGCTGCGGAGCTTTCTGCGAGCGCCATAGACTCGCTCAAGCAACGCGCCGCGCGCTTTGATTTGGATCAAGACATCCGACAAATGACGCAAAAGTGATGCGGGACATTTTGACCCAGATCACGGTACTGACGCACGCTTACATGCGAGGAATTTCACGCACCTTTAGGGACCCCATTCATGCAGCCCGCTCCGCTCATCCTGTTCGTGGAAGATGAGGCCGATATCCGCGAGCTTTTCGTGGAAGTTCTAAAGCAGCAAGGCTATCGAGTTGCGAGCGCGGTGGATTTTCCCGAGGCCGCGGCCATGTTGCGGGCATCGCGCCCTGCGTTGCTTATAACGAACGTGCGACTCCCCAGCGGCAACAGTAGGGACTTGGAAAAATTGGCGCGAGCGATGGACGTTCCGGTGCTACTCATCAGCGCCCATCCGCAGGACATCGACGTGCGCGGCGACGTTGCGTTCTTGCAGAAACCGTTTCGGTTGCGCGATCTCGAGCGCGAGGTCGAAAAGCTTTTGGCGGCGTAGCGCCCGTCCCCGTCAGCCGACTCACCCGATGCAACGCGATAATGCAACGCTTCAGGCTCGATGGGCGTGGCGAAAGCCCTGCTGGTTGGCGGAGCTAGCGAAGATGTGCCGACCTCGCAGTGTCGGCACACACCGAACGTCACGGCCGGGAGGAGCACGACGCGGGACGAGAATTCCACGGCAAGAGTTCCGGGGCCTTGAGCTTTGGCTTCACCCATTGGACGCGCGACAGAACAAGCGGCGATCCGAAGCGTGTTGATCGCGGCGGTGGTTTGTCGAGTGGCATCTGCAAGATACGCAGCGGCTGAAGGTTGTCATAGACGCGCTTCAACTCGGCTTGGGACATCCCCGTGCCGGCACGACCCGCATAGATCAGTCGTCCGTCATCGTCGTAGCACGCAAGGAGCAGAGCACCGAGGTACGAACGTGATCCCTCCGGCTCGCTGTAGCCGACAATGACGAACTCCTCCTCATTGATGCATTTCGTTTTTACCCATAGTCCACGATTTCCCGGCTTGTAAGGACAATCCATTCTTTTCGAGATGATCCCTTCTGCTTTCGCGCCACAAGCAGCGTCGAGGAGCCTTTCCTTCCGATCCAGCAGCCGCAGTTGGGTGAGGTTCTCCGCATTGAGGTACAGCAGATCGAACGGAAGTAGACGAGATGGCTGGTGCTCTTGGAATCGGTTGCTGCTTGCAGCTCGGCGAACGAGGTGGTGCCGTCAGGATTCATGGCACATAGCTCGCCATCGAGATAAGCCGTTCGCGCCTTCACCTTGCTGATGGCATCGGCCGCGCTCTCGTATTTGTCGGTCCAATCGAGGCCGGTGCGGGTGAGAAGCTTCACCTTGCTGGGGTCAAGCCGAGCATGGAATCGAAAGCCATCATATTTAAGCTCGTGTGCCCAGTTCTCGCCGGTCGGCGGCGCTTTGACCAAGAGCGATAGTTGCGGCGGAATGAAGGTCGGGAGCGATGTGCTCTCATTACGCCGCCGGCGACCCTTCAATCTCAGCGGCAACTTTCGCTCCTCCTACTTTGTGAGTGCGCCGGTGTAAGGCTCTCGTCAGCTCTTAAAGCTATACGTGGTCCGTGACCAGCCGTGACTTTCCTCGAAGTGAGCGACTGATTGGAGGTCATCATGTTTGCGGGCCAGCTCGCGATCATCGTGGCTGCGATCTTCGCGGGAGCCGCTGCCTACATCAATATCGCCGAGCAACCGGCCCGCCTGGCGTTAGACGACCGCTCTCTTCTTGTTCAGTGGAAACCCGCCTACAAGTACGGCTTCGCCATGCAAGCGCCGCTCGCGGTCATAGGCTTTCTCTTGGGCCTGGTGGCATGGTGGGAGACAGAACAATGGCTCTGGGTTATCGGTGCCGTGCTCCTCGTTGCCAACTGGCCCTACACGCTCATTGGCATCATGCCGACAAACAAGAAGCTCACAGCGACTGAGCCGACCGGCGCAGGCCCAGAGACCCGAGCGTTGATCGAGAAGTGGGCCACCTTTCACGGAGTGCGTACGGCCCTTGGCTTGGCTGCTACGCTTGCCTTTCTAATCGCGTCCATTGTCACATTTCATGGTTCGTGTGGCCTAGCCGCTCCATTTTAGCTCTCGACGCGATGACGAAGTCACCCGGCGGGAACTTCTTCGTCGCCGTGGCTATGGCGAGTGGCCATGCATTCGTCGGCTCGTTGAGCAGCAACAATGGCGGCATCTTCCCATGCCGCCTCCGCAGCAGATTGGCAGAGCGCCAGATATCGATGTCGGCAATGACCATGCAGACATCATGCAACGGAGTGCAGATATGCAGAACCATGGGTTGTCGGGTGTGAGCACAGCAGGTGCTAGTGGATTGAATCTAACACTTGGTGCCCTCGTTTGACGGCGGCGATGATCATGTTGGGGTCCTTGGTCCAGGTAAAGGGCTTGGGATTGGCATTGGTCTGGTCGAGGAAGCGATGGATGGCGTCCTTGAGTTCGTG
>DASZAN010000192.1:0-3077 GCA_035945115.1 Allostellaceae bacterium
TCGAAGGCCTGAGCGCCGTCACCCTCGCGACCCACGACATGGGGCGGGCCGTCCGCTTCTACCGCACGCTCGGCTTCGAGCTCCTCTATGGCGGCGAGGACGCGTCCTTCACCAGCTTTCGCGCCGGCGGCAATTACTTGAACCTGATCGCCGCGCCCCAAGAGCGGCAATGGGCGTGGTGGGGGCGGGCGATCTTCTACGTCGCCGATGTCGACGCGTACTACGCCCGGCTTGTCGCCGCCGGCGTCCCGCCGCAGATGCCGCCGCGCGATGCGCCTTGGGGCGAGCGCTTCTTTCACGTCACCGACCCCGACGGCCACGAGCTGTCCTTCGCGCGCCCGCTCGGGCGCTGAGGATCTTTCTCTCGAAGAAGCGGCGCTCCATCGGGTTGCGCGCCAGGCGAATCGCGGTGCGAAAATGCTCGTTTGCCGCCTCGCGCCGGCCGCGGCGCAATTCGAGTTCGCCCTGCGCGGCCGCATAGAACGGATAAGCGGAGAGACGCTCGCGGTCGGCGATCGCGCGGATCTCGTCGAGGCCGCGCTCGGGGCCTTCGTTCTGCGCCACGGCGATCGCGCGGTTGAGCGCGACGACCGGCGAGCGGCGCATCGCGAGCAGGCGATCGTAGAGAGAAACGATCGTCGCCCAATCGGTCTCCTCCGGGAGGCGCGCGCGGGCGTGGACCGAGGCGATCGCCGCCTCGAGGTGGTATTCGGTGAGCTCTGTGCCCGAAGCGGAACGCTCGAGAAACTCCAGCCCCTCGGCGATCAGGCTGCGGTCCCATTGCGCGCGGTCCTGCTCGAAGAGCGGGACGAGGTCGCCCGACGGGCCGATTCGGCCCGGCAGGCGCGCCGCGTCGAGGCACATCAGCGCGGCGAGCGCGAAGCTCGCCGGCGTCGCGCCGAGCGGGTGCTCGATGAGCAGCGCCAAGAGGCGCATCGCTTCGCGGCACAGTTCCGCCCGCACCGCCGTCTCGGCGCAGGCTCCGTGATAGCCCTCGTTGAACAGCAGATAGAGCGCGCGCTGCACCGCCGGCAGCCGGGCCGAGAAATCGGCGGGCGCGCCGGTGTCGAAGAGCCGCTGCGAGCCCGCCAGCACCTTTTTCGCCCGGGCTATCCGCTTCTCGATCGCGGCATGGCGGCTGACGAAGGCGCCCGCCACCTCGCCGACGCTGAAGCCGCACAGGATGTGCAGCACCAGCATCACCCGCGAGGCTTCCGGCAGCCGCGGCTGGCAGCACGAGAAGGTCATGCGCAGCATGTCGTCCTTGATGGCGCTGGCGCCGAACAGCTGCTCGACGGTGGGGGCGAGCGTCCATTCGCTCTCGAGCAGCCGGCCCAGCTCAGGGGCGAAGCCGCGCGCCCTGCGTTCCCGCCGCAATACGTCGAGCGCCCGGTTCTTCGCGGTCGCCATCAACCAGCCCGAAGGGTTCTCCGGCATGCCGCGGATGCGCCACACCTCCAGCGCGCGGCAGAAGGCGTCTTGCACGACGTCTTCCGCCAGCGCCAGGTTGTGGATGCCGAAGATGCGCGTCAGGGCGGCGACCATGCGCCCCGCTTCGTGCCGGAAGAGATGGTCGCCCACCGTCATGTCACATGTTGATGGTCTGGATCGGGCGCACCTCGACGGAGCCCTCGACCTCCAGGATCGGACAGCCCTTGGCGAGTTCGAGGGCGTGCGCGAGGTTCTCGGCCTCGACCACGCTGAAGCCGCCGACGATGTCCTTCGCCTCGGCGAACGGGCCGTCGGTGACGATCTTCCGGCTGCCCCTTGCCACCATGCCGGCGGGGTCGAGCGGATGCCCGATTTCCTTCAGGTGGCCGTTCGCGCCAAGCTCCTTGAACCAGGCCGCCCATTTGGAGATGTGCTGCTGGCGCTGCTCGGGCGACCCGGTGGTATCCGCCCGGCCGCGATAGAGAAAGGTGAATTCGCTCATTCTCGTCCTCCTTGGCTTCTGTCCTGTGACGGCGCTATGACGAACGAGCGGCGGCGCGGCGGACATTTTTTTGCGGGCCCCGCCGGAGGAAGACCAATGGCGGTGAACGACGATCTCGCGGCCCGCATGCGCGCGATTCTCGGCGCGGCCGGCGCGGTGCGCGAAGTGAAGATGTTCGGCGGGCTGTGCTTCATGCTGAACGGCAACATGGTCGCCGGAACCTCGAAGCGCGGGCTGCTCGTGCGGGTCGGCAAGGACCGGCAGGCCGGCGCCCTGACGCGCTCCGGCGCCAAGCCCATGCAGATCTCGGGCCGGCCGATGCAGGGCTATGTCTTCGTCGATCCGCCGCCCGCCGACGAGGCGGGCTTGCGCGGTTGGCTCGATCTCGCGGTCGCCTTCGTCAAGACCCTGCCGCCAAAGCCCGCGAAGCCGCGCCGCAAAAAGACCCGCGCGATATGACGGGTACCTCCTTGTGGCCCCCGTATCTGTCGTGAGCCCGCTCAGTTGAGCCCGTAGAAGCCCATCGCGCCGCCGGCGAGCACCTGGTGCAGGGTTTCGGGCGAGGCGCCGGCGAGCTTTTCCTCGACCATTTTCGGAGCGCCGGGGAAAAAGCCGTCGCGGTGCGGGTAGTCGGTCGCCCACATGATCTTGTGCGGGCCGATATAGTCGGCCAGCACCCTGAGGCTGCCTTCGACCGGCTCGAAGGAGATCCAGCAATTGCGTTGGAAGAGCTCCGATGGCCGCGTCTTCAGGCCGGAATCGTTGAAGCCCTGGTCGTCGAAATGCCGGTCCATGCGGTCGAGCCAGGGCGCGATCCAGCCGCCGCCGGACTCGAGAAAGCCGACCCGCAATTTCGGATGGCGCTCGACGACGCCGCCCCAGATCATGCTCATCGCCGCGAGCATCATTTCCATCGTGTGGCTGATGATGTGCTGCGCCGCGCGTCCCTCGAACCGGTCGATACCGACCGTCGGCATGCCGCTGTTGCCGCCCTCGTGGAAGCCGATTGCGAAGTCGAGTTCTTCGGCCGCGCTCCACAGCTTCTCGTTATCGGGGTGGTGCGGCATCCTGTCGTTGTACGGGTTGGGCCGGATGAAGCCGCCGCGGAAGCCCAGTTCCTTCCGCGCGAACTTCATTTCCTCGA
>DASZAN010000193.1:0-2617 GCA_035945115.1 Allostellaceae bacterium
AGAGCCTGTGAGGGAATTGGCTTTTGGGCCTTGGGCGACATTAAGCCAACGGTTCTCGCATCGTAAGAGTTGAGATTGGTTGGGAGTCTCTGCCCGATTCATCACGCGGGCTGCGTCCTTAGTCTGTGAGCTGCCATCAGGTTGTTTGCGAGGGCGTGCAGAAGGGCAATCGCTTTCACCTTGGGAAGTCCACGGACGGGAAGGATGCCGAAGCCGTGATTCTTGAGATTGGCGTTGATCCGTTCGATGAACTTTCGTCGGCGATAGACGTCTTGGGCGGCATCTGTCTCCATGCGCGCTCGCCACTCTTTGACGCTATCGGGTTCGCGGGCGCGCTGGCTTTTGCGATTGGCCATCGCACGGGCACTTATGTTGTCTTTTTCCTCGGGGACAGGCGCATAGACATTGACTGGCCCCGCTTTGTGCACGGCAAGGGCTGCGATGTCTTCGGCGGTGGCGTAATGGGTATCCACCAGGAGAACCTGCGGCGCTAAGCCATAGCGGTGCGCAATGTTATCCACCATCGGGACTGCAAGGCCGGAATCGTTGCGCCGGTCCGTCATCTCGATTGAGACGACGATGCCTTGCTCGGGTGCAACCGCAATCTGCGCATTGTACCCAGGCCGGATCGCCAGATCGGGAAAGCGCATAATGCGGGCATCAGGATCGCTCAGCGAGGCCTTCGCCTCAGTCTTCTTTTCCTTCTCGGACGGGTGCTTCTTCGTCCGCTTCTCGCGTTCCTTGCGCATGCGCTCAAGTGCGGCCCGCGCCCGTTCGGCGCGTTCCTTCACCTCCCGCGCCGCCCGCTCCTTTGCCGCTTGTCTTCGCCGCGAGGACGCTTCCGGGTCGCTCTCGATCTCTGCCTTCAGAGAGCAAAGCCGCTGTTCCACTGCCGCTTCGATCCGGGCAAGCTTGTCGGCAACCTTAAAGGAGGAACGGCCTGCGTTGGCTCGTACCTTGGTGCCGTCCACCGCGATCTCGGAAAGCGACACCACACCCTCGGCGATCAAGGCCGTCACGCTTTCAGTGAGCAGCCTGTCCAGCACTTCGGTGTGCGCCACACGAAAGTCCGCAAGACCGTGGTAGTTCAGAGGAACTCCTCCGGCGGTCCAGCGATAGGCAATATCCTGCTCGCAAAGCCGTGTCAGCTGCCGCGCAGAGCCAACCCCCTCAACCGTCGCGTACAGCCACAGAGCAAGCAGAACCGCCGGGTCTGCAGGCGGCCGACCTGCTTCGCCTTCCCGCGACCCGATCGCGTCATAAAGCGCCGACAGCTCCAGCGTCTCGACAAAGCCCATGACGATCCGTGCCCGATGATCCATCGGCAGCAGACCGTCTAAATCGATGTAGTCAAATCGCGTCTGAGCCCGATCCGCCCGGATGAATCTCGCCTCGTTCGCCACCGCCAAGCTCCTTGCGCTCCGACAGTCTTGAATCATACCCTTACCCGAACCGCAATTTCTTCACAGGCTCAACAGCGGGCCATCCAGACGAAGAAGGACTCAATAGCACGCAGACGCGCGCTTGCTGCTGGGTGGCCCTGTCAAGCAGGGCCATGACATTAAGTGTGGGTGGTCTCATGCTGCCGCCCGCCACGGCAAATCGCTCGGTTGCTCCACGAAAATCCAGGCGCCGGCGCCGAGTTCTTTCGGAAAGGGCACGAACAGCATGCGGTCGCGCTGCTCGAACGCCGTCATTTGGGCGCGGAGTACATTCGCCGCAGCAAGCAGCGAATCGACGCGCACGGCATAGGCGCCGATGAAGGGCAGGCCGGGGACGGGAACGCCAGGCACCAGCCGCGTGAAGGTCGACGCGTCGAGAATCTGTACGCTGCCGCGGTCGAGGAAAATGCTGCGTCCCATGCGCGTCGCGACCGGCTTTCGTCCGGTGAAGCGTTCATAGCGCGCGGCGGTCTCGCCAATATCGGCAACGGCGATCACCGCGTCGAGCAATTGTTTCGCGCCATTGGGATGCGTAAGCCAGCGCTTCTGCCACACCGCGTCTTCCGTGTGGTGCGTGAGAAGCTGGATGCGACCCTCGGCCATTTCTCCGGGCTCGACGCGCGCGACGGTGAAGGCAGCTTCCACGGGTCCGCGTTCGTTCGCGACCGGCCGCCGCAGCTCGACGATCGGGCTGACCCGGAAGCCAATGAGTTTCAGCCGCGCGCTTGCGGCCCGCGCATCCGCGACGGAAAGTGCGATCAAATGCACGCCGGGATAGCGCGCGAGCGCGTTGTCCAGCTCTTTGCCCAGCACCGTGTCGGCGGTCTTGAACAGAATCTCCATATAGCCGCGCGCGAGCATGGCGGTGACATTGCCGGTGCCGGTCAACTGGCCATCATTGGTTTGGATGGAAATGGGCGTGGCTGCGAAGCCTGCCCGCACGAGCGCTTTGCTCGCATCGTCAGCGTTGCGCACGAAATGGGCGATATGATCGAGAAAAATCTCGCCGGCCAGCGGCAATTGGCGATCGGCATCCATGCGCTATGTCCCGACGCGCAGCGGCGCCGTCAATTTGCGCAGCGCGGCAAGGGCGCTCAAAGCGGTAATGCGGCCGGTCTTCGGATTCTCGCTGGGGATGTTTTCGATCGCCATTTCGAAACGCGCCGAATCCGCTT
>DASZAN010000194.1:0-101632 GCA_035945115.1 Allostellaceae bacterium
CGAGCCAGAGCTCCCAGCCGGGCGGAAGACGGCCAACGAGACGCCCGCTCGCCAGGTGCTGCAGCCGCGCCGGCCAATCGACGCCGAGGAGGCCGGCGGCGAGTGCCTCCTGCCCCAGTGAGAAGCTCTCGAGACGGTCGAGGCAGGCGAGTGCCACCCCGGCGTTGACGTATTGGTGCGGACCGATGAGGGCCGGGGGCGGCAAATCGAGACGCGGCCAGCGCTGCCCCTCATAGCGAAGCCCACCGGCGACGGCCTCGACCCGCCACTCGATCCCGCCGCGGAAAAGCGGCGCCGCGATTCGCTTCGCTGCCGCCTCGAGGACCGCGCTTGCCGCCGGCAGTTGCGGCGCCAGCACCGCGGGCCGGCCTCCCTTCAGGATGCCCGCTTTCTCGCCGGCAATGGCGGCGACGGTCTCACCCAGGAAATGCTGATGGTCGAGCGATACCGGCGTGATCGCCGTGACGGCGGGGTGGCGGATCACATTGGTCGCATCGAAGCGGCCGCCGAGTCCGGTCTCGAGGAGGAGAATGTCCGCGGGGATCCGGGCGAAGGCGAGAAAGGCGGCCGCCGTGGTGATCTCGAAATAGGTGATGGTGCGCCCCGCATTGGCGCGCTCGCACTCTGCGAGGAGCGCCGCGAGATGAGCATCGTCGATGAGCGTGCCGGCGAGGCGGATGCGCTCGTTGAAGCGGACAAGATGCGGCTTGCTGAAGACGTGCACGCGATATCCGCCAGCTTCGAGGAAAGCGCGGAGAAAGGCGATGGTCGAGCCCTTGCCATTGGTGCCGGCAACGTGGATCACCGGCGGCAGGCGCTCGTGCGGGTCGCCGAGATCAGCGAGCAGCCGGACTATGCGGTCGAGCGAAAGATCGATCAGCTTCGGGTGGAGCCGCAGCAGCCGCGCGAGTATCGTCTCGACGCTCAGGGACGCGCTCCCTAGCTGCGCAACGCCACGACTTGACCCGCCGGCTCGCGTTGGCGAAGCAGCCCGATGAGGCGCGCGAGGGTATCGCGCAGCTCGCGGCGCGGCACCACGAGATCGACAAGGCCGTGCTCCAGGAGATATTCGGCGCGCTGGAACCCCTCGGGCAGCTTCTCGCGGATGGTCTCCTCGATGACGCGCGCGCCGGTGAAGCCGATGACCGCGCCCGGCTCGGCGAGCGTGATGTCGCCCAGCATGGCAAAGGACGCCGAGACGCCGCCGGTGGTGGGGTCGGTGAGGAGGACGAGATAAGGGAGGCCCGCCTCTTTCACCATCTCCACGGCGAGCGTGCTCCGCGCCATCTGCATCAGCGACAAGATGCCTTCCTGCATGCGGGCACCGCCCGATGCCGGCACCACCAGGAAGGCCGCCTCCTGCAACACAGCGAGCCGCGCGCCCGCGAGCAAGCCTTCACCGACGGCGATTCCCATCGACCCGCCCATGAACTCGAAGTCGAACACCGCCGCCACGGTGGGACTGCCAGCGATCGTGCCATGCGCCACGACGAGCGCGTCGCGCGCGCCGCTCTTGGCCTGCGCCTCGCGAAGGCGCTCGGTATAGCGCTTGCGGTCGCGGAACTTGAGCGGATCGACGATCGTCTTCGGCAGCTCGATGCGCGTGTAGCGGCCATCATCGAACAGCATCGCGAGGCGCCGCTCCGGATCGAGCCGGAGGTGATGGCCACAATTGCCGCAAACGAAGAGCGTCGCCTCGAGATCGCGGTGAAACAGCATCTGGCCGCAGCTCGGGCATTTGTGCCAGAGATTGTCCGGCACGTCCTTCTTCGCGTAGACGGCGCGAATTTTCGGGAGGACGAAATTGGTGAGCCAGCTCATCGCCGTTCTTCCGCTTCGCCGCGCCCGCCGCGGACCGCCATGGCGAGTGCGCGGACATCGGCGAGGACGGCCTCGACCAGCGCGGGCTGTGCGGCACCAGTGCCGTCGAGGTGCGCGGCAACGCGTTGCACCAGCGCCGAGCCGACGACGACCGCGTCGGCGGCGCGCGCAACCTCGGCCGCTTGCGCGGGCGTGCGGATGCCGAAACCGACGGCGATCGGCAGCGGCGAATGGCGGCGAAGCCGTGCGACGGCGCTCGCCACCGCGTCGGCGGCCGCGGATTTCGTGCCGGTGATGCCGGCGATGGAGACGTAATAGATGAATCCTGCCGTATGCGCGAGCACCGCCGGCAAGCGCCGGTCGTCCGTGGTCGGCGTCGCCAGCCGGATGAAATCGAGCCCCGCCGCGAGCGCCGGCAGGCAGAGTTCGTCATCATGCTCCGGCGGCAGGTCGACGATGATGAGGCCGTCAACGCCAGCCGCCTTGGCGTCGGCAAGAAAACGCGCCGGGCCGTAGTGATGGATCGGATTGTAGTAACCCATCAGCACGATCGGCGTTGCGTCATCACCGCGTCGAAACTCGCGCACCGTCGCGAGGCAGGTGGCGAGCGTCGTGCCCGCACTGAGCGCGCGCAGGCTCGCCGCCTGGATCGCCGGTCCGTCCGCCATGGGATCGGAAAACGGCATGCCCACCTCGATGAGATCGGCACCCGCTTCGGGGAGCGCGGCGAGAAGGCGCGCGAAGGTCGTCGGATCGGGATCGCCGCAGGCGAGATACGGCACGAGTCCAGCCCGACCCGCTTTTTTCAACGCGGCAAAGCGGCGCGCGATGCGGCCGTCGGGACCGGCCCCTTCCCGGTTGCTCATAAAGCGATACCGAGGCGCTTGGCGACGCTCTCGAGATCCTTGTCGCCGCGCCCGGAAAGATTGACTACGAGGAGATTGTCCTTGGGCAAGCGCGGCGCGAGCGTCGCCGTGTGCGCCAGCGCGTGCGCTGATTCGAGCGCGGGAATGATGCCCTCGAGCCGGCTCAAGAGCTGAAACGCTTCGAGCGCGGCATCATCCGTGACGGGCACGTATTCGACCCGCTTCACATCGTGAAGCCAAGCGTGCTCGGGACCGATGCCGGGATAATCGAGTCCGGCGGAGATCGAATGCGCCTCGATCACTTGCCCGTCTTCGGTCTGCAGCAGATAGCTGCGACTGCCGTGAAGCACGCCGGGCGAGCCGCCGGTGATCGAGGCGGCATGCTTGCCGGTGGCAATCCCGTGCCCCTCCGCTTCGACACCGATCATGCGGACCGTGGGCTCATCGAGAAAGGGATGGAAGAGGCCGATGGCATTGGAGCCGCCGCCAACGCAGGCGACAAGCGTGTCGGGAAGCCGGCCTTCCGCCGCGTGCATTTGTTTGCGCACCTCCTCGCCGATGACGCATTGGAAATCGCGCACCATCGCGGGATAGGGATGCGGGCCGACGACGCTGCCGATGATGTAGAAGGTGTCCTCGACATTGGCGACCCAGTCGCGGAGCGCCTCGTTCGTCGCATCTTTGAGCGTCGCCGTGCCGGAGGTGACCGGCCGTACCTCGGCGCCCAAAAGCCGCATGCGGAAGACGTTGGGTTTCTGCCGCTCGATGTCGGTCGCGCCCATATAGACGACGCAGGGCAAGTCGAAGAGTGCGCAGACGGTGGCGGTGGCGACGCCATGCTGGCCGGCGCCGGTCTCGGCGATGATGCGGCGCTTGCCCATGCGCCGCGCCAGCAGGATCTGCCCCATGGTGTTGTTGATCTTGTGCGCGCCGGTGTGATTGAGGTCCTCGCGTTTCAGATAGACCTTGGCACCCGCGAAATGTTCCGTCAGGCGCTCGGCGAAGAAGAGCGGGCTGGGCCGGCCGACGTAGTCGGCGAGATAGTAGCGGAGCTCGCGCGCGAAGCTCTCGTCGCGCTTCGCCGCTTCGTAGGCGCGCTCGAGCTCGAGCACCAGCGGCATCAGCGTCTCGGCGACGAAACGCCCGCCAAAGCGACCGAATTGCCCGCGTTCGTCGGGGCCGCGGCGATAGGTATTGGGTGAGGCCATCGATCGAAGGTGCCCAGTGACGCGAGGCGGTGTTGTACCGCCAAACCAGGGGCGGCTCAAATGGCCTTAAAGGGCGCGCGCCCGGGCGAGAAACGCCATGATCTTGTCGGGATCCTTGATCCCCGGGCCGCGCTCGACCCCGGAGGAGACGTCGACCGCGGTGGCATGGGTGGTGCGGACCGCTTCGCCGAGATTGTCGGCGGTAAGGCCGCCCGAGAGCATCCAGGGCAGCGGCCAGCGCCGGCCTCCCAGCAGCTCCCAGTCGAAAACCAAGCCGTTGCCGCCGGGCGCCACCGCGTCCTTGGGCGGCTTGGCGTCGAAAAGGAGCCGGTCGGCGCTGCCATAATAGCGAGGCGCCGTCGCGAGATCGCTCGCGGAGGCGATGGCGATCGATTTCATGACCGGCTTGCCGAAGCGCTGCTTCACCTGGAGGACGCGTTCCGGGCTCTCCTTGCCATGAAGCTGCAGCAAATCCAATGGCACCTTGGCAACCGTAGCGGCGAGGAGATCGTCGTCGGGATCGACGAAGAGCCCGACCTTGGTAATCCCCGCCGGCACCAGCACGGCCAGACGCGCCGCTTGCTCGGCCGTGAGATGCCGCGGACTCGGCGGATAGAACACGAACCCGACGAAGCGCGCGCCGTGGCGCGCTGCCGTGGCGATGCCCTCGGCGGAGCTGAGCCCGCAAATTTTGGCGTCGATGCTCATTGGAGCGCCGCGCGCATGGCGCGCGCCACGGCGCGCGGGTCGGGTGCGCCGGTGATCGGCCGGCCGATGACGAGATAGTCGGCGCCGGCATCGAGCGCCGCCCGAGGGTTCAGCACCCGCTTCTGGTCGCCGGCGGCAATGCCGCTTGGGCGGATGCCAGGCACCACCAGCAAGAACTCCTTGCCGCAAGCTTCGCGGAGCGCGGCGATCTCATGCGGCGAGCAGACGACGCCGTCGAGCCCACAATCACGTGCCAGCCTTGCGAGACGCACCGCATGCTCGGTGGTGGGGCCGCGCTGGCCGACGGCGTCGAGATCGGCATTGTCGAGGCTCGTGAGCACGGTCACGCCCAAGAGCTGCATGCGCCTGCCGCCGGCCGCCGCTTGCTGCGCCGCCTCCACCGCGGCCCGCATCATTGCCGGGCCACCGCCGCAATGGATGGTGAGCAGCATCGGCTTCAGTGATGCGGCGGCGCGCACCGCGCCCGCCACGGTATTGGGAATGTCGTGGAGCTTGAGATCGAGGAAGAGCGGGGCGCCGCTGGCGACGCGCCGTACCGCGCCGGGGCCGTTGGCGACGAAGAACTCGAGGCCGAGCTTGATGTTGACCACGCCGCGCACGGCATTGGCGAGCTCCTGCGCGCGCGCCGGATCGGGCGTGTCGATGGCGCAGAAAATCGGGCTCGCCGCGCGTTCCATCAGTTCCTCACCGTGTCGAGCGCAAGCTGCGCCGCCGCCAAATCCTCGATCGCCGTGCCGACCGATTTGAACATGGTGATCTGGTCATGATAGCGCCGCCCGGCGCGCGTGCCGCGGGTCAGGTCGAAGAGGTCGCCGGCGATGTCATCCGCGCTGAGCACGCCCGATCGGACCGGCTGGACGATGTCGCCCGCTTCCTTGAGCGCACCCGCGCGCGTGTCGACGAAAACGCGGGCGCGGCGGACGCAGTCGTCGTCGGCCTCGCGCATATCCGGGCGGAAGCCGCCGACGAGATCGAGGTGGACGCCGAGCGGCAGCCAATATCCCTCGATCAGCGGCCGCTCGCTCAAGGTCGCGCACGAGATCACATGGGCGCCGCGCACGGCGTTGGCAAGATCGGTGGTCGCCGCCACCTTGAGATTGCGCCGGCTCATGCGATGGGCGAGCTTCGCCGCCTTCTCGGAGTTGCGTCCCCAGACGAGCACATTGACGATCGGCCGGACGCTCGCATGTGCCTCGATCAAGTGCGAAGCGAGCGTGCCGGTGCCGACCATGAGGAGACGCTCGCAATCGGGGCGCGCCAGATAGCTCGCGGCGAGCGCCGAAGCAGCCGCCGTGCGCCGGGCGGTGAGCGCCGGCCCGTCCATCATCGCCAGCGGCTCGCCGGTGGTGCCGTCGAGAAGAAGATAGGCGCCCATCACCGAGGGCTTGTCCTGGGTGCGATTGTCGGGAAAGACCGTCACCACCTTGACGCCGAGATGGCGCCCCGCTTGCCAGGCAGGCATGAGGAGCAGCGTACCGTCACTGCCGCCCGGCACGGGAACGGCGTGGTGATGCCTGAGCGGCACCTCGGCGCCGACGCGGAACATCTGCCGGAGCGCCTCGACCAGCGCCGGAAAACCGAGCGCCGCCACCACCTCGGAATAGCCCAAAATGCGCATGGCGCCGGGCCTAGCGCGGCCGGCGAGCGCAAGTCAATCGGCGGTGCCGCTCCGTGCCGCGGGCGTGAGATCGTGGTGCGGCAGCCGTGCTTGCGTTGCGGCAAGCTCGCGCTCGAGCGCTTCGATGCGCCGCGCCCGCTGCCGCGCCTTGCGCCGCCAGCGCCCGCCGCCGATCCAGGCGACGACGGCGCCCGCGAGAAAGCCGGCGAGCAGCGTCAGCAACGTCACAAGATAAAGCGGCGCTTCCAGCGTGAGAAAAGGCCACAGCACCACATCGACGCGCTCGCGATTGGGCACCGCGAAGATCGTGAGAACGATCGCGATCGCGACTGTCGCCGACCAATAAATCAATCGCACTGCCGTTCCGATCGTCGCCGCTCTGGACGCGCGTCGGCCCTCACATCCCCTCGTTGAGCCGCTCGCGCAGCTGCTTGCCGGTCTTGAAGAAGGGGATGTGCTTTTCTTCGACCTGCACGGCATCACCGGTGCGGGGATTGCGGCCTTGCCGCGCTTCGCGCCGCTTCACCGAGAAGGCGCCGAACCCGCGCAGCTCGACACGGTCGCCGCGCGAGAGCGCCGCGGCGATCTCATCGAAAATCGCCGTGACGATGCGCTCGACATCGCGCTGGTAGAGGTGAGGGTTGCGCTCGGCCAGCCGCTGAATCAGCTCTGACTTGGTCATGCCCACGCTCGTTCGCCTCCACCGAGAAAAATCAAGCGTGCCAAACCCTTGAGGCAGCGTCAAGAAATGACGCGAGAACATCGATCATCGAAGAGAAGAGGGGGGATAAAGGGGATGGATGGAGATCAGGGGAAGCTTACCAGCCGCGGCCCTTTGCTTTTTGGAAAATCTTTTTGTGCGCCGCAATGCCCCGAGGCATCTGCCTGCTCCCTTCGATCTTCAATGAGCCCCCGGTCTCCTTTTTTTCTTGGCGGTGAATCCCGCTATTTCTCCTCTTTCTCCTCTTTCTCGTCTTTCTCGCCGCGTCGGCTCAAGGCCGCGCCGAGAATGTCGCCGAGGCTTGCGCCCGAATCCGACGATCCGTACTCGGCCATCGCCTTCTTCTCCTCTTCCACCTCGCGCGCCTTGATCGACAAGGTGAGCTTGCGCGTGGCGCGGTCGAGCGCGGTGACCTTGGCGTCCACCTTCTCGCCGACCGCGAAGCGATCGGGCCGCTGCTCGGCGCGGTCGCGCGAGAGCTCGGCCTTGCGGATGAAGCCCGGCAAGTCGCTGACCGTCACCTCGATGCCGCTGTCGGTGACGGCCGTCACGGTGGTGGTGACGATGTCGCCCTTCTTGAGGTTGGCGAGGCTCGATTCGAAAGGATCGGCGGCGAGCTGCTTGATGCCGAGGCTGATGCGCTCCTTCTCGACGTCGACGTCGAGCACGCGCACCTTGACCGTGTCGCCTTTCTTGTAGTCGTTGACCACTTCTTCGCCAGGCCGGTTCCAATCGAGATCGGAAAGATGGACCATGCCGTCGATGTCGCCGGGGAGGCCCACGAAAAGACCGAACTCGGTGATGTTCTTGATCTCGCCCTGGAGCTCGCTCCCCACCGGATACTTCTCGACGAACGCCTCCCAGGGATTGGCGAGGCACTGCTTCAGGCCGAGCGAGATGCGGCGCTTCTGCGGATCGACGTCGAGCACCATCACCTCGACCTCTTGGCTGGTCGAGACGATCTTGCCGGGGTGCACGTTTTTCTTGGTCCAGCTCATCTCGGAGACATGGACCAAGCCCTCGACCCCCGGCTCCAATTCGACGAAGGCGCCGTAGTCGGTGATGTTGGTGACGCGGCCCTTGTAGCGCGCGCCGGCGGGATATTTGAGCTCGACGCCTTCCCAGGGATCCGCCTCGAGCTGCTTCATGCCGAGCGAGATGCGCTGCGTCTCGGGATTGAAGCGGATGACCTGCACCTTCACGGTCTGGCCGATATGCAGCGCCTCGGAGGGATGATTGATCCGGCGCCAGGCGATGTCGGTGACATGAAGGAGGCCGTCGACGCCGCCCAGATCGACGAAGGCTCCGTAGTCGGTGATGTTCTTCACCACGCCCTGCAAAATCTGCCCTTCCTTGAGGCTTGCCACCAGCTCCGAGCGCGCCTCCGCGCGGCTTTCCTCGAGCACGGCGCGGCGCGAGACGACGATGTTGCCGCGCGAACGGTCCATCTTGAGGATCTGGAACGGTTGCGGCGTCCCCATGAGCGGGGTGATGTCGCGCACCGGACGGATGTCGACTTGACTGCCCGGCAAGAACGCCACCGCGCCGTTGAGGTCGACGGTGAAGCCGCCTTTGACGCGGCTGAAGATCACGCCGGTGACCCGCTCGTTCGCCTGGAAATTCTTTTCAAGTTGGGTCCACGCTTCCTCGCGCCGCGCCTTCTCGCGCGAGAGCTGCGCCTCGCCGTTCTTGTCTTCCATCCGCTCGAGATAGACTTCGACGGTGTCGCCCGGCTTGATCTCGCCGCCGCGGCCCGGACCGGTGAATTCCTTGAGCGGCACTCGCCCTTCCGATTTGAGGCCGACATCGATGAGCACCATGTCGTTCTCGATGGCGACCACCCGGCCTTTGATGACGGTGCCTTCGAGCCCCGAGGCGGTTCCGAGCGATTGATCGAGCAGCGCTGCAAAGCTTTCTTTGCCAGCGGTTGCGGTTTGCGAGGCGACGGCCATCCCTACTCCACTTCTCTCCGATGACGCCCGTGCGCCACCGGAGAGAAGGATGGCGCGGCGGGCCGCCGGCATGCGCGGGTGCGGCGGGTGAGCCCGTTGTCCTGCAAGTGTCGCGAGAGCGACCGATTAGCGCCGGGGCGGCGCCTTCGCGGCTCGGACGCGACCGAGATGGTCGAGTGCCAGGGCGAAGACGGCATCGGCGTCGAGCGCGGTCGTGTCGATGACGAAAGCATCGTCGGCCGGCACTAACGGCGCCGTCCGACGCTCGCTGTCGCGCGCATCACGGTTCTTCATGTCCTGCAGGACACGCTCGTATATAGCGTTCCCGCCGCACCCCCGCAACTCCTTGAACCGGCGGCGCGCGCGCGCGTCGAGGCTGGCGGTGACGAAGAATTTCGCGTCGGCATCGGGGCAGATCACCGTGCCGATGTCGCGGCCGTCAAGCACCGCGCCGGCGCCGGCTGGCGGGTGATGGGCAAAATCGCGCTGGAAGGCGATGAGGGCTTGACGCACGGCCGGAATGGCAGCCACCACCGAGGCCGCCTGCGCCACGTCCTCCTCGAGCAAGCGAGGGTCGCCCAGGTCCGCCGCACGTACTTTTCTTGCTCCCGCTTCGGCGACCGCGGCATTGCCGGGATCGCCGCCGCTCGCCAGCGCATGCAGCGCCGTGGCGCGATAGAGCTTGCCGGTGTCGAGATGGGCGAAGCCGAAATGGCCGGCAAGGCGCCGCGCCAGCGTACCCTTGCCGGACGCGGCCGGACCGTCGATGGCGACGATCATCGTGCCGCCGTCATCGCTCGGCGGGCGCGATCTTGGCGCCAAGTCCGTTCATCAGCGTGACGAAGCCGGGAAAGCTGGTGGCGATGGTGTCGCCGTCGTCGATCCGCGTCGGCGCGCGCGCGGCCATGCCGAGGACGAGAAAGGCCATGGCGATGCGATGGTCGAGCTTGCTGGCGATCGCGGCGCCGCCCGGTGGCGGTGCGCCCCTGCCCTCGACCGCCAGCATGTCGCCGGCGATCACGACCTTCGCACCGCACGCGGCAAGCCCCTCGGCGATGGCGGCGAGACGATCGCTCTCTTTGACGCGCAGCTCAGCCAAGCCGTGCATCCGCGTCGTGCCGCGCGCGAAAGCGGCGGCGACGGCGAGGACCGGGTATTCGTCGATCATGCGGGGTGCCCGCTCGGCCGGCACCTCGACGCCGGTGAGTGGACCGGCTCGGACCGTGATGTCCGCCACGGGCTCGCCCCCTTCGATGCGCTGGTTGGCGATGGCAAAGGGCGCGCCCATTTCCTGGAGCGTCTCGAAAAGTCCGGTGCGGAGCGGGTTGACACCGACGCCTTCGATCACCACCTCGGAGCCCGGCGACAAGAGTGCCGCAACCAAGGGGAAGGCGGCCGAAGAGGGATCGCCGGGAATGGCAAGGTCGGCGCCGCGCAGCTCGGGCTGGCCTTTGAGGCGCACGTGCCGGATCCCGCCCTCGTCGGCGACCGTCACCTCGCCGCCAAAATGACGGAGCATGCGCTCGGTATGGTCGCGCGTCGGCTGTGGCTCGAGCACCGTGGTTTCGCCGGGGGCGTTGAGGCCGGCGAGCAGCACCGCCGACTTCACTTGGGCCGACGGTACGGGGAGGCGATAGGTGATGGGGATCGGTGCGGGCGCACCTTCGACCACCAGCGGCAATCGCCCGCCGTCGCGCGCAGCGATGCGGGCGCCAAGGTGGGTGAGCGGCTCGATGACCCGTGCCATCGGGCGGCGGCGCAGCGAGGCATCGCCGGTAAAAAAGCTGATGATCGGATGGCTCGCCGCGAGGCCCATGAGAAGGCGCGCGCCGGTGCCGGAATTGCCGAGATCGAGGACGTCGGCGGGCTCGGCGAGCCCGCCGATGCCGATGCCGTCGATGCGCCAGTGCCCGTCGGCTTCGCGCGCCATGTCGGCGCCGAACATGCGCATCGCCGCCGCCGTGCGCAGCACGTCGTCGCCCTCGAGCAATCCCTTGACTCGGGTTCGGCCGATAGCGAGCGCGCCGAGGATCAACGCGCGATGTGACAAGGACTTGTCTCCGGGAACGCGCAGTCGCCCGGTGAGTGCTCCGGCCGTTCCCGATGTAAGAGGCGTCACGCGCAATCCATACTGTGGGGCGGCTCTCTCTAGCATAAGAGCGGGGCGGCACAAACGAGCCTTCTCCGCCATGGGTGGACCGATTTTGTTTTGACAGCGACCGCCTGGTCATGGCAATTGGCCGGCCGGCGCGCAGGAAACGGAGGCGATGGTGTCGAAGGTCGAATGGGGAATGAAGCGCATTTGCCCGAATTGCGGCGCGCGCTATTACGATTTGCGCCGCGATCCGATTATTTGTCCCAAATGCGGGACAAATTATGATCCCGATACAACGCTCAAATCGCGCCGTACGCGCGCGCCGGTAGCGCCCGAGCCAATTGAGCCGATCGCCGACGAAGAGGTCGAGGGCGATATCGCGACCGAGGAGGTCGAAGGCGAGGCCGAGGAGGAAGCCGAGGAAGTCCCGGTGGAGGGTGATGCCGCGGCCGAGGGCGAGGAGGAAGAAGAGGAAGAGGTGATCGAGGACGCCTCCGAGCTCGGCGAGGACGAGGACGACATGGCCGAGGTCATCGAGAACGTCGAGGACGAGGAAGAGCGGTAGTCGAAGCGAGCCGCGGCGTCCGATTTTCCCCTTGCTTGGGTGCGGAAAGCGCCGCTACCTTCCGGTTTCCGCCGCGTCACGCGGCCCGGGGTCATAGCTCAGTTGGGAGAGCGCCGCAATGGCATTGCGGAGGTCGGGGGTTCGAATCCCCCTGGCTCCACCAGTTAGCACAAGGGCCTAGCCGGCAACGGCTGGGCCCTTGTCGTAGTTAAGTGCTGCGCCCGCCTCTGAGCAATCGTGCGGGTGCTCGCGCCGCGCCACACGCCGTAGTTCCGAATCGGCTGCCCAGCACTCGATGAATGATGCCGGACACGCGTCCTTGGCTTCCTCGAGCAACGGCTTCGCCCGCTCGATATCGCCGGCGAGCAAGGCGCGCTCGCCCAAATAAAACGCGGTCTCGCCGCGGCGCTCGCGGGCGGTCGTTTCGCTGCGCGTCGCCGCCGCGAATGCTTCATCGGGCGCCAACTCGCCGCAATAGAGCTGCACCAACGGACCGGGCCACACAGTGCAATCAATCTTTGATGCATGGGCGCGAAGCTCCGCCGTGTCATCCTCGCCCGCACCCCTGCGCGCCAGGTGCAGCAATAAGACGCCATAGGCATTCTGCGGCGAAAGACGCACGGCCGGCGCTAGCGCCATCGCGGCCTCGCTGTATCGGCCCGCACAGAGTCGCACGAGACCCGCTTGACGATAGATGTGCGCCTTGCCGGTTCCCAGCGCGAGCGCCTGATCGCAGTCGGCGAGCGCTTCCTCATCACAGCCGGCCAAGAGGAAGACAACGGCTCGCGACATGTAGTGTCGCGGGCGTTCCGGAAACGAGCCGATCACGGCATCGCAGTTATCGATGGCGTCCTCGAGCCGGCTCCAATGGCCAATCTTTCGATAGGTCGCGGCTTGGCGGAGGTAGGCTTCCTCGAGGTCGGGAGCGAGCTCGATCGCCCAGTCGAACTCTGCCGCGGCGATACCGTCCTCGCCGCGCCGTTGATAGACGGTGCCGCGGATGCAGTGCGCGCCGCCGCGAACGACCTGCCATTCCTCGTTGTTCTGATTCGGCCAAGGAAATCCATGCTCGCGCAGCAAGCGCGTCGCGACCGCAAAGGCCCGATCGTAATCGCGGCGTTTCATCGCTTTTTCGGCAATTGCCAAGAGGAGAATGCCAAACAAATGCGCGCGCACGGCCCATAGCCAAATGGCAAGGCCGAGACACAGCAAAGCCGGGGCAATTTCCCAGTGCCTTACGAATAGCCAGATAACGGTCATGGCGGCCACATCTAGCGCTGCGGCCCTAAGCCTTCTTTAATATCGGCTCGGTCGCACTCGGAGCGATGTGAGAGCTCAATGAGCAATGGCGAGCAAGCCGTCGCGAGGCTTTATCAAGCCTGGTTCACCGGCGCGATCCTCCGCACCATTGTCCAGCGCGGCAGCGGCACGGCGGCCGACCTCGTCCGCCGCATTTTCCGGCGGCAGCGGCTCGCGACGTTTCTGCCGGGGTTGCGGAAGCTCGGCCTCGACCACTTGCCGGCCGCCGTTGCCGCCGCGCAATACCACTATCTCTCGAATCAGCTCGGCGGCGTCCGCGTCGAGTACATCTATGAGAGCGACCGCAAAGCCTGGATCCGCTATCCGCCGCCGCGCTGGATCTGGGCGGGAACGGCGATTTGCGCAGTGCCGAGCGAAGTGTCCGCGGCCATGCTGCGCGGCTGGCACGCCGAGAATGGCCTCTCGCTCGGCAACCTGCGCCTCGGCTTCGTCTGCACCAAGCAGACGGTCGATGGCGACGACGCGCTGGAGGGGTATTTCTGCGAATATGACCATGCGCTTGCGCCCGAGGAGCGCTTGCGCTTTGCCCACGGCGAGACGGCGCCGCTCTTCGATCCCGCTGCGGCGCCGCGCTTGCCCGACGACGACTGGCCGGTCGAGCGGCGGCAAAGGGCGGGGCGGAACTACGCCATGGAATATATCCGCACGATGCTGACAGAAGCGCTCGACGTGATGGGGCCGCGCGAGGCGAAGCACCTGATCGGTGGCGCCGCGTATCTCGTCGGCTTACAATTCTATGACGAATGCCGCCGCCTTCTCGGCCGCGACGGCAACGATGCCGAATCCTTCGCCGCATTCTTTCGCGGCATCGCCCAAGGTCAGGGTGACGATGCCGCGGTGGAGCGATCGGGCGCGGACATCGTCATCACGCAGCAGGGCTGGCGCCTCGCGCGTGGCCTCTCGCCGCCGCACCAGAGAGCCGCCGAGATTTGGAATGAACTCTGGCGCGGTTGCCTCGCGGCGCATGACCCAACGCTTCGTTGGCGCTTGCGGTGGATTTCCGCCGAGAACGGCGGACGCTTCGAGTGGCGCATGATGCCCTCTCGCGGGTCGGCCGAAGCGGTGCGATCGTGAGCGAGCCCGCCGGCATCATTGCGCCCGATACCACGGGCCTCAATTTCTTTCGCGCCGATCCGTCCTTGGCTGATCTGCTGCGCATTTACCTCTCGCCCGCGCTCTATCGCCACATCGAGCCGCATCTCGACCGCTTGGGGGCGCTCGCGGGTGGACCGCTCGACGAATGGGCGCGGCTCGCCGATCGCCATCCACCGGTGCTGCACCATCGCGACCGCTTCGGCCGCGACGTGCAATGGATCGAGTATCACCCGGCCTATCGCGAGCTCGAGCGCGTCGCCTATGGCGAGTTCGGCATTCACGCGATGTCGCATCGCCCTGGCATTCTCGGCTGGCCCGAGACTTACCCCGCGGTCGCCAAGCACGCCTTCACCTACCTTTTCAATCAGGCGGAATACGGCCTCGGCTGCCCGATCAACGTGACGGACGGCGCGGCGATGCTGCTCGCACGCTTCGGCGATGCGGCGCTCAAGGAAAAGTATCTCGACGGCCTCACCACCACTGACATGACGCGGCTCACCCAAGGCGCGCAATTCATGACCGAGAAGGAAGGCGGCTCCGATGTCGGGCGCCTCACCACGACGGCGGTGCGAGAGGGCGATCACTGGCGGCTTCATGGCGAGAAGTGGTTTTGCTCGAACGCCGATGCCGCGATCGCCATGGTGCTGGCGCGGCCCCAAGGGGCGCCATCGGGCACGCGCGGCTTGGGCCTCTTTCTCATGCCGCGTCGGCTCGACGACGGATCGCCCAACCGCTACCGGATCGTCCGACTCAAGGAGAAGCTCGGTACGCGCTCCATGGCCTCGGGCGAGATCACATTCGAGGGCGCCGCCGCCTATCTCGTCGGGCGCGCCGATCGCGGCTTCGCACACATGGCGGAGATGGTGAATTGGTCGCGGCTCTCGAACGGCGTCAAGTCGACGGCCCTGATGCGCCGTGCGTTGCACGATGCGCTTGCGGTGGCACGCGGCCGCGTCGCCTTCGGTCGTCCGGTGATCGCGCTGCCGCTGGCGCGCCGCCAGCTCGTCAAGATGCTGCTGCCGCTCGAAGAGGCACTCTCGATGTGCTTTGCCACGGCCGATGCGCTCGATCGTGCCGAGGCCGGCAGCCAGGAAGCGGCGCTTTTGCTGCGTCTTCTGACGCCGGTGGTCAAATTCCGCGCGACACGCGACGCCCGCAAGGTCTGCGGCGATGCGCTTGAGATGCGGGGCGGCGTCGGCTACATCGAGGAATTTGCGCCGGCGCGGTTGTTGCGCGACGCGCATCTGGGCTCGATCTGGGAAGGGACGGGAAACATCGTCGCCTTGGACGCGCTCACGCGGGCGATCGGCCGGCATGGCGCGGATGCCGTGCTCGCCGCCATGCTCGCAGCGCGCCTCGAGGAGGCGACCTCCATACCGGCCACCTTCCGTGCGCATCTCCAGCGCCTGGTCGACAGCGCCATTGCCTTGGCGCAAGCCATTGCGCGCGATCCCGGCCGCGAGCGGGAGGCGCGCCGGGCGACCAGCGCGCTTTATCATGCGGCAAGCGCGGTGAGCCTCGCCTGGGAGGCGCATCGCATTCACGACCAGCGCGGCGATGCTCGACGCCTTCTCCTCTCGGGCCTGGTGGTGGCGCACCGGCTTGCGCCGCGAGACCCGCTTGGGGCGGAGGTGGGCGAGGATCACCTCGGCGAGCGCCTCTTGGATGAGGCGCCGGTACCGATGGCGGAGGCCGCCGCGCTCGTCGCGTCCTTCGGGGGCGGATAGGCCAAACGGCCCAAGCCCTTGATCGACCGAAGGGCGCTTCCCACATACCGCTCGGCGGTGCCGTCCGGGCCGCCGCTGTTAACCAAGGGCGCCTTGTCGGGGCCCATCCGGGACTTGCTCGTTGGAGGAGGTCCGATGTCGCGTCTCACCCTCTTCAACTCGCCGCTGCTCTTGGGGTTCGACCATTTCGAGCGGGCGCTCGATCGGGTGAGCAAGACGGCGGCCGACGGCTATCCGCCCTACAACATCGAGCAGACCGGCGAGAACGCCTTGCGCATCACGCTCGCTGTCGCGGGCTTTTCGATGCCCGATCTCGCGGTGCAGATCGAGAACAACCAGCTGGTGGTCCGCGGCAAGCAGAGCGAGGACAAGGAGCGCGTCTACCTCCATCGCGGCATCGCCGCGCGCCAGTTTCAGCGCTCCTTCGTCTTGGCCGAAGGCATCGAAGTCGCGGGTGCCTGGCTCGATAACGGGCTCCTCAACATCGACCTCATCCGCCCCGTCGTCGAGCCGCAGGTCCGCACCGTCGAGATCAAGGACGCGAATGAGCCGCGCCAAGCGATCGAGCCCAAGGCTGAGAGAGTCCGGCGATAAGGACAAGGACCATGCGCCCCATCGAACGCTTCCCGACGTTCACGCCCCAAGAGTTTGCTCTCCTGGGCCTCCAAGACATCGCCTATGTGAAGCGCGTCACCGTCAACGACGCGCCGGCGTTCGCCGTGTGTGCCGCCGACGGCACGCAAATTGCGGTGCTCAGCGATTACCAGGTTGCGCTCGCCGCAGTGCGGCAGCAGGAGCTCGAGCCGCTCAGCGTCCACTGAGGGAGGGATCACCTCATCATCTAGTGTCTGTTCGCCAGACGTTCCGAGCCCGACTCGGGAGGAGCCCCCATATCTTGAGAATTCGCTCGCGGCATCCGTTCCGTCGCCGGTGTTGCCACAGCATCTAGCGCCAGTCGCGGAACGTCCCGCGGACGACTCGGCCGTTCTCACAACATCTTGTACGGGATTCAGGCGGCGTGGCTGGCGGTGCGGTCGACCAGGAGCGCATAGAGCGCGTCGGCGTTGTCGGTTCCCCGCAGCTTCTCGCAGATCGCCTTGTCCCGGAGCAAGCGCGACACCCGGGCGAGCGCCTTCAGGTGGTCGGCGCCGGCGCCGGTCGGGGTCAGCAGCAGAAAGATCAGATCGACCGGCTGATTGTCGATGGCCTCGAAATCGACGGCTTTTTCAAGCCGCGCAAAGAGACCGCAAATTCGCGGCAGGTCTGGGAGTCGGCCATGCGGGATGGCAGTGCCGCCGCCGATGCCGGTGGTGCCGAGCCGCTCTCGCTCCAGCAGGAGCTCGAAGATCGCGCGCTCCGGTCGCTCGGTGAGGCTCGCCGCCCGGCGCGCGAGTTCTTGCAGCGCTTGCCGTTTGTTGGTCGCGCGCAAGTTCGCGATGACCCCGGCCGGCGTGAGCATGTCGCTGATATCCATCAGGCACCTTTGCGCGCGGCGGCGCGGCGGTGGTCGGGGGCGAGATCGGGATCGATCCAGCCGACATTCCCATCGCGCCGGCGATAAACCAGATTGAGATTGCCGTGGGTGGTGCGCATCTCGGCGATGACGAGCGGCTGCGCGTCGGGGCTCGCCGGCGCTTCGTCGTCGGCGGCAAGCACGTAGTCGGTGGCGGGCGACGCCTCCTCGCTCTCGCGCGCCCCCTTGTGATGGTTGCGCAAGCGCCGCTTGTAGCGGCGGAGCTGCTTCTCAAGCCGCGCCGCGGCTTCGTCGAAGGCGGCATAGGGATCGGCGGATTCCGCGTGGCACTGCACCATCAGGCCGCGTCCCGCATGCACGGATATGTCAGCGAGAAAGAGATGCCGCTCGCGCGAAAAGACCGCATGTGCCTCGATCGCCTTGCCGAAATATTTGTCCACGATCGCCGCCGTCGTTACTTCGATATGCCGACGCAGCGAGTCGCCGACATCTATCTGCTTTCCCGTGACGGTGACGAGCATGGGACGAACCAACATCGGCCGGAGGGGAGAACGCCACGGCGTCAAAAGCGCTCCTTCGGCACCGGCGCTCTTATGGGCCGGCGCGCGCGCGTCCGTCAAGTAAGCCGTCAGAACGCGCGGAGCGTACGACCGCTTACACGTTGAGGAGCCGCTCGCGCCGCCGCTGGACCGAGGAAGGGATGCGCATCGCCTCGCGGTATTTCGCCACCGTGCGGCGGGCGATGTCGATGCCTTCCTTGAGCAGGATCTCGACAACGCGGTCGTCGGAGAGAACGTCGTCCGCCTCGGCCTCGATGAGCGCCTTGATGCGAAAGCGCACCGCCTCGGCCGAGAGCGCTTCACCGCCGCTCGCCGCGGCGATGGCCGAGGTGAAGAAGTATTTGAGCTCGAAGATGCCGCGCGGGGTCGCCATGTACTTGTTCGAGGTGACGCGGCTCACCGTGCTTTCGTGCATGGCGATCGCCTCGGCGATGTCGCGCAGCACGAGCGGGCGCAAATGCTGCACGCCGTGGCGGAAGAAGCCCTCTTGCTGGCGCACGATCTCCGTCGCCACTTTGAGGATCGTGGTGGCGCGCTGATGCAGCGCCTTCACGAGCCAATTCGCCTGCTGGTACCGTTCGCTGAGATAGTCGCGCTCCGCCTTGCTGCGCGCGGCGCCGCTCACCTCGGCATAGTAGCGGTTGTTGACGAGGACGCGCGGCAACGTCTCGCTGTTGAGCTCGATCGCCCAGCCGCGCCCTTGCGGACGCACCATGACGTCGGGGATCACCGGTTCGGCGCCGCTGGTATCGAAGGCGAGACCCGGCTTGGGATTGAGCGCCTTCAGCTCCGCCACCATCTCGGCGAGGTCGTCGCCATCGACGCCGCAAAGTTGCATCAGCGCCGGCGCGTTGCGGTTCGCCAGCAGCGGCAGATTGTCGAGCAGCGCCTGCATCGCCGGATCGAGCCGGTTGCGATCCCTGAGCTGGAGCGCGAGGCACTCGGGGAGCGTGCGGGCGAAGATGCCGGGCGGATCGAAGCATTGCAGCAGCTTCAATGTCGCCTCGACCCGCTCGATGGTGCAGCCCAGTCGCTCGGCCACGTCGGCAAGCTCGCCGCGGAGATATCCGCCCTCGTCGACCATATCGACGAGATGCGCGCCGATCATGCGGTCGATGGGGTCGGCGATATCGAGCGAGAGCTGAGCCAGCAGATGGTCGTGCAAGGTCTCGGGACGCGTCAGCGTCTGGTCGAGTCCGGGGAGCGCGCCGCCGCCGCCGTCCCGCGTCGTCCGGCTCTGCCACGCCGCGGGATCGCCGGCGAGGTCGAGATTGCCTTCGCCCTCGACGCCCGCGGCCTCCTGCCAGAGCGTCACCTCGTCGCCGCCGTCCTCCTCCGCGGCTGGCGCCGGCTCGGCCACGCCGTCGGCCGGGGTCTCATCGCGTTCGAGCAGCGGATTCTGCTCGAGCTCGCCTTCTATAAAGGTGGAGAGCTCGAGGTTCGACAGCTGCAGCAGCTTGATCGCCTGCTGCAGCTGCGGCGTCATCACCAGCGCTTGCGTCTGTCGGAGATCGAGCCTCTGAGTGAGGGCCATGATGGCGAGCTTATAGCGCCGACCGAGTCATGGCTGCAAATATCGGGCCAACTCCTTGACGGAGCGTTAAGTGGGCAGTGGGTCAGTTTGAATTTCGCCGATGAATCCGGCACTTGTGGCAATTCTGCCAAGCGCCGATACAAAGTCTAAGGGCCAGAAGGCTCAACGCTCGGCACGGGGTGCTAAAGCCCGCCGCGTTGCGTCGGTGCGAAGTCGGAAGTGATCTTAGGTTCGCCCGATCCTAAGCACATTGCGACGGGCTACGTCGAGCGTCAGAACCTCAACATGCGAATGAGCATGCGGCGGCTTACGCGTTTGACGAATGAGTTCTCAAAAAAGTTCGAGAACCACGCGCACTCGGTCGCTATCCATTTCACGTATTACAATTTCGTCCGCATCCACCAGACCACGCGCGTAACGCCCGCGATGGCGGCTGGTATCACCAAAAAACTTTGGGACCTGAGCGATATGGTGCGTGTGATAGAAGAGTGGAAAGCGGCTCAATAGCTAGTGGAGGGTAACATGCGAATTGATGTGACCTTTATCAGCTTCGGGCTGGTATTCCTGATCTGCGGGATAGCATTCGGAATGTGGATGGGCGCACGTGGTGATTTCCAGTTTGCGGACGCCCACGCCCATTTGAATTTGTTGGGCTTCGTTGTGCCGACGATTTATGGTCTGATTCATCGCGCCTACCCGAGCTTAGCACTTTCCCGCCTGGCTTGGCCCCAATGCATCGCGCATTTCGTCGGAGTCCTAATTTTCGTTCCGGGCATTGTGGTCGTCACTCTGACGGGCAACCAGCTTATCGTGATCGTCGGTTCCATTATGGTCGTACTGGCCGCGTTGACCTTTGGGTTTGTCTTTTTCACCGCAGATAAATCAAACTGACCCCGTTAAGTGGGCGGTGTTTCAGTTTGAATTTTGCCCGATGAATCCGGCACTTGTGGCATTTCTGCCAAGCGCCCAGACTCGCCGCCATGGGCGAAAAACGACTCAAGCGACCGGCGTGACCCGATACCAACCGGATGAGCATGCGCCGGTTCACGCGGCCACCAATGCTTTCTCAAAGAAGTTCGAGAACCACGCGCATTCCGTTGCGGTTCATTTCATGTATTACAATTTCGTCCGCATCCACCAGACCACGCGCTTCACGCCGGCAATGGCGGCGGGCGTCACCGACAAGCTTTGAGAGCGTGGCGATATAGTGCGGGTGTTGGAGCAGTGGGAAGCAGCGCAAAAAGCGGCCTAACGCGCTACTTTAGTAATTTTTCGCGTCGCCATTTGATCAGCATTTCGCGTGTTTGGTTGTGCAGACGTCTTGCCGACCGTTCCATTTTTCGAGCAAAATCGTCCGATTCCCGAGCCTTTTTTATTGCTGCTTCTGCATACTCATGAAGCTCGGCATGCTCCCTGCGCTCTGCTTCTATCTTCTTGTCATTGTCCTCTATCATTTGGCCGAGCCGTTCCTGCCGACGGTACAATCTCATCACTGGTATCAGCATTGTAAAACAGCACGCCAACCCAAAAGATAGGTCACCTAAGATAACGACGGACCACCGTGCGCTTTCGCTATTCAAGTTGCCCACTAATGACTCAATATATTCGACTTGTTGTACGCCGAGGACGTGAATGAGCAATTCCTTTGGGGCCAACCCAACGAATTGAAGGCCAGCAAAAATAGCGGTCGAAAAGATACTGAGGATCGGTGCGGCGACCGAGATAAAGCGTCGCGTTCTTCTACGCATGTGGTGATCTTACCTCAAGCCGGGGAGAGGTCGCCCATTTCAAACTGACCCACTGCCCGTTAAGTGATTGAGAAGTCCGCGCGCTTTGCCCATCGCGCGGGTCGAGGACGGCCGGGAATTCAAGGGATATTAACGAAGTCGCGCTATCCCAGACGATGCGTCGCGGTGCCCAGCCGCGGTAGGGATAGGCGAAGCACATGGACAGCGGTGGCCCGCTGCACGTCGCAGCGGCAACGAAGCCAATGACGCCGATCGGCGTCGCGCGATTGTCGAAGATGATGTTCGACGGCGAGGATCTGACCCCGCTCTGGCGCGAGCTCATCGGCAAATATGTCTACACGCCCGATGACGCGGCGGCGCTCATGGACCTGGCGACGATCGAGCAGCTCTTCGGCAACCGCCAGGACGGCCTCGCCCGCCAAGCCGAAGCGCTCGAAATTTGCCGCCTCTACCGCTCGCCCGCTCCCGCCACATCGCCGCGCCTCAAGCTGCTGGCGCTCGCCGCGCCCGGCGACATGAGCGCCAACACGCCACTCGAATTTCTGCTGCAGGAGAGCGACATCGCGCTCGAGACGCTGTACGTCGTCCCGAGCGTCCCGCTGCCTTCGCCGCTCCCCGAGCACGATGTTGCCTTCGTCGCGATCGGCGAGTCAGACGAGAACGCACCGTCGCTCGCGGCGCTCTCGCCCGCGCTGCCCAATTGGCCGCGACCGGTGATCAACACGCCAGAGCGTATCGCCTCGCTCTCGCGCCAGCGCCTTCATGCCGCGCTCGCCGATGCGCCGGGCGTGGTCATCCCCATGACCGTGCGCGTCGACCGCGGCGCCCTTGCTGGGCTCGCCGCCGGTGCGGCGGGCGTGCGCGATCTCCTCGCCGACGGCGAGTTCCCGATCATCGCCCGGCCCGTCGATTCCCATGCCGGGCGCGGCCTGATGAAGCTCGACGATGCGACTGCGGTGAGCGCTTATCTGGGCGTGCAATCCGAGGCACAGTTCTACATCTCGCGCTTCGTCGATTATCGCGGCAAGGACGGGCTCTTCCGCAAATACCGCATCGTCTTCATCGAGGGACGCGCCTACGCCTGTCACATGGCGATCAGCGATCAGTGGATGATCTACTACCTCAATGCCAACATGAAGGAGAGCGCGCAAAAGCGCGCCGAGGAAGCGCAGTTCATGCGCGACTTCGACAGCGACTTCGCGCGCCGCCACGGCGCGGCGCTCGCGTCGATCGCGGCGCGCGTCGGGCTCGATTATTTCGGCATCGATTGCGGCGAGAGCGCCGACGGCGGTCTCCTCGTCTTCGAGGCGGACATCGCCATGATCGTCCACGCGATGGATAGCCTCGAGGTCTATCCCTACAAGGCGCCGCAGATGTGCAAGGTCTTTGCCGCCTTTCGCGACATGCTCTATCGCAAGAGCGGCGGCGCGGAGGCTGCGGCGTGAGCCGCAAACGCGCCGCCGCCGAGCCCACGGCGCAGCAAGGCGAGAGCCTCGATCCCCAGGATTGGGAGGCGCTGCGCAGCACCTTTCATGACGCGATCGATCTCGCGATCGATCACCTCCGCGACATCCGACAGCAGCCGGTGTGGCGGCAAACGCCTGACGCTGTGAAAGCACGCCTTTCCGCTGCCCTGCCGCGCAAGCCGGCGCCGCTCGACGAGGTGCTCGCGCGCTTTGCCGAGGACATCCTTCCCTACGGCACCGGCAACATCCATCCGCGCTTTTTCGGTTGGGTGCATGGCAGCGGCAATCTCGCGGGCGCGCTCGGCGAGATGTTGGCCGCCGCCATGAATTGCAATGTCGGCGGCCGCGATCACGTCGCCGTCTATGTCGAGCGCCAAGTAATCGAGTGGTGCAAGGAAGTGTTCGGCTATCCCGCCGAGAGCAGCGGCATCCTGACGAGCGGCACCTCGATGGGAACGGTGATCGCGCTCGCCGCAGCGCGCGATGCGCGGACGGGCGGCATGGTGCGGCGGCAGGGCGTCGGCGCCGCGCCGCGCCCGCTGGTGGGATACGCCTCGAGCGAAGCGCACAACTCCGTCGCCAAAGCCTTCTCGCTGCTGGGTCTCGGCCAGGAGGCGCTTCGCCTCGTCCCGGCCGATGCCGCCTTCCGCCTTCCTCCCGAGCGCTTGAAGGCGATGATCGCCGCCGATCGCGCGCAGGGTCTGCTGCCGATGGTGGTGGTCGCGTCCGCCGGCACCGTCAACACCGGCGCGATCGACGACCTCGCCGCGCTCGCTGCGGTGTGCAAAGAGGAGGGCCTCTGGCTCCACGTCGACGCGGCGTTTGGCGGGCTCGCCATCCTGACGCGCGATCAGCGCGCACGGCTTGCGCCCATTGCCCAAGCCGATTCGCTCGCCTTCGATTTTCACAAGTGGCTGCAAGTTCCCTACGACGCCGGCTGCGTCCTCATCAAAGATGAGGGCGCGCACCGCGCCGCTTTCTCCGCGCGGCGCGATTATCTGGCGCCGGCGGAGCGCGGGCTCGCCGGCGGCGAGCCGTGGTTCTGCGAATACGGGCCGGAGCTCTCGCGCGGCTTTCGCGCTCTCAAGATCTGGTTCACCATCAAGGCCTACGGCATGGATCGGCTCGCCGAGGTGGTGGCGCGCAACTGCCGGCAGGCCAATCTGCTGGGCCGCGCCGTCGAATCCTGCGACGATCTCGAGCTCTTGGCGCCGGTGAGCCTCAACATCGTCTGCTTCCGCTATCTCACGCGCGAGGTGCCGGACGAGGCGCTCGACAAGCTCAACGAGGACATCGTCGCCGATCTCCAGATCGAAGGCATCGCCGCGCCCTCGACGACGAAGATCGGCGGCAAGACCGCGATCCGCGTCGCCCTCACCAATCATCGCACCACCACCGAGGATCTCGCCATCCTCGCCGACGCGGTGCGGCGCTTGGGGAAGCGCCGCGTCGCCGCCGAGCGGGCCGCATCAGCCGAAAGAGCGCTCGTCCTCTCGCCATGACCACTGTCGCTTTCGATCGCTTGGCCGAGCTGTTCGCGCCGTTGGCGCATCTGCTGGCGAGCGGCGGCGACACGCGGCTCGCGCTCGATCCGGCGACGCGCCTCAACGGCTATGGCTGCCGCCCCTATCCGCGGCCGGAGGCGATCACCTTCGCCTCCTCCACCGCGACGTCCATCTCCGAGCGCGCCTATGCCGCGGCCGAGGCGGCTCAGGCGGCACTCATCCGCACGGCGCTCCGCGACGGGCTCGAACCCGCCTTCGACGCGCGCGTCGAGGCGCTGCGCAGCGAGCTCATCGATTTGCTCGAGCTTGGCGGCGGCGGGGTTGAGATCGTCTTCTCGCCGTCGGGAACCGATTCCGAGCTCCACGCCGTCTTCCTCGCGCGCGCCGTGCTCGGCACGCCGCTCACCAGCATCGTCGTCGCCTCCGACGAGACCGGGAGCGGCGTGCCCTATGCAAGCTGCGGCAAGCATTTCAACACGCGGACGGCGCAGGGCGCCGCCGTCGAGAAGGGGAATCCCATCGCCGGCCTTGCCGAAGACCTGGTGACGCTCTCGCTGCCGCTCCGGCACGATGGCGGTGCACCACCGACGCTCCGCGACATGGACGCGGCGGTGCTCGAGGCGGTGGCGCGGGCGATCACGCAAGGTCGGTGCGTGCTGCTCCATGTGATGGATCACTCGAAGCTCGGCGCGCGTTGCCCCAGCCTCGCCTGCCTCGCGCAGATTCGCGCGCGCTGGGGCGCGGCCGTGCAGATCGTCGTCGATGCCTGCCAGATGCGGCTCGGCCGCGCGCGGCTCCGCGCGCATCTCGATGAAGGTCACATGGTGCTGATCACCGGCTCGAAATTCTTCACCGGTCCGCCTTTCAGCGGCGCGCTGCTGGTGCCGCGGCGCTTCGCGGCGGCGATGACGAGCGCCGACGGCGTGCCTATCGGGCTTGCCGACTACACCAGCGCAAGCGATTGGCCGCGCCCCTGGGCGGGCGTGCGGGCCGCGCTGCGCGAACGGGCCAATTTCGGCCAGCTGCTGCGCTGGATCGCGGCGGCAGAGGAAATGCGCGACTACTTCGCGGTCCCCACGAGCTACCGCCGAGAGACGCTCGCGCGCTTTGCCGCGACGGTGCCGGCGCTCATCGATGACGCCGGCTTTCTCGATTTGCTTCCGGACCATGACCGGTCTGCTGGTAATGACGACGAGGAGATGGCGACGCGCACCATCTTTCCCTTCCTGGTGCGGCGCGACGGCCGGCCGATGTCGTTCGCGCAATGCGCCACGCTCTACCGCGCGCTCAACGAGGATGTCTCGGCGCAACTGCCAGGCGCCACAGCCGACGAGCGCGCGCTCGCGGCGCGGCTCTGTCACATCGGCCAACCCGTCCTGCTCGGCGCCGCGGCCGATGATCCCGGCGCTTTGCGCATCAGCGCCGGCGCGCGCGTCGTCTCGGAGACCTGGTCGATCGCCGGCGAGGACGCGGTGATCGCCAATCTCGCCCGTGAATTCACCGAGATCCGCACCGTCCTCGCCAAGCTCGCCTTGCTAGTGCGCCACTTCGAGGCGATCGAGCGCGCGTCGCAAAATAGGCGCGCCGCTTAGTGCGGTTATCAGGCAACGGCCTCGCAACGGAGACGTCATTGCGAGGAGGCATCGCCGACGACGCAATACAGAGCCAACGCGCACCGACTTAGCCTGGATTGCGTCGCTGCGCTCGCAATGACGATCCCTCGTTCCAGCTAAATGGGTCTCCACATCCCCTTCCTTCCACGGTGGGGAAACGCAAAGAAGCCGGGCGGAGAATTGGGCTAGAGGCTGAAGCGTTCGCCGAGGTAGACGCGGCGGACGTCCTCGTCGGCGACGATCTCGTTGGGAGCGCCTTCCATCAGCACGCGGCCCTCGTGGAGCACGTAAGCGCGATCGACGATGTCGAGTGCTTCGCGCACATTGTGGTCGGTGATGAGGACGCCGATGCCGCGGTCTTTCAAATGCGCGACGAGCTTGCGGATTTCGCCGACGGCGATCGGGTCGATGCCGGCCAACGGCTCGTCCAGCAGCATGAAATGCGGCTGCGTCGCGAGCGCGCGGGCGATCTCGACGCGGCGCCGCTCGCCGCCAGAGAGCGCCATGGCCGGCGCGCGTCGGAGATGGCTGATCGAGAATTCGGCGAGGAGCTCGTCGATCATGGTCTCGCGTACTTCCGGCTCGGGCTCGGCCACTTCCAGTACGGCGCGCAGATTCTGCTCGACGGTGAGGCCGCGGAAGATCGAGGCTTCCTGCGGTAGGTAGCCGATGCCGAGCCGGGCACGGCGATACATCGGCAGGTCGGTAATGTCCTGACCGTCGAGCGCGATGGTGCCGACATCGGGCGTGATGAGCCCGGTGATGATGTAGAAGCAGGTGGTCTTGCCGGCGCCGTTGGGGCCCAGGAGGCCCACCGCCTCGCCCCGCTGCACCGACACGTTGACGTCGCGCAGCACCGGCCGCTTGCGGAAGCTCTTGCCGAGGCTCAAGGCGATGAGCCCGGTATTGTCGGCGACGAGCCGCGGACCGTTGCCGCTCCAGCCGCCCTCGCGCCGCGTCGTCTCCGGCTCGCCGCTCACCGGCTCTCCCCGCTCACGGCTTTCGCCGGCGGCTGCGGCTTCTGTCGCGGCACCAAGAGGCCCTGGACGCGCGGCCGCGCCTCGGTGAGCGCTGCGCTCGGCGGCGTGCTCAAGAGCCGGCTCACATTGTTGTTGAGGTCGACCACCGCGTATTCTCCGCGCAATTCGTTGTCTTCCCTGGTGAGGGTCACGCGCCCGGCGAGCGTCGCGATGCCGGTGTCCACGTTGTAGACGCCGGTGTCGCCGCGGCCGATTTGATCGAGCGAGGATACCAGCACATTCCCGTTCGCGTCGATGCGGCTGATGTGCGAGGACTCGTTGGGACCTTTCACCACTTCCGCGGTGAGCGTATCGCCGCGCAGGCGCTTGCCTTCGCGCACCGCCACCGCATCGCCGCGCGCCACCGCGAGCTGTTTATTGTCGTACCATTCGAGGCTGTCGCGGGCGGTCACCGTGTCGCGCGGCGTCTCGAGCTTGGGGTTCTTGCCGGTGACCACGAGCAGCGTCTGGTCGACGTCATAGACGGCGTGGTCGCCATAGATGGTCTGCGTCTCGGTGGCGATGCGCACGTTGCCGTCGGCCTCGAGCCGATAGATTTCGGTCGAGTTGCCGCCGACCGGATCGCTCGCGCCGGTCTTGCGGTCGCCCGGCTGCGTGCTGCCGCTCGAATTCGGAGTGACGTTCGCCGGCGGACAGGGTTGTTCTTTGCCAGCGGGCGGCGCGGATGGGGCTGCGGGCTTGTCGGCGCCGCTCGCGCTCGGGCAGACCGGCCGATAGAACGCGGTCAGCGTGTCGGCGAAGACGGTGGCATTGCCGCGCGTCGCCTTGGCGTTACCGCGCGCGATGTAGACGCGATTGTTCTGCTGCCATTCGATGCCCTGCTCGGCCTCGATGTTGACGGGCTTGCCGTTGTCCTTGGAGGTGAGCCCAAGCCCGAAATTCTGTTGCTGCTGCGCCGCGGCGCCGGCCGAACAGAGAGCCAGCGCGAGCGCGAGCGTCGCCAAGGGCGCTGCGCGCGCTGCCGTCACTTCGGCGCGTCCTCTTTCTCGTGCGGCACCAGCTCGAGATGGGACTTCCCGGTAAAGACGATGATGTCGCCGCGGTCGCGAATGCGGAAGCCTTCGCCCGAGACGTGGCCGAAAGGTCCTTGCCCTTCGATCGGCTCATTGCCCTCGGCGGTGCCGTTCGTCATGTCGAGATGGGCGCTGTCGGTGCGGAACTCGTTACCCTTGTCCTGAAAGAGCTGAACGTTGCCGAAGAGATCGAGCAGCTGCGTTTGCGGCTGATAAAGTCCGGTATAGGCGCTGAGCTCGAACCAGCTGCCGTTGAGGGTGGTAAGGTCGCCTTTGGGCCCCTCGAGCGAGACCAGGTCGTCGGCATTGCGGTTCTGCCGCGCCACGTCGGCGGTGATGACGAACGGCCGGTTCTGCCGGTCGAGGCCGGTATAGCGGGCATTCACCATGCGCAAATCCTGCGCTTCCCGCGGATCGAGCCGCGGCAGCATGAAGCGCACCTGCTCGAGCTCCTTTTGGAGATGCGGCCAGAGGGCGACCAGCACCAAAAGAACGACGGCGACGCTTGGGAAGATGCGCTTGGCGAGGCCGACGAAACGGCTGTACGTCGGGTTGAAGGTCGCCCGCGCGCGCCGGAGCGGCAGATCGCCGGTGACGCTGGTGTCGCCCGGTGCGCTCATGCGACGCCCGCGCGCAAGCAATCGTGGATATGGAGGATGCCGAGCGGTCGCCCGCCGTCGTCGATGACGAAGAGGCTGGTGATCGCCTGCGCATTCATCTGCCCGAGCGCTTCCACCACGAGCGCCTGCGGGCGAATGGTCTTGGGCCGCGGACTCATGATCCGGTCAACATTCGAGCGCAGGAGATCGTCGCCCATATGGCGCCGGAGATCGCCGTCGGTGAGAATGCCGACGAGCTTGCCATTGTCGTCGGCCACGCCGACGCAGCCGAAGCTTTTCGCCGTCATCACCAGAATGGCCTCGGCCATTGCGGTGCCGCGCGGCACGAGCGGCACTGCCGCGCCGCTATGCATGACGTCGGCGACGCGCAGCAGCTGGCGGGCGAGCTGGCCACCCGGGTGCAGTACCTGAAAGTCGTCGGTGGAGAAGCCCTTGCGCTCGAGGAGCGCCACCGCGAGCGCGTCGCCGAGCGCCATCATCATCGTCGTCGAGGTGGTGGGGGCGAGGCCCATCGGGCAGGCCTCGGCGATCGCCGGCAGCAACAACGTAACGTCGGCCGCTTCGGCAAGCGAGCTGCCGTTCCGCCGCGTCATGGCGATGAGCGGAATGCGAAAGCGCTTGCTGTAGGCGACGATGGCGCCGAGCTCGGCGGTATCGCCGGAGTTGGACAGCGCGAGCACCGCATCGTTCTCGGCGATCATGCCGAGGTCGCCATGGCTCGCCTCGCCGGGATGGACGAAGAGGGCGGGCGTGCCGGTGGAGGAGAAGGTGGCGGCGATCTTGCGCGCCACATGCCCGCTCTTGCCCATGCCGGTCACGGTGACGCGGCCGCGCACCTGCGCCAAGCAATCGACCGCGGCGGTGAAGCTGCCGTCGAGCTCGTCGAGGAGCGCTTTGAGGCCATCGATCTCGATGCGCAACACACGGCGTGCGGCATCGACATCGCTGGCCGTGGCGGTCAACACGCGGGCCAAAGGTAATCCCCCATGGCGGTCCTAGCGCGGCGAGGCCGTGGGATCCGCGAACGTGATACGTGGGCACTATGCCCATGCATCCCCAAATGTCAATGAATCCGGGCGAATCCGCTAAAATTTCCGCGGTTTGTTGCTGCGGGCGCGTTAGGATGACGCATGCTCGCAGCCCTTCTCGCCTTCACGCTCGCCGCTGCCGTGCTCACGGTGACACCGGGCCTCGACACCGCCCTCGTGCTGCGGACCGCCGTGGTCGAAGGCCCGGCTCGCGCCATGGTGGCGGGACTTGGCATCTGCTGCGGACTATTCGGTTGGGGCTTGCTCGTCTCGGCCGGGCTCGGCGCGCTGCTTGCGGTCTCCGAGCTTGCCTTCGATGCCTTGCGCATCGCCGGCGCTCTCTATCTCCTCTATCTCGGCACCCGCCTCTTGCTGCGGCTCCGCGGGCCGGCATCGCCGCTGGCGATCGAGCCCGATGCGGGCGAGGGCGCAAGGGGTGACGTCGAGCGGCGCCGCTGGTTCGTCCGGGGGCTTCTCACCAACCTGCTCAATCCCAAGGTTGGCGCCTTTTACGTGACCTTCCTGCCGCAATTCATTCCCGCCGGCGTCAACGTCGTGTGGTTCAGCCTGCTCCTTGCTGCGATCCATGCGGTTGAGGGCGTGCTGTGGTTCGCGCTTCTGACGCGTGCGAGCGCGGCGGCGCGGCGATGGCTCGTCCGCCCGACGGTTCAGCGCACGCTCGATGGCGTGACCGGTGGTCTTTTCCTCTTGTTTGGCGTCCGGCTGGCGGTGGAATACCGCCATTGACGCGGCGGCGCCGCCCTCAATGCGCGAAGATGTCCTCGGCGCTCCAGCCGCCGAGATCGAGGAGCGCGCGCGTCGGTAGAAAGTCGAAACAGGCCTGGGCGAGCGCGGTCCGGCCTTCACGCGCCAGCATGGCATCGAGCTTCGCCTTGATGCCATGCAGATGCAGCACGTCGGCTGCGGCATAGCGGAGCTGCTCGTCGCTGAGCTCGGATGCCCCCCAATCCGAGGATTGCTGCTGCTTCGAAAGCTCGACGCCAAGGAGATCGCGCGCGAGGTCCTTCAGCCCGTGCCGGTCGGTGAAGGTACGAGTGAGACGGGAGGCGATCTTGGTGCAGTAAACGGGTCCCGCGAGCGCGCCCAGATGCTGATGGAGCGCGGCGATGTCGAACCGGCCGAAGTGGAAAATCTTGAGCACGCCGGTGTCGGTGAGCAGCGCCTTGAGGTGGGGCGCGTCGTAGGTGCGGCTGGCGAACTGGACGAGATGCGCCACGCCGTCACCGGCGGAGAGCTGAGCAAGGCAGAGTCGATCGCGATGGGGATCGAGGCCCATCGTCTCGGTGTCGATGGCGACGCTGGCGCCGAAGGCGAGTCCGTCAGGTAGATCGCCGTGGTGGAGATGAATGCTCATCGAGATCGTTGCCAGGCGTCCGCCGTCGTTGGTGCCCGGGAGAAGACTCGAACTTCCACGACCTTTCGGCCACTAGAACCTGAATCTAGCGCGTCTACCAAGTCCGCCACCCGGGCAGGCCCAACCGTTTGATTAGGGAAGGGGCCCGGTCATGTCAATGATTCCGCGCGCTCCGCGCGGCCTGCCGCTCTCGCCTCGATTGCCGCGGTGGTGTATAGAGCGACCCTGTTTCCGGCAGTAATGGCAGCGGCATCATGCGGTATCGGCGCGTCACCATCCTGGGCGGCTCGGGCTTCATCGGCCGTTACGTGGTGAAGCGCCTCGCGGCGGCAGGGGCGGTGATCGCCGTGGTGAGCCGCCATGCCAGCGACGCCGGCTTCTTGCGCCCAATGGGCGATGTCGGTCAGATCGCGCTCATCAACGCCGCCATCAATGACGAGGCGCGCCTCGCGGCCGCAGTGGAAGGCGCCGATGCGGTCGTTTGCGCCGTCGGCATTCTCTTCGAGCGCGGCGCGCAACGCTTCGATCTCGTCCACAACAGGGGACCGGCCCTGCTCGCGCGAGCGGCGAAGGCGGCCGGCGTGCGTCATTTCCTTCATATCTCGGCCATCGGCGCCGATCCCGCGGCGCCCGCCGCCTATGCGCGTTCGAAGGCTGCCGGCGAAGCGGCGGTCCGCGAGGCTTTTCCGGACGCGACCATTCTGCGCCCCTCGGTGGTGTTCGGCCCGGAAGACGATTTCTTCAACCGCTTCGCTGCGCTCGCGCGCTGGTCGCCGGCGCTGCCGCTCATCGGCGGCGGGCACACCAAGTTCCAGCCGGTTTATGTGGGCGATGTCGCCGATGCCGTGATTGCCGGCCTGGCGCAGCCAGACGCAGCGGGAAAGACCTTCGAGCTCGGCGGCCCGCGCGTCTACAGCTTTCGCGAGCTGATGGAGGTTGTGCTCCGCGAGACCCGACGGGAGCGCGCCCTGGTGAACCTGCCGTTCTCGTTGGCGTCGTTCGAGGCGGCGTTCCTCGAATGGTTGCCGCGCCCGCCCTTGACCCGCGATCAAGTGAAGCTCCTGCAGCGCGACAACGTCGTTGCCGCCGGAAGTCTTGGCCTCGCCGATCTCGGGATTGAGCCCACCGCGGTCGAGCTCACCATTCCCTCCTATCTCGACCGCTATCGTCGCGGTGGCCGCTGGCGGACCGCAGCGCCGGCGGGCCCGTCCTCAAAAGCGTGAGCCGGGCTCGCGCAGGAACGCTTCTTCCTCCGTCGTCGATGATCGCCCCAGCACCTCGTTTCGGTGCGGAAACCGCCCGAAGCGGGCGATGATGTCGTGATGCTGCTGCGCCGCCCTGAGACAGAGCTCGCGGTCTTGATCGGCGGGTAGCGACCCGTAAAGCTCGAGGCTCCGCCGCTGGTCGGCGAGGTTCTCGCTGTGCTCGAAGGGGAGATAGAAGAACCAGCGCCGGACCGGTGCAACGGCGCGGTCGACGCCGCGATCGACCGCGTGGCCGGCCGCCCGCCGGGCCGCGGGGTCACAGCTATAGGCACGCGGCGAGCCGCGGAACAGGTTCCGCGGCAGCTGATCGAGGAGAAGTACCAGCGCGAGCGCGGAATCGGGGGCAGCGAGCCAAGGTGACAATGCACCAGCGGCTGCCGCCTCGTGATCGGCGAGAAAGCGGTGGCGGAGTTCCGCGTCGAAGGCGTGATCCGCTCTAAACCAGATATCGCGCGGCCGGTCATGTTCGGGAGACCCCGGCGCACCAAACCAGAAATCAAGGAGGAGCTGAGCGCGGGCGGGGCCTGCAGGTGCAGCGTCTGTCATTGGAAAATGCTCCTGCTATTAGTCTCGAAACGGTACTAGATCAGCGAGAAAAGGCTGGTTCCGCGAAGAGACTTGGATCAAGCCCCGTTTACAGATCAGAAAAGGTAAAAGATGTTGACATAATGGCATCGAAATGCGACGATCCCCTCATCTGCGCAACAATATAACCGATCGTCCAGTCGAAGCGATGGAACGCCTGCTGAAATTCGCGGCGCTTGCCCGCACCATGCCGGAGAAGCGCCCGGCTGCCGAGCGGTTGGGGGATTTCCGGGAGATTTTCGCTGGCTTCCGGCCCGAGGCGGCGAAGGAGCAGGCGAGCCGTTGCTCGCAATGCGGCGTCCCTTTCTGCCAGGTGCATTGTCCGCTGGGGAACCAGATCCCGGACTGGCTGATGCTCACGGCCGAGGGGCGGCTCGAGGAGGCTTATGCGCTTGCCGCGGCCACCAACAACATGCCGGAGGTGTGCGGGCGCATTTGTCCGCAAGATCGTCTCTGCGAGGGTCATTGCGTCGTCGAGGCGGGGTTCGAGGCCGTCACGATCGGTTCGATCGAGAGCTTCATCACCGAAACGGCGTTCGCCAATGGCTGGGTGGTGCCGCCAAAACCTGTCCGCGAGCACCCGCATTCCATCGGCGTCATCGGCGCCGGTCCCGCCGGTCTCGCTGCCGCCGAGCAGCTGCGGCAAAAGGGTTACGCCGTCCACGTCTATGACCGCTACGATCGCGTCGGCGGACTCCTCGTCTACGGCATTCCCAACTTCAAGCTCGAAAAGTCGGTGGTGGCGCGCCGGCATGCGCTCTTGGCGGAAGGCGGCATTCACTTCCACCTGAAGACGGCGGTTGGCGTCGATGTGAGCCTCGCGGCATTGCGCGCGCGCCACGACGCCCTCCTCATTGCCACTGGCGTCTATCGCGCGCGGACGATGGCGTGTGCGGGCATCGGCCTCGGCAATGTCGTGCCCGCGCTCGACTATCTCATCGCCGCCAATCGCAGGGGTCTTGGCGACGCCGTGCCGAGCTTCGACAGCGGCATGCTCAATGCGGCCGGCAAGCACGTGGTGGTGGTCGGCGGCGGCGACACGGCGATGGACTGTGTGCGCACGGCGGTGCGGCAGGGCGCCCAATCCGTGCGCTGCCTTTACCGCCGCGACCGCAAGAATATGCCGGGCTCGGCGCGCGAGGTGCGCCATGCCGAGGAAGAGGGTGTCGAGTTCGTTTGGCTCGCGGCGCCCGAAGCGCTCCTCGGCGACGGCCATTTGCGCGCCATCCGCGCCCAGCGCATGCATTTGGGTGTCGCCGATGCCGGCGGCCGGCAAGTGGCGCAGCCCTTGCCGGGAGGTCATTTCGAGCTCGAGGCCGATCTCGTGATCATGGCGCTCGGATTCGATGCCGATGACATGCCAGCTCTCTTCGACGCGCCCGAGCTTGCGGTCACGCCGACGGGCACGATCCGCATCGATCGCCGCACCCTGATGACGTCGCTCGACGGCGTCTTCGCCGCGGGCGACATCGTGCGCGGGGCTTCTCTCGTCGTCTGGGCGATCCGAGACGGCCGCGATGCAGCGGAAGAAATCCATCGTTACGTGCAAGAGAAAGCGGCCGTGCTTGCGGTCGCGGCGGAATGAGGGAGAGGCGATGTTGCGGCTTCACGACAATCTGCCGTCCGGCAACGGCTACAAGGTGCGGCTCATGCTGACGAAGCTCGGTATACCGTTCGAGCGTGTCGAGTATGACGTCGATCACGGTGAGACGCGGACGGCGGAGTTTCTGCGCAAGAACCTGAACGGACGGATTCCCGTTCTCGAGCTCGGGGATGGGCGCTTTCTCGCGGAGTCGAACGCGATCCTTGTCTATCTCGCGGAAGGCACGGCCTATCTTCCGACCGAGCGCTTCGAGCGCGCGCTCGTCCTGCAGTGGCTCTTCTTCGAGCAGTACAGCCACGAGCCCAACATCGCCACCTTGCGCCACTGGATCGCCCATCATTTGCTCAACGACGAACGCCGGCAGATGGTCGAAAGCAAGCGGCGCGGCGGTTATGCCGCGCTCGAGGTGATGGAGCGGCATCTCGATGGTCGCGAGTTCTTCGTCGGCCGTCGCAGCTCAATCGCCGACATCGCGCTTTACGCCTACACCCACGTCGCCGAGGAGGGAGAATTCGATCTCGGCCGCTTTCCCGTGGTGCGCCGCTGGCTTGCGCGCATTGCCGCCGAGCCCGGACACATCCCGATCACTCAGGGATAATCGCCATGCGCGCGATCGACGAGTATCGGCGGAATGCGGCGACGCTCGCCGCCGTCGGCCTTTATGATCCCGCCGAAGAGCACGATTCTTGCGGCGTCGGGTTCATCGCCGCGCTCGACGGGATGCCCCGCCGCGCCGTGGTGGAGGCGGCGATCAACGCGCTCAAATCCGTCTGGCACCGCGGCGCCATCGATGCCGACGGCAAGACCGGCGATGGCGCCGGCATTCACGTCGAGATTCCCCAGGAGTTCTTCCGCGCGCACATCCGCCACACCGGCCTCGAGCCCGGCGCCGGCCACCTCGCCGTCGGCATGATCTTCCTGCCGCGCACCGATCTCGATGCGCAGGAACGTTGCCGCTCCATCGTCGAGGCGGAGATTCTCAATTTCGGCTACGCCATCTATGGCTGGCGGCAAGTGCCGATCAACATCGATGTGATCGGCGAGAAGGCGAACGCGACCCGGCCCGAGATCGAGCAGATCATGATCGCCAATCGGCGGGGTGTGGATGTCGAGCAGTTCGACCTCGACCTCTACATCATTCGCCGGCGCATCGAGAAGCGCGTCATCGCCGATCAGATCAAGGATTTCTACATCTGCTCGCTCTCCTGCCGCTCGATCATCTACAAGGGCATGTTCCTCGCCGAGCAGCTGACGGCATTCTATCCCGACCTGCTGGACGAGCGCTTCGTCTCGCGCTTTGCCATCTATCACCAGCGTTACTCGACGAACACCTTTCCGAGCTGGCCGCTGGCGCAGCCCTTCCGGGTGCTCGCGCATAACGGCGAGATCAACACGCTCCGCGGCAACATCAATTGGATGAAGAGCCACGAGACGCGGCTCGCCAGCGATCGCTTCGGCGATGCCATCGAGGACGTGAAGCCCGTCATTCAGGTGGGTGGGTCCGACAGCGCTTGCCTTGATGCAGTGTTCGAGCTGCTCGTGCGCGGCGGCCGCAGCCTGCCGATGGTGAAGGTGATGATGGTGCCCGCCGCCTGGCCCGAAGGCGCGCTCATGCCGCAAGCGCATCGCGATATGTACAGCTATGTGAACTCGGTGATGGAGCCCTGGGACGGGCCGGCGGCGCTGGCGCTTACCGACGGCGTCTGGGTGATGGCCGGCATGGACCGGAACGGGCTTCGGCCGATGCGCTATGCCGTGACGGCGGGCGGGCTCATCGTCGCCGGTTCGGAGGCCGGCATGGTGCGGCTCGACGAGACGGAGATCGTCGAGAAGGGCCGGCTCGGCCCCGGCCAGATGATCGGCGTCGAGCTGGCGACCGGAGGCCTCCATCGCGACCGCGAGCTCAAGGACATGCTGGCGGCTGAGCGCCCTTATGGCGCGTGGGTGAAAAACATCACCGTGCTCGACAGCCTCATCAAGCCGGCCGCCGGCGAAAGCCCGACCTTGGAACGGGACGAGCTTCGCCGCCGGCAAGTGGCGTTCGGCTGGAGCCTCGAGGATCTCGAGCTCATCCTGCAGCCGATGGCGGAGGAAGCGAAGGAAGCGCTTGGCTCGATGGGCGACGACACGCCGCTCGCCGTGCTCTCCGAGCGGTATCGCGGCCTCCATCATTTCTTCCGGCAGAATTTCAGCCAAGTAACGAACCCGCCGATCGACAGTTTGCGCGAGAAGCGGGTGATGAGCTTGAAGACGCGGCTCGGCAACCTCGGCAATATTCTCGACGAGGATGCGAGCCAATGCCGGCTGCTGCAGCTCGACACGCCCGTCCTCACCAATGCCGAATTTGCGGCGATGCGCGCCCATATGGGCGATACCGCTGTCGAGATCGATTGCACCTATGACGCGAGCGAAGGCGCACTCAAGCCGGCGCTCCGCCGCATTCAGCACGAGGCCGAAGATGCGGTGCGCGGCGGCTGCACCCATGTAATCCTGAGCGACGCGGCGATGTCACCCGAACGCGCCGCCATTCCCATGATCCTCGCCACCGGCGCGGTTCACTCCTATCTCGTGCGCCAGCAGCTCCGCACCTTCACTTCGCTCAACGTGCGTGCCGGCCAATGCCTTGACGTGCATTATTTCGCCGTTCTCATCGGCGTCGGCGCCACCACGGTCAATGCCTATCTCGCGCAGGACTCGATCATCGATCGCCATCGCCGCGGCTTGTTCGGGAAAGACGCGAGCATCGAGACCATCATCGCCCGTTACAAGCGCGCGGTGAACGAGGGCCTCCTCAAGATCATGTCGAAGATGGGCATCGCGGTCATATCCTCCTACCGCGGCGCCTACAATTTCGAGGCGGTCGGCCTCTCGCGCACGCTGGTTGCCGAATATTTCCCTGGCATGACCGCACGCATTTCCGGCATCGGCCTTGCCGGCATCGAGCTCAAGCATCTCGCCATCCATCGCCGCGCCTACGACGGCGCCGTGTTGGCGCTGCCGGTCGGCGGCTTCTACCGTTTCCGCCAAGGTGGCGAGCAGCACGCTTTTGAAGGCTCGCTCATCCACACGCTCCAGACCGCGGTCGCGACCGACTCCTACGGGACCTATCGGCGCTACAGCGAAGGCACGCGCAAGCTGCCGCCCATTCATCTGCGCGATCTCCTTGATTTTCACCCGAAGCACGCCGCGGTGTCGCTCGATGAGGTCGAATCCATCACTGAGATCAGGAAGCGCCTCGTAGCGCCGGGCATCTCGCTGGGCGCACTCGGGCCCGAGGCGCATGAGACGCTGTCGGTCGCGATGAATCGCATCGGCGCCAAGTCGGACAGCGGCGAGGGCGGCGAGGACCCCGCGCGCTATCGCCCCCGACCCAACGGCGACAACGCCGCCTCGGCAATCAAGCAGATCGCGTCGGGCCGGTTCGGCGTCACCGCCCAGTATCTCAACAGCTGCCGCGAGATCGAGATCAAGATCGCGCAGGGCTCGAAGCCCGGCGAAGGCGGCCAGCTTCCCGGCATCAAGGTCACCGAGATGCTGGCGAAGCTCCGCCACTCGACGCCGGGCGTGACGCTGGTGTCACCGCCGCCGCATCATGACATCTATTCGATCGAGGATCTGGCGCAGCTCATCTACGATCTGAAGCAGATCAACCCCGACGCCAAGGTCTGCGTGAAGCTGGTGGCGCGCTCTGGCATCGGCACCGTCGCCGCCGGCGTCGCCAAGGCGAAAGCCGATGTCATTCTCGTTTCCGGCCACAGCGGCGGCACCGGCGCGAGCCCGCAATCCTCGATCAAGCATGCCGGTATCCCCTGGGAAATGGGTCTCTCCGAGGTGCACCAGGTGCTGGTGCTGAACCGGCTTCGCCACCGCGTGCGGCTCCGCGTCGACGGCGGCATCAAGACCGGACGCGATATCGTCATTGCCGCGCTGCTCGGTGCCGAGGAATACGGCCTCGGCACCGCCTCGCTCGTCGCCATGGGATGCCTCCTGGTGCGGCAGTGCCATTCCAACACCTGCCCCGTCGGCATCTGCACGCAGGACCCGACGCTTCGCGCGAAATTCGCGGGCACGCCGGAGAAGGTCGTCAACCTCTTCAGCTTCGTCGCCGAGGAGGTGCGCGAGATCCTGGCGTCGCTCGGCGCGCGCACCCTCAACGAGGTGATCGGCCGCACCGAGCTTTTGGCGCAAGTGAATCGCGGCAGCCCGCGTCTCGACGATCTCGATTTGAATCCGATCCTGGCGCAGGCCGATCCCGGCGAATATCCGCGCTATTGCACGCTCGCGGGGCGAAACGAGGTGCCCGACACGCTCGATGCGCAGATGATCAAGGATGCGCACGCGCTCTTCGAGGCGGGCGAGAAGATGCAGCTCACCTACAGCGTCCGCAACACGCATCGCGCCGTGGGCGCGCGCATCTCCTCGATGATCACGCGCCGCTTCGGCATGACCGGCTTGCAGCCGGGCCATATCACCGTGCGGCTCCGCGGCTCGGCGGGTCAGTCGCTGGGTGCCTTTGCGGTGCAGGGCCTCCGGCTCGAAGTGTTCGGCGATGCCAACGACTATGTCGGCAAAGGGCTTTCCGGCGGCACGATCGTCGTGCGGCCGATGGTCTCGAGCCCGCTCCTCGCGCATCAGAACGCGATTGTCGGCAACACCGTGCTCTATGGCGCTACCGCCGGGAAGCTTTTCGCCGCCGGTCAGGCTGGCGAGCGCTTGGCCGTCCGCAATTCCGGCGCCGCGCTCGTCGTCGAAGGCGCGGGCGCCAACGGCTGCGAGTACATGACGGGCGGCACGGCGGTGATCCTCGGGCCTGTCGGCGACAACTTCGCCGCCGGCATGACCGGCGGGATGGCGTTCGTCTACGATCCCGGCGAGGAGTTCCCGGCGCGCGTCAATAGCGAGACGGTGATCTGGCAGCGCCTCGCCTCGCCCTATTGGGAGGCGCGGCTGTGTGGTCTCATCGAGGAGCATCTTCGCGAGACGCAGTCGCGCTTCGCGCAACAGCTCTTCGCGGACTGGCCGCGCGAACGCGAACGCTTCTGGCAGGTGGTGCCGAAGGAAATGCTGACGCGCCTCCCCGAGCCGCTGACGCACGCCGAGCCACAAGCCGCGGCGGGTGATTAGGCCGAAGCGACGGGACGTGGTATTCGTTTCTCGGACCTGCTCCTATCCGATCATGATCACCTACGACGATTTCACCAAGGTGGACATTCGCGTCGGCACCATCGTCAAGGCGGAGGCTTTCCCAGAGGCACGCCGGCCTGCCTTGAAGCTCGCCATAGACTTCGGTCCGACGATTGGGACCAAGAGGAGTTCGGCGCAGCTTACCGTCCACTACACGCCCGAGAGTTTGGTGGGGCGCCAGGTGGCAGCGGTCGTGAACTTCCCGCCGCGGCAGATCGGCCCCTTCATGTCCGAGGTCCTGGTCCTGGGCTTTCCCGACGAAACCGGTGCGGTCGTGCTCATCGAGCCGTCGCACGCGGTGCCCAACGGCGGCAAGCTCTTCTGATTTTTCGTGCGCAACGGCGCCGATGCATGAGCGGCACCGGTCGGGTAAACTGTCGGCGCCCATGCGTCTCCTCTATCATCTCCCGCTCTCGCCGGCCTCGCGCAAGATCCGCATCGTGCTGCAGGAGAAGACGCTCGACTTCACCCTCAAGGTGGAGAAGACCTGGGAGCGGCGGCCCGAGTTCCTCGCGCTCAATCCCGCCGGCGATGTGCCGGTGCTGATCGAACCCGACGGCACGGTACTCGCCGAATCCTCGGCGATCGCCGAATATGTCGACGAGGTCTATCGCGAGCGGCTGCTCCTCGGCATCAACCCCGTCGATCGCGCCGAGGTGCGACGCCTCGTCGCCTGGTTCGACGTCAAGATGAATCATGAGGTGACGGAGAACCTGGTCGGCGAGAAGCTGATGAAGCGTCTGCTCGGCATCGGCCAGCCCAACTCCGCGGCGATCCGCGCCGGCAAGGCCAACATCGGCTACCACCTCGACTATATCGGCTATCTCATCGAGCGGCGGCGCTGGCTCGCCGGCGACCATTTCTCGCTCGCCGACATCGCCGCGGCGGCGCATCTCTCGGCCATCGACTATCTGGGCGACGTCCCCTGGGAGGCGCATGAGCCCGCCAAGGAATGGTATGCGCGGGTCAAGTCGCGGCCGAGCTTCCGTCCCATCCTTGCCGATCACATTCCGGGCATGGCGCCGCCGCCGCACTACGCCGATCTCGATTTTTAATCTAGGCCGCGTACTCACAAACCCGTTAGCGTGATGCGACAACGGCCACGTCCACTTTGCCCCGTCAGCTAGCGACCAAGTGCAAGCCGCGGCGCAACATGGCGCGATGTGCCAATAGGCGAAATCGCCCCGCTACTCGATTACCTCGTCGGCAAGCGCGAGGATCGACTGCGGGATGGTGAGGCCGAGCGCCTTCGCGGTATTCGCGTTGACGGTCAACTCGAATTTCATCGGTTGATAGAACGGGATGTCGCCGGGCTTCGCGCCCTTGAGAATCTGATCAACTTGATCGGCCGCGTGGCGATAATGCTCCGGAAAGTCGGACCCGTAAGACAGAAGCCCGCCGATGTCGGTCCAGTCGCGACCCCCATTCCCATAAATTGCTGGCAATCGGTACTCCGCCGCGAGTTCGACGATGAGCCGCCGATTAGCAAAATTCTCGACTTGATCACTGACGATCATTGCGTCAGCGCCTGCCGTTGCCATGGCCGTAAACACCCGGCGATACTCCGCTTCATCGAACGGAGGGGTGACCGGCGGGCCAAGGAGGGAAATCTTCAAACTTTGGGCCTGCTCCCTAAACGGCGGGATATATGGCGAGTCCCAGACAGCGGGCGAAGCGAGGTACGCCACCCACGATGCGGTCGGGACCATCTCTCGCAAAAGTGGGAGCAGCTTGAACTGTCTTGTGCCAGTATCACCCGTAACGCCGGTGATATTTCCACCCGGCCGCGCTAAGCTGGACACAATACCAAATGCAACTGGATCGCCCCCATATCCAACGATTGGGATGGTGTTTGTCGCCGCTTTAAAATCACGCACCAACCGATATTGCAGGACAAAGATCAGATCAGGATTGCTGCGAACGACCTCACCGGCCATCTCGGTCCAATGCTCCGTCCGCCCTTCCGCGGAGTATCGCTCGACGACGAGGTTCCGCCCCTCGATATAACCGAGCTCGCGTAGCCGCCCGAAGAATGCGCGGAAGCCCCTGCTAGTTCCCGTTTCCGTCCAATTGCCAATGGATCCGGACGGGGCAACCACAGCAATGCGATAGACTTTCGCCTTTTGCTGCGCCTGAGCATGCCCGATAGCGCTCGCCGCCAAGAGCCCAGCAATGAACCCCCGCCGGTTCACTCGATCACCTCGTCGGCCTGAGCGAGGAGATTGGGAGAGATTTCGATACCGAGCGCCTTGGCGGTTTTCAAATTGATGACGAAGCGGAACTTCTGCGCCTGATAGAACGGGATGTCGCCGGGCTTCGTGCCTTTGAGTATTTGATCAATCTGCTTGGCGACATGGAGAAATCGGTCCGGCAGGTCCGCTGCGTAGGCCATGAGCCCACCCGCTTGGACGACCCAGCGATACGCGTAGATGGCAGGCAAGCCATGCTTCTGGGCAAGTTCGATGATCAAGCGCAAGTGCGGGGTGTGCTCACCTTCCTCGCCGACATATACTGCTTCGACCTTCTCTTGCGCCAAGGTTGCAAAGGCACGGCGGTAAGCCGTCTCGTCTATCGGGGTGTCGAGTGGCGAGCCGATGAGGATGATGCCTTCCTTGTCGCACGCCTCTTTGAGCACCGCGGCACCGCGCTGGCCGAATGGTGTCGGTGTGACAAGCAACCCCACGCGAGACAATGTGGGGATGGCCGCTTTCAAGAGGCTAAGGCGCTTGCTCCAGACTTCCAAACCGGCATCGCTCGCGACGCCCGTGATGTTTCCCCCTGGATGCGCCAAGCTCGACGTAATTCCAAGGGCAATCGGATCGCCGACGTCTCCAACGAGAGGGATCGTCGTCGTTTGGGCTTTGAACTCGAGCATCAAATTGGAAGCAGTCACCAGGACGAGTTCCGGGCTCCCGCGCAGGACATCACTGACGAGCTTTCCGTACTCCTTCGAGCGCCCTCCTCCGAAATATCGCTCGACCATGAGGTTTTGCCCTTCGACATAGCCGAGCCGCCGAAGCTCTCCGAATAAGACACGATAGTTCTCGGCTCCCGTCTCGCTCATTTGAGCGATTGGCACTCCGCCGCTGACCATGGCGATGCGATGGACCTTCGAGGTCTGAGCGCAAACGTACCAGGGGTGGCTCGCCGCAACCCCACAGCCAAGGAGCCAAAGGAAATCGCGCCGCCTCATGTGTCCCCTCCCTCCCCTGAGCGGCGGGAACCTAGCTGCGCCTAGACGCTATTCTATCACTTCGGCGTCGGGCGGGTGTGAGAAACGTCACAGACTGCTCGTTCTTTCGGCCCTAGGCGCGCACGAGTACAGCCGCCCCTAGCGATGTCTCCGTTGGGTCATTTTCGACCAATTCAGCGAGGCTTGTCGGCTGGTTGATGTCCGTTTTGCCCCGCGACCACCGAAGCTGGGGAGGGCCAGGAGCGTTGCGGTTTGGCGGGACGCGATGATTAAACCCCCAACCTGGCGGCTCGAATCATGCGCGATGAACTTGCAGCCAACTACCTGGCCGTCGTCGAGCTTGCGTCAAACAGGCTATGACGACGCGCTAATGGGTGCACGCCCCAGAATTGGTCCCGTTCAGGTGGAAAGGGATCGTCATTGCGAGCGGAGCGAAGCAATTCAGTCTTGCAGCAGGTCGCGCGTTTCTGGATTGCTTCGTCGGCGTCGCCTCCTCGCAACGACGCTGCTCTAAACGAGAGCGCTCACTGAGTCTTCTCGGATGAACCGCCGGATTTTTCCTTGTCGGCCTTGCCGAGCTTCGCGAGGTTGAGCTTTGCCGCCTTGGCGGCGGGCGTGTCGGGAGCGAGCTTGGTCACGCTCTGCCAATCCTGCCGCGCGCCTGCCGCATCGCCTTTGAGGCGCCGCACATTGCCGCGCTCGAGCAAGCCCAGTGCGTTGTTGGGCGTGATCGCGAGGCCGCGTTCGATATCCTCGAGCGCGAGGTCGAGGGCGTCGACGGCGCGATAGGCCGAGGCGCGATAGATATAGGCCTCGGCGTTCTTGGGCGCGATATCGATGGCGCGATTGAGGTCGTCGATCGCGTCCCAATATTGCTTCAGCGCCGCAAAGGCCTGAGCACGATCGATGAAGAGCTCGGCATCATCGCCCTTGAAGGCGATGGCCGCGTCAAAGGCGGCCTTGGCGCGCGCGCCCTCGCCGGCATCGAGCCAGGACTGTCCCGCCTGGTCGAGCGTGATCGCGCGCTGCTCGGCGGGCATGCCCATCATGGCCGCGGCCAGCTCCTCGAAGCGCTTCGCCGCAGCGGCGTAATCCTTGAGGATGAAGAGCGCCATGGCGATGCAGTGATCCGCCCAGAAGCCGCCGCCCTGCTCGCGCCATTGCTTCGCCTTCTCGAGCCCCTCCTTCGGGTGCTGCCGGGCAAAGGCGACACAACGGTCGTGCAGCGTGTTCAGAGCATCCTCGTTGATGCGCTGCGCCAGCGCCGGCGCCGCCCATCCGGCAGCGAGCGACGAGACAACCACCGAAAGGACGAGGAAGGCCGCGGAGTTACTCGCCGGGCTGCGTGACATGAGGCTCGTGCAAGGACGGGGCGTCCACGGCGACGGCGGCGCGCGGACGGAACATTTGTCGGGCGCGCTCAAGGTAGAGATAGATGACCGGCGTGATAAAGAGCGTCAGCATCTGCGAGACGATGAGGCCGCCGACGACGGCAACGCCGAGCGGGCGGCGGAGCTCCGAGCCCGCGCCGAAGCCGATGGCGATCGGCAACGCGCCCATGATGGCGGCCATGGTCGTCATCATGATCGGCCGGAACCGCAGCAGGCAGGCGTCGAAGATCGCCCGCTCCGGCGCTTCGCCGTTGCGCTGTCGTTCGAGCGCGAAATCGATCATCATGATCGCATTCTTCTTGACGATGCCGATCAGCATGACGATGCCGATGATGGCGATAACGCTCAGATCCATGCGGAAGAGCATCAGCGTCAGCAGCGCGCCCAATCCCGCTGCCGGCAAGCCCGAAAGAATCGTGATCGGATGGATGAAGCTCTCATAGAGAACGCCCAGCACCATGTAGATCACCAGCACGGCGGCGATGAGCAGCAAACCCTGGCCCTTGAGCGAGTCCTGGAAGACTTGCGCCGTCCCCTGGAAGCCGGTGCTGATGGTTTGCGGCAGATTGACCTGCCGCTCGACGCTGCGGATCGCCTCGACCGCTTCGCCAAGCGAGACGCCTGGCGCGAGATTGAAGGAGAGGGTCACGGAAGGTAATTGGCCCTGGTGATTGACCGTGACCGGCCCCACCCCCGAGGTCCAATGGGCGATGGCGTCGAGCGGGATCGCCGTGCCGGAGCGGCTCTTCAGATAGATGCGCGATAGATCCATCGGGTCCTGCTGATAGCGCGGATCAGCCTCGACGATCACCTGGTAGTCGTTGGTCGGCGCATAGATCGTGTTGACTTGGCGGAAGGCGAAAGCGCTATAGAAAGTGTTGCGCACCTGATCGATGGTGATGCCGAGCTGCGAAGCCTTGTCGCGGTCGATATCGATGATCGCCAGCCGATTCAACAACTGCAGGTCGGAATTGACGTCGAGCACGCCGGGAATCTGCGCAAGGCGCTCCTGCATCAGCGGGCCGTAGTGGTAGAGCTCGTCCGGGTCGGGGCCCTGGACGGTGTACTGGTATTGAGCGAGCGTCAGGCGGCCGCCAAGCTGAATGTTTTGCAGTGGCTGGAAGAAGGTGCGTATGCCCGGCACCTTCGCCACCTTGGGCCGCAGCTCCTGAATGATGTCGTTGGCGGAGCGCTTGCGCTGATCGAACGGCCTCAGCTGCACGAAGAAGCGGCCGCGGTTGGGTGCGGGGCTGAAGCCAGTAGCGCCGATGAAGGAAATGACGTCCTGCACGTCGGGATCGGCGCGCACGATGTCCACGACCTGCTTCTGGTGCTCCGCCAGAGCCTGGAACGAGATGTCCTGCGCCGCCTCAGTGAAGGCGAAGAGCTGGCCGGCATCCTCGATCGGGAAGAATCCCTTCGGCATCTTGTAGAAGAGCCAACCCGTCGCCACCAGCGAAAGCAGCGTCACCACCAAGGTGGCGAACCGCCACGATAGCACGAGGCGCAACCCCCTCTCGTAGCCGCGCAGCATGCCCGTGAACATCGCTTCGGAGGCACGGTAGAAGACGTTGTGCTTGACGTTGTGGTCGATCGACTTGAGGACGCGCGAGCACAACATCGGCGTCAAGGTCAGCGACACCAGACCCGAGATCAGGATGGTCATGCTGATGGTGACGGCGAATTCGCGGAAGACGCGGCCAACGACGCCGCTCATGAATAGCACGGGAATGAACACTGCCACCAACGAGAGGGTGATCGACACGATGGTGAAGGCGATCTCGCGCGAGCCGCGGAACGCCGCGTCGATGACGCGCTCGCCATTCTCGATGTGACGGACGATGTTCTCAAGCATGACGATGGCGTCGTCGACGACGAAGCCCACCGAGAGCGTCAGCGCCATCAGCGAGAGATTGTCGATCGAATAGCCCAGTACATACATGCCGGCGAAGGTGCCGATCACCGAGACCGGCAGTGCCAGCGCCGGAATGAGGGTCGCCGTGACGTTGCGCAAAAAGATGAAGATCACCAGCACGACCAGGACAACCGTGATCATGAGCGTGAACTGCACGTCGTCGACCGACTGACGGATCGAGACCGACCGGTCGTTCAGCACCTCGAGATTGATGGAGGGTGGAATCTGCTGGCGGAAGCGGGGCAGCAGCGACTTGACGCTGTCCACCACCTCGACGGTGTTGGCGTCAGGCTGGCGCAGTACCGCCAACACGATGCCGCGCCGCCCGTTGTACCAACCCGCGACCTTTGTGTTCTCAACGCTGTCGACGGGCGTGGCGACATCGCTGAGCCGCACTGGCGCACCGTTGCGGTAGGCGACAATGACGGGGCGATAGTCTGCCGCATGCGGCAGCGTGCCGGTCGCCTCGATCGTGAAGCTCTGATGCGGACCATCGAGCGTGCCCACCGGCGTATTCGAGTTGGCGCCCGCGACGGCAGCGATCAAATCGTCGAAGCTCAGCCCCTTGGCGGCGAGCGCCGCCGGATCGACTTGGATGCGGACGGCGAATTTCTGCGCGCCGAACACCTGCACCTGCGCCACGCCCGGCAAGGTGCCGATCTGCTCGGCGAGCAGGGTCTCGGCGAATTCGTCCACTTGGTAAAGCGGCAGGGTCTCGGAATTGAGCGAGAGATAGATCACCGGCGAATCCGCCGGATTGACCTTCTGGAAGCTCGGTGGTGTCGGCATTTCCGACGGCGGCGGCAGCTTCCGTGCCGCCACCGTCATTGCGGACTGCACATCGAGCGCCGCGCCGTCGATGTTGCGGTCCAAATCGAACTGCATCGTGATCGTGCTGACGCCCTGGCCGCTCGTCGACACCATCGAATCGAGACCGGCGATGGTCGAGAACTGGCGCTCGAGCGGGGTCGCCACCGACGACGCCATGGTCTCGGGACTCGCGCCCGGCAGGAAGGCGCTAACGACGATGGTCGGAAAATCGACCCGTGGGATCGCCGCGACCGGCAGCAGGCGATAGCTGAACATGCCGAAGACGACGAAGGCCAGCATCAGCAACGTCGTCATCACCGGACGACGGATGCAGAGTTCCGGCAAGGTCATGAGGCGTTACCGACGACCGGCGGCTGACTTTGCGAAGAGCGGATGTCGACGCGCGCGCCGTTGGTAAGGCGGAGTTGCCCGTCGATGACGACGCGCTCGCCGGGTTCGATGCCACGCGCGATAATGGTCTTGCCATCGACCGTGCGGGTCGTCTCGACTTTGCGCGCCTCGGCGGTGTTGTCCGGACGCACGACAAAGACGAACGGCTTTTCCTGTCCGACCTGCACCGCCGCCTGCGGCACGACGAGCGCATCCTCTTGCAGGGCGAGCGTGACCGACACGTTGACATACTGTCCCGGCCAAAGCCGCTCGTCGTCGTTGTCGAAGACGCCTCGGAGCGCGATCGTGCCGGTGGTCGCGTCGACCGCGTTGTCGTAGAAGGCGAGCTTGCCCATGATCGGGGTTCCCGCGTCTCCCGGCGCCAACGCGCTCACCGCGACCGGTCCCTTCGCCATCGCGGCTTTGATCCCGGGCAGCTCGCGCTCCGACACGGAAAAATTCACGTAGATCGGCTTTACCTGGTTGAGGGTGGCAAAGCTCACGTCATTGGCTTTGAGATTGTTGCCGAGCTTGGACTGCACCATGCCGATACGACCGTCGATTGGCGCCGTGATCGTATAATAGGTGAGCAGGACCTTGGCGTTGTCGAGGGCGGCCTCGTCGGCCTTGGCGCTCGCTTCGAGCGCCTGGGCGGTGGCGACGGCGGTGTCGTATTGCTGGCGCGAGACGAAATCTTTGGCAACGAGCGGCGCGAAACGGTCGACATCGCGCTTGGCGTTGACGAGCTGGGCGCGATCGCGCGCTAGCTGCGCCTCCATCTGGTGCACTTGCGCCTCGGCGGCGCGGCTGTCGAGATGAAACAGCACGTCGCCGGTCTTGACGTATTGCCCGTCCTTGACCCGCACCTGATCGATCTGGGCGTCGATGCGCGACTTGATCGCGACGTTGGCGATACTCTGCACGTTGCCGATGGCGTCGAGGCGTACGGGCATCGGGCGGCGCTCGGCCGTTGCCACCACCACCGGCACGGCCGGAGCTTGGCGGGGCGCTTGCGCCGTCTGTGCCGCCGGGGCAGCAGCCCACAGGAAGTGATAGGCGATCGCGCCGCCACCCAGCAGCGCTAGAAATATGATCGCCATCACGAAACGCTTCATGATCCCCGGTTCTCCGAAGCGGTGGTCACTTCTCTCCGCGCCGACCGACCAGTATAGGCCCTGGCGCGCCTTAGGATAAGCAGGTCCTCGCCGCTACCATCCCCGCGCGCACGAGCACCAGCGCGCAAGGCCGGCGCGAAAGTCTAGTCCGGAAGGCTTTGCCGCATGGATAACCAGCTGTTGCCATTTTGTAAATCGCGCGCTCTCCCACCTCTGGTAACATTCCCGCGCGTGAAGGGGACGGCAGGCCGTGGCGATTGAGCGGGAGGAAAGGGCGGCCAAGCGGGGCTTCGCGAATGCCGGACGCGCGCTTCGCGTTCACAATTATAGAGTGTACACGGCGGGTAATTCAGTATCATTGATTGGCACCTGGATGCAGCGCATATCCGTGAGCTGGCTCGCCTGGGAGCTCACGCACTCGACCCTCTGGCTGGGCTTTGTCGCCGTTGCCGATCTTATGCCGACCTTAGTGCTGAGCCCGCTCGCCGGCGTGCTCGCCGACCGCGTCGACCGGGTGCGGCTCATCTGGTTGACGCAAGTGCTGGCCATGGCGCAAAGCGGTCTCCTCGCCCTCCTCACTTATTTCGACCTGATCTCGATCGGGCCGCTCTTCGCGCTGACGCTGGTGCTGGGGGCAGTCAACGCCGTCAACCAGCCGGCGCGCCTCGCCCTCATCCCCAATCTCATCGACCGCGCGAGCCTGCCGGCGGCGGTGGCGATCAATTCGCTCGTCTTCAACAGCGCGCGGTTCGTCGGCCCGGCGCTCGCCGGCCCGATCGTCGATCACGGCGGCTTCGCGCTCGCCTTCGCCGTCAATACCACGAGCTATCTCGCCTTCATCGCCGCCTTGAGCCGCGTCAAGGTCAGTCCCGATGCCGATCCCGGACGCGAACGCCGGGCCCTCTGGAGCGACACGATGGCGGGCTATGTCTACGCCATGCGTCATCCCGGGATCGGCCGCATGATCCTGCTCTTCGCCGTTGCCTGCCTCAGCGTTCGTGGTTTTATCGAACTCTTCCCCGGCTTCGCCGACCTCGTCTTCGCGCGCGGCGGCCCCACCTGGCTCATGGCGACGCTCGGCCTCGGCGCCATGGCGGGCGGCGTCTTCATGGTGCGTCGCCCCGGCATTCAGGGCCTCACCGCTCTCATCATCGGCCACACCTTCCTCGTTGCCGCCGCGGTCCTGGGATTCACCGCGACCAGCAATTACTGGTTCGCGCTCGGTTGCGTCTTCGTCTGCGGCTTCTCGATGATCACCACCGGCATCAGCGCGCAGACGCTCATCCAGAGCGCCGTCGACCCGGCCATGCGCGGCCGCGTCTTGGGATTCTACGGCATGCTCTTCCGCGGCGGCCCCGCGCTCAACGCGGTGCTGCTGGGTTGGCTCTCATCGCTGCTGGGGCTCCGCCTCGCCGTCGCGGCGGGCGCCCTCGTCTGCCTTGCCTATTGGGCGTGGGCCCGTCTCCGGCAAGAGGCGATGGAAGCGGCGCTCGAGGCCGAAGCGCGCCGTGCCGCCGCGCCATGAGTGTGCCCCGCCTCTTCTGCTTCGGGTTCGGCTACACCGCTGGGTTTCTTGCACAGGAGCTGATGGCAGAGGGTTGGTCGGTCGCCGGCACGACGCGCGATGGCGCCCGCGACAGCGTGCCTGCCGACATCGCCATCTATCCTTTCACCGGCGGCCTGCCGCTCGCCGATGCGCCTTCGGCGCTCGCCGGCACGACGCACCTGCTCCTCTCGATACCGCCCGACGTGACAGGTGACCCAGTCGCCGCCGAGCATGGCGACGATATCGCGGGGCTGCCGGGGTTGCGTTGGGTGGGGTATCTCTCCGCGACCAGCGTCTACGGCGATCGCGCCGGCGGTTGGGTCGACGAGGACTCGCCGCTCGATCCCAGCGGCGCGCGCGGCCGGCGCCGTGTCATGGCCGAGGCAGCCTGGCGCGATCTCCAAGGGCGCACCGGCTTGCCGCTCCACATCTTCCGCCTCGCCGGCATTTATGGACCGGGGCGGAGCGCGCTTGACGCCGTCCGCCACGGGCGCGCCCAGCGCATCGACAACCCCGGCCACGTCTTCTCGCGCATCCATGTCGCCGATATCGTGGCGGCGCTCCGCGCGTCGATGGCGCGGCCCGATCCCGGCGCGATCTATAATCTCGCCGACGACGAACCGGCGCCGCCCGCGGCCGTCATCGCCCATGCCTGCGCGCTGCTCCGCCTGCCCGCGCCGCCGCTCGTTCCTTTGGCCGGCGCCGCGCTCTCGCCGACCGCGCGGAGCTTCTATGACGACAACAAGCGTGTCGCCAATCGTCGCCTCAAAGAGGCGCTCGGCATCCGTCTGCGCTATCCGAGCTACCGCGACGGCCTTGCCGCCTTGCTCGCGGAGTGAACCTGATGAAAGCGACGCCCACGTCGATTTTTTTGTGTATAAATGTACCAATTACGCGTCGGCCGCCGAGCGGCGCGCTACTTAAATCTCTGCCAGTAATTCCTCGATGGTGCGTTCGAGGAGCGTCAGATCGCGCTCGCTCGAGAGACGATGGTCGCCGTCCTTCACCAAGGTGACTCGCACGTCCGCGCTCGCGAGCTTCTCGGCAAGGACGATGCTCGTCTGCCAGGGTACGTCCGGGTCCGCCATGCCGTGAAGGAGCCGCACTGGCGCCATGATCGGGATCGTCGCGTGCATCAGCAGATGCCGGCGCCCATCCTCGATGAGCTTGCGGGTGAAGAGATAACCTTCGGTGCCGTAGGCCGAAGGCCGTCGCGCTGCGCCCTCGCGCAGGATCTGCTCGCGCACCTCCAGTGGAAAGCGCGCCCACATCAGCGCTTCCGTCGCATCGGGGGCGGCGGCGATGCCGACGAGCGCGGCGATGCGCTCGGGCCGTGCCAGGGCCACGAGCAGCATGAGCCAGCCGCCGATGCTCGAGCCCACGAGTATGAGCGGTCCCGCCGTCAGCTGGTCGATGACGGCGAGCGCATCCTCCTTCCAGCGGCCGACGGTCGCCTCGGCGAAATCGCCGGAAGAGGCGCCATGGGCGAAGTAGTCGAAGCGGAGATAGGCCCGGCCGCGCGCTTTGGCGAAGGCGTCGAGGCGCATCGCTTTGGTGCCGGTCATGTCCGACATGAAGCCGCCGAGAAAGACGATCCCGGGTGTTTTGCCGGCGCGCCGGTGGTAGGCGATTGTCGCGCCGTCCTCGCGTGTTAAAATAGCGAGCCGCTCGGAGTCGCCCGAGTCGGCCGTCGTTTCCGGGGTCATCGCATCAGCGTTGCTTCATGACGGGCGCCGAGACTAGCACCGCACCGGCGGCGCCGGGAACCCGCGCTCCTGCCGTGCTTCAGGTGCTGCCGCGGCTCGTCACCGGCGGCGTCGAGCGCGGCACCGTCGACGTCGCCGCGGCCCTTGTCGCCGCCGGCTGGAAGGCGGTCGTCGCCTCGGCGGGTGGCCCCATGGTGCGCGAACTCGAGCGCGCCGGCGCTCGCCATGTCGAATTGCCGCTCGCTTCCAAGAATCCCTGGACGATGCGGGGCAATGTCGAGCGCCTGGCCGAACTCATTCGCCGCGAGCGGATCGACATTGTCCACGCACGGAGCCGCGCGCCGGCCTGGAGCGCCGGTGCCGCGTCGCGGCGCACCGGCGCTCACTTCGTGACCACCTTTCACAACGTCTATGGCGATAGCTGGTGGCTGAAGCGGCGCTACAACGGGATCATGGCCGAGGGTGAGCGCGTCATCGCCATCTCGAATTTCGTCGCCGCCCACGTCGCGAGCCGTTACGGCGTGCCGCCCGAGCGTTTGCGCATTATCCCGCGCGGCGTCGACTTCACGCGCTTCGATCCCGAGCGCGTCAGCGCCGAGCGCGTCATTCAGCTGGCGCGGCAATGGCGTCTCCCGGACGGCGTTCCCGTCGTCATGCTGGTTGGGCGCCTCACGCGATGGAAAGGACAGCTCGTGCTCATCGACGCGGTGGCGCAGCTCCGCCGCGAGGATTTGCGCTGCATGCTTGTCGGCGCCGGCGAGGCACGCTATCGCCGCGATCTCATCGCGGCGATCAAAGCGCGCGGCCTCGAGGGCGTGTTCCAGATCGTCGACGATTGCCGCGATATCCCCGCCGCCTACATGCTGTCGGATGTGGTGGTCTCGGCCTCGACCCGGCCGGAAGGATTCGGCCGCGTCATGGCCGAGGCGCAGGCGATGGGCCGCCCCGTCATCGCCACCGACCATGGCGGTGCGCGCGAGATCATCCGTACCGGCGAGACCGGCTGGCTCGTTCCACCCGCGGATGGTGCGGCGTTGGCCGTCGCCATTGCAGACGCGCTGACATTGACGCCGGCCGTACGCGCCGAATTGGCGGCGGCGGCGATCGAGCACGTCCGGGGACAGTTCGGCACGCGGTTAATGACCGACCGCACGATCGCCGTCTATGAGGAGATCCTTTTTCCCGAGAGCGCCGCGGTCGAACCCTCGGGACCGGTCGCGGCCTGAGCCGCGGAATGCGGATCCTCGTCATCAAGCTGGGCGCACTCGGCGATTTCGTGCAGGCGATGGCACCAGCCGCGGCGATCCGCGCGCATCACCGCGACGCCGACATCACGCTCCTGACCACCGCGCCGTACGCCGAGCTTGCCGAAGCGGCGCCTTATTTCGATCGTGTCTGGATCGACGCTCGACTGCGCGCGTTCGATCTCGCGGGATGGTGGCGCTTTCGCCGCCGTCTGCGCGGCGCGAGGTTCGAGCGCGTCTACGATCTCCAAACCTCCGACCGCTCGAGCTTTTATCACCCGCTCATGGGGCGGCCGGAGTGGTCGGGGATTGCGCGCGGGGCCTCTCACCCGCATGACGATCCGGGACGCGACCACATGCATACGCTCGAGCGCCAAGCGGAGCAGCTTCGCCGCGCCGGAATCGCCGCGGTGCCGCCGCCCGATGTCGGCTGGGCGGCGCGCGAGGTCGGCCATTTCGGCCTGACGCCGCCGTTGCTGCTGCTGGTGCCGGGCGGATCGGCGCATCGGCCGGCAAAACGCTGGCCGGCGGAAAACTATGCCGCGCTGGCGGCGCTGGCGGCGCGCGAGGGGGTGATGCCGGTGGTCCTTGGGGGCGTCGCGGAAACCGGTCTCGCCGCGATCATTCGCCAGCAGGCGCCCGCCGCACGAGATCTCACCGGACGCACCAGCCACGGCGAGATCGTCGGCCTGGCGAAGCTTGCCTGGCGGGCGGTCGGCAACGACACCGGACCGATGCATCTCATCGTCGCCGCCGGCTGCCCCGCCACCGTGCTCTATTTGGCCGCGTCCGATCCGGCCTTGACGGCGCCGCGCGGCAACGACGTGCAAATTCTCCGCCGCACGCGCCTTGCCGATCTTCCCGTCGAGGAGGTCGCCGCCACACTTCGGTTTGGCGAGGTGGCGGCGGTTGCCGCCGGCCGGCACGCCCCATGAAGACCTTGCGCTCGGCTTGGTCGGCGCTAGATTGGCGGCGGCGGAGGTGTCGCTGGACGCGCTCTGCCGCTGAAGGGACCTTAGGCGGTGCCGGCGCAACGCGCGGATGCCGAGTGCCTGTGTGACATTTTTAAAGGAGGGACCGCATCGCCAGACTACCCACGCATGTGACGCCGACCCGCGACGGGCCGCGCGTCAATCACGAGATCATGGTGCCCCGCGTCCGGCTGGTCGATGAGCGCGGCGAGATGATCGGGGTCGTTACCCGCAATGAGGCGCTGCAGCGGGCGACTGAAGCCGGCCTGGACCTCGTCGAGGTCGCCGCCAATGCCGACCCGCCGGTGGTCAAGATTCTCGATTATGGCAAGTACAAATACGAGGAGCAGAAGCGGCGCAACGAGGCGCGCAAGAAACAAAAGGTCATCGAGGTCAAGGAGATCAAGCTGCGCCCCGGCATCGACGATCACGACTACGACGTCAAGATGCGCAGCATGCTCAAATTCATCGAAGAAGGCGACAAGGTGAAGATCACCATGCGCTTCCGCGGGCGCGAGCTCGCGCACCAGGAGCTCGGCATGGGCGTGCTGATGCGCGTGCGCGACGACCTCGACAAGGTCGCCAAGATCGAGCAGATGCCGCGCATGGAAGGCCGCCAGATGACCATGGTGATGTCGCCGAAATAGCCGCCTGGCACGAATCTGAAACAAATTTCACCGTGGTGTAAGCGGCGTGTCATTTGCGCAAACCACGTGAATATTGCGGGGCGACACGCGCGCCGCCGGCGGCCCGTGTTGCGCCGCTCGCTTTCTTGCCAGAGGAGAAGCTCATGAACCGCTTGGCTTCCGCCATGCTTGCGCTGGGATTTATCACGGGTTCCGCGGGGATTGCCCTTGCCGCCGCCGGACCTGCCGCGGCGCCGGCGGTGGGCACGACTGCCCAGCCCGCGCACAGTGCGCCGGTCAAGCCAATCGACCGCCATCAACGCACCGATGTGCAGGGGGACCGGATGACCCGCGCGCTCAACCTGCTCGAAGCCAACGGGTATGCCGATTTCGGCAAGTTCCAGCGGAGCGGCAAGAACTTCACTGCGACGGTGACACGCAGCGGCCAGCCGGTCACCGTGATGGTCAACCCCGACACGGGCAAGATCATCCGCCAAGGCTAAGCCTCGCGACCGCGACCGCCGGCACCCTTTTCGGCGCGTTTCGTCCGAGCGCGCCGGCAAGGGCGCTTGCCTTGTGCGAGGCGGCCGGGTATAAACCGCGCCTTCATCCGGTGTACAGGCTCGCGTCTTCAGGGCGCCCTCGGGCATGCCTCGCCGCCGGCAAGCAAACGTCTCGCGAAAGGACCGAAATGCCCAAGCTCAAGACCAAAAGCGGGGCGAAGAAGCGCTTCAGCCGCACCGCTTCGGGCAAGATCAAGGCCAATGTGGCGCATAAGCGCCATCGCCTGATCAGCAAGCCCAAGAAGATGAAGCGCAAAGCCAAGGGCACCTTCACCCTCGAGAAGGGCGACGCCAACCTCGTCCTGACCTACATGCCTTATATGCGGGGCTAGCAATGGCGCGGGTCAAACGCGGGGTCACCGCGCACGCCCGGCACAAGAAGGTGCTGGGTCTCGCCAAAGGCTATCGCGGCCGGGCGAAGAATGCCTTCCGCGTCGCCATCGAGAAGGTCGAGAAGGGGCTCCGCTACGCCTATCGCGACCGGCGCGCCAAGAAGCGCAATTTCCGCGCGCTCTGGATCCAGCGCATCAATGCCGGCGTCCGGGCCGAGGGGCTCACATACTCGCAATTCATGAACGGCGTGAAGCGCGCCGGCATCACGCTAGACCGCAAGGTGCTCGCCGATCTCGCCGTGCGCGAACCTGCCGCTTTCAAGGCGGTGGTGGCGCAGGCGCAGGCGGCGCTCAAGGGATGATGGCTATGGCAAGTGGGTGGTCGGGCGGACGATTTACGGGCGGCTCCCGCCGCTAGGCCTCGCCGACAGTCACGCGATCGCGCCATGATCGCTCGATCGCGAACGCAAAAGGGGCCGCGTCGATGTCGGCCCCTTTTTCTTCGGGGGTTCTTGGATGATGGAGAGCCTTGATCATATCCGCGACGAGATCTTGCGCCTGGTCAAGCAGGCGACCAGTCGCGACGCGCTCGAACAAATCCGTGTCGCCGCCCTCGGCAAGAAGGGGCAGGTGACGGCGCTGATGCGCAGTCTTGGCGGGCTCGATCCCGAGTCGCGGCGGACCCGCGGCGCCGAGCTCAATCGGCTCAAGGACGAGGTCGAGACCGCGATCGGCCATGCCGCGCGGCGGCTCGAGGATGCGGCGCTCGCCGAGCGTCTCGCGAGCGAGCGTATCGACTTGACGTTGCCGGTGCGCGCCGAGCCCGAGGGACGCATTCACCCGATCAGCCAGACGATCGACGAATTGGTCGCGATCTTCGGCGAGATGGGCTTCCGCGTCGCCGAGGGGCCGCATATCGAGGACGATTTCTACAATTTCACCGCGCTCAACATTCCCCCTGAGCATCCCGCGCGCCAGGAGCAGGACACCTTTTATCTGCCAGAGCGGGCCGACCGCAGCCGCAAGGTGCTGCGCACGCATACGTCGCCGGTGCAGATCCGCACGATGATGAGCGAGAAGCCGCCGCTGCGCATCATCGTGCCCGGCCGCACGTTCCGCAGCGACCACGACGCGACGCATTCGCCGATGTTCCATCAGGTGGAAGGCCTCGTCATCGACAAGAGCACGCATATGGGGCACTTGAAGGGCTGCCTCATCGAATTCTGCCGCGCCTTCTTCGACATCGACGATTTGCCGGTGCGGTTCCGTCCCAGCTATTTCCCCTTCACCGAGCCTTCGGCGGAAGTCGATATCGGCTGCTCGCGCGAAGGCGGCGGGCTCAAGATCGGCGCCGGTGGCGATTGGCTCGAGATTTTGGGGTCGGGCATGGTGCATCCCAAGGTGCTCGCCAATTGCGGCCTCGATCCTTCCGAATATCAAGGCTTCGCTTTCGGCATGGGGATTGAACGCATCGCCATGCTCAAATACGGCATTCCCGATCTCCGCACCTTCTATGAGAGCGATCTGCGCTGGCTCCGGCATTACGGATTTTTGCCGCTCGATCTCCCCTCGATGACCGCGGGCCTCGCACGATGAAGACGACGCTCGCCTGGCTCAAAACGCATCTCGACACCAGTGCCAAGCTCGAGGACATCGTCGCGCGCCTCGTCATGCTGGGGCTCGAGGTGGAATCGGTGGACGATCGCGGCAAGGCGCTCAGGCCCTTCACCGTGGCACGGGTGGTAAGCGCCGAGCCGCACCCCAATGCCGACAAGCTCCGCCTTTGCGTCGTCGACACGGGGCGCGAGCGGGTGCAGGTGGTGTGCGGCGCCGCCAATGCGCGCGCCGGCATGCTCGGCGTCTTCGCGGCGGTCGGCACGACCATTCCGCGCAGCGGCATCCTGCTCAAGTCGACCACGATCCGCGGCGTCGCCTCGAACGGCATGCTCTGCTCCGCCTACGAGATGGGCCTTTCCGACGATCACGAGGGCATCATCGAGCTGCCGGAGGCGGCGCCGATCGGCGTGCCCTTCGCGCAGGCGATCGGCCTCGACGACGCCGCGCTCGACATCAAGGTGACGCCCAATCGCGCCGATTGCTTGGGCGTGCGCGGCATCGCCCGCGACCTTGCCGCGGCCGGTTTGGGCCGGCTTGCCCCGCTCGACGTGACGCCGGTCCCGGGACGCTTTCCCAGTCCGATCGCGGTTCATCTCGCCGGTCCCGATGACAAGGCGTGCTCGCTCTTTCTCGGACGCTTCATCCGCGGCGTGCGCAACGGTCCGAGCCCGCGCTGGCTCCGGGATCGCTTGGAGGCGATCGGCCTCCGGCCGATTTCGGCGCTGGTCGACATCACCAACTATGTCACCTTCGATCTCAACCGGCCGCTCCACGTCTTCGACGCCGAGAAGATCGACGGCGATCTCGTGGTGCGCGGGGCGCGTGCGGGCGAGAGTCTCGCAGCCCTCAACGGCAAGAGCTACGCGCTCGATCCCGAGATGACGGTGATCGCCGACGACACCGAGGTGCTGAGCCTCGGCGGCGTCATCGGCGGCGAGAGCACCGGCTGCACCGAGGCGACCACGAGCGTCTTCATCGAGGCGGCGCTCTTCGATCCGCTCCGCACCGCCGCCACCGGCCGCAAGCTGCAATTGCAGAGCGATGCGCGCTATCGCTTCGAACGCGGCATCGATCCCGAATTCGTGCGTCCCGGCATCGAGATCGCGACGCGGCTCGTGCTCGAGCTCTGCGGCGGCGAGCCGAGCGATGTCGCCATTTCCGGTGCGGTACCGAAGTGGCAGCGCGACTATCGTCTGCGTCCGGAGCGGATGCGCAGCTTGGGCGGACTCGACGTCGCCTCCAACGAATCCCGCCGCATCCTCGAAGCGGTGGGCTGCAGCGTCGTCGAGCGCGACGGCGCCTTCTCGGTTACGCCGCCATCCTGGCGCGGCGATATCGAGGGCGAGGCGGACCTAGTCGAGGAGGTGCTGCGCATCTACGGCTACGATAAAATTCCCGCGGTGTCGCTCCCGCGCGAAACGGTGCTGCCGCAGCCCGCGCTCACCTCGGCCCAGCGGCGCGCCCAGTTTGTGCGCCGCACGCTCGCCGCGCGGGGCCTCGTCGAGGCCGTCACCTTCTCGTTCATGCCGCGCAAGGATGCGGAGCTCTTTGGCGCCGCGCCCGACACGCTGCGCCTCGCCAACCCGATCAGCGCCGATCTCGACCAGATGCGGCCGTCGATCCTGCCCAATTTGCTGCAGGCGGCGCAGCGCAACGCCGACCGCGGCTTTCCTGATGCCGCGCTCTTCGAGGTGGGCCAGCAATATCGCGACGACACGCCCAAGGGCGAAGATCTCGTGGCGGCCGGGGTGCGGTTCAACCGCACGGGGCCGAAGCGCTGGGACGATCCCGGCCGTCCCGTCGATGCGGTGCTCGCTAAAGCGGACGCGCTCGCCGTGCTTTCCGCGGCGGGCCTCACGCTGGAGGCGGTGCAAGTGAGCGGCGACCCGCCCGACTGGTATCACCCCGGCCGTGCCGGCGTGTTGCGGCTCGGCGGAAAGGTCCTGGGCTATTTCGGAGAGATCCATCCGGGCGTGCTGAAGGAGATGGACGTGGCCGGGCCTGCGGTGGGCTTCGAGGTGTTCCTCGACCAGGTGCCGCTGCCGCGCGCCAAGAGCCGCGCAAGACCGCTCCTCGAGCTCTCGCCCTTCCAGCCGGTCGAGCGCGACTTCGCCTTCGTCGTCGATGCCGACGTTCCCGCGGAAACGCTGTTGCGCGCGGCCCGGGGCGTCGACAAGAAGCTCGTGAGCGAGGTGCGCCTCTTCGACATCTATACCGGTGCCGGCCTCGGCGAGGGCAAGAAGTCGCTCGCTATTACCGTCGTGCTGCAGCCCGAAGAGGCGACGCTCGCCGAGGAAGCGCTCGAAGCCTTCTCACAGAGGCTGGTCGCGGCGGTGGAGAAGGCGACGGGCGGCGCCTTGCGGCGGTAAGGGTGACCTAGCGTTTCTCCGGCGGAATATGCCGAACGCTCTCGATGAACTCACCCAAGCTCGCGCGATCCCATTTCAAGTGCACGCGCTCGGTCGATGCCGGCTGCTTTGCGAGCGAAACGCCGGGTCGCGGCTCGGTGCGTGGCCGGATCGGACGCGGCACGAAGCCGCCGCCGCAATTGGGACAGACATTGTGGAGCACGGTCTCGGCGCACGGAGTGCAGAAGGTGCATTCATAACTGCAGATGCGGGCGTCGGCCGCGTGCGGCGGCAGATCCTTGTCGCAATATTCGCAATTGGGGCGGAGCTGAAGCATCGCGTTCCTCGTGGGCCTTGCCGGCACATCTTAGGCGATCCACGCGGCGATGCGACCCGCCTCTCTTGCCGCTCATCCCATGACTTTGCTCCCTCGCTCTGCTAGCAATGTGCCGCCCAACGAGTCGGAAACACGTTCATGGTCCCATTCACGAAAATTCAAAAAGCGGCAGAGAAACGGCTCGGCAAGGAAGCCTTGGCAGCGCGGCTTCCCAAGGTGAAGTCTTCCGCGGCGCTCAAGAAAGTGAGCGATGATCGTTATCTCTCACTGATGTCGCTGCGCATCTTTCGCGCCGGCTTGAAGCACGAGATGGTGGACGCGAAATGGCCCGCCTTCGAAACGGTGTTCCACGGCTTCGATCCGAAGCGCGTCCGCGCCATGAGCGATGAGGCGATCGAGAAGCTGATGAGCGATGCGCGCCTCATCCGCCATTGGGGCAAGCTCAAATCGATGCCCGCCAACGCTGCGGCGGTCTGCGATGTCGCCGCCGAGCACGGCAGCGTCGGCGCCTGGATCGCCGATTGGCCGGCCGCCGATATTGTCGGCCTCTGGGATGCGCTGACGAAGCGTTTCAATCAGATGGGTGGCAATTCCGGGCCCTATTTCCTCCGCATGGCCGGCAAGGACACCTTCATCTTCACGCCCGCCGTGGTGAAGGGCCTTAATCACTGGGACGCCTTCGCGGGCGAGCCCAAGGGCAAAGCCGCGCGCGCCAAGGTCGCCGGGATTTTCAATGCGTGGGCCGAGGCGACGGGCCTGCCGCTCGCGCATCTCAGCATGATGCTTGCGGTATCGTTGGATTGAGCGAGACGACCGAAGCATTGCGAGAGTGACGTCTTCGTACTGGCGTCATTGCGTCGCGGTATCGCTGAGCTTATCTTCTCGCCGACCCATATCATCCGCGCATGACCGATCTCGCCCATATCCGCAACTTCGCGATCATCGCCCATATCGATCACGGCAAATCGACGCTCGCCGATCGCTTGATCCAGCTCTGTGGCGGGCTCGAGGCGCGCGAGATGCGCGAGCAAGTGCTCGACAGCATGGAGATCGAGCGCGAGCGCGGCATCACCATCAAGGCGCAGACGGTGCGCCTCAACTACAAGGCCAAGAACGGCGAGGATTACGTCCTCAATCTCATGGACACGCCGGGCCATGTCGACTTCGCCTATGAGGTGAGCCGTTCGCTCGCCGCCTGCGAAGGCTCACTCCTCGTCGTCGATGCGAGCCAGGGCGTCGAGGCGCAGACCCTGGCCAACGTCTACCAGGCGATCGGGGCCAATCACGAGATCGTGCCGGTCTTGAACAAGATCGATCTGCCGGCGGCCGAACCGCAGCGCGTCAAGCAGCAGATCGAGGAGGTGATCGGGCTCGATGCCTCGAACGCCGTCGAGATCTCCGCCAAGACTGGGCTCAATGTCGAGGCGGTGCTCGAGGCGCTGGTGCAGCGTCTGCCGCCGCCCCAAGGCGATAAGACCGCGCCGCTCAAGGCACTCCTCGTCGACAGCTGGTACGATTCGTATTTGGGTGTCGTCACCTTGGTGCGCGTCAAGGATGGCGTGCTCAAGCCCGGCATGAAGATTCGCCTGATGGCGACAGGCGTGAGCCATCAAGTGGAGCGAGTCGGCGTCTTTACGCCGAAAACGGTGCCGGTGCCGGAACTCGGGCCGGGCGAGATCGGCTACATCACCGCGGCGATCAAGACGGTCGCCGACTGCAAGATCGGCGACACCATCACCGAGGATCGCCGCCCCGCGGCGGAAGCGCTCCCCGGCTTCAAGCCGGTGCAGCCGGTGGTGTTCTGCGGTCTCTTTCCAACCGACGCCGCCGATTACGAACGGCTCCGCGACAGCCTCGCAAAACTCCGCCTCAACGATGCGAGCTTCGAATACGAGCCGGAGACGTCCGCGGCGCTGGGTTTCGGCTTCCGCTGCGGTTTTCTCGGCTTGCTTCATCTCGAGATCATTCAGGAGCGGCTCGAGCGCGAGTTCAATCTCGACCTCATCACCACCGCGCCGTCGGTCGTCTATCATATCCATCTCACCAGTGGCTCGATGACGGCGCTCCACAATCCCGTCGACATGCCCGATCCCGTGCGCATCGACCACATCGAGGAGCCCTGGATCAAGGCGACGATCATGGTGCCCGACACCTACCTCGGCAGCGTGCTCTCGCTGTGCGAAGAGCGGCGCGGCGTGCAGAAGGATCTCACCTATGCCGGAAGCCGCGCCATGGTGGTTTATCGGCTGCCGCTCAACGAAGTCGTCTTCGACTTCTACGACCGGCTCAAATCGGTGAGTCGCGGCTATGCCAGCTTCGACTACCAGATGGACGGCTACAGCGAGGGTGATCTCGTGCTCATGAACATTCTCGTCAATCATGAGCCGGTCGACGCGCTCGCCATCATCGTCCATCGCAGCCAGGCCGAGCGGCGCGGTCGTGCGCTCTGCGAGCGCTTGAAGGACCTCATTCCGCGCCAGCTTTTCGCCATCGCCATCCAGGCCGCGATCGGCGGCCGCATCATCGCGCGCGAGACGGTGAAGCCTTTGCGCAAGGATGTGCTCGCGAAGTGCTATGGCGGCGACATCACGCGCAAGCGCAAGCTGCTCGAGAAGCAGAAGGAAGGCAAGAAGCGGATGCGCCAATTCGGCAAGGTGGAGATCCCGCAATCCGCCTTCCTGGCCGCGCTCAAGATGGGCGATAGCTGAGCGGCCGCTCACTCGCCTGTCGCCTCTATCTCTCGTTAATCGCTTCGTCGTAGACTCCACGCCGCATTTTTCCGTGGAGAAAGAAAAGCAGCGATGTGGCTGCTCGGCGCCATCCTCGGCCTCGCGATCCTCTCGATTCCGGCGCTCTGGATCGTCGTCCTCATTCGCCGTGACGGCGATCGCGAGCTTGCGTCGCGCGTGGGGCGTCTCGAGGGACGCGTCGCGGCCTTGCAGCACGCGCTCGATGCCGCCCAGTCGGCGCCGCCTGCAGCGGCGCCGGCGCCAGCCGCCCCGACCGCGGTCGAGCCGGCACCGCCGGAAGCGCGAGCGCCGGAGAGTCCGCCACCGCCATTGCCGGCAGTGCCGGCGCCGCACGCCGCATCCGGCACGGCCGCGGCCAAGCCCGCCCGCGAGCGGATCGAGGAGCTCATCATGCGCCGCTGGGCGGTGTGGCTCGGCGGGCTCGCCCTGGCGCTGGGCGGCATCTTCCTCGTCAAATATTCGATCGAGCAGGGTTATTTCGGGCCGGTGGCGCGGGTCACCGCGGGCCTGCTGCTCGGCCTGGTTCTGCTCGTCGCCAGCGAGGCCGCGCGGCGAAAGCCGCTTGCGGCACCGCTCGGTCCCGTTCCCGTCGATTACGTGCCCGCGGCGCTGGCCGCCGCCGCGATCTCGGTGTTGTTCGCATCTCTCTACGTCGCCTATGCCGTCTACGAGTTGATCGGCGCGGGCTTGGCTTTCCCGCTGCTCGCCGGCGTGTCGTTCGGTGGCGCCGCGCTCTCGCTGGTGCACGGCCCGTTTCTGGCGCTGCTCGGGCTTGCCGGCGCCTATGTCGTGCCGCTTTTGGTGTCGACGAACGATCCGTCCGTGCCGCGCCTTCTTGCGTACGTGCTGGTGGTTACCGCGGGTAGCCTGTTCCTCGTACGCTGGCGGCAATGGCCGTGGCTGGGCTGGATCGCCGTGGCGGGCAGCAGTATCTGGACGGTGCTCGCGCTCATCATGGCAACAGCGAGCGATGAGATCTGGATCGGTCTCTACTTGGTGCTGGTGGCGCCGCTCTTCCCTGCGGCCGCAGGCGACGAGAGTGGCTCGCGCGCTCGCGATGCGGCGATTTGGAGCGGCGCCGCTCTCTCGGCGGTGCTGATGCTGGCGTTCGTTGACTCCGCGCACAACGATGCCACGAGTCTCGCCTTCGCGTGGCTCTTCACGCTCACCTATGCGGCGTTCGCTGCGACCTCGCCGCGCTTCGATCGCCTGGCGTGGATCGCGGCGGCACTGCAGACGCTCATTCTCGCCGATTGGCAGTTCGGAAGCGTTCCCTTCGGCGCCGAGCGTTTCGCCACACTGCCGCCCAAGCAAGAGCTCGGAAGCTACCTCACGGCCGCGGCATTGACCGCGGCATCGGCAGGCATCGGCGGCTTCGCCATGCTGCCGCGCACCGTTCGGCCGCAGCGTTGGGCGGCGCTTTCCGCGGCAACGCCGCTCGCCGTGCTCGCCGTCGTCTACTGGCGGACCGAGGAGCTAGGCGCGAGTCTTCCGTGGGCGATACTCGCGCTCATTCTCGCGGCCGTTTTTCTCGCCGCGACCGAATATGTGGCGGCACGCCGCGCCACGCCGGGCTACACCAACGCGCTCGCCTACTATGCGCTCGCCGTCACCGGTGCGCTGGCGCTGGCGCTCACTACCTCGTTGCGTCTCGGCTGGCTCAGCATCGCGCTCTCGCTGGAGCTCCCGGCGATCGCCTGGCTTTGTGAGCGTACCGGCGTGCGCGTGCTGCGACACGCTGCTTCCGTGCTGGCCGCCGTGGTGCTGGTACGCCTGCTGCTCAATCCCGCCGTCGCCGATTATGATCTTGGCACCTGGCCTGTGGCGAATGCGCTCCTCTACCTCTACGGCATCCCGGCGCTTGCCTTCGCCGCGACCGCCCGGTGGCTCGGCCGCGGCCGGCGCGATTACACCGTGCTGCTCCTCGAAGCGGGCGCGCTGGCGCTCACGATGGCGCTCATCACGCTCGAGATACGCCATCTCGTCGGCGGCGGTCGCATCGACGGCGAGCACTACGGTCTTCTCGAGCAGGCGCTGCAGACGGACGCCTGGCTCGCTGCCGGCTACGCGCTGCTGGCGCGCACCGGCGCGGGTGCTTCGCCCGTGCGCGAGTTCGGCTGGCGCATCATCGCCGGCATCGCCGCCGCCAATCTCGTTCTCGGCGTGTGCCTCGGCGCCAACCCGCTGCTCATGCCGGAGCCGGTCGGCGACCTGCCGATCCTCGACGTGCTGCTCCTTGCCTATGCCGTGCCGGCGGGGCTGGGCGTGCTTTATCATCGCGCGCTCGCAAGCCGCGGCTTCGGCCGACTCGCGCGCGGCGCCGGCATCGCCGCCTTGGCGCTCGCCTTCCTCTATCTCTCGCTCGAGGCGCGGCACTTCTTCCAAGGCAACCGCCTCGATCTCGGCGAGGCTTCAGACGGCGAGTGGTACGCCTATTCGGCGGTCTGGCTCGCCTTTGCCGCGGCACTGCTCGCGGCGGGCATTGCCCGCGGGCTGCCCATGCTTCGCTTGGCCGGGCTCGTCATCGGCGCGATCGTCGCGGTGAAGGCCTTTCTCTTCGACATGGCAGCGCTCACCGGGCTTTACCGCGCTGCCTCGTTCCTCGGGCTTGGCGCCAGTCTGGTGGCGCTCGCCTGGCTTTATCAGCGTGTCGCCGCCACGCCGCGCGAATCGCCGCCTTGAGCTTCAGCGCCGCCGCCGGCGCTCGCGCCGCCGACAAAGCAGGACGAGCGCCAAGCCCGGGACGGCCAGCACGACAATCGCCGGCAGCATGAGGACGGCGACGATCGGGTCCCAGAGCCAGGCCGCGACGTGACGTTGGATCGCCGGCTGCGCCAGCTCGAGGGTGTTGGGGCTGATTTCGAACCAGATTTGCCCGGCAGCGACGAAGCCGAAGCTGCCCGTATCGAGCCAGGCGATGAGGTCGCGCACGAGCACGACGAGCGCGGCGAGCAGCAGAAGCCAGCCGATGAAACGTCCGATGATCATGTGCTCGCCCCTCGCCCGGCGGTCCCCGGTACCTTAGGGATATGCCGCTGTTCCGGCAAACGAATTTGGCGCGCGGCGTGCCCGGCAAGCGCGGTCAGGTGGAGCGGCGCGACGTTGCCAGGGGCGGACCGCTTGGTTAGGCTTCGCTGTCCGTGCGCCGGGCGCGGAGGGGTGGCCGAGTGGTTGAAGGCGCACGCCTGGAGAGCGTGTATAGGGGAAACTCTATCGCGGGTTCGAATCCCGCTCCCTCCGCCAGTCGTTCTGTCGTGCAGAAAATTCGTCCGGCGATCGCTCAGCAAGCACCGAGCTTCCGGGACCTCTTGCTGGGGACTGGACCGGAGAGGCAGGTCGAACGCGCGCGGCGCTCACGCCCCTGCCGAGCGCCTCATGCGGGGAAACTAGAAATATGAGCGCCCGCAGGCGTCTGGTGGCGCGCAACCGCGTTAAAGACGCCTGCGGGGTGGCCGCCAGACTTAGGTCGTCTGAATGCCCAATGTGGCCGCGATTGCTTTGCCGTTCGGACTGCCTAGTCCGGTACAAGCATCCCACCCAGTGGCGGCGGCGAACTCGCCATTGTCCCCTTGCGTTACATCCCGTAGGGCGGTGCTGTTCTTATAGAGCTGAGGATTAACATAGCCCACGGGGCTGCCCTTGCCCGCGTTGAGGAGCGCGATAAGACCGGCCCAGAGCGGAGCGACTGCGCTGGTCCCACCAATGACGGTGTCCTGCCCATCGACGCGGACGTCGTAACCGGTTTGCGGGTCAGCATCTCCAGAAACATCCGGCACGCCACGCATGGGGAGTGGACTCTTGACGCCTTTGCTGTTGGTGGTTCGAAGCTCCGCTTGCCAGGATGGAAGAGCGAAGAAGGCACTCACTCCGCCGCCGCTCGCTCCACCATTGGCGCCGTCATTCCACACCGTCTCGCTCGAAATCTTGCCGTTCGCGGCTTGGAGACTAGTTCCGCCACATGCCAAGGCGTAGGGGCTTGAGGCGGGAAAGTCGACATGATCCTTGCCGTCATTCACGCCGTCGCTCGACCCATTGTCGCCCGAGGCGACGCAGACGGTGATCCCCAGAGCGGCGGCCTCTTGAAACGCCTGATCGAACGCCGTCATCGATTGCTGCGTCCAAGACGCCTCGGGACCGCCCCAGCTAATCGAAATCACCGATGGCTTATGAATCGTGTCGTGGATCGCGGTGGTGATCGCATCGAGGAACCCGGCGTCGGTGTTCGGCGCAAAATAGACGACGATGTTGGCGGCAGGCGCGATCGCACCGGCGACTTCGATGTCGAGCATCACTTCGCCATCGGGTCCATTGGGATCTCCGGTGGGATGGTTTTTGCCGTGGTCAACCGAGGCGGCCACGACGCTTGGTTTGGCGACTTTGATTTCCGAGAAATAGGTCGCGAGATCTGCCGGCCGATAACCTCCGCCGAGTTCTATGATGGCGATGCACTCGCCTTTTCCCGTGCCGCTCGGGAAATCGTACAGCGAAGCGAGTTGCGTGGGCGCAAAGGAGGCGGCTGCGCCGGCGCGCCAATGTACATTTCCAGCGGGCGCTCGATTGCGAAAATGCGGCCTTGCTTGCGGGCGGTTGTCGAGACCCAGCACCGCCTCGACGATGCCCTTGAGCTCGTCTGGCAAATGAATTGGCCCCATTCGACCGCGATAGACACCGCCAGGATGCTCGAACAACTGCAAGTCGACGTCGAACGCTTCGTTGAATTGAGCGACCGTGCCGGAAAGTACGACGGTTCGCCGTTTGAGGTCTTCCTGGACGACGGCGAGCCCCTGACGGTCTGCGAATTGCTTGAGCACGGCGATATCGGCGGGTTGTGCGCTGAATTGCTTCGCGAACTCGTCGCGCTGAAGGTGAGGGATGCCTCGATCGCCGAAAGCGAGCTTCTTCATTCTCTCCTTGAGGGCGTCACTCCCGGCGCGCCGCAGCAGCACGCTGACCTCGAGACGTTCCGCAGGATCCGCTTTCCCGACCGGCCGTGCTCCGGCAAGTGGTTGTCTTTCGCTGCCTTTCAGAGGATGTTTCGCCATGACAGAGCCCCTTCTTCACGTGAGAGCGATGGTCGGGCTCGCCGGGCGAGCCCGATGCGATCGGACGCGCGCCGCATCCCGCGGCATACGCAACGGGCGGATTTTCCCGAACGGCCCCCTACGCGTGTAGGCCAGCCACTCCTCCGGGATTTTTCATCGCGTCCCCAGAGCGTCGAGAAGCAAGCGCCACGACGTGCGAAAGGCTATTCTGCGGCATCTGTTCGAAAGCGCTCTACGATACAGGGTCCATCTGGTTCCGCTTGTGAACTGCGTCACATCCAAGATCGACGCATCCGCAAGCACGCGAGATAGGTTGGTGCCGCCTCTGCGGCAGAGCGCCTGCTCCGTCAGTTTCTCGCCACCACGAGCGTTCGTCTTCTTCCTTTGCGTGGTGTTCAATCAAGAAGTCTCGGTCGGCACGGTGAAATGGAAAATAGTGCCGCCGCCAGGACGGTCCTCGGCCCGCAAGCTGCCGCCATGCGCTTCGACGATCGAACGGCAAATCGACAGGCCGACGCCCATGCCGTTGGCCTTCGTTGTCACGAAGGGCTGGAAGAGATTGCGCCGGACGTGCGGCGCGAGACCTGGTCCCGTATCGGCGACGCTGATCTCGATCCATCCGCCGTCCTGCCGCAGCGTGGCAACTATCAGCTCACGCTGCTCGCTCGCCGCCATGGCCTCGATGGCATTGCGCATCAAATTGAACAGGACCTGCTGAATCTGGACTTTGTCGATGATTGCTGGCGGCATCTGCGCCGCCAATTGCAGGCGCACCGCGACGCCCTGATTTTTTGTGCCGACCATCGCGAGCGCGGTCGCCTCGTCGATGACTTTGGCGAGGTCTTCCGCGCGTCGCTCCACATCTCCCTTCTTCACGAACTCGCGCAGCCGACGGATGATCGCGCTCGCACGGTCGGTCTGCTCGGTCGCGCGCTCGACGATCGCCACCGCCTTCTGCTGGTCACCGCTTTCGAGAAACCGCGATGTCGCCTTCAAGTACGCGGTAATCGCCGACAGCGGTTGATTGACCTCATGGGCGAGCGCTGAGACCATTTGGGCAAGCTCACTCAGTCGTGAGACGTGGATGAGCTCGGCTTGCACCTCTTGCAGGCGTCGATCTCGCTCCTGGCGCTCGGTCAAGTCGCGGATGAATCCGGTAAAGAGGCGCGTGCCTTCGCCCTTGACTTCGCCGACCGCCAATTCGATCGGGAAGGTGCTGCCATCCTTGCGCTTTGCGACGACGATGCGTCCGATTCCGATGATCCGCCGCTCGTTTGTCGCGAGATAGCGTGCGAGGTAGCCGTCATGCGCCTCCCGATACGGTGAGGGCATGAGCATGTTCACATTGAGGCCCAGCACTTCGTGGGCGGCATATCCGAAAAGGCGCTCCGCCGCGGTGCTGAAAGACTGCATCAGCCCACGCTCGTCAATGACGATCATCGCATCGGGAACGGTGTCGAGGATCGAGCGCAGAAGCGCCTCGCGGCGCATCAGCACCTGCTCCGTTTCTTTTCGCTGGTCGATGTCACGGACAATCTTCGACGCGCCGATAATGTTTCCCTCGCGGTCGCGGATCGGTGAGATCGTCAGCGATACGTTGACCTCGCTGTGGTCCTTGCGCCGCCGAACGGTCTCATAGTGATCCACCTTCACCCCTTGACGGATGCGCGCGAGGATCATCGCCTCCTCCTCGAGCTTGTCCGGCGGAAAGAGGATGGCGATCGGCCGGCCAACCATTTCCGCTTCGGTATAGCCGAAGAGAGATTCCGCCGCGGCATTCCAATTCGTCACGATACCGTCGAGGGTCTTGCCGATGATCGCATCGTCTGAGGAATCGACGATCGCGGCCAGGCGGAGCCGTAGATCATCGGTTCCTCTCTGCGCCGTGAGCTCGAGGCTGATCTCGGCGATTCCGGCCGGCGTCAGCACCCAACGGCTCACGACATCGAAGGTCCTTCCGTCGCGTGCGACGCGCTGCAACTCTCCCTGCCAGCGACCGTCACGCCGGAGTTCGGCGTCGATCTCGACGAGCGGCTGCGGAAAACGCGTGTTCAATAGCCGATGCACGAATTGGCCGGTCGCCTCTTGCGCCGACCAGCCATAAAGCGCCGCAGCGCCCCCGCTCCAGGAGATGACCTGACCGTCGGCGTCCCACAGGATCATCGGCGCCGCGCCGAGCGCCGCCTGAACTATCGCGTCCGTCTCGCGTGAACCCAGCACGCCAAATTTCTCCGCATGTCAGAAGGGCGGGCTCGCCATATTTGCCAAATAGGGTAGCCCAAATGGCATTGCCATGCATCACTTCGCTCGGTCCGCGGGCAGAGGCAACGGGATGGCGGAAGCTGCCCATCCCTCTAGCGCGAGCTCGGTACGTAGCTTTCCGTAAGGGGAACTCCGAATTCCGCTACGGACGTACTTGCGCGATGATTCCCCGGTGTGCAGAGGGGATTCGCTATGACAACCATCGCCAAGGCTCCGATCGACGGCATCAAGGTTCGAACGATCCCGCGGGCGTGGCGAGACCTTTCCCGCGACTGGAACTGCTGGTCCATGGCAGAGCGCGCGCTTGCGGTGGTCATGGTGGCATCGGCACCAATCCTGCCGCTGACAATTGTCTGCGCCCTCGGTTGATGCCGCCCAAGTGCGCTTGCGGCGGCGGGTAAGTTCCCACGGTCGCGTGATACGCAAATATCCTTATTTCCTACTTTTACCTCGAATTCTACTGTTCATGATTGTCCTCAGGATCACGGGGTGATCATGAAGGCTATCGCGAGCAAGGTCTTCATTGTCGATGATGATGACGCGGTGCGGGATGCTCTCAAGATCCTACTCGAATCCTACGGCATTGCCGTCGAAGATTTTGCCTCGGCGACGGAATTCGTCCGACATTACCGGCCTGGGGCACGGCAATGTCTCATTCTCGACCAGGATCTCCCGCAAACGACGGGACTCGATTTCCTCGAGTCGCGCCAAGCGGCGGCGCTTCACCTCCCGGTCATCTTGCTGACCGGACGGGGCAACCGCGCGATCAGAGATCGTGCCCTCGGGCTCGGGGTCGATGCCTATCTGGAAAAGCCCGTTCACGATCACGTCCTGCTTGCGACGATTTCTAGAGTGGTTGACGCCGGCTCATAGCGGCAAAAAAATTGGGTTCTTTTCCCCAGCGCCCGAGACGCGCTAGCCTCTTCGCCCATGAGCCTCACCGTCGCCCCCACCGATCCCGCGAACCGCCCGTTCTTTGCCGGCCTGGTTTCGGGTTGTGATGTGACGCGGCCGCTCTCGCCGAACGCGGTCGCGGCGATCCATGCCGGCATGGATTGTTTTGCTGTACTCATCTTCCGCGACCAGCGGATCGACGACGCGCAGCACATCGCCTTCAGCCGGAGCCTCGGGCCGCTCGAGCAGGCGACGGGCGACATCGCTGCGCCGGAAGACCGGCGGCTCAGCATGGAGCTCAATGACATCTCGAACCTCGATAAGCACGAACGCGTGCTGGCGCGCGACGATCGGCGCCGGCTCTTCGGGCTCGGCAACCAACTCTGGCACTCCGACAGCTCGTTCAAGCCGGTGCCGGCGAAATATTCGATTCTATCAGCCCGTCGCATTCCCGCGAGCGGCGGCAACACCGAGTTCGCCGACATGCGCGCCGCCTACGACGCCCTCGACGATGACATGAAACGCGAGATTCAAGATTTCATCTGTCTGCACAGCCAACTCTTTTCGCGCGCCGTCCTGGGCTTCACCGATTTCACCGAGGAGGAGCGCGAGAAATGGGCGCCCGTTCGCCAGCGCCTGGTGCGGCGCCACCCCTCGACGGGGCGGCTTTCGCTCTATCTCTCGAGCCATGCTGGTGCGATCGAGGGCTGGCCGGTGCCCGAGGCGCGCGCCCTGCTGCGCGATCTCACCGAGCACGCAACGCAGCGCCAATTTGTCTATGCCCATGTCTGGCGGCAGCACGATCTCGTCATGTGGGACAATCGCGCCACGATGCACCGCGCGCGGCGCTACGACCATGCGGAAGTCCGCGACATGCGCCGCACCACGCTCACGAACGAAGTATCGAGCCTCGATCAAGCGCCGCCGCCGCTAGAGGCGATCCGATCGCCCGGCTGAACGGAGCTTCGCCGCAACCCGCTCGTGCGATCGCGCCACTACCTCCGCATCTGCCCAGGTGAGGCGGAAGTCGCGGACGAGCAGGTCGCCGTCCACCATGACATCGCGCACCGCGCGCGTGCTCATCGAATAAACGAGGTTGGCGGCGAGATCGTGGCGCGGGTTAGCCTCGAGCTGGCGTAGGTCGAAGACGACGAGATCGGCGCGTTTATCTTGCTCGATGCTGCCGACGAGATGGTCGATGCCGAGTACGCGCGCGCCGTCGACCGTCAGCATCCGCATCATGCTCCGCACCGGCAGCGCCTCGGGATCATCGGCGAGAAGCTTGCCGACGAGCGCCGCGATCCGCGCCTCGGCGAGGAGATCCATCGCGTTGTCGCTCGCCGTCCAGTCGGTGCCGAGGCCAATCGGCACGCGCCCAAGCAAGCGGTGAAGCGGCAAGGTGCGCGCCTCGATCTTGAGATTGCTCGCCGGGCAATGCGCGATCGCGATGCCGCTTTGCGGCCATCGGGCGAGTTCGGCCTCCTCGAGATAAATGCAATGGGCGGCGACAACATGGCCACCGACGAGTCCGCACGCTTCGAGGCAGGCGAGCGCGCCGGTGTGCCCGCGCGCCTTCACCGCCGCGATTTCGGGGGCGCTCTGTGCCACATGAACAAAGACGGCCGCACCGAGGCGCTCGGCGCGCCTCGCACATTCCCTCAGGAGGTCGTCGCCGCAGCTGTCGAGCGCATGGGGCGCGATCCCGGCAAAGACGCGCGAGGCGGCGGGATCGACGCCGAAGCGCTCGATGACCGCCTCGGCGGCGTACCAATCGCGCGTCGTCGCTGTGCCGCGCAGCGTCTCGCCCACCGCAGCGCGGATGCGGCTCTCGGCGATCGCCGCGCCGATGCGCTCCATGCCGCTGAAGCGGTCGGCAATGGTGGTGACGCCATTCAGAAGGAACTCGGCGCAAGCGGCCCGCGCCGAGAGCACATAGTCGTCGGCGCCGAGACGCTCCTGCCTGGGCACGGCATAGCCGGCGTGCCAGAACGCGCGCGGCGCGTCCTCGACGACACCGCGCAGCAACGCCGCGCCCGCATGGGTGTGCACGTTGACGAGCCCGGGCGTGATGAGGGTGTCGCGGCAATCGATCACCGTGTCGCCAGGCGCCGCCAAGGTCCCGGCCGGTCCGAGCGCCGCGATGAGCGAGCCCTCGACGCGAAGATCGCCAGCGGCGATCAGCTCGTCGTCGGCGTTGACGGTGAGGATCGTGCCGCCCGATAGGACAAGTGCCGGCATCGTCGCGTCAGCGCCGTACTCGGCTGGCCCGACGCGGTGCGCGCGTCGGCTTCGCCGGCTGGTCGGTTGGCGCGGAAAGCTCGCGCGAGAAGGCGAGGAAATGTTCGCGGATGTGATCGATGGCGAGGCGTGCCGCGAGCGAAGGGGTGCGCCCGCCGGAAGGCACGAGGATGCCGATGCGGCTGTTGGCGAGCCCGCGCTCGGCCAAGCGCACATGGACGAGCTCGTCGCGGCGGATCTCGTCGAGGAAGCCGATCGGCGTGAAGAAGCCAATGCCGACGCCGCTCCTGATGATCTGCCGCATGAATTCGATCGAGTTGGAGATGACGCGCGGCGAGAGGCGTGCGCCGCTTTCCGCGAATTCCGTTGCCATGATGGCGTCGAGCAGCCAGCGGTCGTGCAGCATCACCACCGGATAATCGGCGCATTCCGTGAGCGTCACCTCCCGGCGGCGCGCCAACGGATGGTCGGCCCGCATGAGTGCGCCGACGGCGGTCGGGAATTCGGCGATGAGCTCGTAGCCGCGCAGCTGATTGTTGACGAAGAGCACCGCGAGATCGTTGCGCCCCGAGCGCAGCTCTTCCGCCATGTGGCTCGGATCGACGTTGAGGAGCGTGAACGACACCGCGGGATGGCGTTCGGTGAGCTCGGCGATGACCGGCGGCAGAAAGCGCACGAGCAGCGATTCGATGGTGACGATCCGCACTTCGCCGGTAACGACGCCGCCCAAGCCGGCGATTTCGGCTCGGACGCGCTCGAAATCGCCTTGCGTGTCGCGCACGTGGCGGAGCAGCGCTTCGCCGGCGGCGGTGAGCGAGACGCCGCTCCGCCGCCGCTCAAAGAGCGACACCCCAAGCTGCGCCTCAAGGCGAAGGATTTGCCGGTTGACGGCGGAGGAGGCGACGTGAAGAGCTTCGGCCGCTTTGCGGATTGAGCCGTCGCGGGCGACTTGGTCGAGATATTTGAGGACCGCCGCGTGCAAGCCTCACCTCGGGTAGCGCTGCCAGAATAGCAGCACCCCCGCCGAAAATCTCTTCTATTCGAGAGCACCCACCCTTCCTACACTTGCATGGTGGGAATGGCGCCCCATGAACGAAGAAGAGGAGGGAGGCAGCATGCGCAGAGGGAGGCGGATCGGCCGGCGGGCGGTGATCGCGGGCGGCGGCGCAGCGCTCGCCGGCGTGGCGATCCCGCGCAGCGTTTTCGCGCAAAGCAAGACGCAGACGGTGAACCTCCAGCTCGGCTGGCTCGCCGGCAACAATCAGCTCGGCGAGATCGCGGCGACGCACCTCGGATATTTCGAGGAAGAGCATATCAACCTCGCGATCCAACCGGGCGGCCCCAACATCGACGGCGTTGCCATCGTCGCCTCGGGGCGTTTCGAGATCGGCCAGCTCTCCTCGAGCCCCTCGCTCATGCTCGCCGCCTCGCAGAAGATACCCGTCACCTGCTTCGCCATCGGCGCGCAGGAACATCCCTACGCCTATTATTCGCTTCCCAAGAAGCCCGTGCGCACGCCGCAAGACCTCGTCGGCAAGAAGGTGGGCGTGCAGGCGACGGCGAAGATTCTGCTCGCGGCGCTCATGAAGAAGCACAACATCCCCGAGAAGGACGTCGAGGTGGTCGTCATCGGCTCGGAGATGACGCCGCTCCTCACCGGCCAGACCGACGTGGTGAGCGGCTGGCTCTCCAACACGACGACCCTCAAGGTGCTGGGACCCGAGCGCATCGACATGCGGCTGTGGGACGTGGGCGTGCGGCTCTACGCGCTCCCTTACTATGCGACGCGCGACACGATCGCGAAGAAGCCGGAGATGCTCGCGGGATATGCAAGAGCGGCGGCGCGCGGTTGGGCCTGGGCCAACGCCAATGTCGAGAAGGCCGTCGATTTCCTGGTCCAGGATTATCCGAACCTGGTACGCGATGACGAGATCGAAGGGAGCCGCGCGCTCCTTCATTTCTGCTTCAACGCCAAGACCAAGGAGAAGGGCTGGGGCACCTTCGATCCCGCGATCTGGGCCGAGCAGATCGCGCTTTGGGACTCGCTGAAGCAATTCTCCGCCGGCCCGCCCAAGCTCGAGGATGTCATCACGAGGTCGATCCTCGACGCCACCGCCGACCAGCGGCCGAAGGTATAACGCGCGCATGACGGCCTTCGCGCTCGACCGAGAGATGGAAGCGACGCCCGTGCCGGCTGCCACGCCGGCGGTCGACTGCAGCGATGTGAGCGTGCGGTTCACCACCGAGCGCGGCACGGTGACGGCGCTCGAGGGCATCAATCTGCGCGTGCCGCGCGGCGGCTTCTTGAGCCTGCTGGGTCCATCCGGTTGCGGCAAATCGACCTTGCTGCGCCTCGTCGCCGATCTCGTCCCACCGACAAACGGTTCGGTCGCCGTCCTGGGCGAGGCGCCGGCGGTGGCGCGAAGCCGCCGCGAGATCGGCTTCGTCTTCCAAGATGCAGCATTGCTCCCCTGGCGAAGCGTCCTCGACAATGTGCGGTTGCCGCTCGAAGTGGGCGGCGGGCGAGCCGGGCCCGGCGCGCGCTCGGCCGAGGCGCTCATCAAGCTCGTCGGTCTTGCCGGATGGGAGAAGGCCTATCCGCACGAGCTTTCGGGCGGCATGCGCCAACGCGTCGCCATCGCCCGCGCGCTCATCTATGGGCCGAAGCTGTTGCTGATGGACGAGCCCTTCGGCGCGCTCGACGAAATCACTCGCGACCGCCTCAACGAGGAGCTGTTGCAGATCTGGCAGGAGACGGAAACCACCATCCTCTTCGTCACCCATTCGATCTACGAGGCGGCGTTCCTCGGCCAAGAGGTGCTGCTGCTCGCGGCGCGTCCGGGGCGTGTGCGCGAGCGCGTCGCGATCGATCTTCCCGCGCCGCGCGGGCTTGCGCTGCGCGAGACGCCGCAATTCGTCGAGCAAGCCGCGCGCTTGCGCCGCATTCTGGAGACCTGCTGATGGCCGACAGCGTCGTCACCGCGCCGCTCGGCGGCGCCTTTGCCCAGGACAAGGAGGCGCAGGCGCGCTTCGACGCCCGCCAGCGTCGGCTCTTGTGGCGCAAGCGCCTCTTGCCGATCGTTGCTCTTGTCGGCGTCCTCCTCGCGTGGTGGCTCGCCGTCGTCTTCTTCGACATTCAACCCTTCATCGCCCCCTCGCCGGTGGCGGTCGCGGCGACGCTCAAGGCGAAATTCCCGATGCTTATGACCAACCTGGCGCCGACCGCGATCGAGGCGGTGCTGGGATTCCTGCTCGGCAACATCGCCGCGACACTGGTCGCGACCTCTTTCGTCCTTCGTCGCACCATGGAGGAGGCCTTCTTCCCGATCGCCGTCATGATCAACACCATTCCGGTGGTGGCGAAGGCGCCGATCCTGGTGCTTCTCCTCGGCAACGGCATGGAGCCCAAGATCGCCATCGCCGCGCTCATCTGCTTCTTTCCGACGCTCGTCAACATGACACGCGGCTTGCGCAATGTGAGCCAGGAGCAGCTCGATCTCATGCACGTGCTGTCGGCGCGTTCGCGCGAGGTGTTCTTCAAGCTGCGCGTGCAGAACTCGCTGCCCTACCTCTTTTCCGCACTGAAGATCGCGGCATCGACGGCGGTGATCGGCGCGATCGTGGGCGAGTGGATCGGCTCCAATATCGGCATCGGCGCGCTCATCATTCAGGCGACGTACAATTTCGACTCAGCGCTGCTCTACGCCACCATCGTCGTGGGCTCGACCTTCTCGGCGCTCTTCTTCGCGCTCATCTCGCTCATCGAGCGGCGCGTCATCACCTGGAATGCCGGGCGTGCGGCATGAGGGGCATGGACATCAGGAGGATCTCATGATCGACAGTCTGTCGGTCGCGGAGCCGGATCGACGCGTTCCGGTGGCGGCGAGTGCCGATCTCGTCGTGGTCGGCGGCGGCCCCGCCGGCATTGCCGCCGCGGTCGCCGGCGCGCGCAATGGGCTCAAGGTAGCGCTGCTCGAGCGCTACCCCTATCTGGGCGGGCTCGCCTCGGGCGGCATGGTGCTGGTGCTCGACGACATGTGCAACGGGCCCGAGGTCAGCGTCCGCGGTCTTTGCGCCGAGATGATCGAGCGGCTCGAGCGCCGCGGCCTCGCCGTGACGCCTCCTGAGGAGGACCGGCGCTCCGATGCTGCGCTCTGGCGCAAGTGGTCGCGCTGGGGCGTGTTCGATTTCCACTCGCATCAGAAGCCGCAGCCAATCTGCTATGCGACCGCCTTTGACCCCGACGGCTACAAGCTCGTGGCGAACGAGATGGTGAGCGAGGCCGGGATCGATCTCCGCCTGCACTCCTGGTTCAGCCGCGCCATTGTCGAAGACGGCCGCATCCGCGGTGTCGTCGCCGAGAGCAAGGAAGGTCGCCAGGCGATCCTTGGCGAGGTCGTCGTCGATGCGACGGGCGATCTCGACGTCGCCGCCGCGGCGGGCGCGCCCTGCACCGCCGGCTCTTACATCGTCACCACCGTATTCCGGCTCGGCAATGTCGACACGGAAGCGGCCGAACGCTTCGAATATGAGGAGCACACGGCCTTCGCTGCGGTCGACCGCGAGGCGAAGCGCATCATCGGCGGCTCCTGGGACAAATGGTGGCTGAAGACGCCGCTTCCCGGCATCGTCTGGTGCAACTGCCCCCACATGACGGGGTATGACGGGCTCAAGGTCGCCGACCTCACGCGGGCCGACATGGCGGGGCGACAGCGCATCGAAAAGATCGTCGCCTTCGTGCGCGCAAAGATGCCGGGCTTCGAACGATGCGTCGTCGTCGATGTGGCGCCACAATTGGGCATTCGCCAGACGCGGCTGCTCGAAGGCGAATATGTCGTGACGAAAGAGGATGTGACGGAGCGCCGCCACTTCCCCGACAGCATCGCGCGCGGTCGCGATTACTACACGCCCTACCGCGCGCTGCTGCCGCGCGGCGTGAAACAGCTTATCGTCGCCGGCCGCCATTACTCCGCGACGCCGACCGCGCAGCGGATCTCGCGCGAAATTCCGCCGTGCATGGCGATGGGCGAGGCCGCAGGTGTCGCCGCAGCGCTGGCGCGTAGTGCCGGTGTGACGGTCGACGCGGTCGACGTCGGGCAACTCCAGCGGACGCTCCGTGCGCAAAACGCCGATCCTGGCGACCGTCCCGCCGCCAATGCCAGCTGCGAGGCCGCCGCCGAATGAGCGCGCAACCGCTCTCCGGCCTGCGGGTCATCGACTTCACGCAAGTGATGATGGGCCCGTGCGCGACGCAAGTGCTGGCCGATTACGGCGCCGACGTCATCAAGATCGAGCGTCCCGGGAGCGGCGACATTCACCGCCATTCCATCCGCGACGATCCTGACGGACCGGACAATCCGGTTTTCGCCAGCCTCAACCGCAACAAACGTTCCCTCACCATCGACGTGCGCAGCGAGCGCGGCAAGGCGATCATCTATGACCTTGTCAAAACCGCCGACGTGGTCGTGAACAATTTCCGCGCTGGCGTCATGGAACGGATGGGTTTCGGCTATGAGAGGCTGTCCGCCATCAATCCCCGCATCATCTGCGCCTTCGGCTCCGGCTTCGGCCGGCGCGGGCCGCTCGCGCATAAGGGCGGCCAGGATGTGCTCGCCCAGGCGCTCTCCGGGGTCATGGCGCGGCGCTCCGATGCGAGCGTCCCGCTTTCCGTCTACGCCACCACCTTCGGCGACTACACCGCGGGCATGCATCTGGTGCAGGCGATCCTGCTCGCGCTGCTTCAGCGCGAAAAGACCGGGCGCGGCCAAGAGGTGGCCGTGTCGCTCTTCGAGTCGCTGCTTGCGCTGCAAATGCAGGAAGCGGCGATGTGGCTGCAGCGCCGAAGCGACCTCAATTGGGGCGGCTTTCCGCTGACGGGCGTGTTCCCCACCGCTGATGGAGCGCTCGTGCTGGTGGGCGCGTTCAAACCCAACGCGCTCCAGGACATCTGCCGCGCGCTCGATCTCCCCGATCTCTCGGCGGAGCCGCGCTACGCGACATTCGCCGGGATGGCCGAGCACAAATCGGTGCTGCAGGGCATGTTCCGCGAGCGCTTCGCCACCAACACGACGGCGCATTGGCTGGCGCGGCTCGAGGCGCAGGATCTGCTCTGTGCGCCCGTGCAGACCATGGCCGAGGCGCTCGCCGCGCCGCAGACCGAGATCAATGGTACCGTCGTCGACATCGCGGGAAACCGCTTCATCGGGACGCCGCTTACCATGGACGAGACGGCGTTTTGCGTCCGCCGCGCATCGCCGCAGCTCGGCGAGCACACCGGCGAGATATTGCGCGAGCTCGGCTATCCCGCCGATATCGTCGACGAGCTGCGCCGCGCCCGGGTGGTGATGTGAGCACGGAAGCGGGCATTCGCTACGCGCTCGACGATCGCGGCGTGGCGCGAGTCATCATCGACCGCCCGGACCGGATGAACGCTGTCGATGCCGCGGCGGAGCGGGCGCTCATCGGCATCTGGGAAGCGATCGAGGGCGACGCGCGCGTGCGCTGCGTCATTCTCACCGGTGCCGGCGAGCGTGCCTTCTCGACCGGCGCCGACATGAAGTCGGAGGGCGGCAAGAGCGGTCTCGAGTATTGGGCGGCCGAACGGCCTGGCGGCTTCGGCGGCATTGCGCTCCGCGACACGCTCGACGTGCCGGTGATCGCCCGCGTTAACGGACATGCGCTGGGCGGCGGCATGGAGATGGTGCTCGGCTGCGACATCGTCATTGCCGCGCGCCATGCGACATTCGGATTGCCGGAACCGCGCGTCGGCCGTTTGGCGCTCGACGGCGGCATCGCGCTGCTGCCTCGCCGCATCCCGCATGTCTGGGCGACGGGTCTGCTGCTGACGGGCCGGCGCATCGCCGCCGAAGAAGCGCTGCGCCTTGGCCTCGTCAACGAGGTGGTGGAGGCGGCGCAGCTCGACGACGCCGTCCAGCGCTGGGTCGACGACGTCCTCGCCTGCGCACCCTTGTCGCTCCGCGCCATCAAGCAGATGGTGCGGAACGGCGCTGCCCTCAGTGCCAAAGAGGCGCAGCAGCTTCGCCTCCCCGCTCTCATTGCAGCGCTGACCTCGGCCGATCAGGAGGAAGGCGTGCGCGCCTTCCGCGAGAAGCGTCCGCCGCGCTGGACCGGGCGATGACCTACGTCATCGTCTCGCCCTGCATCGATGTGAAGGACGGCGCCTGCATGGATGTCTGTCCGGTCGACTGCATCTATGAGGGCGGGCGGATGATGTACATCCAGCCCGATGAGTGCATCAATTGCGGCCTCTGCCTCTCCGTCTGTCCGGTGGAGGCGATCTTCGAAGACGACGCCGTGCCGACGAGCGAAGCGGATTTTCTCGCGGTGAATGCTGAATTCTTCGGCCCGGCGGTAACCGGCTGGGGCGCGCCCGGCGGTGCGAGCCCGAAGTATACGACGAGCCTCGATCACCCCCGCGTCGCCAGCGCACCGCGCCGCTCTGCCTGAAGCGGCCTATCGCCCACCTTCCGCCGGCGGGTAGAGCGAGCGCCAGTGCCGCGCGATATCGACGCGCCGGCAAATCCAAACGCCTGCGTGCTTCTGGACGTGATCGAGGAAGCGCATGAGCGCGGCAAAGCGGCCGGGCCGGCCGACGAGCCGACAGTGCAGCCCCACCGACATCATCTTCGGCGCATACCCGCCTTCCGCATAAAGGACGTCGAAGCTGTCGCGGAGATAATTGAAGAATTGGTCGCCGGCGTTGAAGCCCTGCGCCGTGGCAAAGCGCATGTCGTTGGCGTCGAGCGTGTAGGGAACGATGAGATGGTGGCGCCCCTCGACCTTCACCCAATAGGGAAGGTCGTCGGCGTAGGAATCGGCGTCGTAGAGAAAGCCGCCCGCCTCGACGACGAGACGGCGCGTGCGCGGGCTCATCCGCCCCGTATACCAGCCGAGCGGCCGCACGCCGGTCGCTTTCTCGATCGCCTCGACCGCGAGCCGGATATGCGCCCGCTCGGTCTCTTCCTCGACATTCTGATAGTCGATCCAGCGCCAGCCGTGGCTCGCCACTTCGTGCCCGCCTTCGACCATCGCGCGCGCCGCCTCCGGATTGCGCGCCAGCGCCATGCCGATGGCGAAAACAGTGATGGGGATCTTGCGCTCCTCGAAGAGCCGCATCAATCGCCAGAAGCCGGCGCGGCTGCCGTATTCGTAGATCGACTCCATGTTCATGTGGCGCTGGCCCTGAAGCGGCTTGGCGCCGATGATTTCCGAGAGGAACGCCTCCGATGCGGCATCGCCATGGAGGATGTTGTTCTCAGCGCCTTCCTCGTAGTTGAGGACGATCTGGAGGGCGAGCCGCGCGCCGTTTGACCAGCGCGCCACCGGCGGGGTCCGTCCATAGCCCACCATGTCGCGGGGATAGTCGGTCATGCGCTCAAAACCTCCGGAAGCGTTTTGCCGCCTGCTCTCATCCGCTTGAGTATGGCATGATGATGGCGTTACGCGATTCGCAATTTTGCCTCGATACCGGATGTCCACCCACCCCGCTCGACAGACCTTCCGCCTTCCTGCCGCCACGCGCGGGTGACCTATGGCAATCGCCAACCCCGGCCGCAGCCACACGCTCTTTCTCGATGCCATCACCCATCGCTTCGGTGCGGTGACGGCGGTGCGCGAGGTGACGCTCGAGGTGGCGGCGGGCGAAATGGTGGCGCTACTCGGCCCGAGCGGCTGCGGCAAATCCACCTTGCTCCGCATCATTGCCGGATTCACGCGACAGACCCTCGGCCGCGTGCTGATCGACGGCGAGAGCGTCGATCATCTGGCGCCCAGTCATCGCCGCGTCGGTATCGTCTTCCAGAATTACGCCCTTTTCCCGCATATGAGCGTCGCCGACAACATCGCCTACGGGCTCGACGCGCGCGGTATCAAGGGCAAGATCGCGCAAACCCGGGTCGAGGCGATGCTGGCGCTGGTGCGGATGGCAGGATTTGCCGAACGTCTGCCGCGCGAGCTTTCGGGCGGACAGCAACAGCGCGTGGCGCTCGCCCGTGCGCTCGCGGTCGAGCCGCGTATTCTCCTCCTCGACGAGCCGTTCGGTGCGCTCGACAAGAGCCTGCGGCTCGACATGCAGATCGAGATCAAGCGCCTGCAGCGGGAGTACGGCATCACGACGATCATCGTCACTCATGACCAGGAAGAGGCGCTCAGCATGGCAGACCGCATCGCGGTGCTGCACCGGGGTGGTGTCGAGCAATTCGATTCGCCCATGAATATCTACGACCGGCCGGCGAGCGTCTTCGTCAGCGCCTTCGTCGGCACGACCAACCTTCTCCCTGGCGAGGTGGTCGGCGCGATTGACACTGGCATCGCCGTCCGCCTCGACTGTGGCGTGACGCTCCTTGGGGTCGCGGTGGGCCGCTTCGCGGTGGGCGCTCGCGTGCTCCTTGCCGTCCGGCCTGAGCGGCTGCGCGTCGAGGGCGAGCCCGCTCCTGATCGCATCGCCGGGATCATCAAAGCCGCCCTCCCGCTCGGCGCGACGACGATTTATGAAGTGGAAACCGGCGATCGCCGCGTGCTTAAATTGGCGACGACGCGGGATGGCGAGAGCGAGGGCGGAGTTTTGCGCTTGGGTGATCGCGTCCATCTCGCAGTCGCGTCGGCGGAGTCATGCGCCGTGTTCGCGGCCGGCGATGCCGGTCGCTGAAAAAGAGAGCGAGGCCAAGATGAGCACCTCTGGAATGACACGCCGTCATCTGTTGGCAAGCGGCATCGCCTGCGGCGCATGGGCTGTGACATCGCGGCTTTCCCGGGCAGCCGATAACCTCGTCGCGGCGACCTTCCCGGGCACGTGGAACGATGCGCACAAGACCCTGCTGGTGCCGTATTTCAGCAAATTGACCGGCGCCGAGGTGACGCTCACCATCATGTTGGCGACCGACGAGGTGGCGAAGCTCTCGGCCGCCAAGGGAGCGACCCCGCCCTTCGATGTGGCGATCATGGACGAGGGCCCACTGCTCGATGCACTGGCGCAGGACCTCTTCGAAAAATTTCCGGTGGCGAAGTCGCGCCACTACGGCGAGCTACTCCCGGTGTTCCAAGACGAGTGGGGGCCGAAGATCTCGATCCAGGCGATCGGCATCGGCTACAACCCGAAAAAGATCAAGAAGGTGCCGACCTCCTGGAACGGCCTCTTCGATCCCGCCTACAAGGGACGGGTCGGCCTTACCGCGCTCAATAGCACGCTCGGCATGGCCTTCATGGTCGATCTCGCCCGCGTCAACGGCGGCGGCGAAACCGACCTTGAGCCCGCCTTCGCCGCGCTCAAGAAGCTTTTGCCGAATGTCGGCGCGATTTCCGCGAATCTCGGCGCGCATGCCGCGCTCTTTCAGCAGGAGCAGATCGACATCGCGCCTTACAACTTCAATTTCGTGCAGACGCTCAAGTCGAAAGGGGTCGATTTGGCGTTCGCCAAGCTCGAAACTGGTGTCCCCGCCTGGCGCACGAGCCTGCACATCGTCAAGGGCGCGCAGAAGCCAGAGCTCGCGCTCGCCTACATCGACGCGCATATCGCGCCCGACCTCCAGTCCGAGATGCAGAAGCCGCCCTATGATGTCATTCCCACGAACAGCAAGGTGACGCTCGAAGGCGAGGCGACGCGCGTCATCGCGGCGACGCAGGCCGACCTCGCCAAGCTCGTCTATTTCGATTGGGCGAAGATCAACACGGGGCGGAGTGCCGCCATCGAGCGCTTCAACCGAGAGATCAAGATTTGAGGGGTCGCGGCCGCTTTTTTCGGTGGGAAGAGTGGCAGCTGGTGCTGCCGCTGGGGTTGTTCTTCGTCGCGTTTTTCCTGGCCCCGCTTCTTGTTCTTGCCGCGGTGAGCCTCTTCGGCGATCCCGGCTTCAGAACGCATGGGGTCGCAGAATATCGCCGAGTTTTCTTCGACACCTTCACGCTCGGCGTGCTGCTGGGCACCCTGTGGCTCGGCGTCAAGGCGACGCTCGTTTGCCTTGTCTTCGGCTATCCCTTGGCTTGGCTCTGCGCGACCGGCAGGCCGCAGCTTCGTCGCTTTCTCCTTTTTCTCGTCGTCTTGCCCATCCTTACGAGCGTTGTCGTCCGCACCTTCGCTTGGATCGTGATCCTGGGCCGGCAGGGCATCCTCAACAAGGCACTCGCGGCGGTGGGGGCAATCGACGAGCCGCTCCGGCTGCTGTTCAGCGAATTTGGCGTCGTCATGGTGCTGGCGCAGGTGCAAATGCCCCTCATGGTGCTGCCGCTGCTGACGACGTTGGAGCGCATCGACCCAAATCTCGCCGACGCCTCGGCGGCGCTCGGCGCCGGACGCTGGCGCACGTTCCGCCGCGTGACCTTGCCTTTAAGCCTCCCCGGCGTGGCGGCAGGATGCATTCTCGTCTATGCCGCCTGCGTCACGGCCTTCATTACGCAAACTCTGATCGGTGGTGCTCGTCTTCTCTACATGCCGCTCTTCATTTACCAGCAAGCGACGGGTGCCAATGATTGGCCCTTCGCCGCCGCGCTCTCCATCGTCTTCATGATCTCCGTGCTGCTGGTGGTGTTCCTGCTCAATGTCATGGGCCGCGCCAAGCGGGCGCAGGTTTATGCGTAGCCATCGGCTCGACGGCGAGCGCCTCATCTTCGACGGCGCGATGGTGGCGCTTGCCGGCATTGCCGTGCTTTTTCTCGCCGCCCCCACCCTCATCGTGCTGATGACGTCCTTCACCAGCTCTTACTCGCTCAAGTTTCCGCCGGACGGCTTATCGCTCCGCTGGTATGCGGCGCTTCTCGAGGCGCGGCAGATGCAGCAGGCGGCACTCAACAGCCTCGAGGTCGCCGTCATCGCGACCGCGCTCTCGGTGCTGCTCGGGACCTCGGGCGCGCTCGCAATCGGACGCCGCCGCGATCGCTGGGCGAAAGCGGCGGACGCCCTCTTCATGTCGCCGTTGCTGCTGCCGGCGCTCGCCTTCGGCTTCGCCGCGCTCATGTATCTGAGCTTGATGCGCGTACCCCTGTCGCTCGTGACCTTGGCGCTCGGCCATGTCGTGGTGTGCGTGCCCTTCGTGCTGCGCACGACGATCGCGAGCCTGTCGCAGCTCGACCCGGCGCTGCTCGAAAGCTCGGAAAGCCTTGGTGCGGGCGGCTTCTACACCTTCCGCCGCGTGACCTTGCCGCTGATCGGCCGCGGCGTCGCCGCCGGCGCCTTTCTCGCCTTCATGGCGTCCTTCGACAATATTCCGGTGTCGCTTTTTCTCTCCGACGCGCGCACGGAGGTGCTGCCAATTCATCTCTGGCAGATCATCGACACCGATCTCGACGTCCGTGCCGCCGCCGCCTCGGGCGTGCTGATCGTCTTTGCCCTCCTGGTTATGATGCTCGCCGAGCGCTTTGCCGGACTGAGCAAGCAGCTCCGCTGAATTAAGCGCCGCGCGCTGCGGGCGCGAAGGCACGAATGAAGCGCAATAGCGTTTCCGCTGCGAGCGCCGCGTCCGTGGGGGTGATCGACTCGGCAGGATTGTGGCTGATGCCGGCCTTGCAGCGCACGAAGAGCATGGCGACATCGGCGATCGCCGCGACCGCCATCGCGTCGTGGCCGGCGCCGCTCGGCAGACGCATGGATTTGCGGCCGCCCGCTTCGATCGCGCGCTCGAGCGCGGCGATCAACGATGGCGCGCAGCGGCAGCTCGGCGCCTCGTGCAGCCTCTTCACATCGGCGCCAATCCGGCGCCGCTTCGCGATCTGGACGAGCGCGTCGAGCACGCGATCGACCGCCGCCGCGCGATCGGCATCCTGCTCGGCGCGGATATCGATCGCGAAACACGCGCTGCCGGGAATGACGTTGATCGCGCCGGGCAACACCTCGATGCGGCCGACCGTGCCGACAAGCCCGGCGGTGCCCCGGCAATGACGCTCCACCGCGAGAATCGCCTCCGCCGCCGCGGCAAGTGCGTCCTGTCGCTGCGTCATCGGGACGGTACCGGCGTGGCCGGCGAGACCCTTGAGCTCGACCATGAGCCGCGTCGCGCCGGAAATCGCAGTGACGACGCCGAGCGGCAAATCATGCGCCTCGAGCACCGGCCCTTGCTCGATATGGACTTCGACATAAGCGAGAAGCTCGTCGCGCCGGCGCGCCGCAGCACCGATCTTGGTGGGATCCAGGCCGAAGTCGCGCATGGCGTCGGCCATCGTCACGCTCTCGGCGTCTCGGCTCGCGAGCTGCGCGGAATCGAACGTGCCGGCGATCGCGCGGCTGCCGGTAAGCGTCACCCCGAAGCGCGCCCCCTCCTCGTTGGCGAAGCCGATGACTTCGAGGGCAAAATCCTTGCGCTCGCCTGCGGCGCGCAGGGCCGCGACGGCTTCGATGCCGACGACGACGCCGAGCATGCCGTCGTATTTCCCAGCATCGCGGACGGTGTCGAGATGAGAGCCGATCATCAGCGCCGGCAATCCGGGTGCGCGGCCTTCACACCGACCGACGACATTGCCGACGGCATCGGTCCGCACTGCCATGCCAACCTCGCGCATCCATGCGGCGACGAGCTCGTTCGCCTGCCGGTGCGCGTCGGTGAGATAGGTGCGCGTGAGCCGCGGCGCATCCTCGCTGATGGCGGCCAGATGGTCGACGCGATGGAGGATGCGGGCGCCGTTCATGGCCGCGGGCAGCGCCCTAGCCGCGCTCGAAGAGAATGTCTTGCGCCCCTTGCCAGAGCGTCATCTTGCCGAGCGCCGGAAGTTGCTCGCCGCCTTCGGTGATGGTGAGGAAATGGTTGCCGGCGAGTTGTCCCACTTTGCTCGCAAAGCGCACGCCGCCATAGGCGAGGAGGATCTCCGTCTCGCTGATGCCGCCGGGATAAAGGATGATCTGACCCGGTGCGGGAAAGCTCGTGTGATTCTCATAGCCAAGACCGAGATCGAGATCGCCCAGCGGAATCCAGCACGCCTCGCCGCTCCAGCGCACATGGATGATGCGCTCGCGATATGGCAAGAGGCTCGCGAATTTGGCGCAGGTCTTGGGCGCCGCCGCGGTTTCAAACCGCGCCATGAAGCGAAAGGGGCCAGCGGTGATGCGGATGGTCTCCATGAGAATCGCCCTCTCCTGCGACCGTCAAGCTCGCGTTGGAAGCGCACGATCGAAGGCGGCCAATGCCGCCGCCTTCGCGTCATCGCTCATGAAGGCAGCGCGCCAGCCGTTCCGCGCAATGGCCGCGATCTCCTGGTCGTCGAGTCGAAGCGCGTCGCGGATCGCGCGGTAATTGTCGGCGAGGCCACCGCCGAAGTAGGCGGGATCGTCGGAATTGACGGTGACGATGATGTCTTTTTCCATCATCGGCCGAAGCGGATGGAGCGCTAGATCGGGCGTGACGGACAGCCGGAGATTGGAGAGCGGGCACATCGTCAAGGGAATACGGTCCCGCGCGAGACGCGCCAACAGCGCTGCATCCTCGATCGCGCGGTTGCCGTGATCGATGCGCTCTACGCCGAGCATGTCGAGCGCCTGCCAGATAAAGTCAGGCGGTCCTTCCTCGCCAGCATGCGCGGTGAGGAACAGACCGGCGTCGCGCGCGCGGCCGAAGACGCGGGCGAATTTCTCGGGCGGGTGGCCCACTTCCGTCGAATCGAGGCCCACACCGATGAATTTGTCGCGGTGGTCGAGCGCGTCATCGAGCGTCCGCTCGGCATCCGCTTCGTCGAGATGGCGGAGGAAGCACAGGATGAGGCGCGCCTCGATGCCGAGCTGTGCCGCAGCGTCCTTTGCCGCGCCGTGGAGTCCGTTGATGACGTCGGCGAAGGGCACACCGCGCGCGGTGTGCCCCTGCGGATCGAAGAACATCTCGAGATAGCGCACATTGTCGCGGCGGGCGCGCTCGAGATAGGCCCAAGCAAGATCGTAGAAATCTTGTTCGGTGCGGAGCACAGACATGCCCTGATAGTAGATGTCGAGGAAATCTTGAAGCCGGCTGAACTGATAGGCGCGGCGGAGCGCCTCCATCGACCTATAAGCGAGCGAGACACCGTTCCGCTGCGCCAATGCGAAGAGAAGCTCCGGCTCGAGGCTGCCTTCCACATGGATGTGGAGCTCGCATTTCGGCAAGCAATCGATGAAATCCGCGCCGCCCGGCGCCGCGAGCTCCATGGCGAGCATCAGGACGGGAGCTTGCCCTCGATCCCTGCCGCGAGCCAATTCATCCCGGCGATTTCGCCGTCATTGAGCACCTGGCCGTCCTTCACCTTCACCTGGCCGCCCTGATCCTTGATCGGACCCTTGAAGATGACGATCTTGCCGGTCTTGATGCCGTCTTCCGCCGCCTTCGCGGCGCTCACGACCTCGGGCGGCATGTTGGTGTAGGGCGCCATCACCAGTAGGTTCTGGGCAAGGCCGCCCCACACATCGCCTGCCTTCCAGGTGCCGTCGAGCGCCGCTTTCACGCGCTCGATGTAGTAGGGTCCCCAATTGTCGATGGACGACGTCAGCTGCGCCTTGGGCGCGAACTTGATCATGTCGCTCGCCTGGCCGAAGCCGTGCACGCCCCGCTGCTCGGCGATCTGGAGCGGCGCAGCGGAATCGGTGTGCTGGGCAATGATGTCGGCGCCCTGATCGAGGAGCGCTTTTGCCGCATCGCCTTCCTTGCCGGGATCGTACCAGGCGTTCACCCAGACGATCTTGATCTTGCCGTCCTGGCGGACCGAGCGCAGCCCCTGCATGAACGCGTTCATGCCCATGACCACTTCGGGGATCGGCACCGAGCCGATATAGCCGATGACGCCCGACTTCGAGAGGTGCGCCGCAATCACGCCCTGGATATAGCGGCCTTCGTAGAAGCGGATGTTGTATGTGGCGACGTTGGCGGCGCGCTTGTAGCCGGTCGCGTGCTCGAACTTCACCTTGGGGAAATCCTTCGCCACCTTGATGGTGGGGTTCATGAAGCCGAAGGATGTCGTGAAGATGAGGCCATGCCCGGACGAGGCGAGCTCGCGGATGACGCGCTCAGAATCGGGTCCTTCCTTCACGTTCTCGACAAAGGTTGTCTTCACCTTGTCGCCGAGCGCCTTCTCGACGTCCTTGCGCCCGACATCGTGCTGATGCGTGTAGCCGAAATCCTCGACCGGCCCGACATAGACGAAACCGACCTTGTAGGCCTCGGCATGGGCGAGGCGTGTCTGGCCCAAGAGCGCGGTCGATGCCGCGGTGGCGCCGAGCCATTTCGTGAAAGTCCGCCGAGTGGTCGTCATTCGAGCCTCCTTATGCCCCATGATATCCGTGTTGTTCGCGTCCGCTCGCATCGCTCCCTCAGCCCGCGGCATAGAACGGCTTGCCGAGACACGCGGGCGCCATGAGCCGCACTCGCGCGCGATCCGACGAGATCAGCACGAGCACCGCGATGGTTGCAAGGTAGGGTAGCATGGTGAGGAACTGCGAGGGAATCGGCCAACCCCAGGCTTGGATATAGAGCTGGAGAATGGCAATCGCACCGAAGAGGTAGGCGCCGAGCAGGAGCCGCGCCGGCCGCCATGTGGCGAACACCACGAGCGCGAGCGCGATCCAGCCGCGGCCGCCGGTCATGCCTTCCGACCAGCTCGGACTGTAGGCGAGCGACATATAGGCGCCGCTCAAGCCGCTCATCGCACCGCCGAACAGGGTCGCGAGATAGCGCACGCCAACGACGTGATAGCCGAGCGCGTGGGCGGCGTCGTGCGATTCGCCGATCGAGCGGAGTGCCAAGCCTGCATGGGTGCGATAGAGAAAAAAGCTGCAGCCGGCGAGCAGGATGAACGAGGCGTAGATGAGCGCGTCCTGGCCGAAGAGGATGGGGCCGATCACCGGCAGGTTGGACAGTACCGGCAGATACAGGCGCGGCAGCGGCTCGATGCCGCGGCCGACATAGCCGCTGCCGATGAGCGCGCTCAAGCCGGTGCCGAAAATGGTGAGCGCGAGGCCGGTCGCCACCTGGTTCGCCAGGAACTGCAGCGTCAGCACGGCGAAAATCAGCGCCGCGGCGCTGCCCGCAAGCATCCCCGCGAGAATGCCGAGCGTACTGCTGCCGGTGCCGACCGCGGTCGCGAACGCGACGATGGCGCCGATGAGCATCATGCCCTCGAGCCCAAGATTGAGTACGCCCGAACGCTCGGTCACCAGTTCGCCGGTGGCGGCGAGAAGGAGCGGCGTCGAGGCGCTGATGATGGTGAGGAGCGCCGCGACGAATTGGCCGGAATCGCCCGTCATGGCACCGCCTCGATCGGCTTTGCGCGCACGAGATGTGGCCGGTAGAGAATCAACAGATCGCAAGCGAGGAGAAAGAAGAGCAAGATGCCCTGGAAGATGCCGGTGACCGCGTTGGGCATGCCGAGCTCGATCTGCGCCGCTTCGCCGCCGAGATAGGAGAGCGCGAGGACGAGCCCGGCGAAGAGCACGCCCACGGGATTGAGCCGCCCCAGAAACGCGACGATGATCGCGGTGAAGCCATAGCCCGGCGAGATCTGCGGCGTGAGCTGTCCGACCGGCCCCGCCACCTCGAAGAGCCCGGCAAGACCGGCGAGCGCGCCGCTCAGCAGCAGCAAGAGCCAGACAAGCCGCGTTTCGTTGAAGCCGGCGTACCGTGCCGCGCGCGGCGCCGCACCGATCACTCGGAACTGAAAGCCGATCGCGGATTTCTTGAGCACGAGCCAGCCGAGGGCGACGGCGATGAACGCGGCGAGCACGCCCAGATGGATGCGCGTGCCAGGCACGATGATGGGCGAGGTTGCGGCGTCCTGGAAGAGCCGCGACTGAGGAAAGCCGTAGCCTTCGGGGTCCTTCCACGGTCCGACGACGAGATAGATCAGCAGCTGCTGTGCCACATAGGTCAGCATGAGGCTCGTCAGAATTTCATTGGCGTTGAAGCGCGTGCGCAGGAACGCCGGAATCGCCGCCCATGTCATGCCGCCGAGCGCGCCCGCGATGATCATCGCCGGCAACAGCAGCGAGCTCTCGCTCTCGGGAAGGAACAGCGCCACGCCACCTCCGGCGATGGCGCCAAGGGTGTACTGACCCTCGGCGCCGATGTTCCAGACATTGGCGCGAAAGCCCAGCGATAGTCCGACCGCGATAAGAACGAGCGGCGCCGCCTTCACCAGCAACTCCGGCCGCGCCGTCGCGCTGGCGAGCGGCGCCACGAAGTAAGTGTAGAGCGAGCGTCCAGGATCCTTGCCGAGTGCCGCAAAAATGATGGCGGTCGCGACCAGTGTCAGAACGAGCGCCAGCACGGGCGAGCCATAGGCCCACCATCGCGACGGCCCGCCGCGCGACTCAAGCCGGATGAGCACGCGCTGCCTCGTCTTGAGGAGCGGAACTCACCCCTCCCATCAACAAGCCGATTTCCTCGGCGGTGACCTCGTGCACGGAGCGCGCGGCGGAGAGCGCGCCGTGATGAATGACGGCGATGCGGTCGCACAGCGAGAGGATTTCGTCGAGATCTTGCGAAATGATCAGCACCGCCGCGCCCGCTTCGGCGAGGTCGAGCAGCGCCTGCGCCACCGCAGCGGCGGCGCCGGCATCGAGCCCCCAGCTCGGCTGGGCGATGACGAGCACGCCCGGCTTCTGAAGGATTTCACGGCCGACGATGAATTTCTGCAGGTTGCCGCCGGAGAGGCTCCGCGCCTTCGCTGTCGGCCCGCTCGTCCGTACGTCGAAGCGGCGGATCACTGCGTCGGCGAAGTTGGCGGCACCGCGCTCATCGATGAGGCCGTGCCGCACCAGCTTCAAGCGGCGATGCGCGGTCAGAAAGGCGTTCTCGGCGAGCGTCATCTCGCCCACCGCGCCGTGGCCATTGCGCTCTTCGGGGACGAACGCCGCGCCCAAGAGCCGGCGCGCCGCCGGGCCGAGCCGGCCGGCGGGCGTCCCGTCGATGACGATGGCCGCCGCGCTTTCCGCCAGCGTCTCGCCGGTGAGCGCCGCCATCAGCTCGCCCTGGCCATTGCCGGCAACCCCGGCGATGCCGAGGATTTCGCCGCCGGCAACGGCGAAGTCGATGTCGTCGAGGTCGGTCCCGAAGCGTTCCTCCGAGCGCAGGCTCAGGCCATTCACGGCGAGCCGCACTGCGGCATGACGGTCCGGCGATTTCTGCCGCTGCGGCGTCTTGAGCTCGCCGCCCACCATCAGCTCGGCAAGCCGCCGCGCCGTTTCGCGCCGCGGGTCGCATTCGGCGACCACGCGGCCGAGGCGCATGACCGTCGCCCGTTGGCAGAGAGCGGTGATCTCCTCGAGCTTGTGGCTGATATAGAGGATGGCGCGGCCTTCCGAGGCAAGGCGGCGCAAAGTAACGAAGAGCTGCTCCACCTCCTGCGGCGTCAGCACCGAGGTGGGTTCGTCCATGATGAGGAGCTTCGGGTCCTGCAACAGCGCGCGCACGATCTCGATGCGCTGCCGCTCGCCCACGGAAAGATCGTGGACGGCGCGATCGGGATGGATCGACAAGCCGTATTCCACGGAAATCGCGGCGATGCGGCGCTTGAGGTTCCGTCGCTGCCCCGCCTCGGCAAGACCGAGCGCGATGTTCTCGGCGGCCGTGAGCCCGTCGAAGAGCGAGAAATGCTGGAAGACGACGCCAATGCCGAGCCGGCGCGCCGCCGCCGGGTTGACGATCTCGACCGGCTCCCCCTGCCAGCGGATCGTGCCGGCATCGGGCGTCAGCACGCCGCAGATGATCTTGACGAGCGTGCTCTTGCCGGCGCCGTTCTCGCCCAAGAGCGCGTGGATCTCGCCGGGCCTGATCGCGAGCGCGACATCGTCATTGGCGAGCACGCCGGGAAAGCGCTTCTCGATGCCCCCGAGCTCGAGAAGAGGCGGACGCGGCTTCGCGGCTTCGCTTTCGGTATTTGCGCTCGCCGCGGCTCGCAATGAGGAAGCGGTTTCCGTCATCAGCCTAGTCGCCCATTCCGGCGGCTCGTCCGCCCATGGGTCAGTACCGAATCTTATCGGGCTTCGCCAACCACGCGTCGAACACGCGCCGCGCCTCGTCCGCCGCCAAACGCACGAACGGCAGCGAGCGCTCGCCGATCCCGGCCTGCACTTCGCGGTAGATCGCGGCATCGTCGAAGCCGATCGCCGCCGCGTCGGCCCGGGTGTTGGCGTAATAGACGCGATCGAGCCGTGCCCAATAGATGGCGCCGAGGCACATGGGGCAGGGCTCGCAGCTGGTGTAGATGTCGCAACCCCTGAGGCTGAAGGAGCAGAGCGCCCGGCAGGCGTCGCGGATCGCCACGATCTCGGCATGCGCGGTCGGATCGTTGGCCGACGTAACTTGGTTCCAGCCGCTGGCGATGACCTCGCTGCCGCGCGCGATGATCGCGCCGAAGGGGCCGCCGAACCCAGCCGCCATTTTCTCGGCCGAGAGCGCGACGGCGCGGCGCATCAGGGTCAGCGCTAGATCTTCGGGGGCGCGCATCGTCATTGCATCCCATCGGCACGGCACGGCGGATCGCCAACGCATCGCCGCCGAACCTCCTATCCATATCATCGCCGTTCCGGCGGCGCTGCGCCAGATTGGCGACCGGCCCGTTCGCGTTTCGGCAACGATTTAGCCGAAACTCGGCTCTTTTCTCGGACTGAGGCGACGGCGTATGGTGGCGCTCCGCCGTCCCCTCGGAGAGGACCGCGATGGAGATCGTGCTGAGCGAATGGTTGAGCGCCGGGCTGCGCTGGCTCCACGTCATCGCCGGCATCGCCTGGATCGGCAGCTCCTTCTATTTCATCCACCTGGATCTGAGTCTCAAAGCCAATTCCGGGCGGCCCGAAGGGACGGACGGCGAGGCGTGGCAGGTGCATGGTGGCGGCTTCTACCATATGGCCAAGTATCTGGTCGCGCCGCCGCGGCTTCCAAGCGAACTCACCTGGTTCAAGTGGGAGGCCTATACCACCTGGCTCAGCGGCTTTTCGCTCCTGGTGGTGACCTACTACTGGAGCGCCGATCTCTTCTTCATCGACCGCGCAGTCCTCGATATGAGCATCACGGCCGCGGCCGCCGTCAGCCTCGGGACGCTGCTCGCCGCCTGGCTCGGCTATGAAGCGCTCTGTCGCTCGCCGCTCGGCCGCGACGATACCCGCCTCGCGGTTGTGGGATTCGTGTTCCTGGTGGCACTCGCCTGGGGTTTCACTCACGTCTTTAGCGGCCGCGGCGCCTTCATCCAGATGGGGGCGCTCATCGGCACCATGATGGTGGCGAACGTGTTCGTCGTCATCATTCGCAATCAGAAGAAGGTGATCGCCGCCTTGCTCGCCGGCAAGGCGGCCGATCCGGCACTCGGCCGCGCGGCGAAGCAGCGTTCGGTGCACAACAATTATCTGACTCTGCCGGTCGTGTTCCTGATGCTGAGCAATCACTACCCGCTCTTTTTCGGCACGCGCTACAACTGGCTCATCTTCGCCATCGTGCTGGTGATGGGGTTCCTCATCCGGCATTTCTACAATCTCCGTCACGCGGGCCTCCCCAATCCCTGGTGGACCTGGGCCGCGGCCGCGCTCGGCATGACGGCGATCGCCTTTCTCTCGTGGTGGGGTGCGCGCTTCGCCGGCGAGAGCCAGTCGAGCGTCGTGCCGGGCTCCTTCGCGGCGGCCGCCGATGTCGTCACCACGCGATGCAGCGTCTGCCACATGCCGGAGCCGGTCTGGCCGGGCTTCGTCCATCCGCCCGCCGACGTGCTCCTCGACACGCCCCAGCGCATCAAGGCGCATGCGCGCGAGATCGCGATCAACGCCGTGCTGACGACCGCCATGCCGCCCGGCAACATCACCGAGATCAGCGACGAGGAGCGACGCATCATCGGCGTCGGGTTGGCGGCACTCCGCCACGGTGAGGAGAGGCTGCCGTGACCGCGATCGATCTCGCCGCCCTCAACCGCGCGCCCGCGGCGGAATTCGCGGGCCATCTCGCCAATGTCTATGAGCACGCGCCCTGGGTCGCGACCGCTGTCGCCGCGGCGCGTCCCTTCGCCACGGCGGGCGCCCTCTTCGCCGCGCTCAAGGCGGCCGTGCGCGCCGCGTCCGAGGCAGAGCGCCTCGCGCTCATCCACGGTCATCCCGAGCTTGCGCCGCCGGCGAGAGAGGGTGGCGCGCTCACGGCGGACTCGACAAGCGAGCAGGCAAGCGCTGGGCTGGATCGCCTCGACCCCGCGGAGATGACCGAGTTTCGCCGCCTCAACGAGGCCTATCGCGCCAAGTTCAGCTTCCCCTTCATCATCTGCGTGCGCCGCCACACCAAGGAGTCCGTCCTCGCGAATTTCGCACGCCGCCTAGGTCAGTCGGCCGAGATCGAGGTAGAAACGGCGCTCGACGAGATCGACCGCATCGCCGCGCTCCGCCTCGACGCCCTGGTAGCGGGCGAGGGGCGACTCGCCGTCGCCGGTCGCCTCTCGACCCATGTGCTCGACACTCATGCCGGAAAGCCCGCCGACGGGGTCGCGATCGAATTGCGCGAGCTCTCGGCCCGCGGCGATCGCCTCATCACCAGCGCGCGCACCAATGCCGATGGCCGCACCGAGGCGCCGGTCATCGCCGGTCGGCCGCTGCCGATCGGGCGCTACGAGCTTCGCTTCGCGGTCGGCGCCTATTTCGCGACGCGCGGCATTCCGCTCGCCGATCCGCCCTTCCTCGACGTCGTGCCGGTCCGCTTCGCCATCGCCGAGGCGGAGGGCCACTATCACATACCCCTGCTCGTCACCCCCTGGTCCTATTCCACCTATCGCGGGAGCTAGCCGCTCCCCATGCCGGTCTTCTCGCCCTTCATCCGCTACTTCGATGAGGTCGCGCGGCAGGGTTCGATCCGCAAAGCGGCCGACCGGCTCAACGTCGCGCCCTCTGCCGTCAACCGCCAGATCCTGAAGCTCGAAGACGAACTCGGTGCGCCGCTTTTCGAGCGGCTGCCGCGCGGTCTGCGGCTTACCGCGGCGGGCGAAATTCTCATCGAGAGCGTGCGCCGCTGGCAGCAGGACTACACCCGCGCCCGCGCCCAGCTCGAGGAGCTCCGCGGCCTCCGGCGCGGCCACGTGTCGATCGCCGTGGTGGAAGGGGCGATTGCCGAGTTCCTGCCCGACGTGCTTGCAAGCTTCAACCGCAGCTACCCGCTGGTATCGCTCGCCGCCAATGTTCACGGCTCGGAGGGCGTTTTGCGGCGGCTCCGCGCCGGCGAGGTGGAAATCGGCATTCTCTTCAACCCGCCGCTGACGCCGGCCATCCGCGTCGCGCAGTCGAAGCGCTATCGCTTGGGCGCGATCGTCCCGCCCGACCATCCGCTCGCCAAGCGGCGGAGCGTGAGATTGCGTGATTGTGCCGAGTTTCCCGCCATCATCAGCGCCGAGACCGTGTCGCTGCGCGCCGTGCTCGATGCGGCGCTTGCGAGATCGCGCGTCCAGCTCAAGCCGGTCGCCGAGAGCAACAGCATCGCCGTGATGAAGGCGCTCGCCCGCCGCGGGGTGGGCGTTGCCTATCTTACAACCATTGATATCGCGCTCGAGGCGGCGGCCGGCGATCTCGTCTACCGGCCGCTGCAGGATGGCGCCATTCCCCCCTCGATCCTCTCGGTCTGCGTCGCGGCCGAGCGTTATCTCTCACCCGCCGCAACGTTACTTGTTACGCATTTCAGCGAGATGTTGGCGCAGCTCGAGGGCGAAGCGGTCGCACAGCCGGCCCCATAGCATGCGTACACCAATAGGCAACGGTTTGCGCGAAAATCTCCGCTTCGCGCGAACGCTCGCCCAGCGGTAGGCTGCCCCATGGGCGGCGAGATTCGCTTCCTCCTGAACGGCGCGCCCCGCATCGTCAAGGACGCGGCGCCGACCACGACCGTGCTCGATTTTCTGCGCCTCGGCGAGCGCGCCTCTGGCACCAAGGAAGGCTGCGCCGAAGGCGATTGCGGCGCCTGCACCGTCGTTCTGGGCGAAGCCGCCGATGAGGGCATCCGCTGGCAAGCGATCAACAGCTGCATCGCCTTCCTGCCGCAGATCGACGGCAAGATCCTGCTCACCGTCGAGGGTCTCGCCGAGGCCGAGGCGCTCCATCCCGTGCAGAAAGCGCTGGTCGACCATGACGCCAGCCAATGCGGCTTCTGCACGCCGGGCTTCGCCATGGCGCTCTTCGCCTTTCAGCATGGCGGCGAGAGCCCGGCGCCGGATGCGGTGCACGAGGCGCTCGCCGGGAACCTCTGCCGCTGCACCGGCTATCGGCCGATCATCGCCGCCGCCGAGGCAGTCGCCGGCGCGACCGATCGCTTCGACGCAGCCGCGCCGGCCCTGCTCGAGGCGCTCGCCGCCCTGACGCAAGGCGGAAGCATCAGCCTCGAGCACCAGGGGGAGCGGTCCTTCGCCCCATCATCGCTCGATGAACTCCTGGCCTTGCGGGCCGAGCATCCCGACGCGCATCTCCTTGCCGGCGGCACCGACCTCGCGCTCTTCGTCACCAAGGAATACCGCACGCTGCCGACGGTGATCCTCCTCACGCGCGTGCCGGAATTGCGCCACCTCGCCGTCGATGGCGACGCCGTGACGATCGGCGCCGCCGTGACATACACGAATGCGCTGCCCGTCATCGAGCGCTACTGGCCGTCCTTCGCGCGGCTCATCCGGCGCATCGGCTCGCGGCAGATCCGCAATCTCGGCACGATCGGCGGCAATATCGCCAACGCCTCGCCGATCGGCGACACGCCGCCGGCGCTCATCGCCCTCGGCGCCACGCTCCGGCTCCGCTCGCGACGGGGCTCGCGCGAGATGCCGCTCGAGGATTTCTTCATCGGCTACCGCAAGACCGCGCTCGCCGCCGACGAGATCGTCGAATCCCTGCGCATTCCGCTGCCGCAGGCGGCGCAGCGCTTCCGCACCGACAAGATCGCCAAGCGCTGGGATCAGGATATCGCCGCCGTCTGCGCCGCCTTCAACTTGACGATCCGCGCCGGCCGGATCGAGGCGGCGCGCATCGCCTATGGCGGCATGGCGGCGACGCCGCGCCGCGCCGCGCGGACCGAGGCGGCGCTCATCGGCCGCGCCTGGGATTTGCCGACGGTCGAGATTGCCACCGCGGCCCTGGCGGAGGATTTTCAGCCGATCGGCGATTGGCGCGCCGGCGCCGCTTACCGGCGGGATGTCGCGGCCAACCTGCTCAGGCGCTTCTGGCTGGAGACCGCGCGGCCCGACCTGCCGCTCGAGGTGATGGCGCTATGAACGACGCGCCCGCCCTCGGCATCGCCGGCGCCCCAGGCACGGCGCAGCATCACGACAGCGCGCGGCTGCACGTGACCGGGCGGGCGCAGTTCATCGACGACGTCGCCGAGCCGCCGGGCCTCCTCCACTGCAAGCTGGTGACAAGCCCCTATGCGCATGCGCGCATCCTCGGCATCGACAAGCGGGCGGCCGTGGCGATGCCCGGCGTCGTTGCCGTGCTGACGGCCGAGGATTTCCCCGGCGCCAACGACGTCGGGCCGATCCTTAGGGATGAGCCGTGTCTCGCCGCTGATGTCGTCGAGTATGCGGGCCAAGCCGTCGCCATTGTCGCCGCCGAAACTCTCGCCGCCGCCCGCCAGGCGGCAAAGCGGGTCGCGGTCGCTTATGAGCCGCTCCCGCCCATTCTCTCGATCGAGGCGGCGCTCGCGGCCGAGCGGTATGTGGCGCCGCCGCAGATGATCGAGCGCGGCGATCCCGACGCGGCCCTCGCCGCGGCGCCGCATCGCCTCAAAGGGCGGCTCCGCACCGGCGGCCAGGATCATTTCTATCTCGAAGGCCAGATTGCGACGGCCACCCCGCGCGATGACGGCAGCATGCTCATCCAAAGCTCGACCCAGCACCCGACCGAAGTGCAGCACGGCGTCGCGCATGTCTTGAACGTGCCCTTCGCGGCGGTGGTGGTCGAGGTGCGCCGCATGGGCGGCGCCTTCGGCGGCAAGGAGAGTCAGGCGACGCAGATCGCGGCGCTAGCGGCGCTGGTGGCCGCGCGCACGGGCCGTCCGGCGAAGCTGCGCCTGGCGCGCGACGACGACATGATCGTCACCGGCAAGCGCCACGATTTCCTCATCGATTGGGATGTGGGCTTCGATGGCGAGGGCCGCATACTCGGCCTCGACATGCGCCTTGCCGCGCGGGCCGGCAATGTCGCGGATTTGTCGCCGGCGGTGATGACGCGCGCTCTCTGTCACGTCGACAACGTCTATTTCCTGCCGGCGGTGCGGCTTCGTGGCTACGTCTGCAAGACCAACACCGTCTCCAACACCGCCTTCCGCGGCTTCGGCGGACCGCAGGGGATGATCGGGACGGAGGCGATGATCGAAGAGATCGCGCGGCATCTCGATTTGCCCTTCGAGACGGTGCGCGCGCGCAATCACTATGGGCCGCCGCCGCGGGCGACCACGCCTTATGGGCAAGAGGTCGAGGACAACATCATCCCGCTGCTCACCGCGAAGCTCGCGGCGAGCGCCGAGCTTGCCGAGCGCCGCGCCGCCATCGACCGCTTCAATCGGGCGAGCCCGGTCATCCGCAAGGGGCTCGCCACCTTCGCGGTGAAGTTCGGCATCTCCTTCAACATCCCCACGCTCAATCAGGCGGGGGCGCTGGTTCACGTCTATACCGACGGCAGCGTCCACCTCAATCACGGCGGCACCGAGATGGGGCAGGGCCTCTTCGTCAAGGTGGCGCAAGTGGTGGCCGACGTCTTTCAGATCGATCTCGGCCATGTCCGCGTCAGCGCCACCAGCACCGACAAGGTGCCGAATACCTCGGCCACCGCCGCCTCCTCGGGCTCCGATCTCAACGGCATGGCCGCGCACAACGCGGCCACGGAGATTCGCGGCCGCATGGCGGCGGTCGCGGCCGCCCATTTCGGCGTCCCCGCCCACCCCGTCACCTTTTCCGCCAATCGCGTTTACGCCGGCAACCGCTCGGTGAGCTTCGCCGAGGCGGCGAAGCTGGCGTGGCAACATCGCGTCTCGCTCTCCGCCGCCGGTTTTTATCGCACGCCTAATCTCAGCTGGGACCCGAAGACCATGCGCGGGCGGCCCTTCTACTACTTCGCCTATGGCATTGCCGCCTCGGAAGTGGCCATCGACACGCTCACCGGCGAATATCGCGCCCTGCGCACCGACATCGTCCATGATTGCGGCCGCTCGCTCAATCCCGCCATCGATCGCGGCCAGATCGAGGGCGGCTTCGTCCAGGGGATGGGCTGGCTCACCATGGAGGAGCTCTGGTGGGATGAGGAGGGCCACCTGCGCACGCACGCGCCCTCGACCTACAAGATTCCCGGGAGCCGCGACATCCCTGCCGATTTTCGCGTCCACATCCTCGAAGGCTCGCCCAATCCCGCGCCGACGATCTTCCGCTCCAAGGCGGTGGGCGAGCCGCCCTTGATGCTGGCGCTCTCGGTCTGGCTCGCCTTGCGCGACGCGGTGGCGAGCCTCGGCGATCACCGTTTCCCGGTCATGCTCGACGCCCCGGCGACGCCCGAGCGGGTGCTCGCCGCGGTCGATGACATGCGCCGCCGCGTGGCGTCATCCTGAGCTGATGGCGGCGCTTCGATCGCAGCCTTAATCTCGGCGCGCAGCCCTGAGACAAGTCGGCGTGTATTCTCGATCTGACGGCGCTGCTCTTCAGCGCGCCCATCTTGCCGGACAAGCCGCTGATGGAACCAGGAACTAAGATCGCGACCGCGAAGCGCGCCCGTCGCGACCGCATCCGGGCCGATTCCAGACATCGGCCCCGTTGTGCGGCTCGTCAGAGATGTGCCAATAGGCGACATCGCCATGCTATTCGATCACCTCGTCGGCTTGGGCGAGGAGATTGGGCGAGATTTCGATACCGAGTGCCTTCGCGGTTTTGAGATTGACGACCAGCTCGAATTTCGTTGGCTGCATCACGGGCAGATCGGCAGGACTGGCGCCGTTGAGGATTTTTCCAACCATGATCCCCGCTTGACGAAATCCATCGGCGATGTTCGTTCCGTAACTCGCCAAGCCGCCGATCTCGGGGAACTCCCGCCAGGCATAGATAGCGGGTAGCCTGTAACGAGCGGCGAGAGTGACGATCTGCTCGCGTCGGCTGAGGAAGAACGGATCTGCAGCGACAATGAGCGCCCCCGCGCCATGTTGGGCGAGGGCGGCGACGGCCGCATCGATGTGACTCACCGTGCTCGCGTCGACGATCTCGAGCGATCGATTGATGGCTTGGGCCGCTCCTTTCAGGTCGCGCCGCTGCAGATCGGCGTCCGGATAGTTTGGATTCACAAGCGCACCAATGAATGCTGGTCCAGGAGCAAGCTGTTGCAGCAGCTCGAGACGCTTCGGTTCCAGTGCCACTCCGACCAAGCTGAAACCGGTGACATTTCCACCAGGTCGATTGAGGCTGGCGACGAGACCGTCGCCAAGCGGATCGGCAGCGGTAACAAAGACGATCGGAATGGTCGCGGTCGCGACCTTCGCAGCGAACGCCGATGCGCTCCCGCCAGAGGCCAGGATCACCGCGACTTTGCGCTCGATCAAGTCGGCCACCAACTCGGGAATCCGGTCATAGTGGCCGTCGGCCGCGCGAAATTCGATCACTAGATTCTGTTTTTCCACGAATCCGATCTCTTTCAGCCCCTCGCGTACTGCCGGCAACGCAACGCGTTCGCTGTAGTCGGATGACGCGCTGGTGACATACCCGACGATGTTTTTTTGCTGCTGCGCACGAGCAACGAGCGGCGACGCGATCGCCGCGCCGCCGAGCATCGCTATAAACTCCCGCCGCCTCATGCGTCACCTTCCCCGCCTACGCGGCGAGAACCTAGCTGCGCAGGATCGAGGCTATTCTATCAGCGGGGTGTGCCAAACGTCACAGGATTCGGCTCTCTCTCTCTCTCGCTTCGCCCACCGACGGTCACCGGCTTTGCTGGTGGCTCCCCTACGTCTGAGTTGGGTGTGCGCCGTGACAAGGCGGCGCTTTTCAGTGGGTGCGAGGCCCACCCGGCAACCGCTCCAGCCGGAAGCAGCCGGAGCAGCTATGGAGGTGACGAAGTAGCTGAAGCCTTCGGAAAGCGTGTCACGAATTGG
>DASZAN010000195.1:0-6001 GCA_035945115.1 Allostellaceae bacterium
TACGTTTTGAAACGAGCGGCCTTTCGCGACGCGCATCTCGAAAAAGCCTGGAAGGCGAGCGAGCGCGGCGAATTGCTGCTGGGTGGTGCGTTGGCGGACCCAGTCGACGGCGCGGTTCTGCTTTTTCAAGGGGACTCCCGCGAGGTGGCGGAGGCGTTTGCCAAGGCCGATCCCTACGTGACGAGCGGCGCGGTCAAGCGATGGTATGTGCGCGAATGGACAACCGTAGCGGGCACAGAGGCGGCCAAGCCTCTGAAGCCCGCTGGCGCGCAGGTGCCATTGCGGACCTAGTTCGCCGTGCGCGGGCAACCGCGGTGAGACATCGGGGCGCCTATCTGCTTCTCCGGGTGCAGGCGATACCTTCGACCAGCACTTTGGAAGTGAGCGTACGAGACGCGCGATGAGCAGGAGACGGCCGCCATAGAGAGCATACATGCACGTCGCGGTAGGCGTTCAGGTGCAGGTTCACATCGGGACAGTAAGAGGAGTGCAAGAGATGATGGACGGCGTCAATGCGATTGAATTCGGCCGCGACTGGGAGGCTGCCTGGAACCGTCGCGACGTAGAAGCGATATTGAAACACTTCCATGACGATGTCGTCTTTACTTCGCCGGTTGTAAAGCAGATCGGTTTCTCTGAGGACGGCGCCGTAAACGGCAAAGATGCGCTTCGTCGCTACTGGACGGCGGGATTAGCCCTCAGTCCGGACCTTCGCTTCCAGGTGACTAAGGTCTATCAAGGCACAAACACGCTCGTCATCGCATTCAAGAATCAGAACGGAATCGATCGTGTCGAAGTTCTCACGTTCAGGCACGGACTCGTGATCGAGGGGCACGGCCTGTTCGCGTCCAACTGAAGGCGGATATCCCCCGACAGGATCCGCGGGCTTCGAGAGTTATGAGGACGGCTCGCCTTGCCGAAGCGATAAAGCATGCAAATTGACTCTGCTGATGTCGCGGTAAAGCCCCGATCCTATGCGTCGATTTCGGCCGGCCTGTTGTCGGTCGCCCTCTATGTGCTGCTGGTCGCACCAATCTTCGTGTTTTCGGCGATCGGCGGCCAGGGGCTCGGACGAGTAATCTGGCCGGGACTCTCGCCGCTATTCCACGGTGTCAGCTGGATCGCCGGCGTGTTTGTCGTCACGTGGATCATGCGAGTGAGGGTCAACAGAGAACCCTGGTCTGGAATGGCGCTGCCGCGGCCGCAAGTCTTGCGGTTGCTCCTGGGCGCCGCCGGCGGCGTTGCGGCGATCCTCGTCGCCGCTGCGGTCGAATATCAGATGGGGTGGCTGCACATCGCCCGAATCGATACGGAGGCGCACCGCGGCCTTGGGAAGTCCTTGTGGTTAGTGTTGGAACTTCTTCCTTCACTGGCCGTCGGGTTCAGCGAGGAGTTGGCCTTTCGCGGCTACGTTTTCCGGACACTCGGAGAAAGAATGCCCGTCTGGGTGGCCGCTTTGCTGATGTCCCTCGTCTTTGCTGCACTCCACTTTAGCTTGAGCGGGTTCGGCGTCACGTTCGTGCTTTCTGTCACGATCACATCTTTGACCTTGCTGATGTTGCGCTTTGCGAGCGGTTCTCTATGGCTTCCGATCGGCTTCCACGGCGCCTGGGACTGGACGCAGACCTACCTCGTAGGTCTCTCGACCGCGGGAAGGCAAGGATACGATCCGGCACTCGCACAGGTACGACAGACCGGCCCGTCTTTCTGGGTCGGGAATGGGCAAGCCATCGAGGCTGGAGCTCTCTTCATGCTGATCGAGCTCATCGTGCTCGGCCTGGCACTGCTGTATACCGCCGTCGCCGGCAGGCGTATCGCCTGGATGTGCCGGCTCGACTGAGCAAGATCACGGGTTACCAAATGGCTAACCGTAACGGCTAACACGAACGCTTCCCCGGCAGTTCGCTGTCTCTCGCCGCACCCCGGGAGTGTCGCGAATCTGCGCAACTCAACTCCACGCGTTAGACCAATCGCCGTTTGGCCCGCTCGCCTTTAGTTCTCCGCAGCGCAGCATCCAGAGTGTGGGCGGCGGCCGATCAGGACCTCTCGCGTCTGCGCCCGCCAGTCTCGAATCGCCCTCCAGTGCGGCGAATGCGCAGGAGCCGGAAGTTCGTTCAACACGAGGGGCGTTCCCGCGCGAGTGCTCCCGCGTGTTCCCGAGCATACTGACCGCAGATGGGAACGGACTTCTGAGTCGTGTCATCTAATGTCATGAGTACCTGTTGAAGTCTCACGTCGGAGATGGCCGGGAGGGCATCCACCGGTGCGCGGTTCTACGTCTTGGAGGTTATATCGATGAAAACCATTGCGACATGCATTGCGGCCATCCTGCTTGCCTTGAGCGCCGGCGCTGCCTGGGCCCAGAGCGCCGGACCGACCGACCCGCAAATTGCTGCGATCGTTGTCACCGCCAACCAGGTCGATATCGACGCCGGCAAGCTCGCGAAATCCAAAGGGCATTCGAAGGAAGTACGCGACTTCGCGCTGCGCATGATCACTGATCACAGCGGCGTAAACAAAAGTGCGACCGAACTCGTGCAGAAGCTTCACGTCACACCCGAGCCCAACCCGACCAGCGAGAGCCTGCAGAAGGGCGGCGACGAGAATCTGGCCGCGTTGAAGAAGCTCCGCGGACACGCCTTTGACAAGGCGTATGTCGATCACGAAGTCGCGTATCACGAGGCAGTGCTGCAAGCCATGGATAAGACGCTGATCCCGAGTGCGCAAAACGCCGAGCTCAAAGCTCTGCTGGTGAAGGTGCGGCCGGCGTTCGTCGCGCATCTCGATATGGCCAAGGAGCTGCAGACGGCACTGGGCAAGAGTGGCGCGTAGGCGAGGTTGGAAATCCAGCATGCGACTTCTGACCGGCGCTCTGGTCGCCTTGAGCTTGACGGCCTCTGCGGCTGCAGGGCCAGGGGCAAGTCATACCGTCACGATCGAGAATATGCAGTTCCAGCCCCAGGAGCTGATTGTGCACCGGGGTGATCGCATTGTGTGGGTAAACAAGGATCTGTTTCCCCACACAGTGACGGCGGACAAGATCTTCGATTCGGGCAGCATTGCGTCCAACGCGTCGTGGAGTTACTCCGCCAGGAAGAGTGGCGAGTATGCTTACGGCTGCACTTTTCACCCCACGATGAAGGGCAAGCTCAAAGTGCAATGAGTCCGTCCGACGCATGGGTGAGTCAACCGCACAGCCACGGATGGCGCAGGACGATTCGACGATTGCCCGGTTGGTGGCGGGCGGGGACCGGTCCGCATTTGAGCTGCTCATGCGTCGGTACAACCGGCGCCTGCATCGGCTGGCGCGGGCGTCATTGGGCGACGAGACCGAAGCACAAGACGCGCTGCAGGATGCGTACCTCTGCGCCTACCGCTCCATCCGGCAATTTCGCGGGGACTCCGCGCTTTCCACCTGGCTGTCGCGGATCGTCCTGAACGAATGCCTTGCCCGGAAACGCCGTGCCACGCGACGACAAAACGTCATCTCAATAGTCAGTTGGGAATCGAACATGGAAAGGGTCGCAGACGTCGCCGACTCAGCTGAGGGACCGGACAGCACGCTTGCAAGGGCGCAAATGCGCAGCGTCCTCGAGCGCAAAGTCAGCGAGCTGCCGGAGATTTTTCGCGTGGTGTTCGTCATGCGATCCGTGGAGGAACTGAGCGTGGAAGAAACCGCTCAATGTCTCGATATCTCGGAAGAAACGGTCCGGAGTCGGCACTTTCGCGCCAAAAGCCTACTGCGAGAATCACTTGCGAAGGACGTCGATGTCGCCGAACGAGATGTCTTCGCGTTTGCAGGTGTCCATTGCGACAGAATCGTTGCGAACGTCCTAAGGCAGCTCGACTCACTCAAGTACTGAGCAGTCCGCGATTTCGGCGGCTCGATGAGAGTCTGGGTGTTGCATCGAGCAGTTGAATCCGCAACCCAAAGCGGAAGTGCGAGCCTCTACGCAGCAGTCACTGAAGCCGACCGGTGAAAGCGGACGTCTCGTCGGTGAAGAACTCGCGCCCTCACTCACGGGGTATGCCGGCTTCAGGAAGCGCGGCTTGCGCTGCGGATCTCCCGTGCAGCGGCCAGGACCTCGGACACAATCGCTCGTACATCGTCTTCCTTTGTCCGGTGATTGACGAAGCACGCTCGCAGCGCGAAGTGGCCGTGTATTGTCGCGTTGGAGAGGTAGACGCGCCGGCGTGCAATCACCCGCTGCAGGATCGCGGCGTTGTCCGACGTACGGTGTCGAAAGCAGACCGCGCTCAGCGGACCGAGCGCCAGCACTTCCAGCTCCGGCTGCGAGCGGACTGCCGCTGCCAGCACTTCCGCATGTCTCAGGTCCTGCTGGATGGCCGAGCGGAATGCCCTGCGCCCGTGATACTGCAATGACAGCCAAAGCTTCAGTGCGCGAAAGCGGCGCGAAAGCTCCACCGATTCCTCAAAAAATGCGTAGCCTTCGGTGGGATCCTGACTCAGCGCCCTAGCGTAGTCACCGCTGTGGGAAAATGCTTTTCGTGCCGATTGCGCATCACGGTAGAGCAAGCAGCCGCAGTCGAGGGTTTGGTAAAGCCACTTATGCGCATCGAGCGATAGAGAGTCGGCCGACGCGAGTCCTTGGAACCTCTCTGGTACCGCGAGTGCGGCCAGCCCCCCATAGGCACCGTCGACATGCAACCACAGCTCTTGGTTCTGCGCGATCGCAGCGATCTGCGACAATGGGTCGATCGCGCCGGTGTTCACCGTGCCGGCGGTTGCGACGATGGCGATCGGCGTCCTTGCGGCGCGTCGGTCCGCGCTAATGGCCGCCTCCAGATCCCCCACCCGCATGCGAAACTCACCGTCGACGGGGATCAATCGTAGATTTCTTCGCCCGATTCCGAGCAGCGCAACTGCTTTCGGAATGGACATGTGCACCTGTTCTGACGCGTACACAACGCAAGGGCGCGCGCCTTCCTCGTTGGCAGGGCATTTCGCTTCGCGCGCGATCGCCAGCGCCATCAGATTCGCGGCCGAGCCACCACCGCACAGGCTGCCCGTGAAGCCGGCGCAGCCCACTGCCTCCGCCAGCCAGCCGATGACCGTATGTTCTATCGAAGTTGCCGCGGGCCCGGAGCGCCACGCGGTCACGTTCTGGTTCAACACGGCCGCCAGCATTTCTCCAATCGCACCGACCGGCTCTCCCGAACCGAAGACATAGCCGAAGAAACCTCCTCCAGAGGGGCGTGAATGTTCAGCGATAAGGTTGAATTGAGCCAATACCTCGCTGCCAAGCCCGTCCTCTGCCCACGGTCTCGAGAAACGCTTGGTCGTCTCGGTTCCGCTGGTGGCAGGGTATGCCGGCCTGTTCCCTATCGATGCCCAATAGCTCCTCGCGAGTCGCGACGCCTCGTCGATCAGAGCGGTCAACGCTTGATCGCTGATTTCCAATTCGTTCATAGCATTGGTCTCGACAGAGTTTGTCGGGTGCCCACGGATCAAGGTGGTCCTGACTTAATGGGGGCCACCCCGGCCAGACAACAGGCTGTCACAGCGATTGTGCGCGGCATCCTGGTACCGGAATGGCGGCCTTCGGGAGTCTACACCCCCCGCGCGGCGCGACTGCTGCTGCCGATTCGCGCCCGTGTCGAACGCGACCCTGAGCGGCCAGTTGCTCCACCGCCTGCGGCAACGGACGTCGTGCAGGGGGTACCCGGGGGCGGGCTTCGAGCGCCAGCAAGAATCGGGCTGCGCGCCCCCCACGCCAAAGACAACAATGGCGGCCTCGATCCTTCAGAGGAGTGCGGATGATGGCCTCGGTCAAACCTATGCGACAGTCACGGTCCGCGGCCGCCTTCGACCCGCGGTGGACCGCGATCGCGACGCGCAACACCCGCGCGGACGGGGAGTTCTTTTACTCGGTGAGGACAACCGGCGTGTATTGCCGGCCCTCTTGCGCAGCGCGTCCTAAGCGCGAGAACGTCGCGTTTCATACCACCGCGCAAGAGGCCGAACGGGCGGGCTTTCGGC
>DASZAN010000196.1:0-14883 GCA_035945115.1 Allostellaceae bacterium
AGGTGCTGCATCTGGCCGTCGAGCCCTTCTTTACGACAAAGCCCGTCGGCAAGGGAAGCGGTCTCGGCCTGAGCCAGGTGTACGGCATGCTGCGGCAGTCGAACGGCTCTTTCCGGATCAACAGCGAAGTGGGCCGAGGCACGGGCGTCTATCTCTATCTGGCGAAAGCGGCCGGCGATGTCGAGAGCGAGGGGCGGCGGCGCAAGGACTTGGCGCCGCAGCAACGCGGCGGGCGCATCCTCGTCGTCGACGACGACGCTGCGGTGCGCGAAATCACTGTGCAAATGTTGCGGGAATCCGGCTACGGCGTCGTCGAGGCGGAAAGCGGACAGGCCGCGCTCGACGCGCTGTCGCGCGGCGAGGTTTACGATCTGGTCGTCATCGATATCGCAATGCCCGGCGCGAGCGGGATCGAGACGGTGCGGCGGGCGCGGGCAAAATGGCCGGGCCTGCGGGCGCTCTACATTACCGGCTATGCCGATGCCGCCGGCGCGATACCGGACACCGGCGACGATCCGACGCTGAAGAAACCCTTCCGGCTCGGCGATCTCAAGACCGCGGTGCACCAGGCGATGCACCGCGAGCTTTCGCGACCGGGCGCGCCCGTGCTTCACCTCCGCGGCCGCAGATCCTAAGCCGGGCGGCGCCTACAAGAGTTCGGCCTCCGGCGGCGGATAGGTGAGCCGCGCGCCTTCGACTCGCGCGAAGGCGGTGAGCTTGTGCGGCGCGCGATGCCCGGCGTCGATGATGTGTTCGACCGCGACGCCGCGCACGGCGAGCGCGTCGGCGACGAGCGAGCGGTGGCAGCGCCACGGTATCGCCTCGGCGCACATGATCGCGAGGCGCTGCGATCGCGCCTCCTCGATCAGCGCCTCGATCTCGCTCGCGAACGCCGCGGTCTGCATGTAGTCGGCAAAGCCGCGGAAGCCGGCGTTGCGCCAGCCCCGATTGGGCGAATCCGGCAGCGGGCGGCGCAGCCCGCCGAGGCCCGGATGGTGCTGATAGGCGATACTGGCGGCCGGCAATGCCGCGGCGAGGCTCTCGCGGTTGAACTGCGGATTGTAGCGCGAACGGGGAATGGTGCGGATGTCGAGGAGGCGCTCGACGCCGTTCGCCGAAAGCGCCGCGATCAGCGCCTCGAGCGGGCGGGTAGAATGGCCGATGGTCAGGACAAGGGGCATGCCGCTCTCCGCGGCTGGGGACCGCCGCCACGCGCCTTGCCGGCCGGGCGCGGCCCGCATACCATCGCGTTCTCGCCGCGCCGCGGAACGCGATCCATGCGTTTGAGATTTGCCGCCTTCGCCGCGATCCTCGCCTTTCTTGCTGCGCCGCCCTTCGCCGTGACGGCGGCGCCGGCGGGCCAGGTGCTCGCTCTTTTCGGGCCGTGCTTCATCGAGACCGGCGGCCACAAGGCGGCGCTTAAATTCGGCGATCCGGTGCATGTCGGCGACGCCGTCGATGTCGCGGCCGGCGGCAAACTGAAATTGCGCATGGCGGACGGCTCGATCATCGCGGTCGCCTCCAACACGCGGCTGACGATAAAGAATTACGCGATCGCACGAAACGGCGCGGGCCGGCAGGCCGCGCTGTCGCTCGCGCACGGACTGTTGCGCGCCGTCGTGTCACCGCTGAAGGGAGGCTCGCATCAGGTCAGGACGAGACCGCGTTGGTTCGCGCCCTTGGGGCGATGCAAATAGCCGTGAATGCCGGGCTCGTCGAATGCGATCACTCGCTCGGCACCGCAGATTTGGCGCGCTGGGTCGCAATATCCGCCGGCAGCTCGCTGATGTGCAGCACGCGCTGCGGGAACGGCAGCTCGATATGGTTCTCGCGAAATGCATCCCAAAGCCCGAGCAGCACATCGCTCTTGACGTTGGTGACCCCGTTCTCGGGGTCCTCGATCCAAAAGCGCAGCAGCAGCAAGACTGCGCTGTCGCCGAACCCTGTCGCATGGCAGACCGGCTGCGGCGAGGAGAGGACGCGCGGGGTGCGCGTCGCGACGCCGGTCGCAATCTTTCGCACGAGAGGCAAGTCGCTCGAATAGGCGACCCCAAACGCCGTATCGATCCGTACCAGCGAGCTCGAATACGACCAGTTGACGACCTGGTTGGTAATCAGGCTCTCGTTCGGGATCAAGTACTCCTTTCCATCGCGGCCAAGCACCGATGCATAACGGGCGCCGAGATGGGTGATCGAACCAAAGGTGCTGCCTACCTCGATGACATCGCCCGGCTTCACAGAGCGCTCGAGCAGCAAAATAATGCCGCTGATGAAGTTCGACACGATCTTCTGCAACCCGAAGCCAATGCCGACGCCGACCGCACCGCTGAAGACGGTGAATGCTGTCAAGTCGATGCCAACGACATCAAGGCCGATCAGCAGCGCCACGGTAACGAGAGCGATCTTGATCAGATTTCCGGTTAGCACCTGGATCGACGGGCTCAACCCGGCGAGGCGCTGGATGCGAATGCGGATCAACCTAGAGAGGCCGAGCGCCGCCCAGAGCAGAATCGCGACGACCGCCGACGCCTTGATCGCCAGCAGCAGCGACAGCCGCAATTTGCCGATGTTGATCGCCAGGCTGTCGAGCGCCGCGGCGGTCGGCGACAATAGTCCGAGGATGGCGAGCGCGGCGATGATCCACGCCGCGGTCGCCACGGCCCGGGCGAGCAGAGCATCGCGCAGAAACAACGCGGATACCCTCAGCACGATCCACAACCCGGTCAGGGTCGCAGCGATACCGATCAGCGGCACCTTGGTGCCGGCGCGGGTTCCCACATTCTCGGCGACCGCCAGCAGCAACCACGCATAGAGAAAGACGATCAGTTGAGGCAACTCGCGTGGGACTCTCCATCGAAGATGGCTGCGGGCGAACTCGACGAGGCGATCAATCCACGCCCGTGTCGCAACCCGGATTCCCCAGGCGACGAGGAACAGAGACGCGACGACCGCGAGCTGCACGGCAAGCGCTTCGAGGAGTTCACCCGACGCGGCGAGTTGATTCATCCGCTGCAACCAAGCCGCGATATGAAGATCGTGGAGGAGGGGCAAGGACAGTTCTTTCGCCGTTCCTCAATGACGCATGCTTTTCCCGACGCGCGAAGCGAGATGCATGGTCTCTAACGCAACGGTTCCGAGAGCGCGACGGTTCCGGGGCACGGTGGACGCAGGTCGCGGCGAGGGCGGCCGCTGGATCGCCGAAGACAATTTGCGTGAGCGGGATCTGCTGGTTAAGGCGGCCGGTATCCTGCTGGTGCGAGGCCGGATAGGGCGCTATTTTTCGCCGCCGACATTGTAGGCCATGACCGGCTCCCGCAGGCCCTTTAATACGAGAGAGCCGACCTCCTCCAGCACCGCGAAGCCTTCGACCGCGGCGGCGATGCGCTGCGAGACGAGGATCTGCCCGTCGCGCGCCTCGCCGCACAGCCGCGCCGCCAGGTTCGTCACCGTGCCGATCGCAGTGTAGTCCATGCGGCCCTCGAAACCGATCCGCCCGAGCGTCGCGTAGCCTTGCGCGATGCCGATGCCGAGGCCGAGATCGAAGCCGCGCCGGCGCCAAGCCAGCAGCCGCTCGCCGGCCGCCGCGCGCATCGCGAGCGCCATCTTGACGGCGCGCTCGGCGGGGTCCGGGCAGGGCAGCGGGTCGTTGAAGAACACCATCAGCCCGTCGCCCAAGAAATGGTCGAGCGTCCCCTCGAAGCGGGCGACGAGCGGCCCCAGCGCATCGTGGTATTCGCGCAGGACCCCCATGACCTCCTCCGGCTCGGCGGTCTCGGCAAAGGCGGTGTAGCCGCGCAGGTCGCAGAACACGACGACGATGTCGCGGCGATGGCTTTCGAGCAGCCTCTCGTCGCCCGAGGAGACGACGAGCTCGGCCAATTGCGGCGCGAGAAAGCGTTTCAATCGCCCGACCCGCTCGATTTCGCCGAGCTGCGCGGCGACGCGCTCCTCGAGCTTCCCGTTCCACGCTTCGAGCTCGGCGCTTTGCTCCCGCACCGTGTCGTGCAGCGCCTTGATGCGCAGCATCGCGCGCACCCGCGCCGTCAACGCGGTGTGATCGACCGGCTTTGTCAGGTAATCGTCCCCGCCGGCCTCCAACCCCGAGACGACATCCTTGCCGTCGGTCTTGGCGGTGACGAGGATGACCGGGATGAAGGGCAAGCCCGCGTCGGCCTTCAGCCGCCGCACGGCCTCGATGCCGTCCATCCGCGGCATCATCACGTCGAGCAATACGAGATCGGGCAGGAGTTCGCGGACCTTCTCCAATGCCTCGACGCCGTCGCCGGCGGTCGCGACCTCGTAGCCTTGGCTCGCAAGGCGCATCTCGAGGATCTCGACATTGTCGGGCACGTCGTCGACGACGAGGATCAGCGGCCGCTCGCGCATTCCTTCACCCCTGAAAAGGCAACGATTCACCGCAAAGGGCGCAATGGTTTCGCAATGGACGCTAAGGATTAAATCCCATTGACGAGCCTTATGATCCCGTCGCGCATATGCGCGACGTTGAAGTTCAACAGGTAACCGAGCTTGAACCCGCCGAGCCGCAGATAGCTCAACAGCTGGCTTCGGTGAACCGGCAGGATTGCCTCGACGGCCTTCAGTTCGACGACCACCAGTTCATTGATCAGGAGATCGACGCGGTAGCCGTTATCGATCGATAATGCCTCGTATCGAATCGGGATCGGCACCTGTCGGCTCCCCGCGATTCCTTGCTTCTCGAGCTCGTAGAGCAGGCACGTCTCGTACGCGCTTTCCAGGAGCCCGGGTCCGAGCGCCGAATGCACCTTAAGCGCGGCGCCGATCAAGGCATGGCCGATCTCTTCCTCCGTCACCTTCGCGCCCTTCGCGTCACCTTTGCGGCCTTTGCGTTAAAGCGTCGATCTTTTTCACGGCAGAAACTCGCGGATCTTGGCGAGCAGATGGCGCGGGCTGAAGGGCTTGGCGACATAGCCGTCGCAACCGGCGGCGCGCGTCTTCGCCTCGTCGCCGGACAGCGCGTAGGAGGTGACGGCGATGATCGGCACCTTCGCCAATTCGGGAATCGCGCGGATGCGCCGCGTCGCCTCGTAGCCGTCGATCACCGGCAATTGCATGTCCATCAGGATCAGGTCGGGATGATGGCTCTGCGCCATCGCGACGCCCTCTGCGCCGTCCACCGCCTCGATCAGCTCGTAACCGACGCTGGAGAGCAGATCGCGGATGATGTGCCGGTTGTCCTCGGTGTCCTCGACGACGAGGATGCGCTTCGTCATGCCGCCCTCCATTGCGCAGACGGGCGACGGGATTGCTTCGCTTCGCTCGCAATGACGACGACAAGCCTGTCATTGCGAGGAGCGCAGCGACGAAGCAATCCCGTGCCGGCCGCATTCATGCCGCCGCCTCCATCCGCTCCTCGACATAGACGGGCAGCGTGACGCGGAAGGTCGAGCCCTGCCCCAATGCCGATTCGACCGCGATCGTGCCGCCCTGCATCTCGACCATCCGCTTCGAAATCGCGAGCCCGAGGCCGGTGCCGCCCTTCTTGCGGGTGTTCGAATCGTCGATCTGCTGGAATTCGCCGAAGATCCGCTCACGATCGGCTTCCGCGATACCGGGGCCGGTGTCGCGCACGGTCAGGGTGAAATGCCCGTCGGCGGCGGCGGCGGCGATCTCGACTTCGCCCTCGTCGGTGAATTTAATGGCATTGCCGACGAGGTTCAGCAGCACCTGCGAGATGCGGCGCGCGTCGCCATGCGCGGTCGGCATGTCGTCGGGCAACAGGGCGGCGAATTTGAGCCCCTTCGCGGCGGCGAGCGGCTCGGTCGCGGTCACCACCGAGCGCACCAGCTCGGCGATCGAATAATCCTCGAGCGAGAGGGTCAATTGCCCCGCCTCGATCTTGGCGAGGTCGAGCACGTCGTTTATGAGGGCCAATAGATGCTTGCCGTTGTTCTGGATGCGCTCCAATACGCCCTTCGGCTTCTCCGGCATCTCGCCGTAGATGCCGTCGGCAAGGAGTTCGGCGTAGCCGAGGATCGCGTTCAAGGGCGTACGCAACTCGTGGCTCATATTGGCGAGGAACTGCGATTTGTGCTGGCTCGCCAATTCCAATTCCTCGCTCTTCTCGGCCAGTTCGCGGAAGAGCCGCGCGTTCTGGATCGCCAATACCGACTGGCTCGCCAGCGTCTGCATCAGCCGTAACGTCTCGGGCGGGAACTCGCCGGCGGCGCGGCGCATCAATATGAGCGCGCCGAGCACCCGCTCCGGGCCGACGAGCGGCACGATCAGCGCCGCGTGGAAGCCCGCCGCCAGCGTCACGTCGCGCATCGGGTAGCTCGACCGCCGGGAAACGTCGGCGAGCTGGATCGGCGTGCGTTTCGCCGCCGCCTCGCCCATCGCGCTTTCGCTTTCGGGAACCTTGAGGTCGCGCACCGAGCGCATGAGCCCCTCGTCCCAGCCGACCGCCTCGACCAGATGGAAGGCGCGGTCGGCCCGCCGGTGGCGGAACACCGCCCCGGCATCGACGCCGGTCATGGCCACAGAGCGGGTCAGCACGGTCGACAGCACCGAGCGCAGATCCAATGTCGAGCTGACCGCCTGTCCCACCTCGGAGAGCAGCTTCAATTCCTCGACCGAGCGGCCCAATTCGGCGGTGCGCTCGCGCAATTCGCCCAAGAGTCGCGTATTCTCCATCGCGATCACCGCCTGCGCCGCGAAGTTCTGGAGCAGGGCAATCTCTTTCTGCGAGAACGGCCGCACCTCTCGGCGATAGCCCGTAATATAGCCCAATAAGGCATCGTCTTTGCGGAGAGGCACGAATAGCGCCGTGCGCAATCCGTGTTGCGCGCCTGCTCGCGCTCTGGGATCGTCGGGCCGGTGCCGAGCCAGTTTCGACACGTCAGTGATCTGAACTGTCCTTTCACCGGCAATCAACCGGGCCGGCGGCGATCGCGGTGGAGGTTCAAACGGCTGGCGCAAAAGTTCCGCGAAAGGGCCGGAGACGCCTCGGATCGCAACCGCGCGAACCTTCCCGTCCTCGTAAAGCTCCAATTCACCCAAGGTGATCCCGCATAGGGCATGGGCCTTTTCCAAGATCGCTTCAAATACGGGACTGAGGTCGCCGGGTGAGGCGTTGATGACCTGCAATACCTCGGCAGTGGCGGTCTGCTGCTCCAGGGCTTCGCGCGTCTCGTTGATGAGCCGCGCGTTCTCCATCGCGATCACCGCCTGCGCCGCGAAGTTTTCGAGCAGCGCGATCTGCTTGTCGGTGAAGGGGCGCACCTGCCGGCGGTACATCGCAAAGGAGCCGAGCAATACTCCGTCCTTGCGAAGCGGAACCGCCAACAAAGTGCGCACGCCCCCGAGCTCGACCAATTTGCGCACGATCTCGTCGCCGGTGCGACGGCTGGCGACATCCGCTATATGGACGAAGCGTTCTCCAGCGACGAGTTGGCCTAGAGCCGTGTCCGGCGCAGCGCCGCGCGGTCGGCTTGTCGCGAACTCGGCGTAGTCCGCTGGAACCCCGCGCAATGCCGCTGCGCGGAACGACTGTCCGTCGGATTTCCACAGGACGCCATAGACCGCCTCGCACAGCCGCATCGCCTTTTCGAGCATCGCGTCGAACACCGGCGCAAGATCGCCGGGCGAGGAATTGATGACCTGCAAGACTTCGGCGGTGGCGGTCTGCTGCTCCAAGGCTTCGCGCGTCTCGGTGATGAGCCGCGCGTTTTCCATCGCGATCACCGCCTGCGCCGCGAAATTCTGCAACAGCGCGATCTGCTTGTCGGAGAACGGGCGGACCTCCTGGCGGTAGATCGTGATCACGCCAAGCACGGCATCGTCCTTCTCGAGCGGGACTTGCAGCGCCGTGCGTGCGCCGCCGAGATCGACCAGCGCTAGGCGATTGGGCTCGCCGGCCCGATAGGGCTCCTCGGCCGCCATATCAATATTGTGGACGACCCGCTCTCCCCGCAAAAAGCGGTAGGGCGCGGTACCGGGTCCGGGGGTAGCGAGCGTCGCGGTGGCGAGAAATTCCGCATAGGCCGTCGGGACACCGCGCAGCGCAGACGCGACGTAGCGCTCCCCTTCGAAGGTCCATAGCCCGCCAAAGGCGGCCTCACACAGGTGCATCGCCCTTTCGAGCATTGTATCGAACACCGGTGCGAGGTTGCCGGGCGAGGAATTGATGACCCCCAACACCTCGGCGGTCGCGGTCTGCTGCTCCAGGGCCTCGCGCGTCTCGGTGATGAGCCGCGCGTTCTCCATCGCGATGACCGCCTGCGCCGCGAAATTCTGCAACAGCGCGATCTGCTTGTCCGGAAACGGTTGCACATGCTGCCGATAGACCGTGATGGCGCCGAGCAGCGCGTCGTCCCTGCGCAGAGCAACACCGAGCACCGTGCGGAAACCGGCGAGCGCCAAACCTTGCCGCACCATCGCCCCACCGGTTTGATAATATTCGTCGGCCGAGATATCGGCGATCTGCGCTACCGATTTGCCAGCGGCGAGTTGGCCGATCACGGTCGAGGGTGCAGCCCGTTGCGGCTCGCGCAGGAATTCGGCGTATGCGGAGGGTACATTGCGCAACGACGCCGCGCTGTAACGCTCACCGTCATAGGTCCATAGAATACCGAAGGCCGCTTCGCAAAGCCGCAGCGCCTTTTCGAGCATCGCGTCGAACACCGGCGCGAGGTCGCCGGGCGAGGAGTTGATGACGCCCAACACCTCGGCGGTCGCGGTCTGCTGCTCCAGCGCCTCGCGCGTCTCGTTGATGAGGCGCGCATTCTCCATCGCGATGACCGCCTGCGCGGCGAAACTCTGCAACAGCGCGATCTGCTTGTCGGTGAACGGCCGAACCTCGCGACGCCAGAGGGTAAAGGACCCAAGCAGAGTGCTCTCTTTGCGGAGCGCCGCAGTGAGCTGACTGCGGGCGCCGCCCAATTTCACGATTGCCAGCCTGCCGGGATCCCCCGACTCGTACGCTGCACCCGATGCGCTGTCGAGGATGTGGACGATGTCTTCGCCGCGGGCGACGCGACCGATTCCCGTGTCGGGGTGAGGCCGCATCGGGTCGCGCGGGAAATCGTCGAAACCGCGCCAGGCCGCGGGCAAGAAGCATTCGCCGTCATAATTGGCGAACACGCCAGCATCCGCCGCGCAGAGACGGGTAGCCTTTTCGAGCATCGCCTCGAACACCGGGCCGAGGTCGCCCGGCGAGGCGTTGATGACGCCCAATATTTCGGCGGTCGCGGTCTGCTGCTCCAACGCTTCGCGCGTCTCGGTGATCAGCCGCGCGTTCTCCATCGCGATGACCGCCTGCGCCGCGAAATTCTCAAGAAGCGCAATGTGCTTATCAGAAAACGGCCGGACCTCCTGGCGATAGGCGACAAATGCACCGAGCAGCGCGCTATCTTTGCGCAGTGGCACCAAAAGGAGCGTTCGTACCGGGCCTAACTGCTGCACCCTCTCGGTGAAGACCGGGTCCCGCTGTGCCAACTCTGTCGTCAGTACGTCTGGGAGGTGCATCGGCCGCGCCGCTTCGCGGAGGACCTCAAGCCCTGGTGGCGTGTGTTCGCGTAAGAAGGCCTCAAATGATGGCGGCACGTTGTGAAAAGCGACCGGAGCGAAGCGCGTTCCGTCGTAGGTCCAGAGCGAAGCGAAAGGAAATTCGCAGAGCCGCACCGCCTTTTCCAGCATCGCGTCGAACACCGGGGCGAGGTCGCCGGGCGAGGAATTGATGACGCCCAGCACCTCGGCGGTCGCGGTCTGCTGCTCCAAGGCCTCGCGCGTCTCGGTGATGAGGCGCGCGTTCTCCATCGCGATGACCGCCTGCGCCGCGAAGTTCTCGAGCAAGGCGATCTGCTTCTCGGTAAACGGCTGAACCTCTCGCCGAGCCGCGGAGATCAAGCCGAGGAGCAAATCGTCCTTGCGCAACGGCACGAACAACACCGTGCGAATACCGGCAAGCTCCGCTGCGGCTCGAAATACCGCGTGGTCGATTTCCGCACAATCGGCGATATGGACGAAGGGCTTACCCTCGATCAGTGCCCTGCTCGCCGGGGAATCGGCAGCACGGTACCCTTGGCGGAGAATAGCGGCGAACGCGTCCGACACGCCGTGCGCGGCGACCGCGCGCAAGTTCTCACCATCGTAGAGCTGAAGACTGCCGTGAGCGGAGCCGCATAGAGTGTGCGCCTTATCCAAGATTACATCGAACACCGGCGCGAGGTCGCCGGGCGAGGAATTGATGACGCCCAAGACCTCAGCCGTTGCGGTCTGCTGCTCCAACGCTTCGCGCGTCTCGGTGATGAGGCGCGCATTCTCCATCGCGATCACCGCCTGCGCGGCGAAGGTGCGGACCAGCTCGATATCCTTTTCGCTAAACGGCTCGACCCGCGAGCGGGCAAGCGTGAGCACACCAACCAGCACATCCTCGCGGATCAACGGCACGCCAAGCATCGTGCGCTGATGGCCCAGCTGGACCGCTTCGATCCGGTTGTATTCGGGGTCGGCCGCGGCGTCCTTTATATGGACCGCGCGCCGCTCAAGCGCTGTCCGACCGGCGAGTGTGCCACGACTTAGCACAATCGGATTGTGCTCCTGGAACTCTCGGTATTCGGGCGGGATACCGAACGAGGCCGCCATTCGACAGAGGCCGTCGTCCAACCGGAAAATAAAACCGGATTCGGCCCGGCAAATGCGCGCCGCCTTTTCCAGCATCGCGTCGAACACCGGCGCAAGGTCGCCCGGCGAGGAATTGATGACCTGAAGCACCTCGGCGGTCGCGGTCTGCTGCTCGAGCGCCTCGCGTGTCTCGGTGATGAGCCGCGCGTTTTCCATCGCGATCACCGCCTGCGCCGCAAAATTCTGTAAGAGGGCGATCTGCTTGTCGCTGAACGGCCGCACCTCCTGCCGGTACACCCTCATCGCGCCGAGCAGCGCGCCTTCCCGGCGCAGCGGCACCATCAGAGAAGTGCGAACTCCGCCCCGGTCGATGATGCGTCGATACGTCGGCGAGTCCCGGTAGGCTTCGTCCTCCCGCGCATCCGCCCGATGCACCATCGGCTCGCCGCGTACGAGCAGTAAGAGCGGGTTACCCGGGGCCGGCCGAAACGGCGGTTGCTGCCGCCAAAATTCGGCAAAGCGTGACTCGCCGCGCACGGCGGCGGGACGAAAGGCCTCGCCGTCATACGTGACGAAATGGCCGTGAGCGGCCTCGCATAGCCGCAACGCATTGTCGAGCATGGCGTCGAACACCGGCGCCAGGTCGCCGGGTGAGGCGTTGATGACTTGCAATACCTCGGCGGTCGCGGTCTGCTGCTCCAAGGCCTCGCGCGTCTCGGTGATCAGCCGCGCGTTCTCCATCGCGATGACCGCCTGCGCCGCGAAGTTCTGCAACAGCGCGATCTGCTTGTCGGAGAACGGCCTCACCTCGCGGCGGTAAACCGCAAACTCGCCGAGGAAGACATTGTCCCTACGGAGCGGCATTGCCAAGACGGTGCGGCCGCCCCCAAGGTCGACGAAGGCGCGCGGCATTGGGTCGCCCGAACGGTATCCGAGGCTCTCCCTGACATCGGGGAACTGAACAAATGCCTCGCCCTCGATGAGGCGTGTGTGGATATCGTTCTTGCCCGGACGATGTGGGCTGCTCGTCAAGAATTCGGTATAGGCTCCCGTTGCGCCGCGTACGGCTGCCGTATGCAGTTGCTCGCCGTCATAGGTGAGGAAGACGCCGAACGCGGCGTCGCACAACCGCGTCGCCTTCTCCAACATCGCCTCGAACACCGGGGCGAGGTCGCCGGGGGAGCTATTGATGACCCCCAACACTTCGGCCGTCGCGGTCTGCTGCTCCAACGCTTCGCGCGTCTCGGTGATCAGCCGCGCATTCTCCATCGCGATGACCGCCTGCGCCGCAAAATTCTCGAGCAGCGCGATCTGCTTCTCGGTGAACGGGCGCACCTCCTGGCGGTAGATCTCGATGAAACCGCGCACCGATCCGTCCTTGGTCAAGGCGACCAGCAGGTCGCTGCGCGCGCCGCCGAGATCGACCAGCGCGCGGCGATTAGGCTCGCCGGCGGCGTAGGGCGGTTCCGCCTTCAAATCCTCGATCGATATGACCCGCTCGCCGGCCAGGATGCGGGCGGGCGCGGTGCCGGGGCCATAGCTCGGCGGGTTGTTTCTGCGGTATTCGGCAAAGGCCGCCGGAACGCCCTTCGTCGCCGCCGTCGCGAAGCGCTCGCCATCATAGACCGAAAGCTGCCCGAAGGCCGCCTCGCAAAGCCGCATCGCCCTTTCGAGCATCGCCTCGAACACGGGCGCAAGGTCGCCGGGCGAGGAATTGATGACCCCCAATACCTCGGCCGTCGCGGTCTGCTGCTCCAAGGCTTCGCGCGTCTCGTTGATGAGCCGCGCATTCTCCATCGCGATGACCGCCTGCGCCGCGAAATTCTGCAACAGCGCGATCTGCTTGTCGGTGAAGGGGCGGATCTCTTTGCGGTGCGCGCTGATATAGCCGAGTAGGGCGCCATCCTTACGCAGCGGCAGCAGCAGCACGGTGCGCACGCCGGTGAGTTCGGCGGCGGCGCGCGATATCGGGTTGTCGGGCAACGATTCCATCGCAGCGACATCGGGGATATGGACGAACACGTCCCCGAGCACCAGCCGTTCCTCCTTGCTTCCCGAGTACGGGGGATACGGGCGAGAGATCAACTCGACGAACTGTGCCGGCAATCCGTGCGTCGCGACCGCGCGGAAATTCTCGCCATCGAAGGTCGCCAAGGCTCCATGCGTCGATCCGCAAAGGCTGTGCGCCTTCTCCAGGATCGCGTCGAACACCGGCTTGAGCTCGCCGGGGGAGCTATTGATGACCCCCAACACTTCGGCCGTCGCGGTCTGCTGCTCCAAGGCTTCGCGCGTCTCGGTGATGAGCCGCGCGTTCTCTATCGCGATCACCGCCTGCGCCGCGAAGTTCTGCAACAGCGCGATCTGCTTGTCGGAAAACGGGCGGACTTCCTGGCGGAAAATCGCGAAAACGCCGAGCACACCATCATCTTTGAGCAAGGGCGCCATCAGCAGCGCGCGGACGCCGGCAAGATCGGCCGCCGTCACGGCCAACGCCTGGCCATCGCGATACCCCGCTTCCGATCTGACATCGGCGGTATGAAGAAACGACCGTTCGATCACCGCGCGGCCAAAGAACGTATCCGGTCCGATACCAGCCGGATGCAGTGTCAGGAAATCGCTCAATTCCGTGGGCACGTCGCGCGTGGCGACCATGCGCGCGCGCTCGCCATCGACGGTGAACATGATGCCAAAGCTGGCCTCGCAAAGCCGCATAGCCTTGTCTAGCATCGCGTCGAACACCGGGGCGAGGTCGCCGGGGGAGCTATTGATGACCCCCAACACTTCGGCCGTCGCGGTCTGCTGCTCCAAGGCTTCGCGCGTCTCGTTGATGAGCCGCGCATTCTCCATCGCGATGACCGCCTGCGCCGCAAAATTCTGCAACAGCGCGATTTCTTTGTCCGAGAACGGCCGAACCTCTGTGCGGTACACCGTGAGCATACCCAACAGCTCCTGGTCCTTTCGGAGCGCCACCGCCAGCTGGCTCCGAGTGCCAGCCAGTTCGAAATAGGCTCGGCGCAACGGGCTGCTGCCGGTGCGGTAATTTTCGCTCTCGGTGATGTCCTGCTCGTTTACGAACGTCTCGCCAGCAAGGAGCCGAGCGAAATGTCCGGTCGGGTCTACAGGGCGTCTCCGTTCGCGGAGCAAAATCGCCAGGGTCTCGGGCACGCCGCGCAACGCGGTCCCCTGAAAATATTCGCCATCGTAGGTCCACAACACGCCAAAGCTTGCACTGCACAAACCCAAGGCTTTGTCGAGCATCGCCCCGAAGACCGGCGCGAGATCGCCGGGCGAGGAATTGATGACACCCAACACTTCGGCCGTCGCGGTCTGCTGCTCCAAGGCCTCGCGCGTCTCGGTGATGAGGCGCGCATTCTCCATCGCGATGACCGCCTGCGCCGCGAAGTTTTCGACGAGCGCGATCTGCTTGTCGGTGAACGGCCGCACTTCACGACGGCACGTCGAGAAGACGCCCAGCAACCTCCCTTCCTTGCGCAGCGGCACGGCCAGAAGAGTGCGCGCCCCGCCGAGATCGACGAGCGCGCGCCGCATTGGATTCCCGGATCGGTAGGCTTCGTCAGCGGTCAGGTCCGGCACATGGACGGCATCCTCGCCATGCAAGAGACGCAGATGCGCGGCGGTGTGGCCCGTGCTGTCCGGCGCTTGTGCGATGAATTCGGCGAAGCCCGATGGTACGCCGAGCAACGCCGCAATACGGAAGTCCTGGCCGTCATAGGTCCACAGCGTCCCGAACGCCGCGCCGCACAGGCGGATGGCTTTTTCGAGCATTGCCTCGAACACCGGCGCGAGATTGCCGGGCGAGGAGTTGATCACCCCTAATACCTCGGCGGTCGCGGTCTGCTGGTCGAGCGCCTCGGAGAGTTCGGCGGTGCGCGCTTCGACCTTCCCTTCGAGCTCGGCGTAGGATTTCTGCAATTCGCCGGCCATCTGGTTGAATTCGCCGGCGAGCGCCTCCAATTCGTCGCCGGTCTTCACCTCGATGCGGCGGTCGAGTTCGCCGCGGCCGAGGCGGGAGGCGCCCTCGGCGATGGCGCGGATCGGCACGACCATGCGGCGCGCGAGCAAGAGCGCGGCCATGCTCGCGAGCAGGAGGCCCAGGAGGAGGAGCGCCAGATCGCGCTCGGCCGCGGCATAGAGCGGCGCCAGCGCCTCGCGCATCGGCAATTCGACAAAGACGAGCCAGCCCAAGGGCTCGATCGGCGCGTGCGCGGTCAGCACCCGATTGCCGGCGATATTGTCGGCGGCGGTGGCGCGCTGCGGCCC
>DASZAN010000197.1:0-19242 GCA_035945115.1 Allostellaceae bacterium
GGTGGGTTCGTGGCGAAGTACATGGGCGACGGCGTGCTGGCGTATTTCGGCTACCCGCAGGCACATGAGGACGACGCGGAGCGAGGAGTACGTGCTGGCTTGTCGCTAACGGAGGCAGTCTCGAAGCTACGCACTGAGCACGACGCCACGCTTCAGGTGCGGATCGGTATAGCGACGGGATTGGTAGTGGTTGGCGATCTCATTGGAGAAGGCGAGGCGCAGGAGCGCGGGGTCGTGGGCGACACGCCAAACCTCGCTGCGAGACTGCAAGCCCTCGCTGAGCCAGGGCAGGTGGTTATCTCCCACAGCACGCGGCGTCTGACAGGTGGTCTTTTCGAGTACCGGGACTTGGGCAGGGTGGCACTCAAGGGGTTGGCCGATCCGACACAAGCATGGCAGGTGGTCGGCCCAAGCACGCTAGAGAGCCGCTTCGAGGCGCTGCACGGAGCAGCCCTCACGCCGCTGGTCGGGCGCGAAGAGAAGGCCAAGTCCGAGCGCGAGGCCGCCGGCGACAAGCCGCGCCACCGCTAGAGCAGGTCTCCTGAAAAAAACAGCGTCGTCGTTGCGAGCGGAGCGAAGCGATCCAGGACCTGGTGACGTGCCACGTGGCTGGATTGCTTCGTCGCCTACGCCTCCACGCAAAGACGCCCTCAAATCGAAAGCCCCGGAAACCATTGGCTTCCGGGGCTTGTTACGGCGAGCTTGGGCGGCGCGTCAGACCGAGTAGTACATCTGGAACTCGATCGGGTGTGGCGAGTGCTCGAAGGCGTGGATCTCTTCGTATTTGAGATCGATGTAGGATTCGATGAAGTCCTTCGAGAAGACTTCGCCCTTCAAGAGGAAGGCGTGGTCGGCGCGCAGATGCTCGACCGCCTCGCGGAGCGAGCCGCACACCGTCGGCACGTCCTTCAGCTCCTCCGGCGGCAGATCATAGAGGTTCTTGTCGATGGGGTCGCCGGGATGGACCTTGTTCTGAATGCCGTCGATCCCCGCCATGAGCATCGCCGCATAGGCGAGATAGGGGTTGGCGGCGGGATCGGGGAAGCGCACCTCGACGCGCTTCGCCTTGGGGCTCGCCACCACGGGAATGCGGCATGCCGCCGAGCGGTTGCGCGCGGAGTACGCCAACAGCACCGGCGCCTCGAAGCCGGGAATGAGGCGCTTGTAGCTGTTGGTGGTGGGATTGGTGAGCGCGTTGATCGCTTTGGCGTGCTTGATGACACCGCCGATATAGTAGAGCGCGGTGTCGGAGAGATCGGCATAGCCGGAGCCGGCGAAGAGCGGCTTGCCGCCCTTCCAGATCGACTGGTGCACGTGCATGCCTGAGCCGTTGTCGCCCTTGATCGGCTTCGGCATGAAGGTCGCGGTCTTGCCGTACTGGTGGGCCACGTTCTGCACCACGTATTTGTAAATCTGCATATGGTCGGCGCAGCCGACGACGGTGCCGAACTCGAAGCCCAGCTCGGCCTGGCTCGGCGCCACCTCGTGGTGATGCTTCTCGACCTTGAGGCCCATATCGGCCATCACCGAGAGCATCTCGGCGCGGATGTCGCTCTGGCCGTCGACCGGCGGCACCGGGAAGTAGCCGCCCTTGATCGGCGGGCGATGGCCGGTATTGCCGTCCGGAAATTTCTTGTCGCTGACATAGGGGCCTTCGTCGCTGTCGATCTCGTACATCGCCCCGTTCATGCCGGTCTTGTAGCGGACATCGTCGAAGATGAAGAACTCGGCCTCAGGCCCGAAAAAGGCCTTGTCGCCGATGCCGGTCGAGACGAGGTACTGCTCCGCCTTCTTCGCGGTCGAGCGGGGGCAGCGGCCATAGGGCTGTCCGGTAAGCGGCTCGTAGGTGTCGCAGAAAATGATGAGCGAGGTCTGCGCAGCAAACGGATCCAATACCGCCGTGGCGCAGTCCGGCATCAGCAGCATGTCGCTTTCGTTGATCGCCTTCCAGCCGGCGATCGAGGAGCCGTCGAACATCACGCCGCCCGAAAGGAAATCCTCGGTGATGGTGCGGATGTGATGCGCCAAGTGCTGCCACTTGCCGCGCGGATCGGTGAAACGGAAGTCGACGTATTTGACGTCGTGCTCCTTGATCAAGTTCATGACTTTTTGAATGTCGGACATAGCCTCTTTCCCGTCGTTACTGGTCCTTGGGGGTTGCCCGCCTGGGGCGTGCTGGTTACGGCTCGAAAGGCGACGATCAGATGGCGTCCTTGCCCTTTTCGCCGGTGCGTATGCGGATCGCTTCGTCGATGGTGCTGACGAAGATCTTGCCGTCGCCGATGCGGCCGGTATGGGCCGCCTGCTGGATGGCCTCGACGGCGCGCTCGACGAGCGCGTCCTCCATCACCACCTCGATCTTCACCTTGGGCAGGAAATCGACGACGTATTCGGCGCCGCGGTAGAGCTCGGTGTGGCCCTTCTGCCGGCCGAAGCCTTTCGCCTCGGTGACGGTGATGCCTTGGATGCCGACCTCGTGGAGCGCTTCTTTCACCTCATCGAGCTTGAAGGGCTTGATGATCGCTTCGACCTTCTTCATCGCCTTCCCCACCACAACAGAAGACCCGGCGCCACCCGCCGGGCGTTTCTTAACTCAGTTAAGCATGAGCCGTGCCAGCCGCGCCCTCTCGCGGCCCGCAGACCCTAACGCGAATCCGGTTGCCCACAAAGGGCCTTTGCTGCCTAATTTTTCGGCAATGATGGCGAATCTTAAGCAATCACCAGAATCGGTCATTTGAGAACCTACCAAGAACATATTACTTGACGCGCCGTACGTAGTTAGCGTATAGCCCACGGGCTGAATGCGTACGGAGGGCGTCGATGACGCGGAAGCTCGGGTCTGCCGAACATGGATTTTGCAAAACGAAGCCAATTTCCCGCTCAGGGCGACAGGCCCTCTCGCCTCTACCGGCGCCGCACATTGTCCTGCCGCTTGAGCCAGTCCTCGATACGCCCGACCGCCTCTTCGAGCGCTGCGAGGCTCGCGGCGTAGGAGAAGCGGAGATAGCCCTCGCCATAGGCGCCGAAGCTGGTGCCGGAGATGGTGGCGACGCCAGCTTCGTCGAGGAGACGCGACTGGAGGGTGCGGCTCTCAAAGCCGGTGCCGGCGATGTTGGGGAAGGCATAGAAGGCACCGCCCGGCGTGGCACAGCGGAAGCCGGGAAGGGCGTTCAGCGCCTTGATGATGTATCGGCGCCGCTCGGCGAACGCTTGAACCATACGGCGCGACGCCTCTTTGGGTCCAGTCAATGCTGCAATTCCAGCATATTGCGCGGCGGCGTTGACGCAGGAATGGCAGTTGATGGCGAGCCGCTCGGCGGCGGCGAAGAGTTCCTTTGGCCAGACGCCATAGCCCATGCGCCAGCCGGTCATCGCGTAGGTCTTGCTCCAGCCGTCGAGCAGGATGACCCGCTCGCGGAGCGCCGGGTAGGTGAGTAGGCTCACATGCTCGGCGCCGTCATAGACCATCTCGCCATAGATCTCGTCGCTCATGATCGCGAGGTGGGGGTGGCGCTCGAGGCCGGCGGCGAGCTTATCGAGCTCGCTCTTGGGCACGACGCCGCCGGTCGGGTTGGCGGGGCTGTTGATGATGAGGAGGCGGGTCTTGGGCGTGACCTTCGCCAGCACCTCCTCGGCGCTGAAGGAGAAGCCCTTTTCTTCATAGAGCGGCACCGGAACGGGCGTCGCGCCCGAGAAGCGGATGACGCTCTCGTAGATCGGGAATCCCGGATTGGGATAGAGGATCTCGACCCCCGGCTCGCCGAACATGAGGACGGCGAAGAACATGGTGACCTTGCCGCCGGGGACAACCAGCACCTGATCGGGCGAGATGGTGACGCCGTGGCGGCGGTGGAGATCGGCGGCGACCGCTTCGCGCAGCGGCAGGATGCCGTTCGCCGGCGTATAGCCGTGATGCCCATCGGCGAGCGCCTTGCGGCCGGCTTCGACGATATGCTCGGGCGTGGCGAAGTCGGGTTGGCCGATGCCGAGATTGATGATCGAGCGCCCTTGCGCCTCCAGCGCCTTGGCGCGGGCCAGCACCTCGAACGCCGATTCGGTTCCAAGCAGGCCCATGCGGCCCGCCATCTGCAACATGCTCGCGCCTCCCTTAGCGATGCCGCCCTCTATATCCCTAACGGAGGGTGATTGCCAGGAGGGGCCGGCCGCTCACTCCGCGGCGGTGCCGTCGCGGCGGTAAAGCACGGTCAGGGCGCAGAGCATATCGACGGTGCTGCCATCGCGCGCAAAGGGAAGCAGCAGATTCTCGACCAAGTCGAAGTCGCGGTGGGTCCAAAGTCTCGGATAGCCTTTGCGCCAGCTCGGCTGCCCGCTCTCAGCGACCCCCGAATACCGCGCGAGGAAGCCCGGCCTGTCCTCGATGTCGGAATGCGCCTCGTCCAGCCATTGCCCCGTGACCTCGCGACCGATGGCCTCGACGATCGCCGTGCCGGCCAAGCGGTAACGGAGGCGAAACGGATCCCTGTGCACGTCGAGCAGCCAGAGGCACGACAGCAGGTCCGGGATGTCCATGGGATCGAAATGCTGTCGCCCAGGCAGGCTACCAGGGGGCGCGATCGAACGCCAATAGCGGTAGAGCCGCTGCGCGCGCGGATGCCATAGGCTTGTGTCGAGGGTGCCGCCGATCGCGCTCGTGCCCACAGGTTTCATCCTGACCGTCGGGCAATAATATAGCGAGAGCAAGTTAAGGGAATACTCTCTCCCTGGTAGACTGTGCGAGAGGTGGTTGCCCGGCGATTTACTTCCCCGGATGACTCATCCGCGCCCGAGCGAGATCGACGTCGGCAAAGTCCACCTCCTCGAGGATGGCGCCGCCGAAATCGGCTTCGTCGACCTTGGCGCCCCGGAGCTTCGCCCGCCGCAGATTGGCAGAGAAAAGCTTGGCCCCTTCGAGATTGGCGGGCAGATCGGCGCCCTCGCTTCCCACTTGCTCGAGCGGGCCGAGGTCGGCGCCGATGAGAATGGCAGAGCCGAGATGCGCATGAGTGAGCGTGGCGCCCCGCAAGTCGGCGCCGGAGAGATCGGCCTCGCGCAGGTCGGCGAGCGTCAGGTCGGCGGCGGCAAGCAGCGCGCCGGCAAGGTTGGCGCGCCGCAGTGCCACGTGGTTCAGCATGGCGACGGCGAGATTGACATTGCGCAGATCGTGCCCGGCGAGGTCGACATCGTTCAGCACGGCGCGCTGGCCTTCGCGGCCGTCGCTGTCGATCCAGGTGGCGTGAAGCCTGAGCATCTGCGCGAGCTTCTCCGCCGCGATGGTGCGGAGCGCCGCGCCATAGACGCTGGCGCGGCCGATGGTGGTATCGAGCGCGCCGGCGTCGACGACGGCGCCGGTGATGTCGACCCCGCGAATCTCCGCGCCCTTGAGCTTCGCGTCCGACAAGATCGCGCCGCACAAGACGGCATCGTTGAGCTTGGCGTGGCTGAGATCGGCGCGCTCCAGAATGGCGCCGGTGAGGTTGGTGCGGCGGAGATCGGCGTTCGCGAGATCGGCGCCGCGCAGCACGGTGTCGGTGAGCTGCGCCATCGACATCGAAGCGTGGCCGAGCTTCGCGTCGGTAAAATCAGCGCCGCGCGCCTGCACCGATTGCAGATCGGCGCGCCGCGTCTCATAGCCGTCTCCCGCCGAGGGATTGTCGCTGAACGCGGCGGCGAGAGCGCCTTCGCGAAGATCGGCTCCGGCAAGCTTCGCCTTCTCGAGATGGGCGCCCCAGAGGCGCGCGCCGCGCAGATCCGCTTGCGTCAGATCCGCGCCGGCCAATGTCGCAAGGCGAAGATCGGCGACGAACAAATTGGTTTTTGCGAGCTTGCTGTTGTCGAGCTTGCAGCCCTGAAGATTGGCGCCGGTGAGATCGGCGCCCGAGAGATCGTGATTGCTAAGGTCGAGGCCGGAAAGGTCGTGATGAGCGAGCGCCGCCGGGCGGCCGCCCCACCAACCCTCGACATAGCGCTTCTGCAATTGCAGCACGCGCCGCAACTGCTGCGTCGTCGGCCGCACCTTGGTCGGGGGTCCGCCTGTCCTTGACCTCATGGCCCCATGGTCGCTTAGGCGGTTAAAAAAGTGATAAAGCCTGACGCCTCAATCGACTCCAACATTGGAGATATTTTCGCGGTGTTTGTTAACCGCTTCTTGAACACGAGTGAGTTATAGAGACAGGTCGCGCAACCAGGTTGTTTTTGCATGATATTTTTCGAGCTTCAACGGCTTGTCGATGATCGCTGGCTGCTCGAATCCGTATTCCCCGAGAAAGCGGAAGCGATCGACGAGGTGAGGCGGCGGATCGCGCACACCCGCCACATGCTCGCCTTGCGAGTCCTTCGGGTCGAAGAGCAGGGCAACGTCTTTGCCGAATCGCTCATCTATCAGCAATCGACCGCCGAGCCGGCGGAAATGGCCGCGGCACGCCGGCGTCATCGCCGCTTTGTGCGACGCCTTCGCACGCTGCCTCGCCTCGTGGTGGCCAGAGCTCGCGAGCTTGCGGAGACCTCGAGGCCGCGCCCGCCGGTTTGGCTCCTGGCCGGGCTCGTCGCCGCGAGCGCCGCACTCATCCTCTTCGCTCAGCGCCCGCCGCACAGCCAGAGCGACTGGGTGTTCGATCGTCCTGAAGCGCAAATGCCGCACAGCGTGCGCAATCCCCTGACGGGCGCCGTCTCGCACTGAGCACGTCGAGACGCCGCCGGCGGGCGTGGTGGACAAGCCCCGCGCTCATGCGTTAGCAACGCGAGCCAACGAGGGAGCGCCTGCAATGCTCGTCGAGCAGATCTGGACGGCGAACGCCTATCGCAACTTCAATTATCTCATCGCTTGCGCGGAGACCGGCGAAGCGCTGGCGGTGGACCCGCTCGATCACGTGAAATGCCTCGCCGCGGCGAGAGCGCGCGGCTGGCGCATCACGCAGATCTTGAACACGCACGAGCATCACGATCACACCGGCGGCAACGGCGCGATGGTGGCGGCGACCGGCGCCAAGGTTTTGGCGCACGTCAATGCCAAGGACAAGATTGCCGGCATGGATCGCGGCCTTCGCGCCGGCGACGTCATCAAGGTGGGAAAATCCGTCGAGCTTCTCGCTCTCGACACGCCGGGCCACACCATGGCGCATATCTGTCTCCGTGCCCACGGCGATACACCTGCGCTCTTCTGCGGCGACACGCTCTTCAACGCGGGGGCCGGCAATTGTCACAATGGCGGCCATCCAAGCGAGCTCTACCAAACCTTCGCCGAGCAGCTGGCGAAGCTGCCGGAGAACACGCTCGTCTATCCCGGCCACGATTACATCGCGCGCAATCTTCGCTTCACGCTCGACCGCGAGCCCGACAATGCGAAAGCACAGGCGCTGCTGCCGACCGCCGATCAGCAGGATCCGGCGAAGCCCCTGGTGACGACGCTCAAGATCGAGAAGGAGATCAACACCTTCTTTCGCCTCACCAACCCCTCCGTCATCAAGCGGCTGCGCGAGGCCTTTCCCGATCTTCCCGAGCATCCCGACGCCAAGACGGTATTCCTGAAGCTGCGCGAGCTCCGCAACAAATGGTGAAGCGACGCCGCGCGGCGTAAGGCCGCGCGGCGCCGGCACGCGGCTCAGCCGTTTCCGCCGTTCGTGCCGCTCTTCATCGTCATCGCCACATACTGATTGATGCCGTGGCGGTTGACGAGCAGCAGAAGCTGCCTCTCGTTCCCCTGTTCGCGCTGCACTTGGGCGAGCTCTCTTGCCGCCTCTTCCGGTGTCGCCACCGGATGCTGGTTGATGTCCTCGATCACGTCGCCGCGCTCGAGCCCGAGCTCGGCAAGCGGGCTGTCGGGCGCCACCGCCATGACCACGACACCTTTCACGTCTTTCGTGAGATGGAGCCGCTCGCGCCACTGCGCGGAGAGCGGCGCCAGGCTCACGCCCATGGTCTTTTCGGCACCAGTGGTCTCGGCGTTCTCGGCGGTGCGGAGATCGCTCGGCATTTGCGCAATGACGGGCTCGAGCGTCTCTTCATGACCATTCCGCCAAACCTTGAGCTCGGCCTTTTGTCCGACCGGCGTCTCGGCCACCGCGATCGGCAGATCGCGCAGCTTCGCGACGTCGTGGCCGTTGTAGCCGAGGATCACGTCGCCCTGCTTCACGCCCGCCTTCTCGGCCGGGGTGTTCCTGGTGACTTGGGCGACGAGCGCGCCTTCGGTCTTGGGGAGGCCGAGGCTCTTGGCGATCTCAGGCGTCACCTCCTGCACCTGGACGCCGAGCCAGCCGCGTTCGACCTTGCCGTGCTCCTTCAACTGCTCGATGACGGGCTTGGCAAGGCTCGCGGGAATGGCGAAGCCGATGCCGACCGAGCCGCCATTGGGCGAGTAGATCGCGGTGTTGATGCCGATCACCTGGCCGTTCAAGTTGAAGGTGGGCCCGCCGGAGTTGCCGCGGTTGATCGCGGCGTCGATCTGCAGGAAGTCGTCATAGGGTCCCGAATGGATATCGCGGCCCCGCGCCGAGATGATGCCGGAGCTGACGGTGCCGCCGAGGCCGAAGGGGTTGCCGACGGCGAGCACCCAGTCACCCACCTCCAGGGCACTGCTGTCGCCCCATTGCACATAAGGAAGCGGCTGCGGCGCGTCGATCTTGAGGAGCGCGAGATCGGTCTTGCCGTCGCGTCCCACCACCTTCGCCGGATGCTTCGACCCGTCCTGGAAGACGACGGTCACCTTGCCGGCGTTCTCCACGACGTGGTTGTTGGTGACGACATAGCCGTGGGGATCGATGATGAAGCCCGAGCCGAGCGCCACGCGCTCGCCGGCCTCCGGCGGGCGCTGCATCGGGCCGCGGCCCTGCTGTTCGAAGAACTTGCGCAGGAATTGGTCGAAGGGCGATCCTGGAAAGCTGGGGAAGGGCTGCTGTCCCTGATCGGGCGCGCCTTGATCTTGGTCGTTGTCCTCGTCATCGGCGACCGGCGCGCCCTTCATCGCGACGGAGATGTTCACGACCGCCGGCAGCACCCGTTTCACCATGGGTGCGAAGCTCGGCAGCGCCATAGCGTCGCGCGAGGCCGCGGCGGAGCGATCGAGATGATCCGAGGCGGGAGCGCTCTCGGCGTAGACGAGCGGGCTGCCGGCAAGGCAGAGTGCCGTTCCGGCGGCGAGCACGGTCCGGCGCAGCCGGCGCGACGCCGGCGGCGGAGAGAGGAGAGACATCGACAACACCTTTCGTTGCGATATTGAGCCGACGACGGCGCCAGCCGGCACCGTCTCTGCTCGCGAACATGGCGTGGCCAAGCTTACGCCCGCCCTACATCGCGATTAAATTTTCGCAATGCCGCGGGGCGCAGATACGATCGGCGGTCGAAGCGGGAAGTGGGGCGAGTGACCGGATTCGAACCGGCGACATCCAGAATCACAATCTGCGGATTCATTTTTTCCCTAGACGGACTGACCCAGAAAAGCGAGGATTTCCGCGGGTTTTCCTCGTACCTATCCGGACCAGGGAGGCCCGAGTCGGATCCAGCGTGCTTATTCGGTGCTTATTTGGGGGCGGGCATGGGCAGGGCGGAGATGGCTGCCGGACGGCGGCAACAGCGGCCGGTGCGGATCAACAAACGAACCGTCGACGCGCTCAAGCCGCCAGCGAAAGGCGAGCCGGAACGGCTCGTCTGGGACGAACGGCTCAAGGGCTTCGGCGTCCGGGTCACGGCGCAGGGCATCAAGAGCTATGTCATCCAATACCGCATCGGCGGCCGCGGAGCGCGCACCCGCCGCTTCACCATCGGCAGGCACGGATCGCCCTTCACCGCCGAGACGGCGCGCGATCGTGCCGAGAAATTGTTACGGCAGGCGCGCGACGGCATCGATCCCGCGAATCTCCGACACGCGCTCAACGATATGCCGACCGTCAAGGAGGTGTCGGAGCGATACCTCGCCGAACACGCCGAGCTTCGCAAGAAACCGCGCAGCGTTGAAGAGGATCGGCGCAATCTACGCCTCCACATTTGGCCTGAGCTGGGGAGCCATCGCCTCAGCGAGATTACGCGCTGGACCGCGCTCAAATTCCACGCCGCGATGAAGGAAAGGCCGACCGCGGCCAATCGCTGCGCCGCGTTGCTTTCGCACATCTTCTCCATGGCCGCTTCGCCCAAATGGGCGCTCTTACCTGAAGGACACAACCCGTTTCGCCGGATCGACAAGTACCCCGAGCGAAAACGTGAGCGCTTCCTGAGTGGCAACGAGCTTGCCCGCTTAGGCGACGCTCTCGCCGCCAGCGACGGCAAAGAGCATCCGAGCGCGCTTGCCGCGATCCGGCTGTTGCTGCTCACTGGCGCGCGGCTTTCGGAGATTCTCACGCTCGAGTGGCGCATGGTCGACCTCGAGCGCAAATGCCTGCGCCTGCCGGACAGCAAGACGGGACGCAAGGTCATTCCGCTTGGAGCGCCAGCGCTCAAGGTGTTGAAGCATTTGGGCGAGCGGCGGCTCAACGGGTATGTGCTGCCGGGCGAACGGGAAGATCGCCATTTCATCGGCATCCAGCGGCCGTGGCAGCGAGTGCGGTCCGAGGCGAAGCTCGATGATGTCCGGCTCCACGATCTCCGGCACAGCTTTGCGAGCGTTGCCGCCGCGAGCGGCGACAGCTTATTTCTGATCGGTAAGGTTCTCGGCCATCGCCAAGCGGCGACAACCGAGCGGTACAGCCACATCGATCTCGATCCCGCCCGCGCTGTCGCCGACCGCACGGCAAGGCAGATCGCCACGGCAATGCGTGCGACGCGCGGCAAGAGCCGCAAACACTTGACAAGCAATATCGTGCCGATGCGGAGAAGTTAGATGCGTTGCCAATCGCGCCCCAGCGCCACAATAAGCCCGCTGGGTGACTGGGATGACGAATGGACGCGCAATTATGTGCTACGCCTCGTCAAAGAGCCCGAATTCTCTGAGGCAGAGAAGCTCTGTGGCCGACCGAGCCCGGATGGGACATTTCGGTACGAAACCGCAAAGATCATATACGACCACCTAATACGTCTCGAGGCGCGCGACCAGCATCACAAGGCTGCGAGGGCACTGGCTGCATTTGAGAATGCCCTGGCCGCCATCGATGGCTTCGATCGTCTAACTTATGATTTTATCGACGCGACCCTGTGTGAGAGGTATGTGACCACGGGGTATGAAAGCGATCGAGAAGGGCTGGAGCCGTCTCTTCATCTTCTTCGCGATATGCTGTCGTGCGCACACGCCGCGGTGGAGGACCTCGCTGGGAGCAAGCGGTACCGTGGGGAGCATGACGGTCCTGAGGATGAGCTCGTAGGGGATGTTATTTCTCTTTTTGAAAGCAACGAGCAGCAACGTACGGGATCACGGCCATCCGATGCGATGCCACGGCAGGCGCGATTGCTGACGATCATTTGTGGTGCTGCGCGGCGGCATCCCACGGAGAGGCGGCGCCACCAATCTACCCACCGCATTAAGAAAAGAGTCGTGAGCCGACGGCGAGCTCGCGAAGAGCGGACCGGCAGGGCCGTCGAAGCGTTACAGCGTGCAATCAATGCTGTAAGAGCTCGCCCGCTACGCCGGACAGAGCTGCTGGAGTCCTTGGGCCAGCTCGAGAAGATTTTTCCGTGGGCGTCGTATTGGTGGGCCCCCTCAGAGTTCATCGCGAAGCTCCAAAGCAGTTGTAGACCCCTAGACGCTGCTGACCGTGATCGGTGTGAGAGAATTGCCCGCGAGCTCGCAGGGGCGCGACCGCATATGCGTACGCTCCTAGAATGGGCTGAACCAGGGTTGTGGACTACACATCCATGGTTCGAATCGTCTCAAGATCGGGGCCAAGACTGATCGAGCAGACTCGAAATCGTGCTTGAAAAGGGAATTTAAGTCTGTTGACCCGCATCGGCTCCGATTGCGTCATATCTTCCCAGAGGCAGTGCGCCAGGCGCAGATGGGGATGCTATGGGCGGCGATCAGCGCGGTACGGAATCAGGTCACAAGAAATGGGTGCGAACGTCGGGAGCGGCGAAGCACACAAATCTGTCGGAAGCGCTCCTGGAGAAAGATCGAACCACGGGTATCCACGGCATTCCGTTCATCCGTGTTGGCCGAGTTGTCTTGTACGACCTCGACGACTTGGACGCCTTCTTAGAGAGGCGGAAGCAAGCTAGTACCAGCGCAAAAGCAGGTACTGGTCCCGCGAGTGGACAACGTAAAGATCGGCCCCACGCGCAGAGCGCTCGAGTTCAGCGACAGCGTCAACGAAACGCGCAGAGAGCATCATCTCGCGGCGCTTCCGAGGGCGAGAATCGGCTGCACCCGTGAGCAGCCCCCTCACTTGGAACCGCGCTCATTAGATACAGCTGCTGCGCCAGCCGAGCTTTCGCCTGCCGATGAAAGAAAGCAACTGGCGCGAGAGCGAAGCAAAAAGCTGAAAGGTATTGTCGTGCTGCCCGGTGATTTCTTCGAGCTCGGGATGAGCAAGGCCGAGCTCAGCGCACTGTTCACATACCTAAGGCATGACATGCGTAATGATGGCCTAGTTTGGCCATTGGACCAATTCGTTGCGGATCTCATCGACGTCGATCGAGCTACGGTCGTGCGGGCGGATCACGCTCTGATGGAACGCGGATTCCTCGAACACCTTGACCGTAAGATGGCGGAAGAGTTTCTAACGGCTCGGGGCGTTCGAGCTCCCAGAGGAAAGGTGAAGTTCCGTCGCATCGCTGAGCGGTTTCGCGTGACGCAAAACAGCGCGCGCCCGGCACGCTCGGCTGAGGGACGGCAGCGATCGATCCCGCTGCCGATAGCTAGTTCAGACAGCCAGCAAAAGAAAAGTGACAAAAAATCACAATTCCGAGCTCCGACACCGCAGCCAGAAGTGACCCTTCCGCACGGGAAAAGTGACGAAAAATCACACAGAATAGGAGTTTCAAAGAATCGGAATCCTTCTACTACTACGGAGCCTGCTGCCGCGCGCGCGCGCGAGGCTGCTGCTGTTGAAAGTGCAAGAAATTCGTTGAGCCTTAGACGCGCTCCGCGCGCTGGAACAAACTATGCTGATCCACAAGTGCGCAAGCAGTCACGGGTGCAGCTTGTCACGCGCTATGTGAACAGCAGCAAGTCTGACCACGAAGCTCTAGCCTTTGGTACAGCGATGCTCGGCTTCGCTGACCTGGCTACTGCTGAACAGGCGGCCGAGGCGCAGCGGATCTTAGATTGCTACGACCGCGAGATGCGCGCAAGCGGCTGGGACGATCGCCGCGAAGCGAGAGGGGACGCATGACCCGAACCTGGCCAGTGGCTGTTCCCGACGCTGCCGGGGGTCGTGATGTTCGCGCCCGGTTCGCGACGGGGATGCGATGATGTTCGCAGCGAGACGGCGAGTTGATGACGAAGTCGGGAGTATAAGCCCTTTCTCTTTGCCTGGCGAATGCTCCTCAGGGTCTCCTCGACCTGCTCAAGGCTGTCGGCGGCGAAGCGAGTGAAGCCAGCCCGGCCATCCTTCAGCTTTAAGCTGCTCGGTTCAAAGTGCTCGGGTTTCCCTCGAACGTGAATAGATAAGTTCTGAACGCGCGGCTGCGCAAGCACGGCCCAGAATTGTCGGGCGTGTTTTTGAAATTGAGTCGTGTCCCACGACGAAGATCACCGACATCCTTCGCCCATACCCCCTTGAGAATTTGCCCAGCGGTCCACCTTGCTTCGCCTCTAAGGAGCCGATCCGCCGTCTGCAGAAATTCTCGATCTCCCGAAGGTTGGTGCATCGAAACTCGCTACCAACCAACGGCACTTGGGAAGCGCGTCTTTCAGATGCTCACCGAAGAGGGAACGATCTAACCATGGAGCGGACGCGACAGACCGAAATTGGGCGAAGGCAGTATGCTGGTTAGTCGTTTGAAAATACTATTTGACACACTAAGCGCAAAATGCGCAAAGTGAGCTTCGACCTGTTGGAACAGCAGTCATGTGTCCAATCATTGTGATCACTTGCCATCACGACGCGGCAATCGGTCCTGTCGTGGAAGCAGTGCGGTCGGTCGTCCCACTAGCGTCCATTCATCTAATGGAGGAGCGACCGCTTCCGGCGCCCGCTTCCTCAGAGGCGCCGGTCGACGATGCCTTGGCGCAACGTATCGCCGAACTGATCCGACCGCGAGAAGGTCAAGATGCTCGCCGCGACGTACTCGTGAGCATTCGCGACCGATCTGGCACGTTTCGGCCGCGACGCAATCCGCGTGCTGGGCCGGATCATCAATTCCGCGCCGCGTCCGCCGGGCTCTCCCGGATACTGCGTCGCGAATTTCCGTTGGACGCCTCGCCACTGGACCGGCTTGCGGTCCGGCAGCGCATCTTCGATCCCGATGGATCGTATCTCGAAACGCGATACGAGCCGACAAAGCTCGGCTTACGGGTCCTCGAGATCCTCGCTGCCGAACAGGCACTAGCCTAATAAAGGAGATTGCCAGTGATAGATTCGGAATTGAAGTGGATCGCGGAATGCTACGAAAAAATGGCTCGATTTGAGGCCGCGAAGAGGAACCTGGGTGCTGACATCCGCTCTCTCAATCGTAAAATTGGCCGTGAAAAGGCCTGCGTTACAATGGGACCGATCCGGATGAGCGAAGCGAGCGCCAAGGGTCATGCGAAGCGAGTCCGGAGACGCACGACCGAGGAGATTTGAGCCGGTCATCGCGCGATTGACGGTGATTGCTTTTTGCGCGTCGGTGTGCTCTACGTTGAACGCTCGAGACGAATGCGGAAAATCGTGTCCGACTCACGGCACCATTGGAAGCAATACGTCGAGGAGCGCTTTCACTCGAGGCGGTCGCTGAGGCCACCGCTGAGACGGGAGAAGAGAAATGGCGCACGCCCACAATGGCGGCGGCAATGCGCTGCCGATGACCGTCGAAAAAGTTGGTTTTTTGCTTGATCGACTCGGTCGAGATTGTGCTCCACTCCAATACCTCCGTGAACTGACGCAGAACGCCATAGAAGCGATTCAGCGCACCGGTTCGCTTGGTCAGATTATTTGGGATGTCGACTGGATTTCTTACGATCTGGGCGATGGACCGATGAAATTATGCATTGCTGACACCGGCGACGGCATGACCGCCGACGAGATGATCCGCTTCATAAATCGGCTTTCGTCGTCAGGATCCGAACAGTCGTTCACCGGCAATTACGGCGTCGGAGCGAAAATTGCAGCCGCCACCAAGAATCCAGCGGGCGTGATCTATCAATCATGGAAAAATAGCGACGGTTTCATGGTCCAGCTCGAAAAGGATCAGACGACCGGCGAATACGGAATGCGGCAATGGGAATTGAAGGACGGAACTTACCAACACTATGTTCCGCTCGATGACGCCGTCAAACCGAGCGAAATCGGCGCGCACGGAACAAAGGTGATTTTGCTTGGTTCGGAACCATCCGATAACACAATCTCAGCGCCAGCCGATGCCGCATCGCCGTCGAGGTGGATTTCAAAATATCTGAACACGCGGTACTTCGAATTTCCACGCAATGTGACCGTCAAAGCGCGCGAAGGTTGGGATAATCCGAGGAGTGATAAAGATCGAAATTTGCTTCGCTCGCTGACAGGTCAGAAACCCTACTTGGACCAGCATGCAGTGACATCTGGCGTCGAAACCCTGTCTGGCGCGAAGGTCCATTGGTGGCTTCTAAAGGACGAACCCGCAATTTCAAACAATAGTGGTTTCATTGAATCGGCCGGGCATGTCGCGGCCTTATACCAAAACGAGCTCTATGATCGAGCGACCGCGAGGGCCGGCGCGGCACTGCTGCAGCGGTTCGGAATACTGTTTGGCTACAAGCTTGTTGTTATATACGTGGAACCGGCACCTGAAAATGGACAATCACTCACGACTAACACCGCGCGTACTACACTCTTGCTAAATGGCGAGAAGCTGCCCTGGGACGATTGGGCCTACGAGTTTCGAGAGAAAATGCCGAAACGGCTTGCGGAGTTTGTAAATGAGAAAGCGGCCGCGCTCACAGAAAAGGATCACATCAGCAACATAAAAGATCGGCTCAAAAATGTGATGGACCTTTACAAGGTCAGCCGATACCGACCTGCACCTGCCGGCGTCTATCTCTCCGACGATGCGTCGGCTGTTCGCGTTGGTCGATCACGACTTTCTGGTGCGAAGTCAGAGGGTGGTGGAGGCATCGGGCAGGAGGTTGGCTCGACCAGTAAAGGTCAAAGGGATGGTGAGGTTGGCAACATCTATCATCTATTCGAAAAGAAGGGTGGAGTGCAGAGCGAAAAGTCCGCGGTAGACCCATTTCCATTGGTAAATTGGGTCAGCATCGCGGATGGCGGTCGAACACCTGACGATGCGATGGAGGACAAAGCAGCGACCTATATCCCCAGCCAAAACACATTGCTGGTAAATTCTGATTTCAGAGTTTTTAAGGACATGACAACCCGCCTCTGCAAAGAAAAGGAGTCGGGGGACGGACACGGACTGGAAGCCGTAGTTAGAGGGATTGTGCACCAATGGTTCGAACAGTCATTAGTCGAGACGGTGATCGGCATCCAACAGCTTCGAGGCAGTAAGGAGTGGGGTCCCGAGGAAATCGAAAGAGCACTGTCGCCTGAAGCACTAACCAGCGCGGTCATGCAGCGCTATCATGTATATGTTGCATGTCGACGAGAGTTGGGGGCGAAATTAGGGAAGTTCGTCGCGGGTAGTTAAACGACTGCAGCCTGGGTCATGGAACTCGCTGAGAAGGCCGTTTGTTAAACGGGGACCTGACCTTTCGGGGACGCCCCTTGCAGACCCCCGAGGCACTCTTTCAGCTTGTCGAGGATCGCATCCTTATTGTCGGCACCTTTGTCCCAGACGTATCCGTGGGCGAGACTAATTACGATGCCGCTGCTTAGATGCAAGAGGAACCCGCCGGGAGCCACAGTGATGAGTAGGATGCTGGCGCCGCTGCGCGTGAGGCCTTTTAGTGCCGATGCAATTAAGTCACTGAGGTCGTTTTGCTCCGATGTCCTCAGCAGGAAATAAGCGCGGCCAAGACCGATCAAACTAACCAGCGGCGCAACCACGTTGGCGTACACAAGACCGCTGCAATCGCTCGCGCTGGCCGATGCCACGAGTTTGGCCGGATCGTTCCAGTTGTAATAGATCGATACCCCCGAAGCGGGCCCACCTATTAGCTCGGCCACATTTACGCAATCTAGTGGTACCAATCTGACATTTGGAATCCTATCCGCACGAGTCCGATCAATGGGATAGGAGATGCGGGCCGGAGCCAAGTGTCAGATTCGATCCACTAGGTGCTTGAAGTACTCGCTAACTTTGTCAGCGTGATCGAGGACTACGATCGGCATGCCGCGGGTGGTGATCAGGTCCTTCCAATACTCGTTGGCCCAGACGCCTAGCTGGTCGAGCGCGCTGAGATCGGGCAACGCTTCGTGGACTGCCCTCCAACTCCCAGCCAGACTGTGTCCACCATCGAAAAGCCGATGCCAGCCGCCACCGATATGCGTGCGCAGGTACTCAGCATCCATCGCTCGACTCGCAACCGTCGGATGCTGGTTGCTCAGATGGCTTGTCAGCCAATGGCTGAACTCGCTGTTGTTCTTCCAATTGAGCGCAGCGGTATAAGCTTCGCCAGCGATTGACGCGGTTGCCCTCAATCTTCCCTTTAAGCCGCCGCTGAGGGATTGAACAGCCTTGGTGGTCGTCTGCCGAAACCGTGACAAGGCCTCTCGAGTGACAAAGGTGCGCATAGATCCCGAACCGTCTGCAAGGCGGCGCAAATGGTCCTTCGTTAGTGTAAAACAACCGTAAAATCGCCGCGGGAGGCGCTCGACTCTGTCGAGTGTTCTTCGGTATCGATAATGACTGTTATCGATCATCGAAAAAGTCAGGAATGCCTCGTCTGCTCGTCCGCATTCGGGCCTAAACCGGAATACGCGCATGTCGTCAGCGACGGCCGAACTTGACCCAAAGGCGACATCGCTAGAAGCGGCGGTACTCGTGCGCGCCTAAGTCCTAAAGAGCGGAAGCTGTGACGTTTCGCACACGCGCCCGATGCCGGAGTGATAGAATAGCCTCCATTCAGCACAGCTAGGTTCACGGTGCAGCGCGTAGCAAGGGGGACACATGAGGCGGCGCGAGTTCCGTTGCAATTCTCGGCAGCGCAGTAGCGACATGGCCGATGTCTCTTCGTGCGCAGCCGCAGAAGCCGGTAGTGGGCATCCTCGGCACCGCAAAAGCGCTCGGGCTGTCGATCGAGCCCTCACTTTTTCGCCCGCGCCGACGAGGTGATCGAATGAACCGGCGCATGCTTATTCTCGCGCTCGCAGGCGGAGCGCTATGGGCGCCCCCAGCGCGAGCGCAACAAGCCGACAAGGTGTTCCGCATCGGTTTTCTGGGCGTTATTGGCGCGCCCGACACAGAAGTGGGCTACCGTCAATTCCTGGACGAGCTGCGCGTAAACGGCTTCACGGAGGGGCAAAATCTCGTCGTCGAGAACCGGCGAGTGGATGATCCGCGCGGGCCGCTCGGTGTCGGCGCAGAACTGACGCGCTTGCCGCTTGATGTGATCGTTGCGCAAGGTCCCGAGCTAGCGCTGAAAGCGGTGATCGGCGCCGGCGCGGCAATTCCGATCGTGCTCCAGGCGATCAACTACGATCCGATTGAGCGCGGTTACGTCGCCAGTCTCGCGCGGCCCGGCGGCAACATTACGGGCTTGTTCTTTCGTGAACCGGAATTAGCGGCCAAGAAGGTCGAGTTGCTCGCGCAAGCATTTCCGGGGCGAAGGCGCTTGGCCGTCCTATGGGATGCGCTTGTGGAGGACGAGTTCAGCGCGGCGGAGCAAGCGGCAAAGGCGCTGACCTTGGAACTTCACACGCTCAAGCTCGAAAATCCACCTTACGATTTCGAGGCGGCGTTTCACAATCTCGCGGGGAGTGGCGCACAGATGCTGCTCGTTCTGTCCAGCCCCTTCTTTGCACAATACCGTCGCCAGCTCGCAGAGTTGGCTCTCGCACACCGGCTCCCCTCGATGTTCCGCTTCAAGAGCTACGTCGTAGAGGGCGGGCTTATGGCTTATGGTGTCGATACGGTCGCGATGTACCGGCGCACGGGCGATTTCGTCGCCAAGATTCTAAAAGGCGCCAAGCCCGCCGATCTGCCGATCGAGCAGGCGACGAAATTCGAATTGATCATCAATCTGAAGACCGCGAAAGCACTGGGTCTCGAAATTCCCCCGTTGTTCCTTGCCCGCGCCGACGAGGTGATCGA
>DASZAN010000198.1:0-17569 GCA_035945115.1 Allostellaceae bacterium
GCCAATATGCCGCCTTGCCTGATCGGCATGGAGGCCTGTGTCGGCGCGCATCATCTTAGTCGCAGGCTTAAGGCGCTTGGTCACGATGCCCGATTGATGCCTGCGAAGTACGTTCGTCCCTATTCGAAGGGGCAGAAAAACGACTTCCGTGATGCGGAGGCGATCGCCGAAGCAGTGCAACGTCCAACGATGAAGTTCGTCGCGACGAAGACCGCCGACCAGCTCGACCTGCAAGCGCTGCACCGCGTGCGTGAGCGTTTGGTCAGCCAGCGCACTGGCGTTATCAATCAGATCCGAGCCTTCCTGTTGGAGCGCGGCGTAGCCGTGCGGCAAGGGCTGCGCTTCTTGCGCATCGAGCTGCCGCGCATCCTGGCCGCGCACCCCAATGTCGTCTCGCCACAGATGCTGCGCATCATTGAGGACCTGGCGCGCGACTGGCGGCGGCTCGATGAACGTATCAAGGGCTTATCGGGTGAGATCGCGGCTATCGCGCGCCAAGACGCGGGTTGCGAACGATTGAAGAGCGTGCCGGGAATCGGCCCGATCATCTCCAGCGCGATGGTGGCGGCGATCGGCGCTGGAGATGCCTTCTCTAAAGGCCGCGACTTCGCCGCTTGGCTGGGGCTCGTCCCCAAGCAGATCTCGACTGGGGACCGCACGATCCTCGGCAAGATATCGAAGCGCGGCAATCGCTACCTGCGTGTTCTGTTCGTACAGGCGGCGTGGGTCGTGCTGATCAAGCCAAAGAGCTGGGAGCGCTATGGGCTCAAGCCGTGGCTCGAGGCGGCCAAGAAGCGGCTGCACCGCAATGTCCTCGCGATTGCGCTCGCCAACAAGCTGGCTCGCATTGCCTGGAGCGTTCTGGCTCATGGCCGGAACTTCGAAAGCAGGACGACCTATGAAGCAACCACCCAACCGACTTAATCGCCGAGCATGAAATGAGGACAATGTAGCCCGACAACTCACCCGCCGAGGTCTGCGAGAGGATGAGACGAGATGGAGGTTCGGTCTTCCCGGCGCTTGCGAACACTGGTGACCCAACTGGCCCCATGAGGCCTGTCCGATAATGAGGTCGCACGCGCGCTGATATCCATGATGGCCAGGAGCACAGAGCTCCAAACAGAGGCCGGATACATTGATGCAAGACCACTCACCGCCTTCTCGACGAAGCCCTCTTGCGACGCACGGCCGGACCATACATTGGGTCAACAGCACCAGTCCCGGGATGTCCGCGTCACGTCCGCTGATACGCCGAAAGCAGCAGCAAATCACTCGGCAGTGCACTTCGCGTCCGTGCCAGAAACGGCTGTGAGCAATCGCAGCAAGCGGTCTCTCTATTCAATCACCTCGTCGGCAAGCGCGAGCAGCTTGTCAGGAACTGTCAGGCCGAGTGCGTTAGCGGTCTTTAGGTTGATCACCAGCTCGAATTTGGTCGGCGCTTGCATCGGCAGATCGGCTTGGTGGGCCTTCAGTCTGGCATCCCCGCCTCTTGTAAGCCCCGAAAATACAGCTCGACGAAAGCTGTGTCGTGATAGGGTATGAACATTCGCATGTGCGACATCGTGGAGTTCGGCGCCACCGCCAAGAGAGCACGCATGGCTGAACGAGCCTCCTCGGGACGCCCGAGCAGCGCTAGACTCGCCGCTACGATGCGGTGAGCCTGCGTATTTCGCGGCTCTTCGCGCAGTGCTTGCGTTCCGAATTTCACTGCCTTGTCGTAGTCGCCCGCCATCATATGCGCGGTGGCCAAGCCAGCATGAACGTAGCCGATGCCAGAGTCGAGTGGGCTCAGGCGCATTGCGCGGGTGAAGTGTTCAACGGCCGTGCGCGGATCAGCGGAGTGAAGGCGAACCCAGCCACTCAGCCTCCAACCCTGCGCGGAATTGACATTGAGAGCCAGCGCACGGTCAAGTGCGGCGAGGCCCGCGTCAACGTCATGGGCCAGATAGGATAACGAAAACCCGGCGAGTTCCAACGCGCGCGGATCGTCCCGTCCGGCATCTAATGCCTCTATCGCGAGGCGAATGCACTCATCCGCTTCGCTCTTGCCCACGATAATACCTTGGTTGTCGCGCTGGACAATGCAGTAGGCGGCGAGCGCTTTCGCGACGGCATAGTTCGGATCAACACGGATGGCGTCGTGTAACAACCGCAGAGCTTCGTCGCTTCCTGTTCTTGTGAGCGCGTGGTAGTTATGCAATGCTCGCAAATACAAGTCGTATGCATTGAGACTTTCTGTCGGCTTGGTTCTGACGCGCTCGATTTCGGCCTGCTCCAATTTCGGTGCAATAGCGCCGACCACACTCGCGCTCACCTGATCTTGCAAGTCGAAAATGTCATCAATCGCGCCCTCGAACCGATCCGCCCAAATATGTACTCCTGTGAGGGTATCGATGAGTTGGCCAGTGATCCGCACCCTGTTGCCGGATTTACGCACGCTGCCTTCGAGAGCATAGCGCGCGCCCAACTCGCGCCCGATTTGCTTTACGTCCACTGCACGGCCCTTATATGTGAAGCTCGAATTGCGAGCGATCACGAACAAGGACCGAAAGCGGGAAAGCGCCGTGATGATGTCCTCCACCACGCCGTCAGCGAAGTACTCCTGCTCCGGATCGCCGCTCAGGTTCTGGAACGGCAGCACGGCGATCGACGGCTTGTCGGGAAGGCGGAGCGCGGGCCTTGCACGCTCCACCGCACCTCGACCGCCCGCAGCGCCGGGCACATCCCAGCTCACACGAAAGACCCGCAGCGGCCTCGCGATGTTCTTGACGGTCAGCTCCCCCAGGTCCTCGAAGCCAAATCGTACCTTGTCGCGGACCTGGTTGCGCACGGTCCGGGATACGCAGACGCTGCCCGGCTGGGACAGCTCCTGGAGCCGCGCCGCTACGTTGACGCCATCTCCATAGATGTCCTCGCCCTCGACGATGATGTCGCCGACGTTGACGCCGACCCGGAAGGTGATCCTCTTGTCTTCCGGTACGCCGGCATTGCGCTCGGCCATGGCTTGCTGCATTTCGACGGCGCAGTCCACCGCCTCAACCACGCTCGGGAACTCGACCAGAATGCCGTCGCCCGTGGTCTTCACGATGCGGCCGCGATGCTCCTTGATCTTTGGATCGATCAGCTCTTTGCGGTGCGCCTTGAGCTGGGCAAGCGTCCCCGTCTCATCCACCCCCATTAGCCGGCTGTAGCCGGCCACATCGGCGGCGACTATGGCAGCCAGCTTGCGTTCCACGCGCTCTCGCGGCACAGGGAGACCTCTTTGCCCGACGCGCAAAGACTAACCCTAAATATGAAATCGGTACATCGAGGGTTCTGCGGCCAAGGGCGCGCGCCGGTGAGAGCATGTCCGGATTGGGGTTAATCGCGTCGATTTCGCGATGTCTGCATGAGGTCCGCTTGCCCTCCGATAGTGTTGCAAAAGTCGGCAGGATGGATTGGCGGCGAAATTTTCGCTCCACCGCGGACAGCGTTTTGAATCTTCCTTCCGATGTGAAGCCCGGCGACGAATCAATGTTGCGCGCGCGGCAGCCCAAAATAGTCTTGCAACAGTATCCCTCCAACAGCAGACACGCCGCATGGCCATTGATCTTTAGCCACTCTTTCCGCCGCGCTCGCCCGTGGCGCATAATCGCCCACGGGAGGAGACGGCTTGACGCGGTTTGGTCCTTTCATCGCGGCGTTCGCTCTCATTCTATTCGCGCCCGCCGCCGCGCTGGCGGCGGGGTGCTTCGCCGCGATTGCCGGGACGGCGCCGCCGATCATTACGGCAGCGCTGCGCCTCGCCGAGGCGGGCGAGGTTGGCCTTACCTTTCTCGGTCATGCCAGCTTCTTGATCGAGAGTCCGGGAGGCGCGAGCGCGGTCACCGATTACAACGGCTTCAACGGCGCCGGTCTCGTGCCGGACATCGTGACGATGAACCATGCACACGGCACGCATTACACCGACCACGTCGATCCCGGCGTCAAATTCGTGCTGCGCGGCTGGGACACCGGCGGCGGCATCGCCCAGCACGACGTCAAATACCGCGACATGCGCGTGCGCAATGTCCCCACCAACATCCGCGACGGCGGCGGCACCGAATACGGCGGCAACTCGATCTTCATCTTCGAGGCAGCCGATCTCTGCATCGCGCATCTGAGCCACCTGCATCACAGCCTGACGCCCGAGCATCTGGCGGCGCTGGGGGCGATCGACGTCCTGCTGACGCCGGTCGACGGCGCCTACACGATGAGCCATGCCGACATGCTCGAGGTGATCGAGCAGGTGAAGCCGCCGCTCGTCATCCCCATGCATTATTTCGCGCCGAGCGTGCTGCGGCGGTTTCTCGACCAGGCGGGCGGCCGCTATCCCGTGCACCTCTCGCCCGACCCGCACGTGGCGTTGTCGCGGGCGACGCTGCCGAAGACCACGGAGATTCTTGTCCTCCCCGGCGGGTGACGACCTCAGCTGCGCGCGAGACCGGCGCGCAGCCGCGCCATGGCGCCGAGCGCCGCAAGGGTCGGCGTCGCCACCGCGACATGGCGTCCAAGCTCCACCACGGCGTCCACCAGCGCCTCGATCTCCAGAGGACGGTCGTTCTCGAAATCCTGCAGCATCGATGTCTTGAAAGCGCCGAGCCGCCGCGCTTCCTCGATGCGCGTCTCGATGCTGCGCCCGAAGCGCGTCCCGAAGCGCTCCGCCACCTTCTGGCATTCGCTCATGGCGGCGCTCAGGATCGGACGGAGGTCGGGATCGCCCGCCACCCCTTCCATCGTGGCGCCGGTGAGCACGCTCATGGGATTGAAGGCGATATTGCCCCAGAGCTTGTCCCAGACGGCATCGCGGATCCGCGTCGTCGCGGTGACATTGATGCCGGCACCCTGCAACAGTGCCGCAATCCGCGCCAGCCGCGCCGAGTCCGAGCCATCGGGCTCGCCGAGAACGAGGGTGTTGCCGCCGAAGCGCCGCACCGCGCCCGGCGCCGTCACCGACGCCGCCATTTGCACGACGCAGCCGAGGACGCGGGCGGGATCGAGGCACCGCGTCACGCTGCCGTCGCGATCGGCGGCGGCGATCTGAGTTCCGGCCAGCGGCGCTTCGGCGCGATAAGGAAACCACCAGGGAATGCCGTTCTGCGCCGGCAGGATCACGCTCTCGGGACCAACGAGACTGGCAATGGCCGGCGCCGCCGCGGCAAGCGCATAGGTCTTCACGGCGATGATGACGAGCGGCTGCGGACCGAGCTCCGGCGCGTTTTCGACGGCGCGAAGCTGCACCGCGCGCTCGCCGCTTTCATCTTGCAGCTTGAGACCCTGCGCGCGGATCGCCGCCAGCGCCGCGCCGCGCGCCACAAGGGCGACGTCGTGGCCGCCGAGCGCGAGCTTCGCGGCAAGATAGCCGCCGATCGCGCCAGCGCCGAAGACCGCGACTTGCACGACCCGCCCGCTAGTGAGCCGCGTATTTGTACGATTGCGCCTCCTCGACAACGGCGGCGGCGGCGAACTTGTTGATGTCGTCGATCAAGTCGTTGGTGACGATGTCGTCGGCTTTGACCGGCTCTTTCAGCACGCCCTGCTTCAGGAGAAAATCGAGATAGGCCTGATGGTTCGCCATCACGCTCTCGCCCCAGCGCTTGACGCCGCCGCGCTCCAACTTCCAGTTCTGGGCGCGGGCCTGGAGCGTCTTGATGTCGTCGCGCAATGCGGTCGCCTCGTCCTTGCCCGTCGATTTCGTCTGAGGAAATACCTCCCAGAGAATGCGCACGGCCGCCTCGGGATTGGCGATCGCGAAGGCTGTCCCTTTGGCGTAACCCTGCGCCAGCGCGACCGCTTCGGCGCGGCGGTCCTTGAGGGTGTCCTCGAGCGCGATGAAGCCGTTTGCGGGGAAGTGGTCGATCGATGGCGTCTCGAGCCGGCGCAGCGGAATGCCGGCATTCTCGACCATGGCGAATTGCGTGTCGAACTGCGCGAGTGCGTCCACTTGCTTGCTGCGCAACAACGCCGCGCTCTGCGCACCTTCGCCGGCAACGACGATCGAGACCTCCCTATCAGGGTCGAGGCCGGCTTCGCTGACGAGCGCGCGCGCGACGAGATTGCCGCCCGAGGCGATCGAGGTGACGCCGATCGTCTTGCCCTTCAGCTCGCGCACCGCCGTCGTCATGCTGTTCGCCGGCACGGCGATGCCGTAGGTGAAGCCCTGATAGGCGGTATAGAAGACCTTGGCGCGGATGCCTTGCGGGCGAAACTGGCCCAACGGCTCGACCGAAGGAAGCGAGTAGAGTAGCTCGCGGGTGCCAATGAATTTGACGCAATCGGCCGATCCCGGTAGCGGCACCAGCTCGATCGCGACATGCGCCGCGGCAAACCAGCCCATCTTCATGGCGACAGCGAAGGGCGCCGCTGCGGGACTCACGGTTTTGGCGCACCAGCCAACGCGCAGGGTCGTCACCTTCTGTGCGAGGGCCGGCGCTGCGGATGCCGTGGCGGCGAGCGCCACCGCCAAGACCACGGCGGGAAATTTCCTCATATCATGCCTCCCCTGCTTGGCTCCCGCGCGCCCACCTTCTCGGAAGCGTCCCAGAAGAGAACACGGCGGCGGACCAAGGTGATGATTTGGTTGAGTAGCAATCCGAGGAACGACAGGATCAGCAAGATCGAGAACGCGCCGGCCACGTCGCCGTTGAAATTGAGCGTCTGAACCAGCATCCCCAATCCCGCCTGCGCACCGACGAATTCGGCGACGATGGCGCCGATGAGCGCGAAGATCATCGCCACCTCGAGCCCCGCCATAATGAAAGGCAGGGCGCCGGGCAGACGCAGCATCCAGAAAATCTGCCATTCCCGTGCATCAAGCGAGCGCATGAGATTGACGCGGTCCTCATCGGCCGAGCGCAATCCGACGATGGTGTTGACCATGAGCGGGAAGAAAGCGATGAGCGCCGCATTCACCACCTTTGAGCTCAGTCCCAATCCGAACCAAACGACAATGAGCGGCGCCAGCGCCACTTTCGGCAGCGACTGGAACATGATGATGAAGGGGTAGAGGTAGTACTCCGTGCGCCGGCTCAGCGCCACGACCGTGCCGAGGAGGAAGGCGACCGTCGTGCCCGCGATGAAGCCCAGGACGGTCTCATAGATCGTGACCCAGAGGTGGTGGACATAGATGAGGCTCGCGAAACCGCGGTAGAGCGCCAGGAAAATCCCAGAGGGTGCAGGCACCACATAGGTGGGTATCGAAAGGACCCACACCGCCACTTCCCAGATACCGAAAGCCGCGACGAGAAAAACGATCCGCAGGATCGGGCTTCGCGTGCTGCTCATGCGATAGCGCCCAGCGCGTTGAAGTGAGCGCGAATCTGGCGGACGTAGTCACCGAACGCGGGCGTGTTCATCACGTCGAGCGCGCGCGGGCGGGGAATGTCGACGGCGACGATGTCGGCGATGCGGCCGGGCCGCGGCGTCATGACGAAGACGCGATCGGCAAGAAACACCGCCTCGGGAATCGAGTGGGTGACGAACACCGCCGTCTTTCGGCGCTCGAGCCAGATACGCTGCAGCTCGAGATTCATCTGCTCGCGCGTCATCGCATCGAGCGCGCCGAACGGCTCGTCCATCAGCAGCATCGCCGGATCGTGAACGAGCGCGCGGACGATGGCGACCCGCTGCTGCATGCCGCCCGACAATTCCCAGGGATAGCGCTGCTCGAAGCCTTGGAGCCCCACGACGCCCAGAAGGTCGAGGGCGATCTTCTCGTGGCTGCGGCGACCGAGCCGCTGCACGTCCGCCGGCAGCAGCGCGTTGGCGAGCACGGTCCGCCACGGGAACAGCACCGGCGACTGGAAGACGACGCCGATATCGCGCCGCGGCCTGACGATCGGACTCCCGGCGAGCTCCGCCGCGCCGCTCGTTGCCGGCAAGAGGCCCGCGAGAATCTTGAGCAAGGTCGACTTGCCGCAGCCGGAGGGGCCGAGAATGGCGACGAACTCGCCATCCGCCACCGTGAAGTCGATGTCCGCAAGCGCCACCACCGGGCCGCCCGCGCTAGCGTAGGATTTGCCGAGTCGCCGCACGGCGATGATCGGCGCCGCTTGCGCCTCGCGCGTCTCGGCGGCCGCGCGGCCGGTCATGCTCATGGTTTCGCTGTCACTCCCCGCGCGCGATTTGCTGTTTTCGCCGACCCTAGAGGCGGCCCTCGGGAGCGTCAATGCGGCGCCATTCGTCCACGCATCACGCCACGCTCGCGGTGGCGCTTGTCAATTGCGCGCCCCTTGCACCATCATCGCGCGCGCAACTTGCCGGTTTGGTTGGAGATGCACATGCGGTGGTGGGGCTTGGCGGTGGCGGCGGTTGTCGGTTTCGCCCCACCGGCATCGGCGCAGGCCTTGATCGACGAGGCGCGCCTCGGCCTTCTCGACCACGATATCGGCCTCTTCGACCACCATTCCGAGCATGGCATCGACGTCAACGGCGAGCTGCTCTTCGCCTCGCCAGGCTTTCTCGCCGCCATCGGCGCGCCCCATCCTAATCTCGGCTTCACCGTCAACACCTCGGGCAACACCGATTATGGCTATTTCGGCCTTGCCTGGTCGGGGATGCTCTGGGGCCCCTTGTTTGGCGAGCTCGGCCTGGGCGGCGCGGTTCATGATGGCGAGCTCAACCCGACGCCGGATCATCGCAAGGCGCTCGGCTCGCGCATCCTCTTCCATGAGGAGCTCGAGCTCGGCTATCGCCTCACCGATGCGTTTGGCGTCTCGGCGTTTCTCGACCACATCTCCAACGCGAACCTCGCGCATCACAATCAGGGGCTAACCAATCTCGGCATGCGCGGCGCGTTCTTCTTCTAGCCGCGGCGCCGCCAGCCGGCGCTTGCGCGGGGCCGGCCGTTCCACAATAAAGCACCGATGCAGCGTCGTTCCGCCTCTGGGCTCGCTGCGCTGCTGCTCGCGGCGGCGCTCGGGCTTCCTCCCGTTCCCGCCGCCCAGGCCCACGCCATCGTCGTCGCCGCCGCGCCCGGGCCGGGCGAACAGGTGAAGGGACCGGATGTGCCGGTCGCGCTGCGCTTCAACAGCCGCATCGATCGCGAGCGCTCGCGCCTGTCGCTCCTTCGGAGCAGCGGCAAGCCGGAGATCGTACCGCTTGCCGCGAGTGCTCCCGACACGCTCGCGGGCAAGCTCCAGGACTTATCGCCGGGCAGCTATCGCCTGCGCTGGCAGGTGCTGGGCGTCGATGGCCATATCACGCGCGGCGACATTCCCTTCGCTGTCATTCCCTGATCATGGCGCTGCTCCTCGACATTTTCGGCTATCTGAGCGTCGTTCTCAGGGCCGCGGTGCTGGCGGCACAAGCCATGCTTCTGGGCGGCATGATCTTCCTCATCGCCATGCGGCCGTTGCTCGCCGCGCCGACATCGGCGCGCTGCGCGCGCCTCGTCGCCTGGTCCGCCCTCGCCTTTGCCGGTGCCGAGCTCGCCTTCGTGCTGCTGCAAGGCCTGGTGCTCGTCGGCACGCTCGAGATCGCGGTCGGCGAGGCGCTTAGCGCCGCTTTTGCGCGCGCCGGTCTCATTGCCTGCGCGGCCGCCGCCGTCGCGGCATGGCTCGCCTTTTCCGGCGCCCGAGGCGGCCGCTTGCTGGCGCTCGCCGTCTTGGGCCTCGTCATCCTCGCGGCGCAGGTCGCAACCAGCCACGCCGCCGCTCGCCTCGAGGATCGGGCGCTGCCGGCGCTCGCCGATTTTCTTCACATGGCCGGCGCAGCGGCCTGGATCGGCGGTATCCCCTATCTCCTCATCGCGCTTGGCGACCGGCGCGATGCGACACCACAGCGCACGGTCGCGCGCCGCTTCTCGCAGCTCGCCATTGCCGCCGTGACCGCGCTGGTGGCGGGCGGCCTCACCATGGCGGTGATCTACATCGGCTCCTTCGATGCCCTTTACGGCACCGCCTATGGCGTCATGGTGACGACGAAGGTGCTGCTGCTCCTGGGGCTTCTCCTCCTCGGCGGGATGAACTACCTCATGGTCGAGCGCCTGCGCCGCGATCCGCGGGCGCCGATCGAGCGCCTGAAGCGTTTCGCCGAGGTGGAGATCGGCCTTGGCCTCACCGTTCTCTTCGCCGCGGCCTCGCTCACCTCGCAGCCGCCGGCGGTCGACCTCGTCCATGATCGCGTGAGTTGGCACGAGATGGTCGAGCGGTTCACGCCGCAGTGGCCGCGGTTCGAAAGCCCCGATCATGCGAGCCTTGCGCTTTCCGAGCTGCAGGCGCAACTCGAGCAAGCCGCGGCAACTCAGTCGGCGCGGCCGCAAGCCTACGTGCCCGGCGAAGGCACGCTCGTGCCGCGCAATGCCGAGGACATCGCCTGGTCGGAGTTCAACCACCATTGGGCCGGGCTCTTTGTTCTCGCCATCGGCGCGCTGGCCCTGCTCGAGCGCAGCGGGCGCGCGCGTTGGGCGCGCCACTGGCCGCTGCTTTTTCTCGGCCTTGCCGGATTCCTTTTCGTGCGCTCCGACCCGGAGGTTTGGCCGCTGGGCGATGTCGGCTTCTTCGCGAGCTTCCGCGACCCCGAGGTGGTGCAGCACCGCATCTTCGTCGTGCTGCTCGCCGCCTTCGCGCTGTTCGAATGGCGGGTGCGCGTGGGCGCCTGGCGCCGCACCGGCGCGGCTTTGGTCTTTCCGCTTCTCACTGCCGTCGGTGGCGCCTTGCTGCTGACCCATTCACACGCGCTCTCGAACGTCAAGGAGCAGCTCCTCATCGAGATCACGCATGTGCCGTTGGCGCTTTGCGGTGTCACCGCCGGCTGGGCGCGCTGGGTAGAGCTCCGGCTCGAATCGCGCGAAGGACGGGTTGCCGCCTGGGTGTGGCCGATCGCCTTCGTCCTTGTCGGCATCGTGCTGCTAATCTATCGCGAGGCATGAACGCGCCGTGTTGGGGCTGATCGTCAATCTCGTCGAATGGAGCCGGCGCCACGGCGCGGCGATGAGTGCGGTGATGCTGCTGCTCGCCATTGCGGGCGCCATCTACACCGCCGACAACATTCGCATCGACACCGATATCGACAAGCTCATCAATCCCAACCTTCCGTGGCGCCAGCAGGAGAAGGCGCTCGAGGACGCCTTCCCGCAGAATGTCGATCAGCTCGCCGTCGTGATCGACTCGAAGACGCCGGACGAGGCGGAGGACGCTACCGCGGGGCTCGCCGACAAGCTCGCCCGCGAGACCACCATTTTCAAGAGCGTGCGCCGTCCCGATGGCGGTAAATTCTTCCGCCAGAACGGGCTCCTCTTCCTGCCGACGCAGGACGTGCAGGACTTTGGCGACCAGCTCATCAGCGCACAGCCGCTCATCGGCACGCTTGCCGCCGATCCGAGTCTGCGCGGCGTTTTCGAGGCGCTCGACCTCGCCGCCCAGGGCGTCATCAACAAGGCCATCGAGCCGCAGGACCTCGAAGCGCCCTTGAGCACGGTCGCCGCCGCGACGGAAGCGTCGCTTGCCGGCCGTCACGAGCCCATTTCGTGGCAGGCGATGATGACCGGTCGGAAGGCGGAGCCGCTCGAGCTGCGCCGCTTCATCCTGACGCAGCCGATCCTCAATTATGAGGACATCGAGCCCGGCGCGCGTGCCGCGGCGGCGGTCAAAAGCGCGGCGCGCGACCTCAACCTCACGCCGGAGAACGGCGTCCGCGTGCGCGTCACCGGACCGGTGGCGCTCGCCGATGCCGAATTCTCGACGCTCGCCACCGGCGCCAGCTTTTCGACCGCGCTTTCCGTCGGCCTGCTGCTGCTCTGGCTCATTCTCGCACTCCGCTCGCTTCGCCTGGTCGTCGCGATCGTGACGACGCTCATCGTCGGCCTCATCGCCTGCGCCGTCTTTGCGGTCGGCGTGGTCGGGGCGCTCAATCCCATCTCCGTCGCGTTCGCCGTGCTCTTCGTCGGCCTCGCCGTCGATTTCGGCATCCAGTTCAGCGTGCGCTATCGCGACGAACGCTACCACGCCGACAACTTCACCGAGGCGGTGCGGCGCACCGGCGCCGGCATCGGCGGACCGCTCGCCGTCGCCGCCGCGGCGACCGCCGTGGGTTTCTTTTCCTTCGTCCCCACCGACTACACCGGCGTGCGCGACCTCGGGCTTATCGCCGGCGTCGGCATGGTGATGGCGCTCCTCCTCAACCTCACGCTCTTGCCCGCGCTCCTCACGGTGCTGCGCCCGCGCGGCGAGCGGCGGCCCGTCGGGTTCGCCCGCGCCGCCGTGCTCGACCGGTTCCTGCTCGAGCGCCGGCGCCTCGTCCTCGTCGTCGCCGGGATCGTTGCGATCGGCAGCGCGGTCGCCTTGAAGTGGCTCCAGTTCGACTTCAACCCGCTCCATCTGCAGAACCCGCACGAAGAAGCGGTGGCGACGCTGTTCGATCTCATGAACGATCCCAACACCACGCCCTACACGATCGACATCCTGACGCCGTCGGTGACTGATGCACGCGCGCTCGCCGGGCGGCTTGAGAAGCTGCCCGAGGTCGCGCAGGCGGTGACGCTCACCAGCTACGTCCCCGAGGATCAGGAGCAGAAGCTCGCGATCATTCATGATGCGGCGCAGCTGTTGGGACCGACCATCACGCCGGCGCAGATGAAGCCGGCGCCGAGCGACGCCGATGTGCTCGCCACGATCGCGCGCTGCGCCGCCGATATGCGCGAGGTCGCTGCTAAGGGGAGCGCACCGGCTCAGCGCCTCGTCAAAGCGCTCGACGAGGTGGCGGTGCGCGGCGGCGTCGTGCTGCCGCTCCTCGCCAACAACGTGGCGCCAGGCATCGAGCGGCGGCTCAACGATCTGCGTCTCTCCCTGCAAGCGCAACCGGTAACGCTCGAGGATCTTCCAGGCGAACTTCTGACCCAATGGGTGACGGCCGACGGCCGGACGCGTGTCGAGGTCTTCCCAAAGGGCAACGTTAAGGTGAACAAAGCAATTCGCCGCTTTGCCGCCGTCGTCCAACGCATCGCACCCGACGCGACGGGCACGCCGATCACCATCCAGGAATCGGCGCGGACCGTCTCGCGCGCGTTTGCGGTCGCGGGCGCCATCGCGCTCATCGCCATCGCGCTGCTGCTGCTGGCGGTGCTCCGACGCGTCCACGACGTGCTGCTCGTGCTGGCGCCGCTCATCCTCGCGGGGCTGCTGACGCTCGGCACCAGCGTCTTGCTTGGCCTCCCCCTCAATTTCGCCAACATCATCGCGCTGCCGCTGCTGCTCGGCATCGGCGTCGCCTTCGACATCTATTTCGTCATGCGTTGGCGCGCCGGCTTGAGCAATCCCCTCCAATCAAGCACCGCGCAGGCCATCCTCTTCAGCGCCCTCACCACCGGCACCGCCTTCGGCAGCCTCGCACTCTCCAATCATCCGGGAACCTCGGAGATGGGCAAGCTCTTGACGCTCGCCCTCCTCTACACGCTCCTTTGTACCTTCTTCGTCCTCCCGGCACTGCTCGGTCCGGTGCGCACGGCCGAGAGCAAGACGGTCTCGAAGCCACATGCAAAAGTCGAGGAGCGGCCCGCTTCCGGTCGCCGAGTGTCTGGACGAGGTTGACGCGCGCGGGTGAGACCTGCGTCCTCAGCGTACCCGTGGCGTCCTCTGCGCTAGATCTCGCGGTTGACGTGCGCGGCGGCCAAGGCCGAGTTGCCATATCGCCAGTGCCGGAACGAAGACGATGACGTCGCGCGCGCGGCGGGCGAGCGCGAGCGCGAGCGAAAGCTCCGGCGTGAGGCCGATGACGCCGCCCATCACCAGGAATCCGCCTTCCTGAATGCCGAGCGCGCCCGGCACGACGAAGGCGCCGCTGCTCAGCGCCTGGATCATCGCCTCGACGATGACCGCGTCGGCGAAGCCCACGGGATGGCCCAGATAGACGAGCGCGAGCCAAACTTCGCCCGCCCCCGCAACCCAGCCTGCGAGCTGCCAGAGAAAGCACGCGGCAAGCGCAGCGCGGCGGCGGTAGAGGCGGCGCACCGCCCGGTCGAGCGGCACCGCACCGCCCACCAGCGCATCGAAGCGGTCGCCGAAGAGCAAGCGAAAGAGCCGCGCCAGCATGCCGAAGAATCCCGCGCGCTGCGCCAGGACCAGCGCGGCGAAGAGCGGGACCGTCGCGATCAGCCCCAGCGCCACGTCGCCCGCGACGTCTCCCCCCGCGCCATGTGCCAAGAGCAGCGCGAGCCCCAACAGCGTGAAGGCGGCTTGCGAGACGAGCGAGGCCGTCATGTCCAGCACCAGGCTTGCCACCGCCTTGGGCGCGCGCATGCCGTGGCGCATCAGGACCCGCGCCGATGCCACCTCGCCGCCGATCCGCGCCACCGGCAAAAGCCCGTTGACGGACTCGCGCAGCCACACAGCCCACAGAAAGAACGCGACCGATGCACGCCGCCGCGCCGGCAGCAACACCTGCCAGGCCCATGCGTTGAGCGCCATCGACACGAAATGAAAGAGGCTCGCCCAGAGAATGCCGATGCCGGCGGCGGCAAACGCGCCGAGCACCGGCGTGACACCTTGCCAGAGGAAGAGCGCCGTGGCGACGAGAAGCCCGGCGATGCCGAGGAGCATCGTCGCGCGGCGGATCACGCGGCGCGCGCCGCTTCGCGCCCTCTCAGTGCGCCATCTCCCGTTCGCGCAGGAACTGGAAGAACTCGACGCCTTCGCGCAAGCGGCGCATCATCATCTCGGGACTCTTCACCATCTCGCCGACGATGGAGGCGATCTTGCCGGCGCGGAAGTAGAAGCGCTTATAGAAGACCTCGACGGAATCGAAAATCTCGCCGTGCGAGAGATGCTCGTAGTGGAGGGGCGCGATCTGGATACCGTGCTCGTCGACAAGCTCCGCATGGGCCGCGTCGAACCAGCCGTTCTCCACCGCTTGCTTGTGAAGGAAGGTGCCGGGATAGGGCGCCGCGAGCGAGACCTGAATGGTGTGCGGATTAATCTCGGTGGCGAAGCGGATCGTCTCTTCGATCGTTTCTTTGGTTTCGCCCGGCAGCCCCAGAATGAAGGTGCCGTGGATGGTGATGCCGAGCTCGTGGCAATCCCTAGTGAAGCGCCGCGCCACGTCGACGCGCATGCCCTTCTTGATGTTGTAGAGGATCTGCTGATTGCCGGACTCGTAGCCCACGAGCAGCAGCCTCAAGCCGTTGTCGCGCAGCACCTTCAGCGTCTCGCGCGGCACGTTGGCCTTGGCATTGCAAGACCAGGTGACGCCGAGCTTGCCGAGCTCGCGCGCGATCGCCTCGGCGCGCGGCAGGTTGTCGGTGAAGGTATCGTCGTCGAAGAAGAACTCCTTCACCTGCGGGAAGTAGTGCTTGGCGAGCCGGATTTCCTCGACGACGTGGCCGACGCTGCGCACGCGATAGCGATGCCCGCCCACCGTCTGTGGCCAGAGGCAGAAGGTGCAGCGCGATTTGCAGCCGCGGCCCGTATAGAGCGAGACATAGGGGTGCTTTAGATAGCCGATGAAGTAGTTCTCGATCTTGAGGTCGCGCTTGTAGACCTCGGTGACGAAGGGCAGCGCATCCATGTTCTCGAGAATGGCGCGCTCCTTGTTGTGGACGATGGCACCCGCCTTGTCGCGGTAGCTCAACCCGTCGATCGTGTCGAACGCGCGACCTTCCGCCACGTCCTTGACGGTGAAATCGAATTCATTGCGGGCGACGAAATCGATGGCCGTCGAGGCACGCAGACTCTCCTCCGGCTGCACCGCGACGCGGGCGCCGACGAAGCCGATCTTGAGCTTCGGATTGACCTCACGCATCGCTTCGGCGACGCGCACGTCGGAGGCGAAGGACGGCGTCGAGGTGTGGAGCACGGCAAGCTCGTAATCGCGCGCCATCGGCAGCACGTGGTCGAGCGTGACCCGCGCGGGCGGCGCATCGACGAGCTTGCTGCCGGGCACCAGCGCCGCCGGTTGCGCAAGCCATGTCGGATACCAGAACGAGCGGATTTCCCGCCGCGCTTGGTAACGCGAGCCGGCGCCGCCGTCGAAGCCTTCGAATGACGGCGGGTGAAGGAACAGGGTCTTCATCATGCCGGACTGTCTCCGTCGAGAATCAAGCGGCCCTTGGGGCCGATGCGGAAAGTGCGGTCGCGCCAAGCCACCGTGCGGGTGAAGAAGCTAGCGACAAACACCGCGAACGACAACAGATCGCGCAGCGCAATGAGCGAGAGCGGCGTCGGCGCGAGAGCGAGCGCTCGGTCGACGATCCGCACCATGGCGACGCGAGAGAGGATGCTCGCGACGAGCATCGCCGGCGCCAAGATGGGCAGCGAGCCCAGCGCCGCGGCGGCCAAGGCGAGAATGGTCGGCTGGGTCACCACCGAGGCCATGAATCCCGCGGGCGCCAGCGAGCGGATGGTGCGCGCCCAGCGGAGCTCGTGGCGGAAGAGCGCACGGAAATTGGGTTCGGCGATGATGTTGTCGACGATGTAGGGCGAGAGGACGACCTTGCGGCCGATCCGGCGCACCGCCGCGCCCAGCGCGTGGTCGTCGGCGAGCGCATCGGCGATGGCGGCGAGGCCGCCGATCGCGTCCAGCGTGTCGCGCCGGAGCGCCAGGGTCGCGCCGAAGCAGCCGGCGCCCGCGCCCAACGCTTCCGCCACCAATGCCTGCGGCAAAAACCCGTGATTGACGTGCAGGCAGGCGAGCCTTGACCAAAAGCCGCCGGCCGGCAGCCCGCGGTAAAGACAGGTGACGAGGCCGAGCGCGGGATCGGCCAGGGGCGCGGTCACCAGTGCGAGGTAATCCGGCGCGACCCGCATGTCGCTGTCGGCGATGACGATGAGCTCGTGCCGCGCCGCCGGCAGCATGTTCTGGAGATTGGCGACCTTGAGATTGCCCTCGCTCCGCCCGCGCTCGACGACGAGCGAGAGATCGGCCTCGGGGAACGCCGCCGCCAGGCGATGCACCACCGCGATGGCGGGATCGTTCGCGTCCTGCACGCCGAAGACGATCTGCCAGGTGGGGTAGTCCTGCCGGCAAAAGGAGCTCAGATTGTCGAAGAGGCCGGGATCCTCGCCGCAGAGCGGCTTCAGCACGCTGACCGGCCGCGCGTTGGCGGGACGGGGCCGGTGGCGGGCGGCGAAGCGGCGGACAAGGAAACCCGCATAGATGAGATAAACGCAGCCGGCGGCGCTGCCCGCGAGGAGAAGCAATCCAGCAAATGTTAACGACTCCATGTACATAGTCGGCTCTTATGTCTTGCCGGCCACATCGCGCTGGCGATTGCCGGGATGGTTAAGATTGCTGTTGCATTCAAGCGCGCCATTGTCAACCATGCCGCGCTCGTCGGAGCCGGGGGGCCCTTCTCCAGGGAAACAATAATATGACGTCGCCGAGTACCTTGTGCCGTCGATATGGCCACAAATGGGCGCTGCTCGCAACCATGTCGCTGAGCTTGGCCGCTTGCGCCACGCCGCCCACCGAGCCGGCGGCACGGGCCGAATTCGAGCGCACCAACGATCCCTGGGAGCCGTTCAACCGCGAGGTTTTCGACGTCAATCTCTTTATCGACCGCGTGGCGCTGAAGCCGATCGCGCAAGCCTATGTCAAGGTCGTCCCCGAGCCCGGCCGCAAC
>DASZAN010000199.1:0-6474 GCA_035945115.1 Allostellaceae bacterium
CGCTTCGCGGAGGACCTCGTCGAGCTCGGCTTCGAGATCCATATATGACATTCTCTGCCCTTAACGCCTAACGAGGAGAGCGGCGATCCCAGCCCACGGGAGGAGCGCGCCGCCGATCCATACAAGAGGCTTCAGATAATCTATCTGATACGCGACGGCTTTCTGTGGAGGATCCCAGATCGTATCTGGCGACAGCACGCCGATCATGACGTTGCCGGCAAAGTCGCGCGCCAGAATCTCGGGAGGACAATTCATCTCCATCGCGAGCTCCCGAGGGGCGGAAATTATGACTTTTCATTGATTTGCCGCAACTTCGATCGATTCAAATTTTAGGGAAACTCGGCGAAAATTTGCGGCGAATTGCGCCTATTGCACAAAAGAGAAAAGCCCCGCCGGAGCGGGGCGCTGGTGCCATTTCCTGGCTGATTCTCTCGGGCGCGCCTCGGCTGTGCTATATTGCCGCCGGCTTTCCCCACGCGAGATTGTGACGCATGCGCCCCGGCTCTCATCCGCCCGTTCAAAGCGCCGCTGACGTGGCTCATCCCATGAGCAGACTGCCAGTGACCTCGCGACCCATCTTGATAACGTCGTCCTTGCTCACCCCGGCCGTCATGAGGTCGGTGACGAAGAGTTGAAGGCCGTCCGCCGGGCTCGGGTTGCCGGTTTGGCCGAGATCGGTCGCCAGCACAAAGTTCTGCGCGCCAATCTCCTTCACCGCGGCCGCTGTCTCCTCGACCTTTACCCGCCGCCAGTGCCGCATCCAGGCGAGATGTGCTTCCGGCCCCATCAGTGTACCCATCGCGCACAGCTCGAGTTTTGCGCCCATCGAGGCGGCCGTCTTCATCTGTTCGATGCTCATGTTGACGACCTCGAACTGGGCATGGGTGACGACCATGCGGTTGATGCCCGCATCGCGGCCCGCCTCAATGACGGCGAGCGCTTCCGTCGGCGACAGGTGCCCGGTGTGGACGACTAGCTTCTGGTCGGCGCAGATCTTAAGCACATCGCGTACCGTGGGTAGAACCTTGCCGTCGGCGCCGAGCACCTTGATGCCCTCGGGCGCATCCTTAAAGTGCTTGACATGGTTGTCCGCGTCGAAAGTCGGGAACCAGACGACGCGGCCATAGCCACCCTGCATCCGCCACATCCAGTTGACGGCATCGGGGTTGATGCCGCCCACCGCGGAGTTGAGGACAATGCCGCCGAACACTTGGAGGCCGCCGACCCGCTTGCGCACGAGCCAGGCGCGGTCCGCGGTGGTCGCCACGTGGTTCTTGAGGACGAGCGCCTCGAGCCCGCGCTCCTTGTACAGGATCGCGGCCTCCTCGTCGTCAGCAGACCGGCCGAAGACGTCGGGCGCGGTGTGGACGTGCGTGTCCATAAGGCCAGCGATCGGGCTGACCGCCGGCGGCGGCGGCGGGAAGACGCGGCCCTGCGCGAACAACTCGCGCGGATCGAGCACCGTCGCAAAACCGGCTGCGCCGGCGACCGCGATGCCAACCTTGAGGAACTCGCGACGCGTCGCATCATGACACTCCGCATGGGCATCGTGCGCGCAGCCAAGGTGAAGCGCGCCGGGCACGCCCGGACGACCGCAGCTATCGGTAAACTTCCATCGCGGGATAGAGGACCACCTCATGGCACGGCCTCCTCGATTGTGAAGGGCTCTGCGCTTGCCGATCGGCACCGGCGCACGACACAGGAACGCGTCCCTGCCGTGCCTTTCCTTTTGTCCTGAATTGTAGGGTCATTGTAGCACGAATCTGTTGGCACCTGCTCCTTCAAAGGCGCCCATGCCATCTTGAACCAAGCACTATGCGCTTGCTTTCCATCGCAGCGTCTTAGGCGAAGGTCGTTCGACTGCAATTGGCACGTCTCAGAAGATCGAGCGCGGATCAGCAAGGTCGGTTTACGTCACTGAAGCGGACGCTATGAGCTGGCATACATGGCGGCCGAATCTGGACCCAACTCAGACATTCCAACGTGCGGTGCCACCATCGGGTTGCTGCGAGGACTTCGCTAAACTGCGTGTCATTCATCTGAACCGCAGATTGTCACGCGAGAGCCGGCTGATCGCGGTGCAACCCATCAGCTTCATGTCGCGCTCTATTTCAGTTTGCATCAGGCCGAGCGCCCGTTCGACGCCAGCTTGGCCGGCCGCAGCCAAAGGATAGAGATAGTAGCGGCCGACGCCAACCGCCTTTGCGCCGACTGAGAGGGCCTTCAGAACGTGGGTCCCCCGCTGGACCCCGCCATCCATGAGCACGTCGATCCGATCACCCACGGCGTCGACGATTTCGGCCAGTTGGTCGAATGGTGCGCGTGAGCCGTCCAGCTGCCGGCCGCCGTGGTTGGAGACGACGATGCCAGTACAGCCAATCTCGACTGCGCGCTTGGCATCGGCAGTGGACATGATGCCTTTGAGGCAGAATTGGCCATTCCATTGCCGTACCATCTCAGCCACATCGTCCCAGTTCATGGATGGGTCAAGCATCTCCGTGAAATAACGGCCGATCGAGAGCGCGCCACCGCTCATGTCGACGTGCTCGTCGAGTTGGGGCAGCCTGAACCGCTCGTGAGTGAGGTAGTTGATTCCCCACATAGGCTTGATCGCGAATTGCAGCATACCCGCGAGCGTCAGCCTGAACGGTATCGAAAAGCCAGTGCGTAGATCGCGTTCGCGGTTGCCGCCTGTAATGCTGTCCACGGTCAGCATCATGATTTCGACACGAGCGTCTTTGGCCCGCTGCAGCATGGCCCGGTTTAGGCCTCGATCCTTGTGAAAATAAAACTGATAGATCTGCGGCGTATCGTGCGCCTTGCGCAGCTCCTCAAGGCTTACCGTGCCTAGCGAGGATACGCCGAACATCGTGCCGTATTTCGCAGCCGCGGCTGCAACGGCACGTTCACCCTCATGGTAGAAGAGGCGCTGCAAGGCCGTAGGAGAGCAATAAATCGGCAGAGCCAGCTTCTGGCCCAGGACGTTGACGGAGAGATCAACCTTCTCTACGCCGCGCAGGACGTGCGGTACGAGGTCACAGCTTTCGAAGGCTTTCGTGTTACGCCGGTGGGTGACCTCGTCGTCTGCGGCGCCGTCAATGTAATCGAATATAGGACCGGGCAGCCGTCGCCTGGCCAAGCGGCGGAAATCATGAAAGTTGTGACAGTCGCGTAAATCCATACGTGCTCTCGCCCTCGATCCAAACGTGGGAGCCTTTACCAAATCTTACGTCGCAGAGACCTCACACTGAACCGCCTCGCCGGCGAGAGTAGGCAAAAAGCCTTGAAGGCTGCCATGTCTGGATCTGGCACGACTCGGACTCGGCGCGACGTCGGGCTTGGGTCCGCAAAGCGCCGCAAAGCGGACACGAATCGAGCCGCCTTAATTCACCGGGCTTGGATTACCCCCGCGCTGAGCTCTTCTTCTTCCGCGATTGTCTCGCCATCAATTCACCGTAGGGTCCTTCTTGTCTTGCTGTCCGAGATGCGTGCGCAGCGCAGGGCCTCCTCCCATTTCGCCTCGTCGACGATCGCCGCCCTCGGCGTGCTCCCGTGGACGCCGGGGTGGCCCACCCCAGCCCTTCAAGCATAGTTGAGATTGAAATAATATTTCAAAAATCGTCCCTTATGGCGATTTAGCCCTTCTGGGCAATCTTAGTATATGAGCGGGAAATGGGTGTTGGGTGAGCGACCTCAGCGCGATCTCGGGGTGGCATGGGGTGGCACCACCCCACCCCGGTCTTTTCGATCCTTGCGAGCAAATGCATAATCTTGAAAGAATATTGCGCAAGTTGATCACTTTAGCAATAAAATTGCGCAATCTGAGTGCATTTGTGATAGATTGGCCAGCACGAGGAGGAACTAGTCTAAGGACAACTCGGCGGCTGCTCGACCTGCGATACTAAGGTCTCTTAGTGTGCCGCAAGCTGTCTGTTCCACGCCTGCGCTGAGACCAAAAAAAACGGGCCAGATCGGAGTCTCTCCTTCAATGGACCGACAGCACCTCTCCCGATCTCGGCTCCGGCGATTGGCGACCGGGATCGGCGTACCGCTTGCGCCGCGCCTCGCGGTAGGATCGATCCTGCACGGCGTCTGACTGAGGCGCGGCCCAAATTGTGTTGGCTGGGGCACAAAGTTGGGGCACAAATTCTCGCATCGAATGCAAGAAGTGCCAATCCTGCCGATATTTCTGTTAGTTGGCGTCCCCTACCGGATTCGAACCGGTGTTGCCGCCGTGAGAGGGCGAAACTGATTCTCGGGAAAAGATACAGTGAAGTCCGCAGAGCATTGAAACACAATGGGTTGTCTACGAATCTCGTAGAATGGAAGCGAGCTCTTTTGAAGGGATTTCACGAATCGATTGGACCAAAATTGGACCAAAATCGAAGCAGATCGAACAGAGTCAACCCAATGTTCTGATGTGGTGACGGTCGGTGAAACGCGCGACCCGACCTGGGAGGAACCGATGTGCAGTGGCAGGCTCAAAAGCGCGACCTCACGAGCCCTTCAACCTCATCGCTCGCGCCCACACGCGTGAGCGCCAACACATTGCCGATTTCGACGAATTCACGGTTCAGTTCTTCGGAAGTCGCCAGGTACGCTCCTCACAGGCTTTTTCCCAGTTCCCGGCGTCTAAGCATCCCCGTTTGATCACCGATAACCGGCCTCCCGAAAGCCTGTTACCCCTCGGAAATGGTTAGCACTCTCAAGCTCTTAGCGACCGGGCGCGAGGGCCGCGCGCTATCTGGCGATGAATGGCAAGCGGCGGCTCCTTGGTTCCTTCTGGCACGGCTCGATGGCCAATGCCATGGCGCAGGCGATCGGCGCGCAAGCGGCGTATCCCGGCCGGCAAGTGATCTCGCTCTCCGGCGATGGCGGCTTCACCATGCTGATGGGAGACTTCATCAGCCTGAGACAGCTCGAATTGCCGGTGAAGGTCGTCGTCTTCAACAACGGCGCGCTCGGCTTCATCGAGCTCGAGCAGAAATCGACCGGCTTTCTCAATTTCGGCACCGAGCTCGACAATCCCAATTTCGCGGCGATGGCGGAAGCCGTCGGCATTCGCGGCATTCGCCTCGAGGATCCGGCCGAGGTCGGCGACGGCATTGCCGCGGCGTTCGCGCATGACGGCCCCATTCTCGTCGATGCCGTCGTCAACCGGACCGAGCTTGCCATGCCGCCCTCGATCACCTTCGAGATGGCGAAAGGCTTCTCGCTTTACATGGTGAAGGCGATCATGAACGGACGGGCCGACGATCTCGCGAAGACAAATCTCTGGCGCTGAAGCGGGAAACGTCACGGAAGTCTGTTGCCCGCTACTTCCGTTCTCGTCCAATGACGGGACGTACGGCGCATACGTCAAAATCGACGCGAATGACCCTGAACCGACATCATGCTTGCGCCTGGCGACGCCAGGCGGCGGACCGGCATCACGCGAGCACCGTTCCCCGCCGTCTGAGCAGCCGGCCCGCCAGGGGTGCTCACCGCCGTCGATCACAACCGTGCGACCGCAACCGCAACGACCGGTGCTTGCAAGAAACGAATCCAGGCGACGAACGCTAGTGGTGCACCGGATGCCCCGGGGGCCCAAAGCATTCGCACGGGGCGGCCGAAATGATCAGAACTCACCACGCGAGCGTCGGAGGGTAGCGGAATAGGGCGTTATACCACGGTCGTGTTGGTGCGAATCCCGATAATGCGCGGTCTAAGTTCGCGGCGATCATTACCTTTGCGGCGCAGTGTTGCCGGGGAAGCCTAAACTTACGTCTAGGATAACGCAACCATGTCGGTGATCGCGCGCCACCCATGGGCAATAGCTGGCCGGCCTCAACCGATCAAAATTACTCTGACGAGCACGGCGCTAGCGTCTGAGGAGGACGGGGGTTCGGCATGTTGATGACGGCTCGCTACCGCGATGCTCGAACTTCTCCAGCCCGCCGGCCGGAGCGAGGCCACTCCGATACCTTGATGTGGGACGGCCTCCGGGTACTCCAACGCCGGCCGAACCGTGACCTCCCTCACCAAAAAAAGAAGTCAATCCAGACGGTTGGCTGTGAGATCGTTCACACCCGACGATGGGCACACTCCGCCGCAGGTCGGTGCCACTGGCCACAGACGAGCAGATCATCCGCGCGTTGGCGGGGCGGCGACACGATCGCCCCCGCGCTTCCGTCATGCGTGCCGTGCTCGTCGGAGCCGGGGGCCGCTCCAGGGAACAATAAGATGACGTCGCCAAGCACCCTGTGCCGTCGATATGGCCACAAATGGGCGCTGCTCGCAACCATGGCGCTGAGCTTGGCCGCTTGCGCCACGCCGCCCACCGAGCCGGCGGCGCGGGCCGAATTCGAGCGCACCAACGATCCCTGGGAGCCGTTCAACCGCGAGGTTTTCGACGTCAATCTCTTTATCGACCGCGTGGCGCTGAAGCCGATCGCGCAAGCCTATGTCAAGGTCGTCCCCGAGCCCGGCCGCAAC
>DASZAN010000200.1:0-8393 GCA_035945115.1 Allostellaceae bacterium
CTCATGGCGTAGCGCGCGAAGACGCGCAATGGTCCCCTCCTCGTCTACCCCGATCAGGCGGCTGTAACCCGCCACATCGGCGGCAAGGATCGCGGCAAGCCTGCGTTGGACGCGCTCGCTCTCCACGGCCTTCCTCCGCAGGGATGTACGCCCGGAGAGTGTATCACCAGGGATCGTCCCTGCCCATCTCGCCGCACCGAAAGTGGCACTTTCCGTGGTGGGTCAAGTGGCACCGAGAGAGCGGCTTCAATGACACCGGCAGTGCCGTCATCCTCCTGGCCGTTTTGGCTGCGGCGCCGTTACAGGTGTGGTAGCCTTTTTTGTGGCCCCGAGGCTCCGGGGGAGAGGGCTGCATGAAACGACGCGAAGTCATCATCTTGCTCGGCGGCGCAGTAGCGTGGCCGCTCGCGGTGCGCGCGGATCAGCGGATGAAGCAGATCGGCGTGTTGACAACCAACATCGAAAGCGATCCCGACGCGCAAGCGAGGCAGACAGTATTCCGAGGCGTGTTGAAGGGCCTGGGATGGGAAGAAGGTCGCAACCTGGAAATGGAATACCGATGGGCCGGAGAGGATCAAACCCAATTGCAGCGCTACGCGACTGAGTTGGTGCGACTGGCACCTGACGTTCTCTTATCAGAAGGAAGTCCAGCACTGTCGGCGCTTCATCGCGAGACCCATACGATCCCCATTGTGTTTGTGCGGGTTTCAGATCCGGTTAAGATTGGCTTGATCGACAATCTGGCACACCCAGGCGGTAACATTACGGGGTTTGCCAACTTTGAGCACTCAATGGGCGGAAAATGGCTGGACTTGATCAAGGAGACTGCTCCGGATACCACCCGGGTGGCAGTGATTTTTGACCCGGACAACCCTTTCAGCTTCCCATACCTTCAGGCAATCGAGGCGGCGGCCCCATCGGCAGGTATAGAATTGACCCGCGCCGAGGTGCGCGATGCTGCCGACATCGAGAGCGCCATTAATGCGTTCGCTCACCAACCGAACGGTGGGCTCGTCGTACTGCCGAACACGCATACCATCTTGCATCGTGACCTTATCATCGAGCTCGCAGCCCGTCATCGTCTGCCAGCAATCTACCCGTATCGTGTCTTTGCAAGTGCTGGGGGCTTCATTTCGTACGGGATCGATGCGCAGGAACAGTACAGGAGAGCTGCGTCCTACATTGACCGCATACTCAAGGGAGCCAAGCCTGCCGACCTGCCAGTTCAGTTACCTGATAAGTTCGAGTTGGTCGTCAACCTCAAGACCGCGAAGGAGCTCGGCCTGACTGTGCCTCAGTCCTTTCTGCTGCACGTTGACGAGGTGATTGAATAAGCCAGTCGATGGCGTCGTGGTCGGCCAGCCGAAACAAGCTCGGCATAGACCATCGAATTTTGCTGAGCGAACGTGCTGCCGAGACAGGAACAACAAGAACAAGAGCTTTACCCGACTTTGCGAGATCGCTCGCAAAAAGAACCCCGGTGGGGGCCATTGAGCCCGGTATGGAACCATCGCGCGTGCGGCGCGCGATCTCGTCGGTCGAGACCTGGTGAGCGCTCCTCCTTGCTCCGCGAAAGATCACTGGTGGGACAGTACGTTCATGAGGGGGACGGCCATGATCCCGAGGAACGTCAATATGCACCAGAACCACACCTTGAGTGCGATCACAGAGCCGCCTCCCTTGGGACCCTACGCGGCTCCGCCCCTCGCGACGCAAAACTATGAGACCAGACCTGCCGTGTCACCCTGCTCGTCTGTTCTTCATCGCGATGTTCTCGAAAGTTCGCGGCGATCAAAACGGCTTCCACTGTGAGATCATCTTCTGAGAGCGGCACAAGCAAGGTCCGGTAGAGAATAGGCGTACCGAGGTGAGCCGCTCCCCCTTCTACCATGATCGCGGCGCGGCCCTCGACCGCTTCTGCAAGAAAGAACAGGGAGACACCGAGGAGCGTCGTCGGTGGACAGTGCGAGATTGGCTCACGATCGAGTACCCCCTCTCGCTGCGACAGGAGGTTATCGCCGACGACGATGAAGACCGATTGGTCACGCGGCTTGCGGATACGGACGAGCGCGCAGTTCGACCAATCATCGCCGACCAGCCAAGGGTCTACGTCATTGAGACGCGGCAGACGACCATCTGTCGTTCCCTGTAGGACGTGCCGGAGCACGCGCGAGACCAGCCGCCGGTCATCGAGCGGCGGCATCGTCATCACGTGTGGCGCTTCTAGCAGCTCGCTGAGCACAGCCAATCCTCATCTCTCGCCCGGCTTTCGAGGCTACAGGAAGCTCGTCAATAAAGTCCTGCTGACCGGGGGTTTTTTCGACTACTTTGCGTCAACAGCCATTGTCTGCTTGAGGCAGCTAATCGGGCTTCAAGATCAAGACGTGTACAGTGGGTCTCGAACGTTTGACCGATCGAGAGCCTTGCGAGCGCGCTCAAAGCTGATGACCTTCAAGATCATGTTTACGTTGGTTTGGTCGTTCGATAGGGGCAGCAAGACGTTCTCGCAATTCGTCACGAAAGCGTCTGAGCCAACATAGGGTGGCCTGTGAGAACGTGGCGCTTTAGAACGCACCAGCGCCTCGCACCCCTGCCACAGGACGCTCTCCTTGCCCTTGCCATCCACCTCAGAGAAGCGAAGGCCAGTGTAGTCTCGACGGCTAATGTTCCGCACTTCCGTGCCAATCAGCCGGTAACGGAAATCAAGCGGATCGAGCACGTCAATTAGGATGATGTAGGGCAGCAGTGTCGGGATTTCGGTCGGATCAATGTCAGCACGGGACGGCATCGCACGGCCATTTCGCTTGCTGAGCCAATAAGCGTGCGCCGCGCGCAGACGCTCCGAGCGAAGGGTCAAGGGAGGCGTCGTCTTCTGCTCGGCAGAACCGTCTACAGACCAAGACAAGTCGTCTCCAGCCGAGGGCGGTGTTGGGGGGAGTGGATCGACTTTGCTTCGATAGCTCGCTGTAAGCCCTTCGAGCACGAGACGGTTCAGCTCCCACAACTCGAAGGCATACGCGCGCGGAAAAGCTGAGAGCTGCTGCTTCAGGAACTCTTTTGCACCGCCATCGCCGGCACACTCGAAGACATCGGCGAATAAGGCTTCGCCTGAGTGATCGAAGAGACAGAAGCGATAGCGGCGCACAACCCCCCCGATGCGCGGCGTTGACCGACCCGGGCCCAAAGGGTCTCGTCACCCACCTATCACCCTCAACGGACGCACGCAAGGAGAGGCTACTGTTGATTGCGGTCGCGGGGTTTCGACCCGCAGTCGGAGCGCCCCCATACGTGATCCACGACGAGTTCGCGCGCGACGGGCGTGGTCTCTAAAAGCCGTACACTGCTGCACGAAGAGGAACGCCAACAAGCGCGCCCTTAGCGGAAGTCCGTCCTGAAAATGACACCCGGACTGGCATGGTCGGCGACATGGGAACCCATCGTTTCTCGATGCTCGCTTTCAGTGGCAGGGTCGCGACTAAATACGTCCGCTGTTTGAGGCGAAGCTGACGGCTCTTGGTCGTGCCGGATCTTCTCAGCTTGGCCCAACTGCGACATTAAGGAGACGGAAATGACGGCTTATTTTATCGGGGAGCACAAGATCACAGACCCCGCGAAATACGAGGAGTACCTGCGCCAAGTTGCTCCGATGATCGAGCGGTGCGGCGGTCGCTATCTCACGCGAGTTGGCGATCACAGGGTCTTGGAGGGGCAGTGGAAACCAAATCGGGTTGTCATCATCGAGTTTCCCACCATGGCTGCGCTTAACGCTTGGTATCGTTCGCCCGAGTATCAGCCGCTCATAGCGCTCCGCCGAAGCGCCTCGGCCGACGTGTTGATTGCGGTCGAAGGAGTATAGGTCTCTGTTATTTCACTCAGTGAACTAAGTCAGCCCCATCCTGACTGAGACAAAAGCCACTCGACCACTGCATCACGGATCGCCAGCCACGACGCGATCTCGTTGTCCTCGCCCGTGCCAGGGTGCTTCCCGTGTTCGCGCCGTAGCCGGTCAACCATCTCCTCGGCGATCCTCGGCGCTTCTCCACCGTGCCGCCCGACCATCCATGCGACCATGAACCAAACGTCGCGATCCATCCGTAAAGGGTATCGGCACTTTATTGATGTTTAGTGACACCCGATAGCGGCAGCAACACGTTCTCGCGACAAGTTGGACGCTAGCGTTCTATCCAGTACTCGCCCTCTGTCTCGGCTCCACTCAGAGTCTTGAAATCAGTGGCGGTTACTCCTCTCAGGGTGCCATGGATTCCTTTGAACTTGCCAGTGCCGCCGGTGAGCGTTGCCACACTGTACGCCTTCGTTGTCTTTGATCCGTCCGCAGCGACCGACGTCTGAGTCGTGAGTTCAAAGCGAGAAAAGATCTTGTCACCGTTTTCCAGGATGGATATTCCATAGCCACTGCCGCGCCCGGTCCCGTCGGTGTAGTCGCTAACCGCGCGAGTCCATCCCTCCTTCACTTTTACGCCGTCATAGACCGGGGCCTCACCGGTATATGTGGAATGAGTCTCATAGACACGAAGCTGATGACCTGGCACGTCGCCGACATCGATGGCGTGCTGCTCCCCATACTTCGTAACACCGGCTGGCGCCTTGAAAGAGTACTTCTGTTTCTCCTGAGCCGACGCATCGGTGGTCGAGAACGCGAACAAAGTGGCTACCGCAATCACCAACAGTGCTCCCGAGATCAGTTTGTTCATGACTGCACTCCCTTTTCGAGAAAACTCCGTGCTATTTCGAGAAGCCCTAACACGCCGATCCGCCGCGTGGGCTGATCCGCACGCGCGGTGACCGGCCACACTGTCGCGCAGCCGACCAAAATGATGATTTCGCGCCGTCGCATGTAGCCCTCCCCAAAGCCTCAGGGCCACTGCTAGAAAATACCACAATTGTGCCTGCACTACAGAGGAAACAGGCAACACGCGGAATGGGGCCAGACGGAACTCAGTCCGCGCGTCGCTCTTCTGTGTTTGCCCGCGATCTCAGGACTTCGACGGTTGCGGTCCCGCCCCCGAGGGGCGTGGCTTTCAAGAGAAAGCAGTGCTGTCGAGAGAGGAACCCCAACAACAAGACTCTTTACCGGGATTTTGGAGCCTATCCTGAAAACAACGCCGGGAGGGGGCCATGGTCGCCGACATGGGAACCCATCGTTTTTCGCGTCGCTTTGAGTGGCACTGCGAGGGCTGGTTTAAGTGGCGCCGCCCGCGAGCGCTCAGTGAACCACGCCAGCAGCATCATGACTGAGACGAAGCCACTCGACCGCTGCATCGCCGATCGCCTGAAGCGTACATCGGTACTTGCGGTTGCTATCGACATGAAACATAGCGCCAGACAAGAAATCGGCCTACCGTTTCAACGAGTGGCCGTACACCCAAGAACGGCGTCTCGCAAGGGAGGAAGCGCGATGTCTAAAGAACACGAACACGAGCTTCAGTGCATCGACGTGATGTCGTATGCGGCGGCGGGCTCGCCGTCTTCGGCATAATGCTGACAACTTTGCTTGGAGGAACGAAGCCCGTGCGGGCGGCGGCAGTCGCGGGTGCAGTTCCAGAGATCGACAGCTTGGCCGTACGCGTGGTTGTTGACAGCTACCAGATCGCTGTTGCTCCGAGCCTGAAGAGCGGCAACGTGGACATCCAACGCTTCGGCTGGGGCATTGGGGGCGGCAAGCCACCGGGCAGGACGCTCGTCAGCGAGTTCGGCTTGTCGATGCATGTCGAAACTCGTCGCGGCACCGAAGCGCGACATACGCTTGTAGACTTCGGCTTCACGCCGGGAGCTCTTGTCAACAACGTCGAGCTGCTTGGCATCGACCCGGCCAAGCTCGATGCCCTCGTGTTGAGCCACGGTCACTACGACCACTTCGGCGGGTTGGCGGGCTTCCTGCGGCAGCACAAGGGCGCGCTGAAGGCCAAATTGCCGCTCTACGTAGGCGGCGAGGAGGCGTTCTGCTCGCGTGAATGGACCGCGCCGCCGGTAAAGGGCGACTTCGGTGCGCTGGATCGCGAGGCGCTCGAAGAAGCGAACCTGACTGTCACCTACGCTGAGGGACCATCGCTTGTTGCAGATCACGGGTTCACGTCGGGGCAAATCGGTCTAACCAGCTTCGAGAAGCTGTTGTCGCCCAGCGCCATGAAGATCGGCGTAGACCGTGGCGTCGGATGCTATGCTGAGAAGTTCACCGAAGCGGAACGGACCAAAGCAATCATCCCCGATCAGTTTCGCCACGAGATCGCCACTTCCTTCAATCTGAAAGGGCGTGGGCTGGTCGTCCTAACCTCGTGCAGCCATCGCGGCGTAGTCAACGCCGTGACGCAGGCTCAGGCTGTCTCTGGCGTCAAGAAGGTCCATGCGGTGATCGGTGGGTTCCATCTTGCGCCCTACAAAGAGGACTACGTGCGCGAGACTGTGGCATCGCTCAAGGAGATTGACGCTGACTACGTCATTCCACTGCACTGCACTGGCGAGCCTTTTTATGAGATTGCCAAGGCGGAGCTGCCGACCAAGCTGTTGCGCTCGTACACGGGAACGCGCTTTGTCCTCGAGAGCTGACGTACACTGACTGAGCCATCCGCCATTCGATCGCGGATCGGAGATGTCGCTGGCATGGAGACCTGCTGGGTTGATCATATCTGTTTGGCGGCAGTCTGCGGCCGCTGAACGGAGCCGATTTGATGCAGATCGGCGCGGCGATTTTTTGGGCGAGAAACGGTGCTGCCGAGACCGGAACACCAACAACAAGCCCTTTACCGGCTTTTTGAAATTCATCCTGAAAACGACGCCGGGAGGGGCATGGTCGGGGACATGCGCCAGAGCGCTCGGTTGAAGGGTTTTCACACATGGCGTAACTCGGGGATTGGGACGAGCCCAGTCTGCTCTCCGTAATCTAGCGAAGTCTGGCCTGAGCCAGCGTTAGTGCGATGAACGATCAGGAGCGCAGCGATGGAAGTCTATGTTGGATTGGACGTGTCGCTCAAGGAGACGTCGATTTGCGTGGTCGATGGCAGCGGCAAGATCGTGTCTGAAGGCAAGGTGCTCTCAGAGCCGTTGGCTCTTGCCGAGTTCCTCAGGGCAAAGGCAGGGAGCGCGAAACGTATCGGTCTCGAGACGGGTCCGACCACAACTTGGCTTTGGCACGAACTCAGAGCGCTCGGTCTGCCGGTGCTCTGCATCGATGCTCGTCATGCCAAGGCGGCCCTGTCTTTGCAGATTAACAAGAGCGACCGGAACGATGCCGTGGGTCTGGCTCGGATCATGCAATGCGGTTGGTACAAGGAGGTCCAGGTCAAGAGCCTGCCAAGTCATGAGCTGCGAGCGGTCCTGATCAGCCGGACGCAGTTGGTGAAGACCAAAGTTGATCTTGAGAACCAGATCCGCGGCTTGCTCAAGAACCATGGTCTCGTCGTTGGCAAGGCGGGCGGCAATATCTTTCGCCGCCGAGCCGAAGAGCTGGTTGGCGAGTATCGCCTTCTGCGGGAAGCTGTTCGCTCACTGCTTGTCGTGCACGACGTAGTACGCCGGGAGATCGCTGATCTCACCCGCAAGCTACTGGCCTTGGCCCGGAACAATGACGAGAGCCGGCGTCTCATGACTGTGCCGGGGATCGGGGCGATCAATGCCCTGGCGTTCTGTGCCGCAATCGACGAACCGAGCCGCTTCCGACGCTCCAGGAGTGTCGGCGCATACTTTGGACTGACGCCACGCCGGTATGCCTCGGGCGAGGTCGATCGGACCGGCCGGATCTCCAAATGTGGCGATGCGATGGTCAGGACCCTCCTCTTCGAGGCTGCCGGCGTGCTGCTCACCCGCGTGCCGCAATGGTGCAAGCTCAAGGCCTGGGGTCACAAGCTGTGGAAGCGCATCGGCTTCAAGAAGGCCAAGATCGCCGTCGCACGGAAGTTAGCGGTCATCCTGCATCGCATGTGGCGCGACGGAACTGACTTCGTCTGGTCAACCAAGGAGGCTGTGGCCTAGAAAAACAACGTCCGAGAATTCCGCGAGAGCGGTCGAGATGTCCCTGTCGGGACGGCGGCGTCGGCGAGATCGACCCTGGCTTTGCGAGGCTTCATCGAGGCAAGCGCGATTCACACAATGATCCGCCAACGTCCTCCAACGCCATCATGCAGAGGGCTCAGCCCCTACTGCGGAGAGAACAGTGGACCCGGCAGGCACACCACGGAGAGCTTGACATCCAATCCCGAGTTAGAGAACCCCGCTCATCGAACCGGACATGCAGATCACCCGCATCCGGCTCTCGGACGAGACGTCACGCCTTCACCCACGCCACGTCGTGCCCAAGCCGGGCCAGGCGTACGAGCCCGAAGTGCCCGTAAAGGTGCGAGAGTGGATAGGTCCCGCCCTTGCGTCGTCTGACCTTGTGC
>DASZAN010000201.1:0-149126 GCA_035945115.1 Allostellaceae bacterium
CGTCGGCTACGACATCCGCCAGCGGCGCGCCGCGCAGAACCCGAACTACCGCAAACTGCCGATCGCCGACCATCTGGTCGAGATCGGCCGCTTGGGGCAGAAGACCGGCGCCGGCTGGTTCCGCTACGACCCCGGCGACCGCACGCCCAAGCCCGACCCCGAAGTCGCCCGCATCATCAAGGAAAAAGCGAAGGAGCTGGGGATCGCGCAGAAGAGCTTCACGGGCGAGGAGATATTGCGCCGGCTCCTCTTCGCCGCCGTCAACGAAGCCTGCAAGATCCTCGACGAGGGCAAGGCCTACCGCGCCAGCGACATCGACGTGATGTGGCTCAACGGCTTCAACTTCCCGCGCTACCGCGGCGGCCTCATGTACTGGGCCGACCAGATCGGCGTCGAGGAGGTCTACCGCCAGATCCAGGCCTGGCACCAGCAATACGGCGAGCGCTGGGCGCCCTCGGCGCTGCTGCGCCGCCTCGCCGAGAGCAAGACCCCGCTGCGCGAAGCCAAGCCCGGCCGGCCGATGTGAAGGGCCTTTCCGGGCGCCTTACGCCGTTTCGAGCGCCGCGTACGGCGCAGTTGCGGTAAGCGCCTCACTCAGCTTGGGCCCGAAGATCTTCTTGAGGCGCAGGAGGTAATCGATGGACCAATTCCTAAGCTCATCCGCGTGCGCGACCGCATCCGCGTATAGCGTGTCAGGCCGAACCGCGTAGATGTGAATGTAACGACGGTTCTCTTTTTGATCCCAAACCAGATTCTCACCCATTTCAGCCTCTATGACGTCCTTTTGCTGGCGAAACCAATCGGAAATCGCCTTGTTTCGCTCGGCATTAGGGGTATTGATTTCCAGAGCAGCTCTGAGACCACCCGCTGAGAAAGCTAGGGAGTAGACTAAACCCGAGAAGCCTGAGCTGAAATTCTGCCAATTGTATGCGTTCGCGACCCTGACATTGGTGAACTTGTGCTTCTCACGTAGCTCGTCGACAACGCCTTGGAAGAACGTCTTATAGATTAGGCCGCGCTCGGATGTTGCCGCCGCAGGTGGACGTTTGCCGAACTCGTTCGGTACAGCCACCGGTCTGAACTGTACAGCTGGTTTTGACTCATCTATCCGAATTGCCTCGACGACGACCCCGAAGAAATCGATTTCGTCATCGGTGTGCCGATTTAACCAGTCAAGTGCCTTCCGGTGTTCGTCGCGCACCTCGGGGCTGATCCAAACTACGACGGCTGCATCGAGACCGCCTGCATACGTTAGAAGCTGCCCAAGGTGGTTGTGGTCCGTGCGTTCAAGTTGATTTTCGATTATTACCGGGCGGTTCGTTCCGACTTCCCGGGCCACGATGTCGCACGCGAAATCGCCGACGGCCCCTTCCGTTTGCTCAAGCTGAAGATCCAGACCAAGCGCCTCGCCAAGCAGCGTGAGGTTATCGGCGAGCGAAGGGGTGAAATCGCCCGCTTCGTTCTTCCAGAGGGTTCGAGGATCGATATGCTTCAGCTTCCCGAGCGACAGTTCCATTGATATCTCCGCACAGAAAATCGCTTTCTCGCGGTCATTGACCTTCCTCATTGTCGCGCTTGCGGTCGCTCGATAGGTCGTGAAGAATCGAAGCACTTTCGACGCGACCGATCCTGGAGCGGATTTCGTTGAGGCGCCCAACGGCGTCCTCGCGCTCCGCGGCAGGGGTCAACGCAACGCGCTGGGCTGCAATCCGCCGGCGAAAGCGGTCGTCGACGGCGTGCCAATCGACGAAATCGACCTTGTAGGGCAGATCGCTTTCGGTGAAGGCATCGCGCAAAACGGCAGTCTCGTCGAGGGAGAGCCGCCGTCCGCAATCGATCGCGAGATCGAGGTCGGAATACCGCCGCGCGCTGCCGGTTACCCGCGAACCGGACGCCCACCCTTGGCCCCCGCGGGCAGATTGGCGCCCAGGATGTCCAAGAAGAGCCGGAAATCCTCCGGCGGCAGATCGATCGCCGCAGGGCCGGTCATCGATTTACTCCGCCGCCGCGGCAGCGCGCTCGCCGAGATGCGTCAGGCAGCGGTCGATCCACAGCTTCGTCAGTTTCTCCTGCGCGCCGTTCTGGTCGAGGCGGCGGCGCAGCGTCGCGAAATCGACGTGGTCCATCTCCTGGTCTTGGTTGGCGCAGGAGAAGACGACCGTCTCAGTGCCGGTCTGCGGGTCGCGGTGCAGCTGCAGGCACTGCGCGCAGATTTCCTTCATCATGCACTGCATCGGCGAGTTGATCGAGGCGATGGCGCGATGATCAGGCTTGAGGTAGGGCTTGAGCGCGCCGTGCCGCGCGGCGCCCACCGCCTTCATCATGCCGTCGGAGCCGATAGCGATGAGGCGGTCGACGCTGCCGAGCGGGATCGCCGGCGCACCGAGCGCGCCTGAACCATAGGCGATCATTCCTTGCACGATGTTGCCAACGAAGGCGCGGTCCGGCGGCCGCGTCGGCGTGAAGCCCGGCGCCTCGTCCGAGCACCACACCACGACATCGGCTGCCTTCTCGATGTCGGCCACCTTGTAGCGGTCGACGAGGTGTTTGTAGCCGGCGAAATAGAGCACTTTGGAGCCGTTCTCGCGCAGCGCCGCGCCGATCGAGAGCAGCACGGCGTTGCCGAGCCCGCCGCCCACCAGCGCCACCGTCTCGCCCGACGGCGTCTCCGTCGGCGTGCCTGTGGGCCCCATCAGCACCACCGGCTCACCCGGTTCCAGCAAGGTGCAGAGATCGGACGAGCCGCCCATCTCCAGCACGATCGTCGAGAGCAAGCCGCGCGCGCGATCGACCCAGGCGCCGGTGAGCGCCAAGCCCTCCATGGCCAAGGTGGTGCCGTCGATGCGTGCGGCATGGCGCTCGTAATTCTGCAGGCGATAGAACTGGCCGGGCTTGAAGGCGCGCGCCGCAATCGGCGCCCGCACCACCACCTCGACGATGCTGGGCGTCAAGCGCTCGATCCGCTCGACGCGCGGCCGAAGCTCGTCCTCGAGGCGCGCCCGCAACTGGAGCGGCGCCGGTGCTTCGGGCGCCCGCTTCGCCAGCATGCGGCTTACCACGGGATAACCCTGCTTCGCCCCGCCCATTGCCTTCACGACATTGCCAGCAAAGGAGGGATGAAGATCGCCGAAGAAGCTAATGGTCCGGCCGTCGGGCATGGCGCTCATCAGCACATGGACGGGATCGGGCTTGGCGACGCGCGCCGGCGCGACCGGATGGCCCTCTTCGTCATAGGCCTGGAAGTAGCGGCCGTCGAGCGTTAGGTGTGCGGGGTCCTCGCGGCCGAGCACCGTGTTGGGCTGCGTTCCTGCCGCCACCAGGATGCTGCGCGCGGGAAGCGTCACGCGCTCGCCAATGCCGGCGAGCTTTCCCGACTCATCGACCTGGTGGCGTGAGAATGTCACGCCGGCGGCGTGACCGAAGCCATCCACCTCCACCGCGTCGGGGGTGAGCCCTTGGGCGAAGCGAATGCCCTCCTCCATCGCCTTGGCCACTTCCTCGTGATTGAGCGTGTAGCTCGGCGCATCGATGAGGCGGCGGCGATAAGCGATGGTGACGCCGCCCCAGCCGTCGAGGAGCTGCGTCAGCCGCGGCGCGCGCCCTTCGCGCGCTGCTGCGTCGCGTTCGGCGCGAATGGCGCCCGCATGGGTGATGAACTCGTCGGCAATCGCGCTCTCTTCCTCACTCCAGCCGTGGCGCACTGCCGCTTCGCCTAGCTCGGCGACGAGCGTCTCGTAGCGATGCAAGAACTTCTCGACTTGCAGCGGATAATAAGCGAGCGATTCCGTCGCGGTGTCGATGGCGGTCAAACCGCCGCCGATTACCACCACCGGCAATCGCACGGTGAGATTGGCGACGCTGTCGGTCTTGGCGGCGCCGGTGAGTTGGAGGGCCATGAGGAAATCGGAGGCCTGCCGCACGCCGCGCGCGAGCCCGTTCTTCATCGGCACGACGGTGGGCTTGCCGGCCCCGGCGCAGAGCGCGATGTGATCGAAGCCGAGCGCGAAAGCGTCCTCGATGGTGAGCGTGCCGCCGAAGCGCACGCCGCCATACATCGCGAACTCCGAGCGCCGCTCGAGCAGAAGTCGGATGAGCTTCAGGAAGTTCTTGTCCCAACGCACGGTGATGCCGTATTCGGCAACGCCGCCGAATCCCGCCATCATCCGCTCGTCGAGCGACTCATAAACCTCGCGCACGTCGCGGATGGGCGCAAATCCCTGCCGCTCGCCCGCGACATCGCGGCCCGCCACGCGCTCGGGCAGTGGCTCGATCTTGAGGCCGTCGATGCCGGTGATACTGTGGCCGTCATTCATCAGATGATGCGCCAGCGTGAATCCTGCCGGGCCCAACCCCACCACCAGCACTTTGTAGCCCGAGGGCGGCTTCGGCAGCGGCCGGCGGATGTCGAGCGGGTTCCAGCGCGTCAAGAGGCTGTAGATCTCCAGGCCCCAGGGCAGGCTCAGCACGTCCTTGAGTGTGCGCGTCTCGATCTGGGGAATGTCGACCGGCTCCTGCTTCTGATAGATGCAGGCCTTCATGCAATCGTTGCAGATGCGGTGGCCGGTCGCCGCCGCCATTGGATTGTCGGTAATGACGATGGCGAGCGCGCCGATGCTGTTGCCGCGCGCCTTCACCTCGTTCATCTCGGAAACCTTTTCCTCGAGCGGACAGCCCGCGAGCGTCACACCGAAGATGGTCTTCTGAAAGGCGCCGCTCTTCTTGTCCGTGAGGCCACGCGCGCAGCTGTCCTTGCCTTGATGATGGCACCAGATGCAATAATTCGCGTGATCGAGCGCGCCCACGAGATCGGTGCCGGGATCGGTGAGCTTGAAGCCGTCGCGCGCGCGCCACCTCTCTTCCGGTAGTCGCAGCATCGTGACGCCGTAATGGCTCACCGTCTCGACCGGCACGAGATGCGTCAGCTCGAGCTTGTGCGGTTGCTTGAAGAGGACGCCGCGGCGGTGCTTCTTCTGTCCCTCAGGCGCGAGCGTCGCCCAGGCGGCATAGCGCGCCGCAAGCGCGAGTGCCTCGCCATGCGCTGCGTCGTCCTCCATCCAGCGCGCGACGCGGTGGGCGAAGGCTTCCTCGGAGAGCGGTTCGCCGAAATGCCGCTCCAGTGCTTGCGCCAACGCCTCCCCATCCTCGGCCGCGGCGGCCTCGACACTCACACCTTTGACAGCGCGGCGCTGCACGAAGAGCCGCTTCACCGAATAGAGCGGCGCGAGCGCGTCATGGCGCGCTTGAAGCGCCCTCACCTCCTCGGTGATACCGAAAAGCTCGGCGATGAAGTCTTCGAGGTGCGGCGCGAGCTCGGTCAAGAGATCGGACTCGGCCTTGCGGTCGAGTGCCGCTGGATCGCGGCGCGCCGTCACGAGACGGTTGTGGAGGGCGACATCCGTCTCCTTGAGATGCGCGATGAAGGCGGCGTCGAGCGTGACGAGCCCGTCGCGGCGATAAAGGTCCGGGAATTCGAGCCCGTACTTCAACGCAAGAGACGTCATTGCCTGCGCAAAATCCTCTGCCCGGCCTTGCCGCAACGCTGGCGGAAAGCCCCCACTCTGTCCTCACGCTGCCGCTGAGCGCCGCCTGAAATGCCGAACGCGGCCCTTGTATGCTGGGTGAAAAAGCCGCCGTCAACCCAACGCGACGTGGGGATATTGGCCGCCCTTGCCCGCCGGGGATGTGGGGATCAGCCGCGGCGACGCAAGGCCCGGCGCTTCGGTCGCATCTTGCCGAAGCGCTGCGATATTTCGCGCGCGAGCACCGCCTCGGGCAGAAGCCGGGCGCCCCCTAGCTGCAGCGCGCGTGCTCGCCCCGTTTTGCCGCGGACCAGCCGGGCCCCCTCACCGTAATTGGCAAAGCCGTTGGCCTGCACGATCCGGCCGCGTGCGCGGCCTGTCACTTCGATCTCGATGGTATCCATGAAGGGGTTGAAGAAAGCGGGATTGGCCATCAGCACCTTGTCGCCGACTGGGACCGCGTCGAGCGGCCCCCAATGGCTCCACCAGCGTCCGCTCCAGGCCGCGAGGCGCCGTGGCGGTGCGCCGTCCGCGGCGAAACGGCGCAGAATGTACGAGACGCCCTCCACCCAGAAATCGGCCAACCCATCCGTCGCGTTGGTGATAGCTGATATCGTCACACCGGGCTCCGGCAAGGTCGCGGTGCGCGAGGCATAGCCAGAGAACCGCCCGGTATGGCCGAACCAGTCCCAGCCGCCGAGCGCGCCCATGATGACGCCGTGGCCATAGTACCATTCGAGGACCGGATGCGGGCAGCGCCATTGCCGCCGGATCATGTCGCGCCGACTCGCCGCCGAGAGGATGCCGCCCCTTGCGTCCGGCGAGAGCTGTGCGAAAAAGCGCACGAGGTCGCCGGCGGTGCTGACGAAGCCGGTTGCGGATGCGAGCGCGTTCGTCGGCGTCTCGCCGGGGATGACCCGCCGCTCGCCCAGCGGCAGCTTACCGGTGTGGCCGCGCGCGAAGGGCACGCGGCGCGGCACGGGCGCATCGGGCAGCGTCTCCGTCAGGCCCGCGGCATCGACGATCTCGCGCTTGATCCAGGCGCGATACCCCTCGCCGGTCAGCGCCTCGATGATCAGCCCGAGCAGGCCATAGCCGTGATTGGAATATTTGAAGCGGGTGTCGGCGTCGATGGTGGGGGGCTCCGCGAGATCAGTCTTGAGCGCCCGTACATCGAGGAAGGGCCGGCGATGCTGCCATTGGCCGGCATCGACGCCGTCGCGCACGAGACCGGCGCTGTGCGAGAGGAGCTGCGAGACCGTCGTCGCCGCCACGGCGGGATGGAGATCGCGTACATAGCGGCCGGCGCGGTCGTCGAGCGTGAGCTTTCCCTTCTCGCGCAGCTTCATGATGCCCGCAGCGGTGAAGCTCTTCGAATGCGAGGCGACCCGGTGCCGGTGACGCGGCGTGAGCGCGATGCCGCGGACGAGATCGGCGTGGCCGAACGCCGCCTCGAGCACGATCCGGCCGCGATGCGCCACGGCCATGGCGCAGCCGGGGAGCTCGAAGATCCGCATCTGATGCCCGATCCATTTGGGCACGTAGTCGAGCGCGGCGCCAAGCCAGCGATCCATGATGCTCTCCCCCCGTGTCGGCCGCCGCGCGGCGGCATAGCGGCGGCAGCATAGCCGCTCCAATGCCGACCTCGCCAACGCCATCGGCAAAGTCGTGGACGGCGCCGACGAGACCGCCAGCACATCGCGCCGCATGGTTACCGCTGCGATGTCAGCAGCTCCATCCAATCCTCACTGCCTCGGTGTTAACGGCGCAGATAGAATTCGCTTGCAAGCTATGACGCGCATGAGGAGCCGGATAGGGGACAATGACAAAGATTCTACTCGTTGAAGACAACGAGGCGAACCGCGACATGCTAGGCCGGCGACTGGTCCGCCATGGCTTCGCGGTGTGTTTCGCCGAAGACGGACAGAGCGGCGTGTCTTTAGCCGCGCGGGAAATGCCTGACCTCATCTTGATGGATATTGCCCTCGGTCCGCACATGGACGGATGGGAAGCCACGCGCCGCATCAAGACCGACCCGAAGACGCAGCGTATCCCGGTCATCGCTTTGACCGCCCACGCGCTCGCCAGCGATCGCGCCAAGAGCATCGAAGCTGGTTGCTCGGAATACGACACCAAGCCGGTCGATCTCCCGCGGCTCCTCGGCAAGATCAATACCTGCCTCGCCGCGCGCTAGAGATCGTCGCTGCTACGTGCCGCCTCTCTTTCTCAGGACGCGCACCGCCTTTGATTTGGGCGTAGTCTCTCGCGTGGCAGCCGAACGGTCACCGTCGTGCCGACGCCCAGTTCGCTCTCGAGCGTCAGCGTTCCCCCATGCAGCTCTACCAGACGCTTCGTGATCGGCAGGCCGAGGCCGGCGCCGTCGTAGCGCCGCGCCAACCCGCTTTCGACCTGACCGAACGGGGTGAGCACCAGGTCGATCTTGTCTTGTGGGATGCCGATGCCGGTATCGCGCACGGCCAGCGCAATTGTTCCATCCGCTTCGTGCTTGACGATCACTCGAACGCAGCCGCCGGGATTGGTGAACTTGATGGCATTGCCAAGCAGGTTGATGACGACCTGGCGAATCTTGGCGGCGTCGGCGACGACGATGGGAAGGTCATTTTGGATCTCCGCCGTGCAGACCACGCTGGCGCGCGTTGCCATGTCCTCGAGGATGGACATGCTCGACCCGACGATATCGACCAGCGCGATTTCCTCCTCATCGAGCACGAGCTGGTTCGCTTCGGCTTTGGCCAGATCGAGAATATCGTTGATGATGGCAAGGAGATGCGAGCCGCTGTCGGTGATCACCGCCGCGTATCCGGCATAGCGCTTTTCCAAGGGCCCGAACTTGCCGTCTCGCATGATGCTCGCGAAACCGATGATCGCGTTGAGAGGGGTCCGCAGCTCGTGGCTCATATTTGCCAAGAAATCCGATTTCGCCCGATTTGCTGCCTCCGCCATCTCTTTCGCCGCGATGAGATGTTTTTGATGCTCTTTCAGAGCCTCAAAAGCTTTCGCGGCACGCAAGAGGTAGAGGACGCGGTGCGTGAGAACGGTGCAATTGATCGGTTTGGAAATGAAATCGGTGGCACCCACATTGTACGCTTCCGCGATTGACGTCACATCGTCGAGGCCGGTTGCCATCACGATGGGAATGTCCGCGAACTCGAATGTGCCCCGCAATCGCCGGCAAAGACCGAATCCGTCCAGGCGCGGCATCACGGCATCCGAGATCAGCAGATCCGGATGCTCGCGCGCGCAGATGGCATACCCCTCCTCCCCGTCTTCGGCTTCCAGGACAACGAAACCGCCGTCCTCGAGGCCGGCTCGCATGATGGTTCGGGCGACCGGATCGTCATCGATGATGAGGATCGATGGCCCGGCGGCGGCGGTTGGCGGTGTCATGCCGGCGCCCCGCACATTGCGCGCAGCGCCGAGAGCGCCGCGGTAATCGCGGAGTCGAGGAGCTCCAATAAATGCTCGGATGGCAATGTCGTTGCCCGGCGAGCACGCTTCTCGATTTCTTCGCAGCACCGCGCTAGCTCGGTCACGCCGAGCCAAGCGGCGCTCGACTTGAGCCGGTGCGCCGCGCGCCAGACCGCCTCCAAGTCGTTTGCCTCGGTCGCCCGGCGGATGGCCACGGCGGTTTGCAAGGCACTTGCGGTGAACTGCGGGACGATGCGTGCGAGAACCGAGCGATCCCTGACCGTAGCGTCTGTTAGTCGGGCACCATCGGCCTTTGCGCCCGTGTCGCCGGCAGGGCTGTCCGTCGCTCGGTCTTGCGCGAGGCCCGCAACCGGAAGCCACCGGGTGAGGCAGGCGCTCAGTTGCGCCGCGCCGATTGGTTTGCCGATTGCCTCGTCCATGCCAGAAGCGAGACAACGCGCTCGCACCTCCGCCGGATCGTGGCTGGTGAGCGCGATAATCGGCAAGGGCGGGCCTGCCGCCGGCACCGAGGCCGAGAGCGAACGGCGAATCGCGCAAGCCGCCGCGAAGCCATCCATGACCGGCATCTCACAATCCATGAGCACCAGGTCGAAGGTCTGTTCGCTGATCCGGCGCAACGCGTCAGCGCCATCGCCCGCGGTCGTGACCTGGCAGCCGAGGCGCTTGAGCATCCTCGCCGCGAGATCCTGATTTACGACATCATCCTCGACGAGGAGGATTCGCGTGGCAATGCGGCCATCTCCCGTTCGAGAGGTCGATCCGCCCCGGCGGGGCTTCGGGAGTGTGTCGGGGGGATTGTCCCGCATGTCGCACAGCCAGAGCTTTCCACGTGGCGTGAACCGCGGGAAAGAGTGCGTCGGAAAACTTAAATTTTCATTGACTAAACAGCTAAGGAAATGCAGGTCGCTGAGGCCAAGACTCAATTTAGCTAAAATTTTATTCAAATGAAGACAGTATTTAACTCAAGTCAAATACGACTTTACTTGAAATCTTTGCCGTGAATGTTATCAGTACGTCCCCGACACAGCGCGCACATTCGCGGCAAAAGGGACGCCAGATGATCCGCAAGCCCATTCTGCCAGCCGATCCCGAGCAGGCCCTCACTGGAAGCATGCGCGATTTTCGCGAGCTCGACGGGCCCGATCTCCTGGCCCGCGTGGAGCCGTTCTTTCGTTGGCAGGAGACGCGCCGCGAGAATGGCTTGTGGGCTTACTCGAAGACGACCCAAGAGGCGCCGCTCGCGGAATGCACGGCGCGGGACGAAATCGGAGAGAGCTACCAGGGCATAAATTTCGGATCTCAAGACTACCTCGGCCTCTCCTCCGATCCCGAGATCAAGGAGACGGCCAAGGCTGTCATCGATGAGTACGGCGTCCACAGTGCGGGCTCCTCGGCGCTCGCAGGGAATACGAAATACTCGGCACAGCTCGAGCGCACGATCTCCGAGTTTCTCAACCTCAAGCACACGATTCTCTATCCAACCGGATGGGCCGCCGGTTATGGCGTCATCAAGGGGCTGGTTCGTCCGCACGACCACGTCGTGCTCGACGGGCTTGCGCATGCATGCCTGCAAGAGGGCGCGACGTCGGCGACGCCGAACGTGCGGCAACTCGAGCGTATTCGCCGCCACGATACGCAAAACGCCATTCTCGTCGTGACCGAGAGCCTCTTCTCCATGGATTCCGATACGCCCGACCTTGCGGCGTTGCAGGACCTCTGTCGCGAGTTCAATGCCACACTCCTCGTCGACGTCGCCCACGATCTCGGCTGCATCGCCGAAGATGGACGCGGCTTCATCGGTCAGCAGCAGATGCTCGGCAAGATCGATATCGTCATGGGCAGTTTTTCCAAGACGTTCGGCTCGAACGGCGGGTTCGTCTCGTGCAATTCACCGGCAGTCCGTCAGTACCTCAAGTTCTACGGCTGCTCCGCGACCTTTTCGAACACCCTCTCGCCGGTGCAGGCAGCGACCGTCATCAAGGCGTTCGAGATCGTGCAGTCGGAGCGCGGACGCTGGCTGCGCGAGCAGCTGATGAACCGCGTGCTGCTGCTCCGCGAAAAATTGGCGGCGGAGGCCCTCGAACTCATCGGCGTCCCCTCGGCCATCGTGCCCGTCGTGGTCGGTGACGAGGCATTCGCTCGATTGGTCAGCCGTCAGCTACCGGCTTGGGGGATTGTCGCCAACATGGTCGAATTCCCGGCCGTGGCGAAAGGCAATGCCCGCTTCCGCCTGCAGGTGATGCCGGGACATAGCCCCGACCACATCACCACCTTCGTCACACGCTTCCTGGGTGCCATCGAAGCCGCCCGGGTCGATTACGAGCGATATCGCACCCGCGGCTCGAGCCAGAAGCAAGAACCGCAACTGGCACACGTCGCCTAGGCAAGCGCAAGGGGGGCAACATGGCGAAAGAGACATTCGTCAAAGCGATCGACTGGTTCATCCCGTCGACGTTGCGGACCGACACGGCAACGCTCTGGCAAGCGCGCATTTTCGCCATCAGCCACCTTGCCGGTCCCTTTCTCGGCGTCATCATCTTCATCTATTTGTATTTGGCGGATCCCGAGGTCGGCCTCCCCTTCTTTACGCTTCTCGCCCTCGCGAGCTTCTTCTGGATGTTGCCGTTTGCGATGAAACTCACCGGCCGGCTCAAATGGGTCGCGCTCTTCTCGGTCTGCGATCTCACTTTCATCAGCGTCTTCGGATCGTTCTTTTATGGCGGCGTGAGCTCGCCCTTCTTGCCGTGGTTCTTGACCGCGCTGCTGCTCGGATTCTTTTATCTCGGAAACCGTCCGTTGCTGGTGCTCGGCATTTTCGCGCTGAATCTGGCGGGATTTTGCGCGTCATATCTGCTGAACGGTGGCTTTCCCACGCTCGTCCCCGTCGAAGCGCTCTCCAAAGTCGGCATCATCTCCGCCTGTGCCGCCACGCTCTACACCTCGATGATGGCCGTCTACTACGCCAACGTCATCATGGCGCAATCCGATTTGAAGCGCGAGTTCGATCGCCATGAGGTGACGGCAGCGAGAACGCGCGAGGCGAAGGAGAAAGCCGAACGCGCCAATGCGGCAAAATCCGTTTTCCTGGCGAAAATGAGCCATCATTTGCGCACGCCGCTCAACGCCGTCATCGGATACAGCGAGATTCTCCTCGAAGACGCCCACGCCAACGGCAACGATGGGCAAATGGCCGATCTCAAGCGGATCAACAGTGCCGGCCGGCACCTGCTGTCCCTGGTGACCGATGTTTTCGACATCGCCAAGATCGACTCGGACAATATCGAGCTGACCGTCACCCGGTTCGATCTCGGCGGCTTCGTCGATGACGTTGTCTCGACCTGTCGCAGACTCGTCGAGCGCAATGGCAACAAGCTGATCGTAGAGAGCGGCACAGACCTTGGCTTCGTTTCTTCGGACGAGACACGGCTCCGTCAGGTCGTCATCAATCTCCTGAGCAATGCCGGGAAGTTTACCACCAACGGTCGTGTCTTCCTTCGCGTGTGCCGGGAAAGGGCCCCGCTCGGAGAGGAGATCGTGATCGCGGTGCAAGATACTGGGATTGGTATTTCGCCGAAGAATCTCGAACGCTTGTTCACCAACTTCAACCAAGCGGAGGCATCGACCGCGCGCAAATACGGCGGAACCGGTCTGGGCCTCGCTCTGAGCCGCAACCTTTGCCGGCTCATGGGCGGCGACATCGAGGTGACGAGCGATGTCGGCAAGGGATCAACATTCACCATGCGTGTCCCAGCCGACAACAACGAATTGGCGCACCGCAAGCCGCGACAGGCGGCAACGGCAGCTTAACGGATGTGGGGCACAGAATTTCAACCTGAGTTGCTGAGGCGGAGCGGGCCATGAATCACTATCGCCACAAGATCCTTCAGAATCTCCTCATCGCCGTCGAGTGGTTCATTCCCGAGAACTTGAAGACGAACGCCGCGATCGTCCAAGGCGCGCGCATGTTTCTCTTCAGCCACCTTTTCGGGCCTTTTCTCGGGCACACCATCTCCATGTACATCCTCTTGGTGCAAGGCAAGCCCGATACCGCCTGGTGGATCTTCTTCGGCGCGATCACGGCGTTTTGGCCCTTTCCGCTCATCTTGAAGCTCACCGGACGTTATGTGCCGCTTTCGCTCATTTCGATACAGAACCTGATCTTTTGTATTTTTTGGGGCTGCTACCAGTACGGCGGCAGCAGCTCCCCGATCCTGCCGTGGATGATTACGGTGCCGTTGCTGGCTTTCTTCTACCTGCCGACGCGCAGAACGCGGATCATGGTGTCGTTGCTGATCCTTGTGAATATCGGTGCCTTCAGCGCCATCGCCATCCGCTACGGCTTCGCCTCCGGCAGCATTCCATTAGCCAAGCTCGCCGGTCTCGGCATGGTTTCGACGATGTGTGCCGGCATCTACGTGTCGATGATGGCGCTCTACTACGCCAATGTTGTCTCCTCGCAGTCCGAGCTGGAGCTCGAAATCCAACGTCACCTCGCGACGATGCGCGAGCTGCGCGCCGCCACCGAGGAAGCCGAGCGTGCCATGCAGGCCAAGTCCGAGTTCTTGGCGAAAGTCAGCCACGAACTCAGAACGCCGCTCAATGCCATCCTCGGATATAGCGAGATGCTGTTGGAGGATTCCGCCGAAAGCGAGGTGAAATCCGCTGATCTCTTGCGCATTCATGACGCCGGGAAAAACCTGCTTGGCCTGATCAACAACCTGCTGGACCTGTCGAAGCTCGAGGCGGGAAAGACCGAAGTTAATCCGGAAGCCTTCGAGCTTGCCAAGTTCTTGAATTCGGTCGCTGCCGATTGGCGGCCGGCCATTGCCGATGCCGGCATTACCCTTCATCTGCACCACCGGAGCGCGCGCGACGTCATCGTCAACGACGCGCCGAAGCTGCGGCGTGCGATCGACAATTTGCTGAGCAACGCGATCAAGTTCGCGAAAGGCGGGTTGGTAAGTTTGACCGCGTCGATCGAAGGCGAATGGCTCGTCCTGACGGTGGCGGATACGGGATGTGGGATCAGCGCCGAGCGAATGGCGACGATCCTCGATAGCTTCGGCACACATGCAAGCGAGACGGCGAGCAAATACGACGAATACCCGGGCTTAGGGGTGACGCTGACGCAGCGGCTCTGCAGCTTGATGGGCGGCGACCTGAGCGTTGAGAGCGAAGTCGGCCAAGGTGCGCGGTTCACCATCCGCGTACGCAACGATCTGAGCGCAGGCGTCGCCGTCGCCGCCGAGCCGCGTCCCACTGCGGACAGCACGATCGAGCCTCCGCGTGGAGAGAAGTCGATCCTGGTGGTCGACGACGATCCTGCCGCACTCGATCTCATCACTCGAATTCTGCACAAGGAAGGGTTCGCGACGCTGCTGAGCCGTGACGTCGTCGATGCCATGTCGCGAGCACGGGAAAGCAATCCCGCCGCCATCATCCTCGACGTCCGCATGGCGCAGCCCGATGGCTGGGAAGCCTTGCGTCTCATCCGTCAAGACGACCGGCTCCGCTCGACAAAAGTCATCCTGCTGACGGTCGACGACGATTTCGCCAAAGGGCGCGTGCTCGGTGCCGATGCCCACCTGCTGAAACCGATCGACAAAGACTCTCTACGTCGTTGTCTCTTGCGCCTTTGCCCAGCGCTGCGCGACCACCAAATCGCTGAACAACGAGAACATCCACGCGGCGAGGGCATAGGAGTGAACGAAGGGCGCGTCGCCTGAAGCCACCCCTAGCGATCGCCGAGGTTAACCGCGATAGGTGGTGTAGGACCAGGGGCTGACGAGCAGCGCCACGTGATAGGAGTGGCTCGCATCCGCGACGGTGAAGCGGACGGGAACGACGTCGAGAAACGCCGCCTCGTCACGCCCCGCCCGCTCGGCGCGGAAGTAGCGTCCCACGTGAAACAATAGCTCGTAAGTCGCCGGAACCAGCGCCTCCTCCGCCAGCAGCGGCGCCGGCACTGCGCCGAGCTCGTCCGTCTCGATCGTCTTCAGGTGCTGGCGCTCGGCGATGCCGCCGGGCAAACGGAAAAGGTCGACCAGCATGCCCCGCGCCGGTCCGCCATGGACCCCATCGATGATCGCCGTCGTGAGCTTGCCCGCCATCTATCCTTGCCAACAGGACCCGCTCGGGCAACGTTCCAGCTGCGTGGCAAGGGCTACGCCAATCCGCCATCCACCGGCAATGTGTGGCCGGTGATCATGGCGCCGCCGGCGGCGAGGAAGAGGATCGCCTCGGCGATCTCAGCCGGGGTGCACATGCGCCTCATCAGCGAGCGCTCGGCGTATTCGCGCTTGCGCTCCGCCGGCCATGGCTGCGTCCAGGGCGAGTCGACAATGCCCGGCGCCACCGCATTGACGCGCACCTCGGGCGCGAGCGCCATGGCGAGGGAGCGCGTCAGATTGACGAGCCCCGCCTTGCTCGCGGCATAAGCGATGCTGCTGCCGCCGCGTCCCAATCCCGCCACTGAGGCGGTGTTGACGATGGCACCGTGGGCGGCCTTGAGCGCCGCCGCCGCAGCATGGCTGCAGCGATAGGGGCCGAGCAGGTTGGTCGCAAGGATGGTCTGCCAGAACGACTCGGTCATGGCGCCGAGGTCACGGAACTCGATGGGCGCCGTCGTGCCCGACGTGCCGGCGTTGTTGACGAGAATATCGAGCCGCCCCAAGCGCTCGATCGCGCCCGCCACCATCGCCTCGGCCTCGCCAGGCCGCGCCACGTCGCCCGGCGCCGAGATCACGCGATAGCCGTGAGCGGCAAAGCGCTCGATCTCGCGCGCCGCGCGCGCATCGTCGGGCAGATGGTTCATGGCGACGCTCGCGCCGTTGAGCAGCAGCAACTCGACGGCGGCAAGCCCGATCCCGGACGCGCCGCCGGTCACCAGCGCCGCCTTGCCGCGTAAATCCCCCGTTATCATTCGCTCCCTCCCTTCGCGCTCAAGTGCCGCGCGGAACTCGACCGCCCGCGCCTCTGTAGCCCGATTATCGCCAAACCTGGGGGAGGTGCGAATGCCTCGCCTGCCGCTCTTGCTCGTGCTCGCCGCGGTAAGCGGCTGTGCCACTGGATCGACTTACACGATCCAAACCGCCGATCTGCGCAACGCCAATGAGCGCGCCGCCCGCTATTGCCAGCAGCAGGACGCGACGGCGCAGCTCGAAAGCGTGAAACGCCAGGCCGATCGCGCGATCCAAACCTATCGCTGCATCGCTGCGAGCTGACCGCTACATCAGCCCGCCGTCGACGACCAGCGTCTGTCCCGTCACCATCGCCGCACCGGCGGCGAAGAAGAGGATGGCCTCGGCAATGTCGTCGGCCGTGCAAGCGCGACCCAAGGGCGTGCGCTTGATCGCGCCTTCCTTCACCTCGGCCGGCCACTCCTCCGTCCAAGGCGTGGCGATGAAGCCGGGCGCCACGGCATTGACGCGCACCTCCGGCGCCAACGCGCGAGAAAGATAAGAGGTGAGCCGGATGAGCGCCGCCTTGCTCGCGCCATAAGCCATGTTGCTGCCGAGCGGCGCCAGCCCCGCGACCGAGGCGACATTGACGACCGAACCGCCCGTCGATTTGAGCGCTGTGGCGGCGGCGCGGGTACAGCGGAAGGGGCCGAGCAAGTTGGTCGCGAGCACCTCCTGCCACCATTCCTCGTCGATGACGTCGAGATCGCGGTAGTGGATGCGCTTGCCCTTGCTGGCGGCACCCGGCGTCGCCGCGTTGTTGACGAGGATGTCGAGGCGGTCGAGCTCCTCGACCGCCCGCGCCACCATCGTTCCGCCCTCCTCCGCCTTGCCGACATCGCCCGGCGCCGCGATCACGGCAAGACCTTGGGCGCGGAGCCGCGCGATCTCGCCCGCCGCTTTGGTGTTCCCCGGGCGATGGTTCATCGCCACGCGCGCCCCCGAGCGCGCCAAAAGGGCCACCGTCGCGAGCCCCACGCCCGACGCGCCGCCCGTCACCAGCGCCGTCTTGCCGGCAAGATCCGCCGTGATCATGGTTCTGCTCCCCTTTTCTCCCCTACCGCTCGTCGGCCGACCTGTCCCGCCTCGTCATGCGTCCGCGAAGACCCCAAGCTTATCTTCTGCGATCGCGCTTCGCGATTGCCTTCCGTAGCGCCGCTGCGTGTTGGCCGATGAACTGCCACAGCCGATTCGCGACGGGGCCGTGAGGCCGGTCACGCCGCCGCGCGGCGACGACCTCGCCGGTGCCGCCGCGGAGATATTTGCCGGCAATGGAGCGGAGCCGGCCGTCGCGCAATTCCTCGGCGATCATGAAGGTGGGCATATGCCCCCAGCCCATGCCTTGAAGAATGATCTCCTTCTTCATGAGCTGATCGCTTACCGTCCAGCTACGCGCACCTTCGACGAGGTAGTAGTCGCGATGCGGCGTGTGGCGCGCCGTGTCGCGAATGACGCATTGCACGTAGTCCCGCATCTCCTCCGGCGTGATATCGTTGGAAATCGGAAACGACAAGAATTTGGGCGCAACGACGGGCAGAACCTTCCCGGCAAAGAGATCGATGAAATCGATCCGCGTGTCGCTCTTGTCGACATGATGGATGATCAGATCCGCCTCGTCGTCGAAGAGCCGCTCCCACGGCCCAGAGATCGCCTCGAAATGGAGATGAAGGCGCGTCGCCGGGTGATCGACAAAGAAGCGACGGAGCAGCGCGAGGATTTCCGCCGGCGGACAGACGTCGCCGATGACGACGCGGAGCTCGGTCTCCTCGCCCATCGCCAACTGGCTCGCGTGATTGCGCAACAAGCTCAGCTCATGGAGGAAGACGCGCGTGCGGCCGTGAAAGGAGCGTCCGGCATCGGTGAGCCGCACCCGATACCCCTCGCGGTCGAGAAGCTTGAGGCCGAGCTGGCTCTCCAAGTTCTTGATCGCGGTGAAGACCGTCGAGTGCGACCGCCGCAGCCTCTCGGCGCCGGCTTGGAAGCCGCCTTCGGAAACGACGGCATCGAAGCATTGCAGCTGGTGGAGGGTCAGCGCGTCCATTGTCGTAATTCCTCACAATGACTGTCGAAAGTCTGTTCTTTCTATCATGGATGCCAGTGCTACCGTGAGGATCGGGCAGCGTGCGGCGGGGACCACGATGATCGTCGTTTACGGATCGAGCCTGGCGCCGTCGGTGCGGAAGGTGCTGGCCTTCACCGCCGAGAAAGGGCTCTCCGCAAAGCACTGGCCGCTGGCGCCGCACGACGCCTCCCCGGCGTTCAAGGAAACAAGCCCCTTCGGCCACATTCCCGGCTTTCGCGACGGTCCGTTCATGCTCTCGGACAGCTCCGCGATCTGTCATTATCTCGAGCGCAAATATCCCGAGCCTGCGCTGTTTCCGAGTTCCGCCGCCGATTACGGCCGGATGGTCTGGTTCGACCAATTCGCCGACCGCTTTCTCGGCGCGGCCGAGTGCAACGTGGTGATGAACCGAGTGGTCAAGAACCTGCGTGGCGAGCCGCTCGATCCGGCGGCGGTCGAGCAGGCGCTCACGCGCGACCTGCCGCCGTTGCTCGATTACCTTGAGACCGAGATCGATGGTCCGTTTCTCGTTGGCGGCGCCTTGAGCCTCGCCGATCTCGCGATTGCCTGCCCCTTTGCCAGTTTGGCGATCGCCGACTACGTGCCGGACCCCGGGCGATGGCCGCGACTTCACGCCTATATCGGCAGGATTCTCGACCGCCCTTCGCTCGCGTCGATCCATGACTGAAGGGGCATCAGAAGCATGAAGGCGGCGGTTTACTACGAGAACGGCGATCCCAATGTCTTCCGTTATGAGGAGGTGCCAGACCCTCAGTGCGGCCCAGGCGACATTCTGATCAAGGTCGCCGCCATCAGCATCGAAGGGGGCGACACGCTCGCCCGTTGGCGCGGCGCGCTCGCGGCGCGGCCGCACATCGTCGGATACCAGGCAGCGGGCGAGATCATCGCAGTGGGCGCCGAGGTCACGCATCTCGCAGCGGGCCAGCGCGTCGTCACCGTCGATGTCCGCGGCTCCCACGCCGCGTTGCGCAGCGTGCCGGCGCGCAACGCCTGGCCCACACCCGATGCCCTCGATACGCGGGCGGCGGCGGCGATCCCCATCAGCTTCGCCACGGCGCATGACGGTCTCTTCGAATTCGGCCGGTTGAAACCGGGCGAGACGGTGTTGGTGCAGGCGGGCGCCAGCGGTGTCGGCATTGCGGCCATTCAACTCGCCCATCGCGCCGGCGCCCGGGTGCTGGCGACGGCCTCAAGTGACGCTCGCTTGGAGCGGCTGATGCGTCTGGAACTCGGCCTCGATCACGGCATCAACTATGCCGGCGAGGATGTCGCGCCCGCAGTGAAACGCTTGACCGGCGGCAAAGGGGCCGATCTCGTTATCGATCCCGTGGGCGGAGGCACGCTTCAAAGCAGCATCGCCGCGCTCGCCTATCGCGGGCGCGTCTCGTTGGTAGGCGCCGCCGGGCGCAGCCCAAGCCAGGTGGATGCGGGCGCGCTCATCAACGGCAGCCGTTCGTTGGTCGGCGTCTTGCTTGCCGCCGAAATCGCCACCGACCGTGTCCGTAACAACATCCACCGCCTCATCGACCAGGCCGCACAGGGGCTGCTCAAGGTGGTTATCGATCGTGCCTTTCCCCTCGCCGAAGCTGCCGCGGCGCATGCTTATATCGAAAGCCGCCACGCCGTCGGGCGGGTGCTGCTCATTCCCTAGTATGTCCGAAATTCAGACAATGCTTGTCCAAATTATGTTCTTTTTCTGGAGAAGCCAAGCCCTAGGCTGACTGCACCCCAGAGGCCATCGAGGTGCATCATGCAGGCCAATGTTGTCTCCCGAAGCGGCGCAGCGCGCGATCCCACCGCCCCGGCGGGCGCCGTTCGCAATACGTCCGCAGTCAAGGCCAGCACCATTACGCTCCATCGCTTCGGGCCGTTTCTCGGCGCCCCCGATTCAAGCCCGTTTGTCATCAAGGCCATGGTCCTGCTGAAGCTCGCCGGACTGACCTTTCGCGACGTGCAGGGCAATCCGCTGAAGGCGCCCAAGAAGCTCCTCCCCTATATCGAAGACGAGGGCGTGACCGTCGCCGATTCGACGCTGATTCGCCGCCACATCGAGCGGAAATATGGTTTCGACTTCGACGCGGCGCTCAGCCCCGAGCAGAAGGCAGTCGCCTGGGCCGTCGAGCGCATGTGCGAAGATCATCTCTATTTCGCCATGCTCGAGGAGCGCTGGCTCGACCGTGCCACCTTCAAGAAGGGGGTGGGCACGATGTTCGGCGTATTGCCGGCGCCGTTGCGGCCGATCGCCAAGGTCATGCTGCGCCGCGCCAACGCTGCGCGTCTCCATGGCCATGGTCTCGGCCGCCACAGCAAGAACGACATCGCCATGCTCGGGACCCGCGACATCGATGCGCTCGCGGCGCTCATCGGCGACAAGCCCTATCTCATGGGCGAGAAGCCCTGTGGCAGCGATGCCTTCGTCTTCGGCATCGTCTCCTCGATCCTGACCCCGCCGCTCGACGGCGCGCTGCGCACGGCGATGCAAAAGCACGCCAATCTCGTCGCTTACCGCGACCGGTTGACGCGCCATCTCTTCCCCGACCTTGCGGGCAGCTGAGGCAAGAGAACGCCGATGATCGAACTTTATACGGCGCCCACGCCCAATGGGTGGAAGGTGTCGATCGCCCTCGAGGAGCTCGGCCTCGCTTATTCCGCGCGTCTCATCGACATCCTCAACGGTGTGCAAAAGGAACCGTGGTTCCTCGCCATCAATCCCAATGGCCGCATTCCCGCGATCATCGACCGTGGCGCCGCTGATTTCGCCGTCTTCGAGTCTGGAGCCATCCTCATCTACCTCGCCGAAAAGACGAGACGGCTCATGCCGAGCGACGCCAAGGGACGCTCGCTCGTGCTGCAGTGGCTCATGTTCCAGATGGGCGGCGTCGGGCCAATGATGGGCCAGGCGAACGTTTTCTTCCGCTACTTCCCCGAGAAGATCGCGCCGGCAATCGAGCGCTACCAAAACGAGGTGAAGCGACTCTTCGGCGTGCTCGACGGTCGTCTTAGGGATCACGAATACCTCGCCGGCAATTACTCGATCGCCGATATCGCCAACTGGTCGTGGGTGCGTACGCACAACTGGTCGGGCGTCGCGATCGATGATTTGCCGCATTTGCAGCGCTGGCTCGACGCGATCGCGACACGGCCGGCGGCACAGAAAGGAATCACCGTGCCCTTCGAGATCAAGACGATGGATCACGGCGAAGGCGAGGAGGCGGAGCAGCTCGCCGTCGAAATCCGCCGCATGGTGCTGCGCTAAGGGAGGTTGCGATGAAAAGCTCGATGATTGCGCGGCGTGGACTCGCCGCGCTGGCAATCGCCGCGCCGCTCGCGTTCGTGCCGGCCGCCGCGCGCGCCGGCGATATTGCCGGGCTTTGGCTTGTCGAAGCCAAGGACGCCGTGATCGACATTGCACCCTGCGGCGAGCGATTGTGCGGCGCTGTTGTCTGGCTCAAAGAGCCGCGCCCCAACGGCCAGGTTCGCCTCGACGACAAGAATCCCGACCCGGCGCTGCGCGCACGCCCGGTTTGTGGCTTGCGACTCCTCTACGACTTCAAGGCGTCGGGCGAGAATGAATGGGAGGACGGCCACATCTACAGTGCCGATGAGGGAGCAACATATGCGGCCAAGATGGCGCTCCTCGACGCGAACACGCTCAAAGTCAGAGGATTCGTCGGCATTTCCCTGTTCGGAAAATCTCAGGTCTGGACCCGCGCGGCAGCGGACACCCCGCGGTGCGCCACCGCGTGAGCCGGTGATGTTCCTGATCGCGGCGCGCGGCGCGTGGGCGGTGCTGCTGCTCGCTGGTGCGCTCTGGCTGCTACCGCCGGTACATGCACAAGCGGAAGAGAGCGCTCTTGCGCGCGAGATTGGCGCCATTCACGCGCGCTATCTTTTCGCCTTCAACCATCGCGATGCGGCGGCGCTTGCCGCGCTTTTCGCCGAAGACGGTCTCTTCATCGATCCGGCGGGCAAAGCGACGAAAGGTCGCGCAGCCATCGAAGCCATGTTCGCTCAGGGCTTCGGTGATGCCGATCTCTCGCTCGAGGCCAATGCCGATGAAGTGGGTGCGCTCGGCGACGGCGGCTGGGAGGTGGGTCATGGCGCGCAAACCACGAGGAGCGCCGGCGCGACCGAGCGCCTTCCCCTGCACTATGTGGCGCTCTTCCAGCGCCACGGCGGCGCGCTGAGCCTACAACTCGTGAGTGTCGGCGCCGAATGACCTGGCCGCATCCGGCCTCGCCCTTCCACCCGGGCGAGCGCATGATCCAGCGCCGGCTCGGCGTGCGCGAGCGCGTCGAAGAAGGTGGACGTCGCCTCATCCGCGACTTTCTTCGCGACGAGCACCGCGATTTCTACGCCGGCCTTCCGTTTCTTGTCCTGGGTTCGATCGATGCCGAGGGGTGGCCCTCAGTATCCATCGCCTACGGCAAACCCGGCTTTGCTTCGTCGCCTCACGCGAAGGCGCTCGTCATCTCGATCGACTCCCGATCCGCCATGCCGGCGGTCAAGGTGCTCGCAACCGGCGTCGATGTCGGCATCCTCGGCATCGACCTCGCGACGCGCCGCCGCAATCGCCTCAACGGCATTGTCTCTGCAATTCGCGAGGACACGATCGAGGTCACGATCGTTCAAGCGTACGACAAGTGTACGAAATATATCGCGGTGCGGGAATGGTTTGAGGCGCCACCCTCTCCGACCACATTCGTCTGCGAAAGCAATTCACTCGGCGATCTCGAGCAGGCGATCGTCACAGCCGCCGACACCTTCTTCATCGCCAGCGCTCTCGGCCGCGCTCGCGACGACCCGAGCTACGGCGTTGACGCTTCCCATCGCGGCGGCGCGCCCGGATTCGTCCGCATCGACGACGCGCGCACGCTCACCGTACCGGATTTCATCGGCAACTTCGCCTTCAACACGCTCGGCAATCTGCTGCTCGAACCGCGCTGCGGCTTGCTGTTCCTCGACTTCGCCACCGGGACCACCGTCGAGATCGCTGCCGAAGCCGAAATTCTTTGGGGAGGGCCGGAGGTTGTGGCGATCGACGGCGCACAACGGCTGCTGCGATTTCACCTGAGGTATGTTCGGCGCTCGGAAGGTGCGGTTCCGCTCCGCTGGACTCTTGCGGCAGTTCAGTCCGACAGCGCCTCGACGACGCGGTAGTGCCGAGGAATTTTGTACTTCGCCAGGCGCACCCGTAGTGCGTCGGCAACGCGTTTCAGCGCGCCATCGGCGTCGGCTGCCGCCTCGCTCGCAAGCACGACATCGGCAACGAGCGTCGTGCCCCACTTCTCGTCTGCTTCGCCCCTAACGCGCGCCGCGGCGATACCGCTTACGGCGAGGATCGCCGCTTCGATCTCGGCGGGATAGACGTGATAGCCCGTGTTGATCATTCGGTCGAGCCGGCCGCGGTAGAATAGATAGCCATCGCGGTCGCGGTACATAATGTCGCCAAGCGAGCACCAGCCGTGGGGATCCGTGTATTCGCCGACCGTCATCTCGCCGGCGATGAGGAGCTCGCCGCAATCGGCCGCCGCGTCAGTGGGCCGCAATTTGACCTTGACCTGTTCGATGGGCCGACCGCAGCTCGACGCCAGCCGATCATCGCCCGCAAGGATGGCGCGATGCTCGTCGATGCCGAGCGTCGCGATCGGCCAACCGCCCTCGATCCGCCCATAGCCTTGGGTGAGAATGGGGCCGAAGCGGCGCATTGTGCGGCGGATTTCCTCGGCCGCCACCGGCGCGCCGCCATAGATGAGATGCTTGAGCGAGGCGCCGCCTCCTGGCCGCTCCAACGCGGTGTCGACGAGGCGCGCCATCATCGGCGGCACGAGCACGGTGGTGGTGACGCCAAAGCGGTCGATCGCATCGAGAATGCGAGCGGCATCGAAAGCGTCGGCCAACACTTGCGGCCGGCCCATCTCCAGGAACGGGAAGGTGCCGACGAAGCCAGTGCCGTGCATGATCTGTTGAGCCGCGAGAAAGCATTCCTCGGCCTCATGCCAGCGCCCATACCGGCCGGATCGGTAGAGCGCGACGTTGGTGCGCATGGTGGCGCGCCAATTGGCGTAGGAGACGGGTATGCCGAAGAGCCGTCCGTGCTCGACCGCACGCGGATAGAGCAGGAGCGTCCGATCATCCTCAACGACCTTGTTGGGCCAGGTCGGCGCGCCCGAGAGCGGTACCCCGTCATCGTGAATGAGCGCGTCAGCGAGTAAAGGCGCATGCGCACGATCGGCCAACACCACGTCGACGCCGGCCGCGGCGAAGACGGCGCCCGCCTCCGCCGCCGGCGCGTGGGGATCGACCGGCACGCGCGTGCCGCCGATCCACTCGACGGCGAGGAACGCCTCGACCGCGGCCAAGCTGTTGCGGTACCACAGGCCGATCTTGGCGTCGTCGCAGCCGCGAGCGAGAAGCGCGCCCGCGAGGCGATCGACGTTGTCAAGAATCTGTTGGCCGGTGCGCGTTCCCCCCGCCAGGTCGCCGAGCAGCACGCGATCGCTGGCGGCGATGAGTGCTTCGCGGAGATCGACGCCGGCACGGATCATCGCACGCCGCCCCTTCAGCGCGACTCGGACAAGCGCTTTTGCAGCTCCTCGCGCTGTACCTTGGCGCCGCCCAGCACGGTCGGCAGCTCGTCAACGATGACGATGCGCTGCGGAACCTCGCGCGATGATAGGCCAGGAAGCGCCGCGTCAAGTATCGCGCGATCGAGGCCTGCCGTTGCCGTGATCCCGGGCTTGAGCAAGACGCCGGCCACCACCTGCTGCGCGCCGGGCTTACCCAATCCGACAACGCCGCATTGCACCACCGCGCCATGGCGCAGCAACGCGGATTCGACAATATGCGGATAAACAATGCCGGCGGCGGTCTCGATGCGGTCCTTGGCGCGGTCGAGGTAGTAGAGAAAGCCGTCGTCGTCGATGTAGCCATACGCCGCAAGCGATGCGCAACGCCGCCGCGCGCGCCGATCACCTCGAGCAGCGGCGGCAGCATTGGACCCGGCACGAACATGCCGGTCACGCCTTCGGCGACGATCGTCTCCACGATTCGCACCGGATCGAAAACCGCATCGTCGAGCACGATGTTCTTCGCGCCGCGGAGCATGTAGGGCATCATCGTCTGCGCGCCGCTCGCCCATTGCAGCGCGTGAATATGCAGGTTCACGTCATCGGGGCCGACCGCCGGGACGGTGCGGCCGAAGGTGTCGAGATGCTCGAGGTTGTTGACGATGAGCGCGTGCCACGCACGGTGCGTTACCACCCACGGCTTGGGAAAGCCGGTGGTGCCGGTGGTGAACTGGATGGCGCAGATCGTTTCATCGTCGACGTCGCAGGCGGGATCATCGCCCTCGCCTCGCGCAACGACCGCGTCGTAAGGGATGGCCCAGCTCGGGACTTCCGGGCCGATCGCGACGAAATGCTGAACCGACTTCATTTCGGAGCGGTACGGCTCCAGCTTTGGCGCAAAGCGGGCATCGAAGAATAGGGCGACGGCACCCACGTCGCTGAGCGTCCGCGCATGGATTGCCATGTCGAAATGCGTGTGCAGCGCGACGCGCACGAGGCCGGCGCGCTCCAACCCCAGCCATAGTTCGACGACCTCGATGCGATTGTGCGATAAGACGGCGACCCTCTCGCCGCGATCGATGCCGAGGCGCAACGCGCCGGAGCCGATGCGATTGGCGGCCGTGCGCAGCTCCGCGTAGGTGGGTGAGCGATCGCCGGATTGCACGGCGACTCGGTCGCGGAATTTCGTTGCCGCACGGCTGAAGTGGCCACCCGCTTCGATCTGCATTGGCACCTCCCTGACGTCGGCGCCTTCGCCTTTTTTGATGCTGTTGCCGACGCGGACGCGTACCCAGCCTAAGGTCGCGTCGTCAGAGAAAAAGAATAAAGTTTCGAAAGAGATTGTCTGCCACGCCGACAAGGGTGGGGCGGCAACTCGCAGAGGCAACTCGAAACAGCAAGTCGACGCGATGGGCGTATTGTGGAGTATTGACTGCCAAGAGCCACTAATACCCCAGCGCCAATCCGTCCTTGCGGGGCTCGGAGCCGCCGATCAGCGCGCCCTTCGCGTGGTCGATGAAGATCGCCTGGCAACCGCCCAGTGGCTTCAATGGCCGCTCGATCGCGTGGCCGCGGCGCGCCAGCTCGCATTCGGTCTCGGCGTCGATGGTCGCTTCGAGTGCCAGCTTGCCGCCGAAGGCGAAGCTGCGTGGCGCTTCCGCCGCCTGCTGCGGATCGAGATGCTCGTCGAGCATGCGTGAGAGGACGTTCGCATGGCCCGTTGCCTGGTATTGGCCGCCCATGACGCCGAACGGCATCACGGCGCGCCCGTCCTTCACCAGCATGCCCGGAATGATCGTGTGGAGCGGCCGCTTGCCGGGCGCGATCGCGTTGGGATGACCCGGGGTCGTGCGGAACATCGAGCCGCGGCTGTGCAGCATGACGCCGCTCTCGGGCGCATAGACGCCGCAGCCGAATTCGTGAAAGAGCGAGTTGATAAACGAGATGGCGTTGCGGTCGCGGTCGACGACGCAAAGATAGACCGTGTCTTTATGCTCGACCTCGTCCCACATCACGGGGTCGGAGGCGCGCGCAGGGTCGATGCGGCGGCGCACCGCGTCGCTGTAGGCGTCCGAGAGGAACTTGTCGACGGGCACGGGCACCTGTCGGGGATCGCCGAAATAAGCATCGCGCGCGCGATAGGCCGCTTTGGTCGCCTCGGCGAGGAGATGGATGCGGTCGACCTCGCCGCATGCGGCCGAAAGGTCGAAGCCCTCAAGGGTGCGCAGGATCATGAGCGCGGCGAGGCCCTGGCCGTTGGGCGGACACTCGAAGACGTCGTGGCCGCGGTAGTTGGCCGAGATGGGCTCGACCCACTCGGCGCGCTGGGCTGCGAAATCCTCGAGGGTGTGGAGCCCGCCGGCGGCGTTGAGCCGGCGCACGATGTCGGCGACGACGGGCCCTTGGTAAAATCCGGCGCGGCCGTCCTTGGCGATGCGGCTGAGCGTGGCGGCGAGCGCCGGTTGCTTCAGGCGATCACCCAACGCCGGAAGCCGTCCGTCCCGCAGGAACGCGCGCGCCGCACCCGCGTCCCTGGCGACCTTGGCCACCAGAGCGGGCTGGGCGAAATCGAAGGCGACGCGGGGCGTGACGAGCACGCCCTCCTCGGCAAGGCGAATGGCGGGCGCGAGCAGTGCCGCCATGTCGCGGCTGCCATGCGCCTCTAGCAGGGCGAACCAGGCGTCGACCGCCCCCGGCACGGTCGCGGCGTGTACGCTCTCGATCGCGATCTCGCGCATGCCGCGACCGCCATACCAGTCGACCGTGGCCTTCATCGGCGCGCGACCGGAGCCGTCCAAGGCGAGCGGCCGGCCGGCTTTCGGCGAATAAAGGACGAAGCAATCGCCGCCGATCCCGGTCATATGCGGCTCGGCGACGCAGAGCACGGCCGAGGCGGCAATCGCCGCATCGACGGCATTGCCGCCGTCGCGGAGCACGTCGAGTGCCACCAGCGTCGCCAAGGGATGCGAGGTGGCGGCCATGCCGGTGCCGGCAATCGCCGCGGAGCGGCGGGGGTCGTGAAAATTACGCATGTCCTTGCCTCGATGCCGGCTTTCCGAGGGCGCTATCCATGCCATCCAAGAGCCGGCCGGGCAAGAGCCGGCGCTCGCACATTTTTTTGTCGCCTTTTGTCGCTATCGCGCCGGCGAGTAGGACGAACCGGTGCGCGGTTGCGCTAAGACCGCAGCGCGACGATATTCCCGGCAGCAAAGGACGAGGTGGGCCATGGCGGATGCCTATGTTTATGACGGTCTGCGCACGCCGATCGGGCGGCATGCTGGCGCGCTTGCGCCGGTGCGGCCCGACGATCTCCTGAGCGGCGTCATCCGGGAGCTGGTCACCCGCAATCCCTTCAAGCCCGAGGCGTACGAGGATGCGATCGTCGGCTGCACCAACCAGGCCGGTGAGGATGCGCGCAACGTCGCCCGCCATGCCGCGCTGCTCGCCGGCCTTCCCACCAGCATCGGCGGCCTCACCGTCAATCGCCTGTGCGGCAGCGGCCTTGCTGCCGTGGCGGACGCGGCGCGCGCCGCAAGCGTCGGCCAAGGCGATCTCTTCATCGCCGGCGGGGTCGAAAGCATGAGCCGCGCGCCCTTCGTCATGGCGAAAGCGGAAAGCGCCTACAGCCGCGAGATGAAGGTGTTCGACAGCACCATCGGCGCGCGCTTTCCCAATCCCCGCATCGCCAAGGGCTTCGGCGAAGACACCATGCCGCAGACCGCCGACAACGTCGCCCACGACTACGAGATCAGTCGCGAAGCGAGCGATCGCTTCGCGCTCGCCTCGCAGGAAAAATACGCACGCGCCAAGGCTGACGGCTTCTACGAAGCGGAGCTGCTCGCGGTGAAGATTGCCGGCGCCAAGCGCGGCGCCGAAACGGTGGTGGCGCAGGACGAGCACCCCCGCCCCAACACGACAATCGAGCGGCTCGCCGAGTTGAAGCCGCTCTTCCCGAATGGCGTCGTTACCGCCGGCAATGCCTCAGGCGTCAACGACGGTGCCGCCGCGCTCCTCATCGGCGGCAAGGCAGCCGGCGAGAAAGCCGGCAAGGCGCCGATCGCGCGCCTCGTCTCTGCTGCGGTGGCTGGCGTTGAGCCGCGCGTCATGGGCCTTGGCCCGGTGCCCGCCTCGAAAAAGGCGCTGGTGCGGGCGGGGCTCAGCCTCAAGGACATGGATGTGATCGAGCTCAACGAGGCCTTCGCGAGCCAGGTGCTCGGCTGCCTCAAGCTGCTCGAGATCGACTTCGCCGACAGCCGCGTCAATCCCAATGGCGGCGCCATCGCCATCGGTCATCCGCTCGGCGCCTCGGGCGCACGGCTCGCGCTCACCGCCATCCGCCAATTGCAGCGGGCGGGCGGCCGCTATGCGCTCGTCACCATGTGCATCGGCGTCGGCCAGGGGATCGCCGCCATCTTCGAGCGCGTCGGCAACGCGTGACGGCGATCGCATGAGTCCACATGACGGCGGCGGCCTCGCCGCGCTGCGCTTTCCGCACCGCGGGCCGCCGCTGCCGGCAACGGCGCAGGAGATCGCGCCCGGCGTGCGCTGGCTGCGCATGCCGCTTCCCTTCGCCCTCGACCACATCAATCTGTGGCTCATCGCCGACGGCGCCGGCTGGGCGATCGTCGACAGCGGCATCCATAGCGCGGAGACCAAGGCGCTCTGGGAGCAGATTTTCGCCACCGGGCTCGACGGCAAGCCGGTCACGCGCCTCATTTGCACGCATTACCATCCCGACCATGTCGGCCTCGCCGGCTGGCTCACGGAGCGTCTCGGCATCGAGCTCTGGATGACCGATACCGAATGGCGCTTCGGCCATGAGCGGAGCCATGCGATAGCGGATGGCATCCACCCGTCGGTGGCGGAGATGTATCGCCAAGCCGGCCTGGCGGAGCAGACGCGGGCCACGCTGGGGATCGCCCGCGGCAGCCACTACCGGAGCCGGGTCTTACCGCTTCCCGACCGCCATCGTACCCTGAGCGATGGCATGGACCTCCTCCTGGGCGGCCGCACCTGGCGCGTCGTCGTCGGCCGCGGCCATGCCCCGGAGCATGCCTGTCTCTTTTCGCCCGAACTCGATCTCTTCATCGCCGGCGATCAGGTGCTGCCCAAGATCTCGCCCAATGTCAGCCTTTGGCCCGCGGACCTCGACCCCGATCCGCTCGGCAGCTTTCTCTTGAGCCTCAAGCGGCTGCGCCAGGCGGTGCCGCCGACGAGCTTCGTCCTTCCCTCGCACAACCTGCCGTTCTACGGCCTCCACACCCGCCTCGACCAGCTCGCGGCGCTGCACGCCGCGCGGCTCGATCAGGTGGTGAGCGCGTGCGCTGAGCCGCACACGGTGGCCGACCTCGTGCCGACCCTCTTCACCCGCGCCCTGGACCGCCACCAACTCGGCTTTGCCATCGGCGAAACCCTGTCGCATCTGGTCCGCGCCGCCACGGCGGGCCGCCTCCGCCGGCACGAGCGCGCGGACGGCGTCTGGCTCTTCGAACGGACATAGTCGAAACCCGCACCGCAATCGCGCTGCAATTATGCATGGTGCGTGCTAGACTGATCCTGGCCAGGCACAGGACAGGGTGGCGGCAATGATGCCCGCCTTTCAGACGTTCATCGACCGCCTATCCGAGGCGCCGGACGGCGACGCTTTGGGCAGGGCGATGCAGACGTTTGCCGACGAGCTTGGGTTCTCGAAGTTCACGTATCTCGGGTTTCGTCGGCCCGGGCCACAGCTTCCGGTCTATGTAACCACATACCCGACGGAATGGGTCTATCATTACGTTGGACGACGCTATCAGGAGATCGATCCTGTCGTCATTAAAGCGCGCCAGAGCATGCTGCCATTTGCCTGGGACGAACACGCAGCGGGTCCTCATTCCTCGCGCGAGCAGCAGCGCTTCTTCGGTGAAGCCGCGGAGTTCGGGATTCGCGCCGGTCTCACCGTTCCGATCCATGATAGCCAGGCCGGACTCGCGACGGTTACTTTTGTCTCCGAGGAAAAGCCAAGCCGAATTCCGCGGCAAGTTCAGCATCATCGCAATGCCCTGCATCTGGCGGCGATTTACTTTCATGCACACGCTCGGCAGAAGCTCGAAGATCCTTTCGAGGTAGAGCGCCCACATCTGAGCCCGCGCGAAATCGCGTGCCTTCAGTGGGTCGTGAGAGGCAAGAGCACATGGGATATTGGGGAAATCCTCAGCATTTCGCGGCGCACCGTTGTTTTTCACGTCGAGAACGCCAAGCGCAAGTTGAACGCGGTGACGCTACCGCAAGCGGTCGCGATCGCGCTCTATAACAAGCTCATCGAGTTCTGAAGAGTTGCCCCTGTCATAAAATACAGGCTGCCCTTTTGGGCTAATTCTCCTCCAAATATTGGCGTCTACCGCGTGCCATCGAGATGGGCGAAAGCGCGGGACAGCGGGGCTCGCCATGATCTACATGATCGACAGAACTCGCTTTGGAGAGTTCATCCCTCAACTCACAGAAATGCACCGCCTGCGATACCGCGTCTTCAAGGAACGGCTGAACTGGGACGTGACTGTGAGCGGTGATCTGGAGATCGATGAGTACGACGCTCTCAATCCCATCTATCTGCTCTACTGCAATTCCGCCGGCCGCGTTGAAGGCGGCGTGCGGTTTCTGCCGACGACCGGGCCGAACATGCTGCGAAACAGCTTTCCTGCACTGCTCGGACCCAATCCGGCGCCGAGGAGCCCCAGGATTTGGGAAAGCAGCCGTTTCTCGCTCGACATCGATGCCACCTCGCAGAAGACGCCGTCGGGATTGTCGCAAGCGACGCTGGAGTTGATCGCAGGAATGCTGGAGTTCGGCGTGCAACGCGATCTTACCGACATCGTGACCGTCACGGATATAAGGATCGAGCGAATTCTGCGTCGAGCCAGCGTGCTTTGGCGCCGCATTCACGAACCGCAGCGGATTGGCAATTCGATAGCGGTTGCCGGATTTGCCAGCGTCTCGCAAGAGGTGGTCGATCGCGTGAAGGAACTCGGCGGCCTCTACGGCCCGGTGCTCTCCGAGCCGCTGCAGTTGAAGGAGACGGCGTAATGGACGAGCTCACCTCGAAGGCATCGCGGCTGCGCGCGCTGCGGCAGCTCGCCGAGTACGCGACGACGGAAAGCCGGGAATTGGAGATGGCGGGGCTCGAGCGGCTCTTCGGCGCCGCTGCGGTTGCGATCGAGGCGGCGCTCCAAAAAGATGCGCGGCTCTCCGCCGCCGCTCGCCGCCACTCTCAGATCAAGCTCGTTATCGGCGGCGCTCGCCCCTACGGGAACCGCGCGGAACGGTAGCCGTCGCGCGCGACGCGCCGTTCCTCTCGCCGTGCAGGGGCCGGCGGCGCACCTCTTGCCCGCTCTTCGCAGCCGTGCTTTGTTCGCTCCCATGAGGAGCGCCTTCGCATGAGCAAGCTGCGCGAGCTCGACGCCGCGGTGGCGGAGATCAGGGACGCGAGCATGCTGGCCGTTCCCGCCGATTATGCCGGCGTCGCCATGGCAGCGACGCGCGCGCTCATCCGCGGCGGCGCCAAGAGCCTTCATCTCGTGACCTTGCCCGCCTCGTCGCTCCAGGCTGACCTGCTGATCGGCACCGGCGCGGTCGCCACGGTGGAGACCTCGGCGGTCGGCTTCGGCGAGCTCGGCCAGGCACCACGCTTTGCCGCCGCGGTGAGGCTCGGCACGATCGCCATCAAGGATGCCACCTGTCCGGCGATCCATGCAGCGCTCCGCGCGACGGAGATGGGCAGCCCCTTCGCGCCGCTCCGCGGCATTATCGGCTCCGACCTACTGAAGGCGCGGCCCGACTGGAAGGTGGTCGACAATCCCTTTGGCGAGAACGATCCGATCGTGCTGCTCCCGGCCATACAGCCCGATGTGGCTCTCTTCCACGCGCCCCTCGCCGATCGGCGCGGCAATGTCTGGGTGGGACGCCGGCGCGACCTCTTCACCCTCGCCCATGCGGCGCAGAAGAGCGTCGTTACCGTGGAGAAGCTTTACGACGGCAACCTTCTCGATGACGAGGTGATGGCCGCGGCGACGATCCCGTCCTTCTATGTGACCGCGATCGCACTGGCGCCGCGCGGCGCCTGGCCGCTCAAATTCGGCGATCTCTATCCCGAGGACACGCGCCACATCCTCGAATACCTGGCACTCGCGGCGACCGAGGACGGCTTCCGCCGCTATCTCGACCAATATGTCTTCGAGCGCCGCGCCGCATGAGATGAGCGAGGCGGCGCTCGAGATCAAGCCCGAGGAAGTGCTGATCGCGGTGGTCGAGCGCCTCATCGCCGGCGCACGCCATGTCGCGGTGGGCGCCGCGTCACCGATCCCGGCAGCGGCGGCCTTTCTCGCGCAACGTATCTCGCCCGACGGGACGACCGTCTCGCTGCAGCAAAGTCCCGAACACAATCTCTTCACCGATGGCGGACGCGAGCTCTTCGACAGCGCCGGACAAGGCCGCATCGATGTCTTTTTTTTCTCGGGCGTCCAGATCGACGGCAGCGCCAACATCAATCTCCACGTCGTCGGCGACTACGCCCATCCCAAAGCGCGCTTCGCCGGCGCCTATGGCTCCGCATATCTCTACTTCACGGTGCCGCGCATCGTACTCTTCCGCACGGAGCATTCACGCCGGAGCCTCGTTGAGAAAGTCGACTTCGTGAGCGCACCCGGCACGAGCCCGCCCCATGTCTTCCGCCGTGGCGGCCCCGTCGGATTGGTGACATCGCTCTGCCACTTCGCCTTCGACCGGGCACGGGCACGCTTTCGCCTCGAGAGTGTCCATCCCGGCCACAGCCTTGAGGAAGTGCGCGACCATACCGGCTTCGATTTCGATGTACCCGAACACGTGCCGATGACGCCGCCGCCCTCGCCCGAGCGCTTGCGGCTCTTGCGCGAAGAGATCGCGCCGGCGCTTGCCGCGATATATCCCAAATTCGCCGAGCGCGTCTTCGGCATTCCGCTTTCACAAACAGGATAAAAGATGAGCCACGGAGCCTCGCCGGGCGCGCTTGCCGGCCTCAAGGTGATCGATTTGACGCGCGTGCTGGGCGGTCCGTTCTGCACGCAAATTCTCGGTGACCACGGCGCCGACATCATCAAGGTGGAGCCGCCGCAGGGCGACGAGACGCGCGGCTGGGGCCCGCCGTTCAAAGGGGATGCCGCGTCATACTTCATCGGCATCAACCGCAACAAGCGCGGCATCGCGCTTGATCTGACGAAGCCTGCCGGCCGCGAGGTGGTGTACCGCCTTCTCGCCAACGCAGACGTGCTCGTCGAGAACTTCAAGACCGGCACGCTCGAGCGCTGGGGCATGGGCTATGAAGAGGTGCTGCGCGAGAAATTCCCGCGCCTCATCCATTGCCGCGTCTCGGGCTTCGGCGCCGACGGGCCGCTCGGCGGATATCCTGGCTATGACGCGGCGGTGCAGGGTATGTCGGGCCTCATGAGCCTCAATGGCGAAGCCGAGGGCGAGCCGCTCCGCGTCGGCGTGCCCGTCGTCGACATGGCGACCGGTCTCAACGCCGTCATTGCCATCCTCATGGCCGTTCACGAACGCGCGCACTCCGGCCGTGGGCAATTCGTCGAGGCGACGCTCTACGACAGCGCCGTGGCCCTCCTCCATCCCTACGCCGCCAACTGGTTTCTGTCGCGCCAGGCGCCGAAGCGGACGGGCAACGCGCATCCAAATGTGTCGCCTTATGATCAATTCCACACCAAGACCAAGCGCATCTTCCTCGCCGTCGGCAACAACCGGCAGTTCGCGCGCTTTTGTGCCGAGATCGGCCGAGCCGATCTCGCCGACGACGCGCGCTTTCGCGACAACCGGGATCGCGTGGTCAACCGCCAGATACTCCGTCAGGAAATCGAAGGCGCGCTCGCCGCGATCGATGGCGAGGCGCTCACGACGCGCCTCCTCGACCGCGGCGTTCCTTGCGGCGTGGTGCAGGATTTACCGGACGTACTGACGCATCCGCACACCCGCCATCGCAGCATGGTCATGGAGGAAGGGGAGTATCAGGGTCTTGGCGCGCCGGTGAAGCTGTCGCGCACGCCGGCGAGCCTCCGCCGACTGCCGCCGCGATTCGGCGAGGCGAACCGCGCGGTGCTCAGAGAGGCCGGTTTCAGCGACGGTGAGATCGCCGCTCTCATCGAGGCGGGCGCCGTGCTTGAGGCGCCACAGAAGGCGTCAGCGGAGTGAGCGCAGCGGACGCGATCGCGGAGAACCTCGCGCCGGCGACGGCGCGGTCGTCATATCCGCTCTGGACCACCGACATCATTCGCTATGGCGACACCGACCGTCAGGGTCATGTCAACAACGCCGTCTTCGCCACCTTCTTCGAGAGCGGCCGGACCCGTTTCTTCGCGGCGTGTAGCCCGTCGCTGCGGACAGACGACATGGAATTCGTCATCGTCCGGCTCGAGATCGACTTCCGCGCCGAGCTCTTTTTTCCCGGCAGTGTCGATATCGGAACGCGGGTGCTGAAGATCGGCCGGAGTTCCTTTCGTCTGGGCCAAGCCCTCTTCAGCGGCAAGAGCTGCGCCGCCATCGGGGAATGCGTGATGGTCGTGCTCGATGCCGAAAGCCGCAAGGCGAAGCCGTTTTCGCCCGCGCTGCGCCGCTGGCTCGAGACCGGCATTCTCGTCGCTGCAGGTGCTGGCCCCGAAAATACCTAGTATTCACAAGAGCTTGGTCCGCTATGGGCTTGACAGAATTAACAAATCCGTAAGCTCCGCCCCGTATTGTCGGTTAATTTTGCCGGCTCCGGACCCAGCAATGACGCGCCCCGTCGACGACGTCAAAAACTGGATGAACATGTTCCGCTGGATCGTCAAGCTCATCCGCGACGATTACCAGATCGAGGAAGCGCGTCTCACCCGCACCGCCACGCTCGAGAGCGATTTGGGGCTGAGCATCGAGCAAGTCGAAGACGTCATGGGAACGATTGCCGACAGCTTTCAACTTCGCTTTCCCGACGGCACGCTCGATGAGGTGCTGAAGCTCGAGGAGCTATGCATGCTCGCGAGCTGGATCAAGGGCTATTACAAGAAGCCCGAATTCATCTCCGCCGATTTCGAGGCGAAGTGCCGCGCCGCCAATCCGGCGATGGCTGCCTAGAGCCGACCTCAGTCACACCCTTCTGATTTGCCTCTCGTGACACCATCGGTCACGATGGTCGTCAACTCACGGCCGCCTTGGCCGACAATAACGACAGCAAGGGGAGGATCAGGTGACGCACGCGATCCGCATCGATCGGACGAAGCCGCTCGCACAAGAGCCGCGCTCCGGCCACAATCGCTACCATCCCGCGATCGAGCCGGCGGTCGAGGCGGCTGAAGGCGAGGAAGTGGTGCTTGAGACGCGCGATGCGCTCGATGGCCAGATCAAGCCCACCTCCACCATCGCTGATTTCGCCGCGCTCAATGTCGGCGCGGTCCACCCGTTGACGGGGCCGGTGTTCGTCAAAGGGGCGAAGCCCGGCGATGTGCTCGAGATCGAATTCCTCGACATCGCCCCGCAGCCCACGGCGTTCAGCGCTATCGTGCCGGGTTTAGGCTTCCTTCGGGACGTCATGGCCGATCCCTTCCTCGTCCATTGGAAGATCAGGGACGGCTGGGCGACGTCGGAGCAAATTCCGCGCGTACGCATTCCCGGCGCGCCCTTCATGGGCGTCACCGCTGTGGCACCCTCGGAGCAGAAGCTCAAGGAGTGGACGGCGCGCGAGCAGCGCGTCATCGAGAAGGGCGGCATGGCGCTTCCACCCGATCCCGGCGGCGCGGTGCCGGCGGGTCCCTGTGGCCTTCACGGTCTTCGCACCCTGCCGCCCCGTGAGAACGGCGGCAATTTCGACGTGAAGCAATTGACGAAGGGGCGAAACTCTTCCTGCCAGTCTTCGTCGACGGCGCGCTCTTCTCCACCGGCGACGGCCATTTCGCGCAAGGCGACGGCGAGGTCTGCGTCACCGCCGTCGAGATGGGCGCCACCTGTGCGGTGCGCTTCAAGGTGCACAAGGGACTCGCGGGCAAGCGCAAATTCGCCGGCCCCGTGTTCTCGCGGCAGAGCTATTTCATCGACCCGAAATTTGCCGTGCCCGAGCGCTTTTTGGGCGTCATGGGCATGCCGATCAATGCCGCGGGCGAGATCGAGGCGGAGAATTTGACGCTCGCCTGCCGCAACGCGGTTCTCAGCATGATGGACCTGCTCGAGGAACGCGGCTTCACGCGCCAGCAGGCCTACGTCATCTGCAGCGTCGCCGTCGACCTGCGGATTTCAAACGTGGTGGACGTGCCGAACTATGTCGTCTCGGCGCTTCTGCCAGAGGCGATCTTCAGCGGGGATTGAGAGCAGCGCCGCAGCGCCGCTCAGACCGAGAGGTTGACGACCTGACCCAAATTCGGTTTGAGCGGCGCGGCGGCAGCCTGAATGCCCTGCTCGAGCTCGGTGGCGACCTGCAGCTCCGCAGCCTCGGTCTCGGCAATGGCGTCGAGCGCGGCCGTGATTTGCAGCGGTACGGCCGAGGTGGCTGAAACTGAGTCGATCGCCATGAGGGCTCCGGTATTCGCCCTCATGCTAAGGCCCGGCATTTAATGTCGCCTTAATTTCAAAAAATGCGGCAAATTGCTGATCTTAAAGACTTGGTGCCTCGAGCCGCTTCCAGTCGTTGGCGAGCCTGAGCCTCGCTTCCGTGCGCTCCTGCAAATTCCCGAGATCGAGGCCCTCCACCATCTCGCGCACGACGACACCCTCGGGCGTGATGTCGAGCACCGCCAGGTTCGTGTAGACGCGCTTCACGCAGTGGGGCGCCGTCAGCGGATAGCCGCAACGCTTGCGAATGCGCGGGCGGCCGTCCTTCGTGGTGTGCTCGACCAGCACCCGCACCTCGCGCGCGCCAGCGGCTAGGTCCATGGCGCCGCCGACGCCCGGCGGGAAATCCGGATCCTCGGTTGTCCAGTTGGCGAGGTCGCCGTTCTCCGCCACCTCGAAGGCGCCCAACAGCGCGAGATCGACATGGCCGCCGCGGATCATCAGGAACGCGTCATTGTGATGGAAGAAGACGCCGCCCGGCACGATCGTCGTGAGCCCCTTGCCGGCGTTGATGAGGTCCTTGTCCTCCTCGCCCGGCTTTGGTGCGGGCCCCATGCCCAAGATGCCGTTCTCGCTGTGGAAGACAATCTCGCGTCCACTCGGGATGTAGTCGGAGACCATCGTCGGCAAGCCGATGCCGAGATTGACGTAAGTGCCCTCGGCGATGTCCTGCGCGGCACGCCACGCCATCTGGCGACGAGAGAGCGGCTTCATTCGGGTTCTCCTTCATACCACGACGACGCGGTCAACAAAAATGCCAGGCGTCACCACACATTCCGGATCGAGCGTACCGAGCCGCACCACTTCCCTCACCTGTACCGCCGTCAGCGTCGCCGCCATCGCCATTACCGGATTGAAGTTCCGCGCCGATTTGCGGTAGGTCAAGTTGCCCCAGCGATCAGCACGGTCGGCGCGGCAGAGCGCGAGATCGCCCTTGATGGGCTTTTCCAGCACGTAAAGCTCGCCGTCGATCTCGCGCATCTCCTTGCCGTGGGCGAGCTTGGTGCCGACCGCGGTCTTCACGTAAAAGCCGCCGACGCCCGCCGCGCCCGCGCGCATGCGCTCCGAAAGTGTTCCCTGCGGCACGATCTCGAGCTCGATCTTGCCAGCCTTGTAAGCCGCCTCGAAGCAATGCGGATCGGTGGTGCGCGGAAACGAGCAGATGATCTTGCGCACACGGCCAGCGGCGATGAGCCCCGCGAGCCCTTCATCCCCAGTGCCGGCATTGTTGGAAACGCAGACGAGATCGCGCGCGCCGGTCTCGAGGAGCGCGTTCAGCAGCTCCACAGGCTCACCCACTGCGCCGAAGCCGGAACACAAAACGGTGGCGCCGTCCGTCACGCCGGCGACGGCTTCCGCGAGATTGTCGACGACTTTGTTGATCATCGCCCTTTCGCCACTCCGCTACCGCCGGCAAGTGGGCGAACTCTGCTCAGGTAGATGGTGCTTGGCAAGACCTTGACTCCATGGGTCGGAATCGGTGAGGACGCGTCGGTGGGAAACTACGAGGATTTGATCTTGTTTCGATTAGTCCATCTACTCACAGCAGAGATCATCAGCGGCGGAACGGTAAGACAGACCAGCGCAATCGGAATCAGCTCGTTCACCAGACCACCAACTGGTTCCCTCGCGCGGTTGATGGTCGGATCCACTGTGTCGTAGTAGACAAGAATTTTATCGCCGGGTCTAAGCGAGCGGCAATCGGTGCTCATTACGTCGCTGCTCAACACTTCAGCGGCAACGACAGTGAAGGCGTACTCTGCCCGGGCGTGATTATCGCAATCCAATTTGCGAATCTCGGCCGTCGTCTTTTGACCGTGCCGAATCAGGTTTAGGTATGTTGGGATATTTAGCGGCGCGAGAATGGCGATAAAAGCACCAGCCAACGCTAGCCATGAGATTGCGATCGTTCGAGAAGCGCGCATCTCCTTCTTTCCTGCCGCTTGTCGCGCCCGGCGCTCAGAACGCCACCCGGTCGCCGCCCTTGAGGTCGAGCATCGTGCGCGCCTCATGCGGCGTGGCGATCTCGAGCGACAGATTTTCGAGGATCGAGCGGATGCGGCGCACCTGATCGGCATTGGAGCGCGCGAGCTGGCCCTTGCCGACGAAGAGGGAATCCTCGAGACCGACGCGGACATTGCCGCCCATGATCGCGCCCATGGTGACGAGCGGCAGCTGGTGGCGGCCGGCGGCGAGGATCGACCAGCAATAATCGTTGCCGAAGAGCTTGTCGGCGATGTGCTTGGCGTGCGTCAGGTTCTCGGGATCGGCGCCGATGCCGCCCAAAATGCCGAAGATGCTCTGCACGAAAAGCGGCGGCTTCACGAGCTTGCGGTCGAGGAAGTGGGCGAGCGTGTAGAGGTGGCCGATATCGTAGCACTCGAACTCGAAGCGCGTGCCGTGCGCCTCGCCCAGATTCTTGAGGATGTATTCGATATCCTTGAAAGTGTTGCGGAAAATGAAGTCTCTCGAGTTCTCGAGATGGATCCGCTCCCAGTCGTGCTTGAACTCCTTGTACTTGGCGAGCATGGGAAAGAGGCCGAAATTCATCGACCCCATGTTGAGCGAGCACATCTCCGGCGACGCTTTGAGTGGCGCCGCGAGACGCTCCTCCAGCGTCATGCCGTGGCCGCCGCCGGTGGTGATATTGATGACGGCGTCGGAGGCCTGCTTGATCCGCGGCAGGAACTCCATGAACACCTTGGGATCGGGCGTGGGCCGACCATCCTTGGGATCGCGCGCATGGAGATGGAGGATCGCCGCGCCTGCCTCCGCCGCCTCGATCGCCTGCCCCGCCACCTCATCCGGCGTCAGCGGCAAATAGGGGCTCATCGTCGGGGTGTGAATCGACCCGGTGACGGCGCAGGTAATGACGACCTTGCCCGACCGCGCCATGACATCCCTCCCGGTTTTTCGTTTGGGTCAATGTCGCGGACGTCAGTCGGCGCGTCAACCGCACCATCGAGTTCTCCTCCGCTGTTCAAGGCAGAGGAGCTAGATGTGGCAGAGCGGGGGCACGTTAGGGAGCGCCAGCGCTCAGCCGTTCGCGGCGATGAAATCGCGGACTTTGGGATAGGTCTCGCTGCGCCAGCGCTTGCCGTTGAAGACGCCGTAATGGCCAACCTTGGGCTGGACGTGATGCGCCTTCTTGGCTCCGGGCAGGCCGCTGCAGAGATCGAGCGCGGCGGCGGTCTGGCCGACGGCGCAGATGTCGTCGTTCTCGCCCTCGACGCAGAAGAGCGCCGTGCGGGCAATAGCGCGCGGCTCCACTTTGCGGCCGCGGCTGACGAACCGTCCGAGCGGCAACGCATGCTGCTGGAAGACGCGCGACACTGTCTGCAGATAGAAATCCGCGGGCAAGTCCATCACCGACATGTACTCGTTGTAAAAGCGCCGCGTCGACTCCGCGCTTTCGCCATCGCCCCGGACCAGGTGCTTGAAGAGGTCCATATGCGCGGTCACGTGGCGGTCGAGATTCATCGTCATGAATCCCGCGAGCTGCAGAAAGCCCGGATAGACGCGGCGGAACTGCCCCGCATAGCGCGGTGGCACCGTGGCGATGACGTTGCGCTCGAACCAGGAGAGCGAACGCGAGGTCGCGAGCTTGTTGACGACCGTGGGATTGCGCCGCGTGTCGATGGGGCCGCCCATCAAGGTCATGGTGCGCGGCGCCGCCGCCGTGTCCTCGGCGCCAAGGAGCGCCACCGCCGCCAGCACCGGCACCGACGGCTGGCAGACCGCGATCACATGGGTTTCGGGCCCGAGCTCGCGAATGAAGGAGATGATGAGGTCGATGTGGTCGTCGAGATCGAAGCGGCCGTAAAGCATCGGCACGTTGCGCGCGTTCACCCAGTCGGTGATGTAAACGTCATGCTCCGGCAGCAGCGTCTCGACCGTGCCGCGCAGCAGCGTCGCGAAGTGGCCCGAGAGTGGTGCCACCAACAGCACCTTCGGCTGCTCGACCGCCATCTCCTTCTTGAAATGAAGGAGCGTGCAGAAGGGGTGGCGCATCACCGCACGTTCGCTCACCGCGACGGGAACCTCGCCGACACACGCCCCGCGGATGCGGAAATCCGGCCGCTCATGCCACATGCCCGTGCGCGCCACCATCTCGCACGCGGCCGCGGCGCCGCGGATGACCGGGTGGTGCGCCAGCACCGGCCAAGGCTGATTGAGCATGCCCTGGAACGCATGCGCGAGCCACCGGACGGGGGCGAGCGCGTCGCTATGTGCTTGATACGTCTCATAAAGCATTGCGCTCGATCCCTTCGATCAATGCCACTGCCCGTGACACCAACGCAACGGATGCAAAGATGAGTTCCGCCGGAACCGGTTTGAAGGGTCCGTGGTGCCGGAAGCGAGGCGTTCGCGAGCCGCTCGCCAGAGAAGAGCGTGGAAAGGACAATAGTTCACACCTGTTCCTTAAAATGCCGCCATCCCTCGGGTCAAGCACCGGTCTGAGCCGGGGGCATCTCGCAGGGATTCTCCAGATTTTTCATGCAGCAAAGGTAAATATCACCCAAAAGTGATGCCCCTTAAGGGGGAATCGCCGACAAAGGTAGAACGGCACCGCGAGCGGAGTCGCCGCTCAAGCCGGCACGGCGGTGAAAGCGGGAAGCCGGTGCCGGCGCAAGAGACGCTTCATGGCCTCCTCGGGCACACCGATGAAGCTGCGGTAAAGAAGCTGGAGGATGTAGGTGAAGGCGGGTCCATGCCGCCGGTCCTCGGGCACGATGAGATGCGCCGATTCGTGGAGCACAAGAAACCGATAGAGATAGCCTCGCTCGATGGCGATGCGATGATTGGCGATGTCGGCGAACCCGCCGACGCGCGGATCCTCGAACCCGGCCACCAGCGCAAGCTTGGGCGGCATCTGGCCGCAGAGGGTGAAAATCTGCCCAACCATGGACCGCGCGTCATCGAGCTCCATGCGCCGGTGGCCCGCCGGAAACGTCTCGAAGAGCTCGTCCTCGAAGCGGCAGATGGCGGTGCGGAAATCGTTGGCAAGGTCGGCACCGTCACAGGCAAGCGATACGGCATCGCGCAGTCCCAAGCGCGCGACCCGTGCGAACGGCGTCGCACTTGCGGTCCGCGAAGGTTCTCCCGAGGCCGCCACGGCGCCAGGCGTCGATCGCTAGGCCGGATGGTAGAAGCGGCGGTCGCGCAAGACCTCAAGCGAGACGGTCTTGCCGTCATGCTGCGAGCCCACGCGCAAAAGCCGCACATGCGGACAAACGTCGCCGGCGTAGTGGGCCACGGTCACGACTTCCCAGACTGAACGCGCGCGCCCCACCGACAAGAAGCGCTGCCCCGCCTCGATGCCATAGTTCTGCTCGAAACCGGGTCGCCGCCGCCAAATGCTCATGCTGTCACCTGCAACCAGGAAGCTCCGCAACCGGGGGAGCCGCCGCGGTTCAATGAAACCGCAAAGCGACCGCGCGCGTCGAGACCAAAAATGCCGCAGGGCGAGTTGCGTGCGCGAAAACGCCGACGCATGCTGGCGGCAGGAGGCGACGCCGCATGAACATTGCTGCTTGGCTCGCACGCAACGCCAAAAGCTTCGGCGATCATCCCGGCATCTCCTGGGGAACGAGCGTCCATTCAACCTATGCGCAATGGGCGCGACACGCGGCGGCGATCGCCGGTTCACTGGCCGCGCTAACGCCCGGCGAATCCGAGGCACGCATCGCCATCGCCATGAGCAATCGGCCGGAGTACCTGGAAGCGCTCTTCGCCGTTTGGCATGCGGGCCGCGTCGCCGTGCCGATCAACGCTAAGCTTCACCGCGAAGAGTTCGGTTACATCCTAGCCCACTCGGGCGCGCGGGTTTGCATCACGAGCCCCGATCTTGCCGAGACGATCGCGCCGCTAACGGACGAGCTTCCAGCGCTGAAGTGCGTGATGGTGACCGGAGAGGAGCTGTGGCGGCGGTGGCGCGGAGCGGGCGGCATTGCCGTTGTCGACCGCCCGCCTGAGGCTCCTGCCTGGCTCTTCTACACCAGCGGGACGACGGGACGCCCCAAAGGCGCCACGCTTACCCACCGCAATCTCGCTGCGATGTCGCTCGGATATTTCTCCGATGTCGACGCGATTGAGCTGGGCGACGCCAAGCTCCACGCGGCGCCACTCTCGCATGGCTCTGGACTTTACGGTTTGCCGCACATCGCGAAAGGCGCCAACCAGATCATTCCGGAAAGCGGCCATTTCGATCCCGCCGAGATCGCCGACCTCTTGCGGCACTGGCGCAATATCAGCTTCTTTGCCGCGCCCACCATGGTGACACGCCTCATCGCGCATCCCGCCTTCGCCGGAGCCGACCACGGCGGTCTCAAGACCATCATCTATGGCGGCGGCCCGATGTATGTGGCGGATCTGGTGAAGGCGCTTGACCTCTTGGGACCGAAGCTCGTGCAGATTTATGGCCAGGGTGAGTCGCCGATGACCATCACGGCGCTCGCGCGATCCTATCACGCCGACCGGACCCATCCGCGCTGGCGCGAGCGTCTGGGCTCCGTCGGTCTTCCGTTCACCGGCGTCGAGGTGCGCATTGCCGACGAGGAGGACCATCCACTTCCCGCGGGCAAGATCGGCGAAGTGTTGGTGCGCGGCGACGCGGTCATGGCGGGATATTGGCAAGACCCCGAGGCCACCCAGCGCACCTTGCGCGGCGGTTGGCTGCACACCGGGGATGTCGGCGCCTTCGATGACGACGGATTCCTCACCCTCCACGACCGCGCCAAGGACCTCATCATCAGCGGCGGCAGCAACATCTATCCCCGCGAAGTGGAAGAGGTGCTGCTACGCCATCCCGCCGTCGCCGAGGCGGCCGTCGTCGGCCGCGCACATCCTGATTGGGGCGAGGAGGTCGTGGCCTTCGTCGTCCCGCGCGAGGGCATGTCCGCGATGGAAGCGGAGCTCGACCGGCTCTGCCTCGACCACATCGCCCGCTTCAAGCGACCGCGTGGTTACCGGTTTGTCGCGGCGCTGCCCAAAAACAATTACGGCAAGGTGCTGAAGACCGAGCTGCGGAAGCGGCTTGCGGACGAGCGCTAAGCCTTCTCGCTGGTGATGAGGCGCGCGCCGCGCTGAAACGTGACATAGGCCCAGAGCCAATCGAGCAGCACGGCGACCCGGTTGCGAAATCCGATCAGGAACAACACGTGGACCATGCCCCAAAGCAGCCAGGCGAGACGGCCGCCGAGGCGGATGCGGCCGAAATCCGCGACCGCGACCTTGCGGCCGATGGTGGCGAGATTGCCGTAGTTGCGGTAGCGGAAGCGCGGCTCGGTCCTTCCCGTGATGCGAGCGGCGATGACGCTAGCGGCATAAGCGCCCTGCTGCTTGGCGACGGGTGCTACGCCGGGCAACGGCTTGCCGTCGCGACCCAGCGCCGCCGCCGTATCGCCAATGACAAAGATCTCGGGATGGCCGGGGAGCGTGAGATCGCGCCCGACAATGACGCGGCCGGCGCGATCTTTTTCGGCGCTCAGCCATTTGGCAGCCGGTGAGGCGGCGACACCCGCCGCCCAGATGATGGTGCGCGCCTCGATGCGCTCGCCGGCCACCACCACTCCATCGGCATCGCAGGCGCTCGCGGGATGACCGAGGCGGACCTCGACGCCGAGCTTCTCGAGCGCGGATTTGGCGAAGGCGGAAAGCGCCTCGGGGAATGTCGCGAGCACGCGCGAACCGGATTCGACGAGGATGATCCGCGATGAGCGCGGATCGATGTGGCGGAAGTCGCGCGCCAGCGCCACCCTCGCGAGTTCGGCAATGGCGCCGGCGAGTTCGACACCGGTCGGCCCGCCGCCGATGATCACGAATGTCAGGAGACGGCGGCGCTCGGCCGCATCTTCCGTCGTCTCGGCTTCTTCGAAGGCGAGGAGAATGCGATGGCGCAGCTTCGTTGCGTCGTCGATCTTCTTAAGGCCGGGCGCCACCGCCTCCCATTCATCGCGGCCGAAATAGGCGTGGCGGGCGCCGGTGGCGACGATCAACGTGTCATAGGGCACACTCCGGCCTTCGACCTCGACCAGGCGTGCCTTCTTGTCGATGGCGCCGACGCGGCCGAGCAGGACGCGCGTGTTTTTCTGGTCGCGCAGGATCGAACGGATGGGCGTCGCGATCTCCGCCGGTGATAGCCCCGCTGTCGCCACCTGATAGAGGAGCGGCTGGAAGAGGTGGTAATTGCGGCGATCGACGACGGTAACATCGACGGGCGCTTTGGCGAGCGCCTTCGCTGCGCTGAGACCGCCAAACCCCGCACCGAGAATGACGACGCGTGGCCACGTCGCTCGGTCGCCGGAAAAGGGTTTAGTTGCGATGGGGGTCGTCATCGCGGGCGCAAATAGTCGTGGAGAACGCGGCCGTAGGGCAGCGTCAGGTCGGCGATGAAGTGGCGGCCGCCGACGATCCGCCGCACCGGCAGATCGGCGACGGGCGCGTTCACATGCGGGATGAGATGGAGGCGTGCCGGACCGGTCCACGATCCCTTCACTTTGATCTCGGTGAGATTGTATCCGACGAGCTGCGCGATCGCCGGCTTGCCGTCGACATCGGGAATGAGCTTCAGGTTCACCTGCAGCTTTGAGAGCGCCGCCACCGTCTTCTCGATGTTGCGGACCTGTGCCTCCTGCTTGTAAGCCATGGTACCGATAGCGACGGTCTCCCCGGCATAGGCGAGCGTGCCGGTCAGGGTATCGTGGACGACGGCGAGCTTGGGTTCCGCGTGCTTCTTGGGAAAGCCCCAGATTTCACGGCCGGCGGCGATCGGCGGCTCGTCGTCGAGATACATCTGCGCGGTAAAATTGCAGGAGGTGCCGTGCCAGGTACAGGGGATGACCACGCCGCTCTCGGTGTAGTCGCCGAAGCCTGAGCTGTCGGGCATGCGGATCCATTCGTAATAGACGATGGCCTCCTGCACCGGCATGAGCGGCTCCGGCACCGCATGCCGGATCGCCGCCGCGTCACTGTCGTAGGCGACGATCATGTATTCACGATCGATGAAGCGGAAAGGTCCGTGCGGATAGCTCGGACTGGCCAGCGGCATCGATGGTGCTCGTAAGATCTCTTCGACTTTCATTATCCGCCTTCCTCCGTCACCGCGTCAGAGATACTGGGCGCGGATGTCGATGGTCGATGCGACCCCTAGGCGATCGAATGACGCTTCGATCCAAGCGTCGGCCGTCTTGCGCCCGGCGGCATGAAGATGCTGCAGGAAGCCCCAATCGGCGTTGAGCTTGCTCGAAGCGCCGAGCTTCTTCATGACGGAATCGGCAAAGATGCTGTGGATGAATATGCGGTTCAAGTGCTTGCGGTCGACAATGCCGCCGTCGATCAGTCGGGTGACGAAGTTGATCGCCCGCATTTCGCGCATGAGCGAGGAGTTGAAGCTGATTTCATTGACGCGGTTCAAAATGTCCATCGCCGTGCGCGGCACCTCGTCGCGTTCGAGCGGATTGATGTGAACGACGACGATGTCCTTGCAGTCGCACCCGTAAATGAGCGGGAAGATCGCCGGATTCCCCATGTAGCCGCCGTCCCAATAGTGTTCGCCGTCGATTTCGACCGCTTGGAAAAGGAACGGCAAGCAGCTCGACGCCAAGACCTGCATGGGTCCAATTTCATGGCGCTCGAACACCTTGACCTTTCCCGTACGCACATTGGTGGCGGAGAGGAAGAGCTTGATCGGATTTTCTCGTCGCCGCAGCAGCGCAAAGTCGACGCTCGCCTCGAGCACTTCCTTGAGCGGATTGCGGTTGAGCGGATTGAATTCGTAAGGCGAGAACAACCGGCTCATCAGGTCGAGCATGACGAAGGCCGGCGAGAAATGGAGCGAGTAATTGCCGAGCGCGCGGTCAAGCCAGCTCGGCTGCAGCGGCGAATTCATCGCCACGCGGCTGACCCGGCGCCAGAACTCGGCTAGCGCCGCACGCGCCTCCGCGCGGCCGCCGACGGCGTAGCCATAGGCGAGGACTGTGCCGTTCATGGCGCCAGCGCTCGTTGCGGAAATTCCCTCGATCTCGATCCGCTCTTCTTCGAGAAGGCGATCGAGCACGCCCCAGGTGAACGCCCCGTGAGCGCCGCCGCCCTGGAGTGCGAGGTTGATCTTCTTGGTCGTGCTCCGCGCTTTCCCACTTCGACGCGTCGCCGCATCTAGCTCACGAGAGATTGTGGCATCCACGACCGTCCTCCTTGGTGAGCAGCCCGAGCCGTGGCAGGCCGTTAGCGCGCCTTTGGCGTTGTTTCGTCGGCGGACAGCGGCGCTTGCGAGAATGCGAGACTTTCGGCGGCGACTCGCCGCAACAAGGCGACACCCTCGAGCTGGAGCTGGGCGGCTATCTCGGCGAGCGCGATGCCTTGCGAGAAGGATGCGATGACCGCACGCTTCGTCGCATCGAGCGAGGAAGCGAGAGGGCCGTCGAGCGCGGTGGGCGCCATGCCGCGCCAGAGGAGCAGCGCCGTCTCGCGCTGCGCCGTCGCGACGAGCTCGTCATAGCGGGCGAGGGCGGCCCGCGCGCTATCGAACGCGGCCCCGGTGGCCTGGCCGAGCCGATTGATGTCGGTCCAACCGCATGAACCCTGGTCGCCGCCGTTCCTGTGCTTCGCGCTCATGCCGCTCTCCTGAGAATTCCCGGACCGGAGGTCCGCTACTGGGCCGTCCAGCCGCCGTCGATCGGCAGGACGGTGCCAGTGATCGAGCGAGCCTGCTCGGAGGCAAGAAACGCGCAGAGCGCCGCCACCTCGTCGACCTCGACGAATCGCTTCGTCGGCTGCGCCGCGAGGAGAACATCCCGCACCACCGCCGCCTCGCTGATACCGCGCGCCTTTGCCGTATCGGGGATCTGCTTCCCGACGAGCGGGGTCAACACATAGCCGGGACAGACCGCGTTCACGGTGACGCCGCTTTCCGCCGCTTCGAGCGCCACGGTCTTGGTGAGGCCGGCAATGCCGTGCTTGGCGGCGACGTAGGCGGATTTGAAGGGCGATGCGACGAGCGCATGGGCCGAGGCGACATTGATGATCCGCCCCCAGCGCCGCGCCTTCATGCCCGGCAAGGCGAGACGGATGGTGTGAAAGGCGGCGACGAGATTGATGGCGATGATCGCGTGCCAGGTCGCGGCGGGAAATTCCTCGATCGGCGCCACATGCTGAATGCCGGCGTTGTTGACGAGGATATCGATCCCGCCGAAGTCGCGGATCGCCTCGACGACCATGCCTTCGATCGCTGCCGGCTCGCTCATATCGGCTCCGTCATAGACCGCCTCGATGCCGAAGGTGCGACTGAGCCGTTCGCGTTGCGTGGCGATCGCGGCCGCATCGCCCATGCCGTTGAGCACGACGTTGCAGCCTTGGGCGGCGAGCGCTTCGGCGATGCCCGCGCCGATGCCGCTCGTCGAACCGGTCACCAGCGCGGTTTTTCCTTTGAGCATGGGGGCGATCTCCGCGGCGCGACGCTGTTCACTTCGCTTGGACGAGCCGCGCCCAGTCGGCCATCTGCACGCGCGCCAGCAGCTCGAAGCCGCCATTCGTCGGACGGAAGATCCCGGCCTCACCCTCGACCATGTTCGCCCAGTCCTGGCCGAGCGCAGCGGTGATGTTGGGCAGGTGCGTGACGATGATGGTGTCGGTGCCGGCACGAGGCGCGGTCGAGAGCATCTTCTTCATCGCCTCAGCGCGGCGCGCCTTCTCCTCGGCGCTTACGTTGTCTTTGGCCTCGGTGACATCGTCGGTCTTGACGATGCCGGAGAAGCCGGCCAGCACGGCGGTCTCGTAAGCGCGGTTGAACTTGCTCGAATAGACCTGGCCCACGGGAATGCCGGCACGGCGGATCGACTCGCCGAATTCCTTGGCCAAGTCCTTGCCCTTGGGATCGAGATTCCGCTGCGTTGCGGGATCATCGAAATTCACGGGATTGGCGTCCTTCTGGTCGGCAAAAGTGCTGCCGTGACGCAGAAGGATGACGAGCCCGCCGCTGCGCAGCGCGCTCATGAGGTTGGCATCGTCGGCGGCGGCCGCATCGACCGGCGCCGCGACCTGCAGTGCGAAAACGCAGCAAATCGCCGCGGCAGTATTTCGGATGATGTTAAGCATGTTTGCCTCCTTCGGTCGGTTTCGACGCTGTTGCGTGTCACTGCAAAGAGCGGAGATCTGTGTCGGCTTGCGCCGCGTTTTCAGCATCTCATGGTGGTGCAGCGTCTCGCCAATCACGACCAGGCGATGGCTCCGAATATTCCCTCGCCCGGATGCATAATGCTTAGGGGTGAAAAAAAGGGCGTTCCCGCCCTAATGGATGAGGGAATGTGACGAATAGACGAGCATATGAACGGGTCAAGAGAGAGCGCCAAGAACCATACCGCGCGATTCCGTGGCGTCGTTTCCGTTGTTCGCTGGTGTCGCGTCGGCAGCGTGTGCCCTCACCTTTTCCGCAGGCGTTGCCGCTGCGCCTTGTGCCAGCGAGGTGATCACGACAGATCGGCCGGATGTCACGAATTCCAGCGTCGTCGTGCCGGTCGGCACCTTTCAGAGCAAGAACGGCGTCGATCACGTGAACCTGCGGACCGCCACGGGCTTGGAAGGAACAGAAAGCCGGCTCAGGCTCGGCGTGGCGTCGTGCCTCGAGCTGTTGCTCGATTTGCCATCTTATTCCCTCGGCGTCGCGGGCGATGCTCCCCCGGGATTTTCCAATCTGGCACCCGCCATCAAGTGGCAGCTCGGCCCATTGGCCGGTGGCGTCGACTTGTCCGTGACCGTCGGTGCGGCGCTGCCCACGGGGCGCGTGCGTCTTGTCGGGCCGGGGCCTCAGCCTTACCTGCAGCTTCCTTGGTCGCGCGAACTCGGCGACGGTTGGGGCATGAGCGGCATGCTCACCGCGTTCTTCTCGCCGGCCAATGCCGCCGCTTCCGCCGCAACGCAGTCGACCTTTGCGATCGAGAGAGAACTCGGCGATCGGGCGGAGGTCTTCATCGAGTATGTCGGCGAATTTCGCCCGCATGACCGGCCGAGCCAGCTACTCAATGTCGGCGGCGCCTTTCGCTTCACGCCGAGACAGCAACTGGACTTTCACGTCGCGGGCGGGCTCACGCGATCGGCCCCAAGCTATGTCATTGGCGTCGGCTATTCGATCCGGTTCGACGGCCTCTTTTGAGAGACGTATCCGCCCTAGAACGTGCCGGGATAAAGCCCGCCATCGACGAGCCAGTTCTGTCCGGTGATGTAGCTCGCTTGCTCACTGCACAAGAAGGCGCAAGCGGCGCCGAAATCCTCGATCGTGCCGAACCGGCCAGCGGGAATAGTGGTAAGCCGCTCGGAGCGCGCCTCTTCGATCGAGATCTTCCGGTTCTTCGCCACCGCCTCGAAGTTGCTGCGAAGACGGTCGGTATCCATGGCACCCGGCAGCAGATTGTTGATGGTGACGTTGTGTTTCACGGTCTTGCGCGAAAGCCCGGCGACGAAGCCGGTGAGACCGGTGCGGGCGCCATTCGAGAGGCCCAGAATGTCGATCGGCATCTTGACCGCGCTCGAAGTGATGTTGACGACGCGGCCGAAGCGGCGCGCGATCATCGCGTCGACGGTGGCGCGCATCAGCTCGATCGGCGTCAGCATGTTGGCGTCGAGCGCCTTGATCCAGACCTCGCGGTCCCAGTCACGGAAATCGCCGGGCGGCGGCCCGCCGGCGTTGTTGATGAGAATGTCGGGGCTCGGGCAAGCCGCGAGCGCCGCCTTGCGCCCCTCGGCTGTGGTGATGTCGCAGGCGACGGTGGTCACCTTCGCGCCGGTCTTGGCTCGGATTTCCGCCGCCGTCGCTTCGAGCGCATCGCGGCCGCGCGCGAGGATGACGAGATCGACGCCTTCTTCTGCAAGCGCGATCGCGCAGCCCTTGCCGAGACCTTTGCTCGCGGCGCAGACAAGCGCCTTCTTGCCGGCGATGCCGAAATCCATGACCGCCCTCCCCCGTCTCCGTTTATTGGGGGCGCATCTTAGGCGCAGGCGGCGAGGCGTCCAGCCTCAAGACTCCGGCTTCTTCTCCGTGTGGATCGGCGGCAGCGACCTGATGTAGACGGCGATCGCGTGGCGATCCTCGTCGGAGAGCGCCGCTGTGCCCTTCACCACATCGGCCATGCCGGAGCCAACGAAATCGAAATCCGGGGTCTGTCCCGTCTTGAGCAGAGTCGCGATGTCGTCCGGCTGCCATTTGCCGATGCCGGTTTGGGCGTCGGCGGTGATGTTGGGAGTCTTCTGCCCATCTGGTCCTTGCGGATTGCCGGAATAGCCTTGGCTCCGCTTGAGGCCGCCCATGAGGTTGCGGGGCGTGTGGCATTCCTGGCAATGCACCACCGTTTCGGCGAGGTAGCGGCCGCGGTTCCATTCGGCGGTTTGCCCCGCTGCCGGCTTGAGCGGCCCTTCGCTGAAAAAGAGCAGGCGCCAGCCGATCTGCAGGAAGCGCCAACTGAAGGGGAAGCTCACGGCATGGGGCTTGTTGGCTTGGGTCACCGCCGGCTGCGCCTCGAGATAGGCATAGAGCGCCGCGATGTCCTCATCGGTCATGCCGGTGAAGGAGGGATAGGGAAAGACCGGAAAGAGGTACTCCCCGTGTCGCCCCTCTCCTTCGCGGAGCGCGCGTCGAAACTCGGCTTCGCTCCAAGCGCCGATCCCATCCCGCTTGTCGCTGGTGATGTTGGGGCTGAAGAAGGTGCCGAAGGGAGTGGCGAGCGGCCGGCCGCCGGCGAGCGGCTGTCCCCCACCCTTCACGTCCGTGTGGCAGGCGGTGCAATCGGCCGCCTTGAACAGCACCTCGCCCCGTTGCAATTGCGCCTGGTCGGCGGCTGAGGCTTCCCCTCGCGAGAGGAGCGTGGCGACGATCATCGCAGCGAGTGCGCGCACCGTCGCGCGCGCGGTTTCATGTGTCATGGCGTCGGTAATGACTCGGGGCGGCGGAATTCTATTCGATCCCATCACGCACGCACCGTCCTCTCCGCCCCGATGGGGCGAAGAGAACGGGACAAAATCGTACCGTGCGCCGCGCGGTGCTCGCTTAGGAGAGCTTCTCGCGATAAGGCGTGTGGCAGGCGCCGCAGCCGTTCTTGCCGGTATTGGCAACCTGCGCGCCGATCGCCGCTTTATCGCCGCTCTTCACCGCATCGGCAAGCTTCTCCTCTTCGGTCTTGAGCACCGCCGGGATCGTCTTGAACTTGTCGAACTGCTGCCAGATCTCGGGCTTGGCGCCGGTCTTGCCGGGGAAGTCCGCCATGCTGGTTCCTGGCGGGAAAAGATCGACGATCTTGGCGTTGAGCGCCAAGAGATCGTCTACCGCCTTCTGCGCCGCCGCCTGATCGCCCTCACCCTTGGCGTAGTCGGCGATCGCTTTAAAATCATCGCCTTGGCGTTTCATTGTATCGCGGCGCAGTTTGATGGCCGCTTCCTTGTCCTGCGCTTGGGCGAGGACGGTGACGCCGCCCAGCCCGATGGTGGTTGCCACCAGCGCGACCAAGACATGCCGTGCTACACGCCTCATGTTCTCCTCCCCGAAGGTTCGCCGCGATGATACGGAGCGGCGGCGGTCCCATCTCTCACGATTACGTGAAAAAACATCCTCTAGCTCACGGGACCCGCGACATGCCGGGTAAAGCCGGGCCGCTCGGCGATCCGCTCATACCATGCCTTGAGCCGCGGCAAGCTCGGCCGCTCGATCGGGTACACGTGCCAGCGGTGGCCGAAAATGCCAAGCGTGATGTCGGCGAGCGTGAAGCCCGCACCGGCCATGTAAGGCCCGCTCTCGAGCTGCCGCTCCACCATCGTCCAGAGCTCGATCGCGCGCTTGCGTGCCGTCTCGAGCGCCGCGGGATCGCGCTTCTCGGGTGCGGTGCGATAATAGCCGAGCAGCATCGTCGACATCGGTGCCGCCAGCGATTGAAGCTGCCAATCCATCCAACGCTCGACGGTCGTCCGCTGCGCCGGATCGGCGGGATGGAGCGAAGCGCCACCGCGCGTCGCGCAGAGATAGCGCATGATGGTGTTCGATTCCCAGATGATGAGATCGCCGTCCTTCACCGTTGGCACCAAGCCGTTCGGGTTCATGACGAGATAGGCGGGATCTTGATTGCCACCGAAGGGCCCGCCCCAATCGACCCGCTCGAACGGCGCGTCGAGCTCGGCACAGGTCCACAGCACTTTCTGCACGTTGGATGAGTTCTTCCGCCCCCAAATTTTGAGCACCAATTGCTCTCCTCGCGTTGGTCTCGTGGGCACAGCTATCGCCTGGCGCGCACGATTGCAAGGCCCGGCATCGATGCCCTGGCCGAAGAGCCAGCCGATGCGCAAGATCGAAAGCAAGGAGATGGCGTGGTGAGCGAAGGCGGGCGGCGCATAATGTCGATGGCGAGCGATCTTGCGCGGGACCTGATCTCGGTTGGGCGCGAAGGCGTGGCCCTGCTGCGCGCCGCCGTCAGTGCCTGGCTTGCCGACCGGGCGCCCAGCATGGGCGCGGCAATCGCTTACTACACGGTCTTTTCGCTGGGGCCGGCGCTCATTCTGATCATCGCCGTAGCCAGCCTCGTCTTCGGAAAGCGTGCAGCGGAAGGGGCGCTCTTCAATGAAATCGCCACCCTCGTGGGCAACGAAAGCGCCGGAGCGGCGCAGGCGATGCTCCGCAGTGCTGCCGGCACGCGCTCTGGCGTGATTGCGAGCCTCGTCGGTCTCGGCGCCCTCCTCTTTGCCAAAGCCTTCGGCGACTGGCGCCGTGCGCGCCGGCGCGATGACGCCGCGTCGGCGGCCTGATTCGCACAATCCATGCCGTCGATGAGGCGCGCACAACCAACGGGTGCGATCTCGCTAAAAAAGAGCTGCCAGAAGGCTTGAATTTTAAAGAGTTTGGTAAGTGAGTTCGGCGATCGTTGGCGCGACCCTACCACCGCCGCTCCGATCGGCGCGGCGCCATGCCGGGAGCGTGTGCGATGAAGCTGCAACACCGTTGGATCTCTCTGATCGCTCTTGCCGCTGCAAGTCTACTTGCCACGCCGGCCAGCGCCGAGAACGGCGTCAGCGCCGACAAGATACTGCTGGGACAGGTGGCGGCGCTCGATGGGCCCGCGGCCGCGCTCGGCCAAGGCATGCGGGACGGTTTGCTCGCCGCGTTCGATGAGGTGAACCGCGCCGGCGGCGTCAATGGCCGCAAGATCGAGCTCCTCCCGATTGACGACGGCTACGAGCCCAACAAATCGATCGCCGGCGCGAAGAAGCTCATCGAGGAGGACAAGGTCTTCGCGCTGGTGGGATCGGTCGGAACGCCGACCTCGGCCGCGGTGCAGCCGATCGCCACCGAAGCGGGCGTGCCGTTCATCGGCGCGTTCACAGGCGCCGAATTCCTGCGCGATCCCTACAAGCCCGCCGTGGTCAATGTCCGCGCCTCCTATTTCCAGGAGACGGAGACCATGGTCGAACATCTGACCAAGGATCTCGGGGTCAGCAAGATCGCGATCTTCTATCAGGATGACGCCTTCGGCCAAGCCGGCCTCACCGGCGTCAAGCGGGCGCTCGACAAGCGCCACATGGAGCTCGTCGCCGAAGGCAGCTACGAGCGCAACACCATTGCGGTGAAGACGGCGCTGCTCGCCATCAAGAAGGCGGAGCCCGAGGCCGTGATCATGATCGGCGCCTACAAGCCTTGCGCCGAATTCATCAAGCTCGCGCGCCAAGTCAAGCTCGAGGCGACCTTCGTCAATATTTCCTTCGTCGGCAGCGATGCGCTTGCCAAGGAGCTCGGCGGCGCCGGCGCGGGTGTGGTCGTGACGCAAGTGGTGCCGCTCCCCGAGGACGGCACCATCGGCCTCGTCAAAGGGTATCAGGCGGCGCTCAAGGTGGCGAAGCCCGATGCCAAGCCGGGATTCGTCTCGCTCGAGGGATATATGGTCGGGCGCCTCGTCATCGCCGCGCTCCAGAAGGTCGAGGGCGACGTGACGCGCCAATCGCTGCTCGGGGCAATCACCAAGACCGGCAGCTTCGACCTGGGCGGCGTCAAGCTCACCTACGGGCCCGACAACAATCGTGGATCGAGCCACGTGTTTCTCACGGTGATTCAAGCGGACGGCAGCTTGAAGGCGGTCGAGAAGCTGGCCCGGGTCGGCGGCTGAACGTGTCGACGAGGGGGGCAGCGGTGGTGATGAATTCGCTCCTCGGCTATGCCCGCGGCATCCGCGGCAAACTCTTGCTGGCGTTTGCCGCGGTCGCGAGCCTCACGCTGCTGGCCGGCGGCGTTGCCCAACTGTCTTACGGCGAGGTCGGCCGCAGCTTGGGCGGAATCGCCGGCCAGAGTCTGCCGGCGATGAGCGCGTCGGTTCGCCTCACCAAAGCGAGCGCGGAAATCGTCTCGCTCGCGCCGACGCTCGCCAACGCTGCCACTCTGCAGGAACGCGACGCGGCGCTCGGTGCCATGAAGGCGAATGAGCGGGCGCTCAAGGATGCGATCGACGAGCTTGCGGCGCTTCCGGGCGGCGAGGCTTCGACGGCGCCGCTGCGCCGCGCTGCCGGCGAGATGACGAGCAATCTCACTCAGATCGCCGCGGCGGTCGAGCAGGGCCTGGCGCTCAAGACGGAACGCCTCGCCGAGGACACTCGCGTCCGCGCCGCCCACGATACGGTCTCGACCGCGCTCGCGCCGCTGGTGGACGACGCCAGCTTCGATCTCGTGACGGGGCTGCAGAGTCCGCCGGAGGGCTCCGATATGGCGGCGCTGCAGCATCATCTCGCCGCTCTTGCCGACAAGCAACTAGCGGCGCTTCAGGCGTTCCTCGATCTCCGCGCCGATAGCAATCTCGTGCTCGGCCTCCTGATCGAGGCCGCCAACCTGCCGAACAAGGATTTTCTCCCGCCGCTGCGTGAGCGCTTCAATGCCGCGGCGAAGCACCTTGAGAAGTCCTCCGCGGTGCTCAAGGCGGATCCGTCGCTTGATCCCTTGCGGACCGCCGTCAAGGCGCTGCTCGATCACGGCCGTGGCGAGAAGAGCATGTTCGACCTGCGGCGTCGCGAGCTCGAGGCGCTTGCCACCGCCGAGACGGCGCTCGCCGCCAATAGGAAGCTCGCGGCATCACTGGAGCAAGCCGTGGATGAGCTCGTCACCCACAGCGAGGCCGGAGCAAAGACCGCGGCCAAGGACACCCAGGATGCGATCGGACGCGGCCGTTTGCTGTTGATCGGCATTTCGCTCGCGAGCATCGTCCTCGCCGTCGTCATTGGCGGGTACTATGTGGGCACGCGCATCGTGCGGCGGCTCACGCAATTGCGCGCCAGCATGGGCGAGATCGCCGCTGGCAATTTTGAGGCGGCGATTCCGGCGGGCGGTCGCGACGAGATCGCCGAGATGGCGGGGGCGCTCGCTGTCTTCCGCGACAATGGCCGGGCGGCGGAGCTTGCCGAGGAAGAGGCCGCCGCCGAACGGCAGCGAATGGCGGAAGAACGGCGCGCCGATCTTCTAGCACTCGCCGACGGCTTCGAGGCAAACGTGAAGGGCGTCGTCGACGCTGTCTTCAATGCCGCCGGCGACATGAAGGCGACCGCGTCCACCATGGTCGAGATGTCGGGAGCCACCGGGAAACAGGCGGCGGTGGTGTCGCAAGCCTCGGCGCAAGCATCGCAGAACGTTCAGGCGGTTGCGTCCGCTGCCGAAGAGCTGTCTGCCTCGACGGCAGAAATCGGCCAACAGGTGACGCAGTCAGCCGGCGTCGCAAGCCATGCCGTGGCTGAGACCGAGCGAACCAACGCGACGGTGCAAACACTCGCCGCCGCGGCGCAGAAGATCGGCGATGTGGTATCGCTCATTCATCAAATTGCGAGCCAGACCAATCTCCTCGCCCTGAACGCGACGATCGAAGCGGCACGGGCGGGCGAGGCGGGCAAGGGATTCGCCGTCGTCGCCTCGGAGGTGAAGTCGCTCGCCAATCAGACCGCCAAGGCGACCGAGGAAATCTCGGCCCAGATCCGCACCATTCAGCAAGCGACGAGCGAGGCCGTGAGCGCGATCGGCGAAACCGGGACGACCATTCGCCGCATCAGTGAGATCGCCACCACGGTTGCGAGCGCGGTCGAGGAGCAGAACGCCACCACGCAGGAGATCGCGCGCAGCGTGCAGCAGGCGGCCGAAGCGACGCACGGCGTCTCGGAAAACATCAACGGTGTCACTCGCGCGATCGGCGAGACGAGCGAGGCCGCCACCGTGGTGCTGACCTCGGCAGCATCGCTCGCCGAGCACGGGCAGCGGCTGCACAGCGAGGTCGAGCGCTTCCTCGCCAACGTGCGTAGCCGCTGAGCGCACGAGCGCCGATAGAGGGTGAAAGGCTAGCCGAAGATCGCGCGCCGGCGTTCAAGGCTCTCAGCGGGCCAGAGCTTCTTTGAGTCGTAGTAGGCCTCGAAGGCCGGAACGCCCGGCGGCAAGGCGACCCACGGCAGCTTCGAGCGGACGTAGATGTGGACGTCGGGCGGCAGCGCTGTCGGATCGTCGAGCGTGCCGACGCGGAGGAAGCGCAGCGCCTCGCGCCCGCCATAGGTGCTCCAGAGCGCGGTCTGGCAGGCGCGGCAGCGATAGATGACATGCGCTTGGCCGCTGTCGGTCGGCACGCGGATGCCGGCGACATCGCCCGTGAGCACAATGAGCCGATCGGCCTCGATGAGCGCGTTGAGAACGAACGCCGTGCCGGTCTGGCGCTGGCAATCATGGCAGTGGCAGCAATGGACGAACATCGGCGGCGATGTCATGCGGTAGCGGACGGCACCACAGGCACAGCCGCCCTCGAAGCTCTGCGTCATCGCAAGTCCCCTTTCCCTGTCGTCACGCGCGCAGAAACCGGAGCAGCAGCTCGCTCACTGCCTCCGGCTTTTCCTGCTGCACCCAATGCCCGGCACCGTCGACGAGGTAGGTCCCGCGCCATTGCGTGCAGGCTCTGGTGGCCATCCGCTCGAGGGCGCCCGGTACCTGGTAGATGCCCCAGTCGCTCGCGCCGGCGATGAAGCAGGCGGGCACGTCGATGGTGAGGCCCGAATAGGTCTCGAGCTCGGCCGTGAATTTGCCGCCGCGGCAGCGGTACCAATTGAGGCCGCCCTGAAACCCCGTCCGCGCGAAAGCGGCGCTGTAGACCTGAAGCTCGTTCTCCGGAAGCCACCGGCACGCGGCGATCGCGCTTGCAGATGGCATCTCCGCTGCGACGGTCTCCGCCATGGTCTTGTCGCGGTCCATGATGTAGTAGCGCGGCATCTTCGCCAGTTCGCCCGCGGTGAAGGACGCGAGCGGAAAGGGTTCGTTCGCCGTCCAGTCGGCGCTCTTCATATGATAATAGGCGCGGAGAAAGGCGTGGATGCCCTGCGCTGAATGGCGCATATCGGCATCGGCCGGGCGGGTGCCGTAGTAAGTCTGGTAATGCTTGCGCGGCTGGTCGAGCGCGGCCAGCGCGGCGTCAAGGTCACCAGGAGGGCTTGGCGCCGCGCCGTTTGCCGTGTTGAAAGGCAGCGCCGGCGGTCCGGCGAAGGGTGCGCTCATCAACGCCACGCGCCGGAAGACATCGGGCCGCAAGAGCGCGCAATAGGCCGCCACCGGCGAGCCGAAATCATGGCCGATGACCGCCTCGACGGCGCGGTACCCGAGCGCCGCCACCAAGCCCAGCGCGTCGCGCACGAGATTGGGCAGCCGGAATGACCAGAGATCGCCGTCGTAGTCGCCGTCCCATCCGCTGGTGTCGCCGTAGCCGCGCTGATCGGGCGCGATGACGTGATATCCCACCGCGGCCAACGCCGGCATCACCTTGCGCCAGCTATAAGCGAGCTCGGGAAAGCCGTGGAGCAGCAGCAGCGCTGGGCGGCCCGCCGTCTCGAAGCCCGCTTCGAGCACTTGCATGGCAAGCCCGTTGATGCCGCCAATGCGGCGCGAACGCAGGACCGCCGGGAGCGGCGCGCCGCCATAGGGAGGAAGATCGCTCTCGGCGCCGGACATCGCTCGATGAGCCGCTTCAGCAGCGATGATAGGGCTGGGCGTAGGAGAGCGCGGTCTCGTTGCCGAAATGCGAGCAGATCGAGTTGAAGTCGCGCTCATCGGTGCCGATTTGCGGGAACCAGATCACCTCCGCCGCCGAAAGGCGGTTGTCCGGCACCTCGGCAAGGCAGGCGCCGAGCGGTGCGAGCAGCACTGATAGAAGGACGAGCTTGCGCATGGTTGTCGCCGATCCTGTCGAGCCCATCGCCATCATGTATGATCGCGCCGCGACGGAAAATAGGGGGTCGAGATGGGGATGCTCCGAAGCGTGATCGCCGCAGCCTTGCTGCCACTGCTCGCGGAAACGGCGGCGGCGCAAAACGACCTGCCGGAGCGCATGGAGAAGGCACGCGCCGCGGCCGGCGATTTCGGTGCACGGCTTTTGGCGGCGCTGCAGAAGGCAATGGCCGAGGGCGGCCCGGTCAATGCCATCGGCGTCTGCAACACGATCGCGCCGGCGATTGCCGCGGAGAAATCGGCCGCCGCGCAGATGAGCATCGCCCGCACCAGCCTCAAGCTTCGTCAGCCCAAGAATGCGCCCGATGCTTGGGAACTGCGGCAGCTTCAGAATTTCGAGGCGCGCAAGGCGGCGGGGGAAAACCCCACCGCCATCGAGGTCGGCGAATTCACGGAGAAAGACGGGAAGCCCGTCTTCCGCTACATGAAGGCGATCCCGACAGGGCCGCTCTGCCTCAATTGCCACGGCGCGCAGTTGGCACCCGAGGTGGCGGCGAAGCTCCAGGCGCTTTACCCCGAGGACCGGGCCACCGGCTTCGCCGCGGGTGACTTGCGCGGCGCCTTCACCATCACCGCGCCGCGCTGAGACCTTCCAGCCTCAGTGTCGGAGCGACAACCATCCCAAGGTCGCCGCGAAGACGATGGCGGCAACGATCACCATTGCGAGGTAGAGCTCTTCTCCAGTGGTCATCATGGGGCACGTCTCCGGGATCGTTGGCGCGATCCTGGGGCAGCCCCGTGCCGGGTGCATTGATCTGGGTCAACTCGCCGCGAGGGTCGATCAGCACGCCTTTTTGCGGAAACGGAAGTCGCAGTGGGACGCGCCCTCCATCACGGTCAGCGGTTTGGTGACAAAAGACGACAAAAAACATTGCGCGCGGTCTACACCGAAATGGGGTCTTTCAACTCGCTTCTACGCGCGAAGACTTCACTTTAGGATCAGCGAGAACGCATGGAGCGCAAGGGGGGATCGGCGATGCGCGCAAGACATTGGGTTTATGGATTGTGCCTGGTGCTGAGTGCGCTCGGCACGCTGCCAGCCGCAGCAGAAACGCTCCGCGTGGGATCGACGCCGACCGGCATTCCCTTCACTTTTCTCGACACCAAGACCAACACCATCGAAGGCGTCATGGTCGATCTCGCGCGCGAGGTGGGCAAGGACGGGGGCTTTCAGGTGACGATCGAGCCGATGCAGTTCTCGACCCTCATCGCCGCGCTCACCGCCAACAAGATCGATTTGATCTCGGCCGCCATGTACATCACCGCGCCGCGCAAGGAGGTGATCGACTTCTCCGATCCCATCTACTCCTACGGCGAAGGCCTCGTCGTGCCCAAGAGCGACGGCAAGAACTATGTGAGCTTCGAGGACCTGAAGGGCTATACGGTGGGCGTCCAGGTCGGCACCGCCTATGTCGAGCCGCTCAAGAAAACCGGCTTCTTCGAGGACGTGAAGGTCTACGACAGCATTCCCGATATCTTGCGCGACGTGAACACCGGCCGCCTCAAGGCCGGCTTCGCCGACTTCCCGATCCTCGCCTACAATTTGCAGCAAGGCCTTTTCCCCGAGGTGCGGCTCGTCAAGAGCTACAAATCCGTGGTGCTCGGCTCGATCGGCATCGGCGTGCGCAAATCCGATCAAGAGCTGCTGCATAAGGTCAACGCCGCGCTCGGCCACATCAAAGGCGACGGCCGGCTCGACAAGATCCTGGCGAAGTGGGGGCTGGAGTGAGGGACGACGGTCGCTATTAGTTCTGTGACGCACCACCCCCTCACCCTGTCCCTCTCCCGCAAGGGGAGAGGGGACGCACGGCGCCCTCCTTTCCCTCTCCCCTCGCGGGAGAGGGAGGGGCCCATCGCGGAGCGATGGGAGGGTGAGGGGGCGGTTCGCAGACGATGAGCGGCTTTCTCCGCGATTCCGCCGAGTTCCTGCCGATCCTGCTCCTGGGCGTGAAGCTCACGATCCTCGTCACCGTCGGCTCGCTCGCGCTCTCGACATTGCTCGGCTTGGTCTGGGCGCTGATGCGCGTCTCCGGCGTGGCACCGTTCGTGTGGACGAGCAAGACGGTGGTGAACGTCATCCGCGGCATCCCCATCATCGTGCAGCTCTTCTATATCTACTTCGTGCTGCCGGAATTCGGCGTCACGCTGAGCGCGCTGCAGTCGGGCGTCGTCGGCCTCGCCATCGCCTACTCCGCCTATCAAGCCGAGAATTTCCGCGCCGGCATCGAGGCGATCGATCACGGCCAGGTGGAGGCGGCGCAATCGATCGGCATGGGCTGGGCGCTGATGATGCGCCGCGTGATCCTGCCGCAGGCGCTGCGCATCATGCTGCCGCCCTACGGCAACACCATGATCATGATGCTGAAGGATTCATCGCAAGCCTCCACCATCACCGTCGCCGAGCTCTCGCTCCAAGGCAAGCTCATCGCGTCGTCGAGCTTCAAGAACATGACGGTGTTCACGCTCGTGGCGCTCCTCTATCTCACCATGAGCGTGCCGCTCATCTTCCTGGTAGGCCGGCTCGAGCGCCGCTTCGGCCGCCGATGATCGAACTCACGGACGTGCACAAAAGCTTCGGCGCGAACGAGGTGATCCGCGGCGTCACCGCCTCGGTCGCCACGGGCGAAGTGGTCTGCATCATCGGCCCCTCCGGCTCCGGCAAATCGACGATCCTCCGCTGCATCAACGGGCTCGAAGGCTACGACCGCGGTGAAATCCGCATCGCCGGCCAAAAGGTCGATCGCAACGACCGCTCGATCACCGCGGTGCGGACGCAGGTCGCGATGGTGTTCCAGCGCTTCAACCTCTTCCCGCACCGCACCGCGCTCGAGAATGTGGTGGAGGGGCCGATCTATGTGCGGCGCGAGCCGGCGGACGATGCCCGCCGGCGCGGCCGCGCGCTCCTCGCCCGTGTCGGCCTTGCCGAGAAGGAGAACGCGTATCCGGCGCAGCTTTCGGGCGGCCAGCAGCAGCGCGTCGCCATCGCCCGCGCGCTCGCCATGCAGCCCAAGGCGATCCTCTTCGACGAGCCGACCTCCTCGCTCGATCCCGAGCTCGTGGGCGAGGTGCTGGCAGTGATGCGCGATCTCGCCCAAGACGGCATGACCATGCTGGTGGTGACGCATGAGATGCATTTCGCCCGCGACGTGGCGCATCGCGTGTTGTTCTTGGACCACGGCGTGATCGTCGAGGAAGGCCCGGCGAAGGTACTCCTGAGCGCGCCGCAACACCCGCGCACCCAGGATTTTCTCCGCCGCATCCTGCATCCGATCTGAGGTCAGAGATGGCCGACCCCTTTCCGCTCGAACCCGCGCTCTGGGCCGCCACCGCACCACCCGCGCCGCCGACGCCGCCGCTCGAAGAAAGCGTCAGCACCGATGTCTGCGTCGTCGGCGGCGGCTATGCCGGGCTTTCGACGGCACTCCACCTCGCCGAGCGCGGCACCAAGGTGGTGCTGCTCGAGGCGCGCGCGGTGGGATTCGGCGGCTCCGGCCGCAACGGCGGCCAAGTCATTCCCGGCCTCAAATACGATCCCGACGAGATCGTGACGATGTTCGGCGAAGAGCGCGGCCGCCGCCTCGTCGATTTCGCCGGCGCCACCGCCGATGTGGTGTTCGATTTGATCGAGCGGCATCGGATGGCGGTGCCGCGCGTCCGCAACGGCTGGATCCAGGGCGCGCACACGAGCGACGCGACGGCGCTGGTGGAGCGCCGCGCGGCACAATGGCAGAAGCTCGGCGCGCCGGTGCAAGTGCTGAGCAAGACTGAGGCCGACCGGCTCCTCGGCACCGAGAAATATTTGGGCGGCTGGCTCGACCGTCGCGGCGGCGCGATCCAACCGCTGGCCTATGTGCGCGGCCTTGCCAAGGCGGCGCTCGCCGCGGGCGTGCGCATCCACGCCGAGACCGCGGCGACGCGGCTCACCCGCGCCGGCACGCGCTGGATTGTCGCGACGTCGCGCGGCGCCAGCGTCACCGCGGAGCGCGTCGTCCTCTGCACCAACGGCTATACCGGCGACGTCTGGCCCAATCTCAGGCAAAGCGTGATCGCGCCCAATTCGTTTCAGATCGCGACTGAGCCACTTTCCGACAATCTCCGCCGCTCCGTCCTGCCGGAGGGCCAGGTCTCCTCCGACACGCGCAACCTGCTTCTCTATTTCCGTCTCGACCACACCCAACGCTTCATCATGGGCGGTCGCGGCCCCTTCCGCGAGCCCCAAAACGCCGCCGATTGGGCACATCTGGAGCGCGTGCTCGGAAAAATGTTCCCGCAGCTCGCGGGCGCGCCGATCGCTTACCGCTGGTGCGGCCGCGTCACCATCACCCGCGACCACCTCCCCCACCTCCACGAACCCGCCCCCGGCCTCCTCATCGACATCGGCTGCCAAGGCCGCGGCATCGGCCTGCAAACGGCGATTGGAAAAGCGATGGCGGACTATGTCGCGAGCGGCAACGCCGACGCGTTGCCGCTGCCGCTCACGCCCATCGCACCGATCCCGCTGCATTTCTTGCAGCGCGCCTATGTGGCGGCGACGATCGCGTGGTATCGGCTGACGGATGGCGGCGTGAGTTGACGCGAAGGTGACGGAAGAGAAACCCCTCCCCCCTTGAGGGACCCTTGAGGGGGAGGGTGCCCGAGGCTTATGGCCTCGGGCAGGAGGGGGGTCCCGCGCGGTGCGCCCCAAGACTCATCAAGCGACGTCACCCCCCACCCTACCCTCCCCCTCAAGGGGGGAGGGGCAGTTCAATAGAGGTTGTGCTTGTAGGCGTGCTCGATGCGCGCATCGGCTTCGGCGGCGGAAGCGCCGCCCGGCACCTGGTCGGTGATCATCTGGCCGAGGGTCGGAAGCCGGCGGCGCTCGATCTTGTAGTCGTCGTGCCAGAGCCGCGCGCGGATGAGCGCCTTGCCGCAATGGAGATAGGCTTCGCGCACCTCGACGAGGATGCCGCTCTTCGGCACCTTGCCGGCGACGGCGCAGCGCGCGAGCAAGCGCTCGTTGCTGGTGATGCTGGCGATGCCGTTGACGCGCAGCGTCTCGTCGACGCCGGGTATCATGAACAGCAATCCCACCTGCGGATTGGCGACGAGGTTGCCCAGGGAATCGAGCCGGTTGTTGCCGGGACGATCCGGGATAAGCAGCCGCCCGTCATCGAGCACCTGGACGAAACCCGGCGCATCCCCCCGCGGCGACACATCGGCACCGTCGGCGGTCGCCGTGCCGAGGCACAGGAACGGCGAGCGCGCGATGAAATTCCAGCAATGCCGATCAAGCGCCGGCAAACACTTGCGCCGCGCGCGCTCCGTGGGCGCGGCGTAGATTGCACGCAGGCCTTGCTCGTGGTCGATCATGCCTTGGTGCAATGGATCGCTGGTCATGAGCCCCCCCAGCCTCATTCTCCGCTTCGTGTCAATGGGAGTAAAGAGGCGCGAGCTCTATGAGCGTCGAAATGCACGCTTGTATATTCTTACTCCTCTCCGCCCCTCTGGGGCGGAGAGGCTGGGGAGAGGTGGGGTGGCAAAGCCATTAAGAACGAGAACCAGAATCGCTCGGCGTCTCCGCCGCGATGCGACCGATGTCGAGCGCCTCCTCTGGCACGCGTTGCGCGAGCGACTACCTTCATGGAAATTCCGGCGCCAACATCCTATCGGCCAGCGCATCGCCGACTTCGCCTGCCCGCAAGCGAAGCTCGCTATCGAACTCGATGGCAGCCAGCATGCGCTTGCACAAACTGCCGACGACCGCCGCAGCGACGAGCTCGCGCGATACGGCTACCGTGTCCTACGTTTTTGGAACAACGACGTGCTCGACAATCTCGATGGCGTGCTCACGACGATCCACCGCGCCCTCGACGACGCCCCACCTCACCCCACCTCTCCGCCCCTGAGGGGCGGAGAGGAGTAGATTTAGCGCATGTCCGCCATTAGAAGACGGCTGGTTCCCAACGAAGGATGCCACCATCCGTAGCCACTTTGCATGCCGTGCTCGGCGAACGTCGCTTGGACCGCGATACCCTCAACGTTGTAAATCCAACTTGCGTGAGCGCATGAGCCATTCCGACGCGTGTCCACTCGCAAATCCGATCTGCTGATAAGTGGATTACCTGCGAGGGTCGTGCCGCAGCCAAATTTCAGGTAAACGCACGCGTGAGCCTTATTCATCATTATGGCCGTGGCGAATGGTTTAATATCAATAGGCGCGCTCCCTTCTAAAATCATCCCACCGAACTGCTTCACGAAGAATAGATGTACATTGAGCATTTGCCGCGCCGCGTCGTAACGGAAGATCCGATTAACCCGCACAATGTTTCCCGGCGCCAGCTTTGGGGTTCGCGTTCGAAGCGCGTTCGATAGAAATTCCCAAGCTCGATCGTGAGGCTGCGTTCGAGCGTTGTTACAACGCGCGCAAATTTTATTGGGAAACTTGGTGAGCTTGGCGTCGAGACCACCAATTGTTTTCTTGCCGAACTTGTCGTCGCGATAGTGCAACGGCTTTGCCTGTGTCACCTCGCCAAACGCAGCGCGCAAATCCGAACGCTTTGCTCGATGTTCTCCAGTGGTCGCAGGTTCCCGGCCACAGATCCAGCACAGAGTCGCGATCCCTACCCCCTCCTCTCCGGCAAGCTCTGGTCCATCGCATGCGCCGGGACCATGTCGCTGCACCAGCCGACGATGCGGGCGGGGACGCCGGCGACGGTCGCGCAGGGCGGCACGTCTTTCAAAACCACGCTGCCGGCGCCGACTTTGGCGCGGGCGCCCACTTCGATATTGCCCAGCACCTTGGCGCCCGCCGCGAGCAGCACGCCGTCCCGCACCTTGGGATGGCGGTCGCCGCGCTCCTTGCCGGTGCCGCCCAAGGTCACGTTCTGCAAGATCGAGACGTCGTTGCCGATGACCGAGGTCTCGCCGATGACGATGCCGGTGCCATGATCGATGAAGACGCCGCGGCCCACGGGCACTGCGGGATGGATGTCGACGGCGAAGACTTCGGAGACGCGGCTCGACAAATGATGCGCGAGGTCATGCCGGCCTTGTTGCCAGAGCCAATGCGCCACGCGATGCCATTCGAGCGATTGGAAGCCCTTGTAGTAGAGGAAGGGTGTGAGGAAATTCTCGGCGGCGGGATCGCGGGTGCGGATGGCGACGAGATCGGCGCGCGCGGCGTCGATGATCGTGGCGTCCTCGGCGCTGGCACCCCGCGCCAAATCCTCGAGGCGCTCGGCCGGCATGAAGCGCTCGGCGAGCTTGCCGGCGATGAGCGAGGCAAGCGCGCGGCCGAAGCTTTTGTGGCGGAGCACGGCCAAATCGAGGAACCCGCGTAGCATGGTCTCGCGCTCGGCCGCGCTTTCGGCTTCGCTGCGGAGGATTTGCCAGAGCTCGCTTTCGCTGAGCTGGCGCTCTTCCGATCGCGGCGCCGCATCGTTGGCGGCAACAATGGTCTCACTCATGCCTGTTCCTCCTCCACGCTCCCCCTCACCCTCCCATCGCTTCGCGATGGGCCCCTCCCTCTCCCGCAAGCGGGAGAGGGGCTTCGCCTCACATCAATCCCAGCTCCAATTTCGCTTCTTCGCTCATGCGGTCCTTCGTCCAGGGCGGCGACCACACCAGCTTGACGCGCGCGTCTTGCACGCCGGGCACGGACCCCACCGCGTCGCGCACCTGGCCCGGCAGCGCGCCGGCGACCGGACAGGCCGGCGTCGTCAAGGTCATCTCGACATAGACGGTGCCGTCGCGGTTGACGACGAGATCGTAGATGAGGCCGAGATCGACGAGGTTCACGGGAATCTCGGGATCCCGCACGGTCTTCAACGCTTCGACCACCTTTTCCTGGAGCGCGGCATTGCCTTCATCGGGCGTGGGCCGCTCGACATCGTCGAAATCGCCGTGATCGTCCGCGCCTTCCGGAACGAAATCGAAAAAGTCCTTGTCTGCCATCTCGGCCACGGCATCACTCCGTCTTGACCGTGGTGCCGGCGGCGCCGTTCCTGAGCGCCGCCTCGAAAGCGTGCCAAGCCAGCGTCGCGCACTTCACCCGCGCCGGATACGCCTTGACGCCGGTCAAGGGCTCGAGCCGCTCCATATCGTCGGCGAGCGCCGGCGCGAGCGCGGGCTCGGCGACGCCCGTCACCTTGGCGTGGAAGCCCTTGAAGAGCGCCGCCGCCTCTTCCGGTGTCTTCCCCTTCAGTATCTCGGTCATGAGCGAGGCCGAGGCTTGCGAGATGGCGCAGCCGCGGCCTTGGAAGCTCACGTCATTGATGCGGCCATTCTCGAGCGTCACGAACACGGTGACGCGGTCGCCGCACAGCGGGTTGTGGCCGTGCGCGAGATAGCTCGGATGCTCGGGCTTGCGGAAATTCCGCGGGTGCTGCCCGTGATCGAGGATGATGTCCTGATAGAGGTCGCGCAGATCCATGGCTATTTCGTCACCTTGAACATCTTTTGCGCCCCTTGGATCGCCGATGCCAGCGCGTCGATGTCGCTCTCGTCGTTGTAGACGCCGAGCGAGGCGCGGGTCGTTGCGCCCACGCCCAGTGCCTCGAGGAAGGGCTGGGCGCAATGGTGTCCGGCGCGCACCGCCACCTTGTGCCCGTCGAGCAGGGTCGCGACATCGTGCGGATGAATGCCGTCGATGGTGAATGACAGGATGGCGAGGCGGCGCTGGCCCGCGCCGACGAGATGGACGCCGGGAAGACGTGACAGGCGATCGACGCCGTAGCCGGTGAGTGCCTCCTCGTGCTCGAGGATGGCGTCGCGCCCCAAGCCCTCGAGATAATCGATGGCAATGCCGAGGCCGATGGCGCCGGAAATGTCGGGCGTGCCCGCTTCGAAGCGATGCGGCGGCTCCTGGAAGATGGTCTTCTCGAAGGTGACGTCGAGGATCATGTCGCCGCCACCTTGCCAGGGCGGCATGGCGTCCAAGATCACCTTCTTGCCGTGGAGCACGCCGATGCCGGTCGGCCCATAGGCCTTGTGGCCGGTGAAGACATAGAAGTCGGCGCCGATCGCCTGCACGTCCACCGGCAAGCGCGGCGCCGCCTGGCTGCCGTCGATCAGCACCTTGGCGCCCGCGGCATGGGCCATGCGCACGATGCTCTCGACCGGCACCACCGCGCCCGTGACGTTGGCGACGTGCGTCACGGCGACGAGCTTGGTTCGCGGGGTGATGAGGGCGGTGAAGGCCGCCATGTCGAGGCCGCCGGTGGCATCGATCGGCGCCACCACCAGCTTGATGCCGACACGGTCGCGCAAGAGCTGCCACGGCACGATGTTGGCGTGGTGCTCCATCACCGTGACGAGGATTTCGTCACCCGCTTTCAGGAAGGTGTTGCCCCAGCTGTTGGCGACGAGGTTGATGCCCTCGGTGGCGTTGCGCACGAAGACGATCTCGCGCGCGTCCGCGGCATTCAAGAAGCGCCGCACCTTCTCGCGCGCCTCCTCGTAAAGCTCGGTCGAGCGCGCCGAGAGGCGGTAGACGCCGCGATGCACGTTCGCATAGTCGCTGCGGTAATACTCGGCGACGCCATCGATCACCACGGCGGGCTTCTGCGCCGAGGCACCGCTGTCGAGAAAGACGAGCCCGGGATTGCGGGCGAAGACGGGGAAATCCCTGCAGATGGCGCGCGGGTCGAGGCGGCCGTTGGGGCGAAGCGGGGTGACCAAAGTCATGCGTCGGCCCCTTCATTCAACCACCGCCGCAAATGCGCTGCGAGGTACTCGCGCATCGCCGCATCCGCCACCGTCTCGAGCGCGTCGAGTGCGAACGCCTCGATCAGCATGCGCCGCGCTTCCACCGCGGGAATGCCGCGGGTGCGCAGATAGAAGAGCGCGTTTTCGTCGAGGTCGCCGACGGTGGCGCCATGGGCGCACTTCACGTCGTCGGCCAAGATCTCGAGCTCGGGCTTGGTGTCGATATTGGCGCGCGGGCTCAGCAGCAGATTCTTGTTGGTCTGCTGCGCGTCGGTCTTCTGCGCGTCGGGGCGCACGGCGATGCTGCCGAGGAAGACGCCATGGGCGCGCTCCTCGACCACGCCCTTCCAGAGCTCGCGCGTGGTGCCGCCGGGGGCGGCATGATCGACGACGATCGCGGTCGTCGCTTCCTGCTCGCCGCGCAAGAGATAGGCGCCGTTGACGTTGACCGCCGCGCCCTCGCCCTCGAGCTTCGGCTGGATGTCCTCGCGCGCGAGCCGCCCGCCCAAGGTCAGCACGAACGTCTCATAACCTGCGCGCTCGGCGAGATGGACGCGGGTCATGGCGAAATGGAGCGCGTCACGCGCCTCGTCCTGCAGCTTCGCATGCCGCAGCACGGCACCTTTGCCGAGATGAACAGTGGTCACGAGATTGGCCCAGTAGGAGCCGGCGCCGGAAAAGCTCTCGAGAACGCGGGCGCGGCTCCCCTCGCCCAACACGATGAGATTGCGCTGATGCCAAGAAGCGGGCGACGCGGCTTCGCCCCATTGAACGATCTCGACGGGATGCTCGAGCTGCACGCCCGGCTCGAGGATCAGCACGAACCCGTCGGCAAAGAGCGCGACGTTGAGCGACGCAAAAGGCTGCGCGCCCGCCGTGTCGCTTTCCTCGATCGCCACGGCGAGCGCATCCGGCCGCTCGGCAAGCGCGCGCGCGCTCGAAGCGAGCCATGCGCCCTTCGGCAAGGTGCCGATGTCCGACAGCGCCGGCGCGAAACGGCCGTTGACGAAGACGAGGCGATGGGTTGCACCGGCGAGGCGATAGCCGTCGAGCGGCACCTCAGCGGCGCTACTATCGGCCGGAGGAAACGTCGCGCGCTCGAGCGGACGCAGATTGGTGAAGCGCCACGCCTCCTGCCGCCGCGTCGGAAACCCCTTCTCGCCGAAATTGGCCAGCGCCGCCTCGCGCTTCACCGCGAGCCATTGCGGCTCGCCCGAGCGTGACCGCGCGCGGAAGGCGTCGATATAGGGCGTAGTCTCGGATTTGACGATGGTCATGGCGTGGTCTCGGAAGGCCGGCAAGCGCCGAGCCTCTGTTCACCCCCCACCCCTCCCTCCCCCTCAGGGGGGGAGGGTGAATTCGTTCCGTCCCATGCGCAGATGCGTCCCCTCCCCCCTTGAGGGGGAGGGTTAGGGAGGGGGGTCCGATGCCCGTGCACTTTCACAGCGCGCCCCTCACTCATGCCGCGTCGAAGACGGCGTAGCCGTGCTTCTCGAGCTCGGCGGCGAGGGTCTTGTCGCCGGATTTGACGATGCGTCCGTCGTTCAGCACGTGCACGTGGTCGGGCTCGACATAGTCGAGGAGGCGCTGGTAATGGGTGATCAGCACCATGGCGCGGTCGGGCGCGCGCAGCTTGTTGATGCCGCTCGCCACGATCTTGAGCGCATCGATGTCGAGGCCGCTGTCGGTTTCATCGAGGATGGCAAGCTTGGGCTCGAGCATCGCCATCTGGAAAATCTCGTTGCGCTTCTTCTCGCCGCCGGAGAAGCCGACATTGACGGCGCGCTGCAGGAGGTCGTCGTCGATCTCGAGGAGCTTGAGCTTGGCACGGACGGTCTTCAAGAATTGGCCGGCGTCGAGCTCGCTCTCGCCGCGGGCGCGGCGGCCCGCATTCAAGGCGGCGCGGAGGAAGTACATGTTGTTGACCCCGGGAATCTCCACGGGGTACTGGAAGGCGAGGAAGACGCCTTCGCGCGCGCGCTCGTCCGCTTCCAGCGCCAGCAGATCGCGGCCCAAATAGCTGACGCTGCCGTCGGTCACCTCATAGCCCGGCCGCCCTGAGAGCACGCCCGCGAGCGTGCTCTTGCCGGAGCCGTTGGGGCCCATGATCGCATGCACCTCGCCCGCCCGCACCGTGAGATCGATGCCGCGGAGGATCTCGCGGCCGTCGGCGATGCGCGCGTGCAAATTCCTTATTTCAAGCATCACACTCATAGTTCTCCCTGATCTCCGGTGCGCGGCTCAGCCGACGCTGCCCTCGAGGCTGACGGCGAGCAGCTTCTGCGCTTCGACCGCGAACTCCATCGGGAGCTCCTTCAGCACTTGCTTGCAGAAGCCGTTGACGATGAGCGAGAGCGCGTCCTCCGCGGAAAGCCCGCGCTGCTGGCAATAAAAGAGCTGGTCATCGCTCACCTTCGAAGTGGTGGCCTCGTGCTCGACCCGCGCGGTGGGATTGCGCACTTCGATGTAGGGCACGGTGTGCGCGCCGCATTTGTGGCCGATGAGCAGGCTGTCGCATTGCGTGTAGTTGCGCGCGTTCTGGGCCTTGGGCTGCATGCGCACGAGACCGCGATAGGTGTTCTGGCCGCGGCCGGCGGAGATGCCCTTCGAGATGATGGTGGAGCGCGTGTTGCGGCCGAGATGGATCATCTTGGTGCCGGTATCGGCCTGCTGCAGGTTGTTGGTGATGGCGACGGAGTAGAACTCGCCGACGGAATTGTCGCCCTCCAAGATGCAGCTCGGATACTTCCAGGTGATGGCGGAGCCGGTCTCCACCTGCGTCCACGAAATCTTCGAGTTGTCGCCGCGGCAGGCGCCGCGCTTGGTGACGAAATTGTAGATGCCGCCCTTGCCCTCGGCGTCGCCGGGGTACCAGTTCTGCACGGTCGAGTATTTGATCTGGGCGCCTTCGAGCGCCACCAGCTCGACGACGGCGGCGTGGAGCTGGTTCTCGTCGCGCTGCGGCGCGGTGCAGCCTTCGAGGTAGCTCACATAGCTGCCCTTTTCGGCGACGATGAGGGTGCGCTCGAACTGGCCGGTCTTGGCAGCATTGATGCGGAAATATGTCGAAAGCTCCATCGGGCAGCGCACGCCCGGCGGCACATAGACGAAGGAGCCGTCGCTGAAGACGGCGGAATTGAGCGCGGCGAAGAAATTGTCGCCTTGCGGCACCACCGTGCCCAGATATTTCCGCACGAGCTCGCCATGCTCCTGAACGGCTTCACCGAAGGAGCAAAAGATGATGCCGAGCGCGCCCAATTGCTTCTTGAAGGTGGTGGCGACGGAGACGCTGTCGAACACGGCATCGACCGCCACCCCGGCGAGCGCCGCGCGCTCATGCAAGGGTATGCCGAGCTTCTCGTAGGTCTTGAGCAGCTCCGGATCGACCTCGTCGAGCGATTTGGGTTTGTTTTGCAATTTCGGCGCCGAGTAGTAGGTGGCGGCCTGATAATCGATCGGAGCGATGCGGAGCTTCGCCCACTGCGGCTCCTCCATCTTGAGCCAGTCGCGATAGGCCTTGAGCCGCCACTCGAGGAGCCATTCCGGCTCGTGCTTCTTCGCCGAGATGAAGCGGACCGTCTCCTCGTTGAGACCGGGCGGCGCGCTCTCGCTCTCGATGTCGGTGAAGAAACCGTATTTGTAGCCCTCGCCCGTGACGGAGCGCAGGTTCTCGTAAGTCTGGGCGCGAACGCTGCTGCTCATGGGGTGACGGACTCTCTCGAAGCGGCGGGTACTTGCGGCGCGAAATTACCGAAGGGCGAGACCATGTCGGCGAGCGTCACCGCGGCGAGCGCGGTCCCCACCGCCTGGTTGATGCGATGCCAGTGCGGCCGCGTCGAGCAGAAGGAGCTCCGCTCGCAGGCCGGCATATGGGTGGTGCACTGGGTGAGCCCCATCGCGCCGTCAATCGCCGCCACCACCTCGGCAATGGAGATGACACCCGCTGGGCGGGCCAAGCGATAGCCGCCGGCGGCGCCTCGCGCGCCGGTGACAATGCCGGCATGCGCCAGCGTTTTCAGCACCTTGGCGACGGTGGCGCGCGGCAGCTTGGTGCGCTCGGCGAGCGCCGAAGCCGTCATCTGCGCCTCCTCGGCGCCCACCGCCAGTTGCGTGGCGACGATCACGCCATAGTCGGCAAGCTTGCTCAGAATGATCATCCGTCCGGCGCCTCGCCAAATTCGGACCGCGTTAGTACTGATTAAGTCGTGTGTTACACCGACGCGTCAACCCCCCGCAAGGCCAAATTTTTTCCAAATCTTTCCTAGGCCGCAGCCGCGAACTAGTTCTTGATTTGTTCTTATCCGCTCGGTAAGCTCTCGACCAAGACACAAGGAGGCGCCGATGCGCGAGGAAAGTTTCGACCGCCAATCCGTCCTGGTGCTGGCGATGGGCTGGATCGCAGCCTTGTGGCTGACGCTCGGTTGAGGCCGCTCAGCTCTGGTGCATGCGCTCAAGCGCTCGCTCGAGCGCGTTGAACACCTGGCTCGGCCGGAAAGGTTTCTCCAGGAAGCCAAGGGGCGATGCCGCCTGCGCCCGCGCGGTGGTATCGGGATCGCAGAGGCCGGAGAGGAAGATCGACGGCACCTTGAAGCGAGTCCGCATCAGCAGCGCGACTTCGATGCCGTCCATCCGACCCGCGAGCTTGATGTCGACCAAGGCGAGATCGGGCTTGCTGGTGCTCGCCAGTGAGATCGCCTCGGGACCCGAGGAGGCGATGCCGGCGACGGCAAATCCGGATTCTTCCAGTACTTCCTGGATGTAGCTGGCGATTAGCGCTTCGTCTTCGACGATGAGAATGGAGGCGCGTCGCCGCTCTGCTGCTCCGGGTGCCTCATCGCTCGCAGCCCCGGGGCTCGATGACAGGAAATTGCGTTCGTTCCCCTTCACGGCCGAGCCGCTCCGCTCGCAAAATATTGTTACGCTAGCCAACACTCGCATGAGGCGCTGGTTCCGCCCCCCGCTTGCTGGCGCCTTGCGAGGGGAGCGGCTATGGTCGCCGCCGGAGCTGAGCGGATGAAGCTTCTCGTCATCGAAGACGATCGCGAGGCGGCGGCCTATATCGCCAAGGGCCTTTCAGAAAGCGGCTATGTCGTCGATTGTGCCGCCGACGGGCGCGAAGGCCTCTTCATGGCCACATCCGGCGCTTACGATGCGCTCATCGTCGATCGCATGCTGCCGCAAATGGACGGGCTCGCGCTCATCGCCGCATTGCGCAGCGCCGAGATCCGCACGCCCGTGCTCATTCTGAGCGCGCTCGGCGCGGTCGACGATCGGGTCAAGGGGCTCCGCGCCGGCGGCGACGATTATCTCACCAAGCCCTTCGCCTTCGCCGAGCTGCTCGCCCGCCTCGAGGCACTGCTGCGGCGCGGCACCGGCGGCGCGGCCACCACCAAGCTCAAGGTGGGCGATCTCGAGATGGACCTCCTGGCGCGAACGGTGACGCGCAGCGGCCACGAGCTCGACCTGTTGCCGCGCGAGTTCCGCCTCCTCGAATTCCTCATGCGCCACGCCGGCCAGGTGGTGACGCGCACCATGCTGCTCGAGAATGTCTGGGATTATCACTTCGATCCGCAGACGAATGTCATCGACGTCCATATCAGCCGCTTGCGGCAGAAAATCGACAAGGGCTTCGCCAAGCCGCTCCTCCATACCGTCCGCGGCGCCGGATACCAGCTGCGGGCGGAGTGAGCGAGGTGACGCGCCTCCTGCGCACCAACGCCTTCCGCATGGCGGCGCTTTACCTGGCGCTTTTCGCCGCCTCGGTGCTGGCGCTCCTCGCCTTCATCTACTTCTCGATGGCCGGCTTCATCGAGCAGCAGGCAGAAGCTACGATCCGCGCCGAGATGCGGGGGCTGCGCGAGCAATACGATCAGCGGGGCCTCACCGGGCTCGTTGAGGTAGTCCAGGCGCGGAGCGCCGCGCCGCGCGGCAACTCGCTCTACCTCATCACCGACCCCGCGCTCGCGCCGGTCGTCGGCAATCTCGATGGCTGGCCCCCCAATCGCGACGTGCGCCCGAGCTGGATCACCTTTGCCGTCGAAAGTCCCGCGCATAACGGCGAGATCGACAACGTGGTCGCCTCGGTGAGCGTGCTGCCGGGCGGCTTCCATCTCCTTGTCGGCCGGGACCTGCGCGATGCCGACGCGTTCCGCCGGCGCATCACCACGACGCTCGGCTGGGCGGCGCTGTTGACGCTGGCATTGGGCGTGGCAGGGGGCCTCTTCATGACGCGCAACATGCTGGCACGGGTCGAGGCGGTGAACCGAACCAGCGCCCGCATCATCCGCGGCGACCTCTCGCAACGTGTGCCCCTCACCGGTAGCGGCGACGAGTTCGATCAGCTCGCCGACAACCTCAACGCCATGCTCGACCAGATCGAGCGGCTGATGCTCGGCATGCGGCAGGTCACCGACAACATCGCACACGATCTGCGCACCCCGCTCGCGCGCCTTCGCGCCCGGCTCGAGGTGACGCTGCTCGAACGGCCCGACGTCAACCGCTATGGCGAGGCGCTGCGCGAGACCATCGCCGAGGCGGACCGCCTGCTCGGTACCTTCAACGCGCTCCTTAGCATTGCCGAGGCCGAGGCGGGCGCCCGGCGCGAGAACATGGCGGTGGTGGATCTGGCGGCGATCGCGCGCTCGGTGGCCGAACTCTATGAGCCCGTCGCCGACGAGAAGGGGCTAGCGTTCACGGTCGAGGCGGAGCCGGGGATCGCCGTTCAGGGCGACCGCCATCTCCTCTCTCAGGCGGTGGCAAACCTCCTCGACAATGCCCTCAAATACACTCCCGAGGGCGGCGTAAACCTCACTCTCCGGCGGGCCGGCAATCTCATCCGCCTCGAGGTGGCGGACACGGGTCCCGGCGTTCCTGCCGACCGCCGCGAGTCCGTCTTCGACCGCTTCGTCCGCCTCGAGGGCAGCCGCAGCACGCCGGGCAACGGCTTGGGCCTGAGCCTCGTGCGCGCCGTCGCGAAACTGCACGGCGGCGAGGTCTGGCTCGAGGACAACACGCCCGGCCTTAAAGCGATCCTGACGCTTCCCGCCGCAGACAGTCCGGCGCTGCCGCGCACGCGGGCCGCCGCCTGAGATCGGGCGAGACGCGCGCGGCGAGTGACGCCAAAAGTGCGCGCAGCTCGGCCTCGGCAATCCCGGCACTGCGCATCACCGGCGCCATCATCTCGTCGCCGAGCAGTTCATCGAGGCTCGGCTCGCGTCCTTTGGGCAGCCATTGCGGCATAACGTTCTCCTTGTCCAGCTCCTCCTCGAGCATTGCCCGAGAAATTCGCCGCCAACCTTGGCTCTTTTGTGGCAACCGCTGGTTATTTTAGCGACGTTGCGCGCCGCGACAGTGCGCCACGGCGCGCTAAACGTCACGTGCCCGCCGACTACCACAGGCGGGCCGGCCGAGATCGACTTGGTTAGGACTGGTCAATCCACCCGCCGCTGCGCCGCCCACGCCGCCAATCGCCGTACCGGCAAGCGGGTGGCCGGTGAGCGCGCCGCCGACAGCACCGGCGCCTGCGCCGATCGCGCCGCCGCTCCGGGCACGATCTTCCGGCGTCGTGCCGCAAGCGGCGAGCGCCAAGGCGGCAAGGGCCAGAGCGATACCTGAACGAGCCGTCATTCTTTCCACCGCTCGCAATCCCGTATTTCCCGTGGAACAGGTACTCCCTGTCATCGTTCCGCTACCGGTTTCCCCGGCGGTTGCGTTCGATGCGGACAATACGCCGCAAAACCTGGACGAAACGCGTTTGCCACACCGTCGTAGTGGACTAGCGTTGTCACTTGACCTTCCAGATTTTCGAGCGGAGCGAACCCGTGAGCAGCGCGGAGGAACCGCAGCGGTCCAGCACCGGCGAAGTTCGCGCCACGCAAGCGATGCTGGCGAGCCTCTGCCAGTGGCACAATGACAACGCGCCGCAGCGCCGTGGCAGGCCTTCGACGACGGTCGTCAATTGGGATTTTTCCGGGCTCGATTTCCGCAAGATGCAATTCTCGGATGCGGCCTTCCTCGACTGCACCTTCCACCACGCCGATATGCGCGACAGCGTGTTTCAGCGCAGCAAGCTCTGGGGCGCCCAGTTCGATGATGCGGATATGAGCGGCGGCGACTTTTGCGAATCCGATTTCTCCGCCAGCAGCGCACGGAGTGCCGACGGAACGCCCGGCGGCTCGAGCCGGCGCGTCAGCCGATTTACCCGCGCGGTATTACGCGACACCAATCTCGACCATGCCGTGCTCACCGATGCCGAGTTCGATTGCGCCTTGCTCGATCGCACCAAGCTCCGCGGCGCCAATCTCGCCGGGGCGCGCTTCCGCGGCGCGGAGATCATCGACATTGCGCTCGATGGCCTCGCGCTGGCCGGTGCCGACTTTTCTGGTGCAAGCTTGCGCGGCACGACCCGCGCAAAGCTGGAAGCGACCGGCGCTTCGCGAATGGCGCCGCAGCCGAGCATCGAAGAGCTCGAAAAACGTCTTGGCGCCCACGAAATCTGGGTGCGGAGCGGCGGGCGCAGCGGGCGGCGCCTGGAGCTCGTCGGCTACGATCTCGCCGGTCACGATTTCTCGCGCGCGCTGATTCCGGCCGCGCGTCTCGATCGATCGATCTTCGTGGAAGTGCGCTTCCGCGGCAGCATGCTCGCGGCGGCGCAACTACGCGGCGCCAATCTCCGCGGCGCCGATTTTGCCGCGGCCGATCTGCGCGGCGCCGACCTCCGCGGCGCTAATCTTAGGGATGCGCGACTTGGCGAGGCGCTCACCGGACTCTTGCCCGGCACATCCCTGATGACGCGCCTTACTCACTGAGCGGCGGCGCGCTCGAGGAGTGCCACGAAAAAGCCGTCGGTGCCGTGACGCGCCGGGGTGAGGCGCAGCATCTCGCCTTCGGCGGGCGCGTCCGTTCCGATCACCGCGCACCAAACCGGTCCGACCGGACGTAGCGAGAACGCCGGATGGCCTGCGAGAAAATGCGCGACCTGCTGCTCATTCTCCTCGGCAAGCAGCGAGCAGGTGACATAGACAAGGCGGCCGCCGGGTTTCACCAGGCGCTGGGCGCTGTCGAGAATCTCCGCCTGGAGTGCGGTGAGCTCGGCGAGGTCTTCGGGCCGGAGGCGCCACTTCGCATCGGGATTGCGCCGCCAGGTGCCGGTGCCGGCGCAGGGGGCGTCGACGAAGACGCGATCGAATCCGTGGGCGTGGCGCTTCACCCACTTGTCGCGCGCACTCGTGAGCGGCACGCGCTGCACGATGCTGGCGCCGGCGCGGCGAAGACGCTCGGTCGCGCGCTCGAGCCGCTTTGCAGCGATGTCGCAGGCGACGAGGTGGCCGCGGTTTTCCATGGATGCAGCGAGCGCCAGCGTCTTGCCGCCGGCGCCGGCGCAGAAATCGACGACGCGCATGCCGGGCCGCGCATCGGCAAGGAGCGCCGCCAGCTGCGAGCCCTCGTCTTGGACTTCGACGGCGCCACTGCGGAAGATGTCGAGCATACCGAGCGGGATGCGCTCGAACACGCGAAGACCGATGGGCGAGAGCGGCATCCGTGCCGCCTCGACGCCCTCGCGGTCGAGGGCCGCGCGCGCCTTCTCGCGGTCCTCGACCTTGAGTCGGTTGACACGCAGGTCGAGCGCCGCCGTGCCGGAGAGCGCCGCCATCTCGCGCTGAAGGCCACGCCCGAACACTGCCTCGAGATGGGGATGGAGCCATGCCGGATAATTGCCGCGCACGTCGGGCGGCATGTCCTTGTGCTCGATCTTCTCCGGCGGCAGCGCTTCGAGAAGCCGCTTCTCCATGAGCGTGAGCGGCGCCGGACGGAAGCGATCGCCATCGCATGCCTCCTCGATGGCGCGCGGTGGCCAGCCCTCGATCAGCACGAGCGCCGCCAAAAGCCGACGTCGTGCATCCCGCGGCAGGCCCCGCCCTTCCCGCTCGATCCACCAATCGAGCGCGGCCCGCTGGCGCAGCACGGCATAGATGTGCTGGGAGATTGCCGCCCGATCCTTGGCGCCGGCAAAGCGATGGCGGCGGAAATAATTCGCGACGATGTCGTCGGCGGGCGCGCGGGCGTTCTCGATTTCGTCGAGAAGGTGGATGGCGGCTTCGAGACGCGCGCCGGGTGTCATGGGAAGCTCTCAGCTCTCAGCCGTCAGCTCTCGGCTTGGCTGATAGCTGAAAGCTGACCGCTGGCGGCTCACATGTCCTGCCGATAGTTCGGCGCCTCGCGCGTAATCGCGATGTCGTGGACGTGGCTTTCGCGCAAGCCCGCGCCGGTGATCTGCACGAAGCGGCAGTTCTTCTGCATCTCCGCGATGGTGCGGTTGCCGGTGTAGCCCATGGCGGCGCGCAACCCGCCGACGAGCTGGTGGATGACGTTCGCCACCGGTCCCTTGTGCGGCACGCGGCCTTCGACGCCTTCCGGCACCAGCTTGAGCGCGCTCGACACTTCCTGCTGGAAGTAGCGGTCGGCCGAGCCGCGCGCCATCGCGCCCACCGATCCCATGCCGCGGTAAGATTTATACGTGCGGCCCTGATAGAGGAAGACTTCGCCCGGACTTTCGTCGGTGCCGGCGAAGAGCGAACCGAGCATCACGCAATCGGCGCCGGCGGCGATCGCCTTGGCGAGATCGCCCGAATATTTGACGCCGCCGTCGGCAATCACCGGCACATCCTTCTTGCGGCATTGAGCAACGACATCGAGGATCGCCGTCAGCTGCGGCACGCCGACGCCGGCGACGACGCGCGTGGTGCAGATGGAGCCGGGACCGATGCCGACCTTGACGGCGTCGGCACCGGCTTCGATTAAAGCCTCCGCTCCCTCGCCGGTCGCCACGTTGCCGGCGATGATCTGCGAGTAATTGCTGAGCCGGCGGATGCGCTTCACCGTCTCGAGGACGCGGGTGGAGTGGCCGTGCGCCGTGTCCACCACCAGCACGTCGACGCCAGCATCGAAGAGCGCTTCGGCGCGCGCCACGCCATCATCGCCGGTGCCGGTCGCGGCGGCAGCGCGCAGCCGGCCGTGGTCGTCCTTGCAGGCGAAGGGAAATTTCTGCGACTTCTCGATGTCCTTCACGGTGATGAGGCCGACGCAGCGATAGGCATCGTCCACCACCAGGAGCTTCTCGATGCGGTGCTGGTGCAAGAGCCGCATCGCCTCCTCGCGGGCAACATTCTCGCGCACCGTCACCAGCTTCTCGTGCGTCATCAGCTCCGAGATCGGCTGCGCGGCATTGGTGGCGAAGCGCACGTCGCGGTTGGTGACGATGCCGACGAGGCGCTGCGAGCGGCGCTCCACCACGGGAATGCCGGAGATGCGATTGTCGGCCATGAGCTTCAGCGCGTCGGCGAGCGTCTCGTCGGGATGAATGGTGACGGGATTGACCACCATGCCCGCCTCGAACTTCTTCACCTTGCGCACTTCGTTCGCCTGCTCGGCAATGCCGAGATTGCGGTGGATGACGCCGAGCCCGCCCGCCTGCGCCATGGCGATGGCAAGTGCGCTCTCCGTCACCGTGTCCATCGCCGCGGAGATGATGGGAATGCCGAGGCTCACCGCGCGGGTGAGCCGGGTTCGCGTTTCGGTCTCGGTGGGCAAGATCGACGATGCCGCCGGCACGAGCAGCACGTCGTCGAAAGTGAGCGCCTCGCGGATTTCCATGGAGCCAATCCTTTCCCCGCCGGGGATTCCAAGGTTGGCGACGCACTATACACAATGGAGGGCGTATGGGAAGCCGCGAGACACGGCAGAGGCACAGGGCTGCAATGCGGCCGGTGCGCCCTTCGAGACGCTCAAGGATGAGGAAAATCGAGTCGGGCATCTACGGACGGTGAGGGCCACGAAGAAAAGACCTCATCCTAAGCCTGTCGAAGGACGCACCATGCTCATGCAGCGGAACTGCCGCCCCTGAACCCCTGCGCCACCACATAGACCTCCGCCGATGCGGCGCGGCTTGCCGGCGGCTTCACGTGACGCACGCTGACAAAATCGCGCTTAAGGGCCTCGAGCAACGTCCGCTCGCTCCCGCCCTGAAGCACCTTGGCGATGAAGGTGCCGCGCGGCGCCAGCACGTCGCGGGCGAAGTCGTAGGCCGCCTCGGCGAGCGCCATGATGCGGAGGTGGTCGGTCGTGGCGTGGCCCGTGGTGGGCGCCGCCATGTCGCTCAGCACCACATCGGCGGGACCGCCCAGCGCTTGGCGCAGGCGCTCTGGCGCGTCCGCCGCGAGGAAATCCCCCGCGAGCAACACGGCGCCGGGAACGGGATCCATCGCGAGATAGTCGATGCCGACGACTTTGCCGCGGCCGTCCGCCGCTTTGACGCGGGCCGCCGCTACTTGCGTCCAGCCGCCAGGCGCCGCGCCCAAATCGACGATACGCGCGCCGGGCTTCAGGAAATGGAAGCGGTCGTCGAGCTGGATGAGCTTGAAGGCGGCGCGCGAGCGGTAGCCCAAGCGTTTCGCCTCGCTCACATAGGGGTCGTTGAGCTGGCGCTCGAGCCATTGCGTCGAGGATGCCTTGCGCCGACCGGCGGTCTTGACCCGCACCGCGGGCGCGCGAGCCGTGGTCGGCGCCATGCCGTCCTGCCGTGCCGACCGGCCGCGGCCGCGGTTTCCCCTCACCGTGCGGCGATGAGGCCGAAGAGGATGCCTTCGCGGATGCCGCGATCGGCGACGCGCAGCTTCCCCACCGGCCAGAGGCGGCAGATTGCGGCGAGGATGGCGCAGCCCGCGAGCACGAGGTCCGCCCGCTCATGGCCGATGCAGGGATGGGCCGCGCGCTCGGCATAGTCGAGCGTGACGAGATAATCCGAGACGCGGCGCGCGCAATCGAAGCTGAGGATCGAGCCGTCGACAACGTTGCGGTTATAGCGCGGCAGCGCGAAGTTGATGCCGGCGAGCGTCGTCACCGTGCCGGAGCTGCCGAGCATCTGCACCTCGCCCGCGGCAATGCGCTCGGCGATGCCGTGGCGCTCGTCGAAGGGACGGATGGCGCGCGCCATCTCCTCTTCCATGGCGGCGTAGATATCGCGGCTCACCTCGTGCCCGCCATAGCGGTCGCTCAAGGTGACGACGCCCTGCGGCAACGACAAGAAGCCCTCGACCACCGGCGCGAGCGCGGGATCGGCCGGAACGCGCAGCCAGACGAGCTCGGTCGAGCCGCCGCCGATATCGAAGACCAGCGCATGGGGAACGCGACGGTCCAAGAGCGGCGCACAGCCGACAACGACGAGCCGCGCCTCCTCATCGGTCGAGATGATCTCGATGGCGATCCCGGTGTCCTCGCGCACCCGCACCATGAAATCGGCGCAGTTGGCGGCGCGGCGGCAGGCTTCCGTCGCCACGTAGCGGGCCTGCGTCACGCGGCGATGGGCGATCTTGCCGGCGCACACCTTGAGCGCCTCGATGGTGCGCGCCATCGCCGCTTCGGAGAGCATGCCCGTCGCCGCCAACCCCTCGCCGAGCCGCACGATGCGCGAGAAGGCGTCGATGACGCGGAAGCCGCGCCCGGCGCCGCGCGCCACCAGGAGACGGCAATTGTTGGTGCCGAGATCGAGCGCGGCATAAGTGTCGCGGAAGCCTGGCACGACGGGCGCCGGGGGCGGGCCGGGCGAGGTCGGCGGGGGTGAAAGGGCGTTCTCCAAGGCGCGGCGCAACCCGTGGCGTGATAACGATAAATTCAGCGACCCAGACCATGCTACCCCAGGACGCGCCGGTTGCGAAGCCGGCCCGTCCTGCGCGCCGCCGCCCCTACCAGAGACCCGCGCTCTGTGCTATTGAGGCGAACCGGACGCCCGCGTTGGGGGATCGTCTAACGGTAGGACAGCGGACTCTGACTCCGCCAGTCTAGGTTCGAATCCTAGTCCCCCAGCCACTTTAATTTCAAATACTTATCGGCCGATTAGGTCAGCCTCGGCGAAACAGTTTGACAACTCTAGCGTTGCGGTTTGACACTTTTGTCCGCTTTCCGTTCCAGTTTTCTGATCGCTGCGGACGTGCGCCGGCGCGCATCTTCTTGCTTCGCATAATGCCGCGCCATGTCCTCCGTCTGGTGCCCGAGCACCGCCGCAATGGTGCGCGCGTCGCATCCCGCCTCCGCGAGCTTTTTGCCAACGGTGTGGCGCAGTCCGCGGAATGTGAGGCCCGGTTGCACTGTTCCCTCTGCCGTCAATGAATCCCTACTCACTCAAGGGCGCGAGGGCGCATTCGGTCGTCAGGCCATCGCCCCATCCTCGCCGCCCAGATACGCCTCTTGCACCGTCTTGGAGCGGCGGATGGCCTGCGGATCGCCGCTTTCGAGGACGCTTCCGTTGACCATGACCGTCAGCACATGCGCAACGCTGAACACGGCATCCATATCGTGCTCGACTAAGACGACGGCGTGGTCGGTCGCCAGCCGTGCGATCAACGCGGTCATTCGCGATGATTCTTCAGCACCCATGCCGGCCAGCGGCTCATCCAATAACAGTACTTGCGGGGAAGTCGCGAGCGTCATTGCGATCTCAAGTTGACGTTGCTCGCCGTGGGAGAGCGTGCCTGCGAGACGGCCGGATTCCCGAGTCAATCCGATGAACTCAAGCACACGTTCGGCCGCATCATTGACACCGCAATAGGAGCCGGCCGGTCGAAAGAAGCGCATCGAGCTCTTCAGTCGCGACTGGGCCGCAAGCCGGCAATTCTCGAATACGGTGAAGTGCGGGAAAAGATTGGTTTTTTGGTAGCTTCGGGCGATCCCCAACTGGGATATGCGATGAGCAGGTAATCCGGCGATTTCCCGGCCGTCGTAACGGATGCCACCAGCGCTTGGCGGAAGATCACCCGACAGCAAATTGAGCAACGTGGTCTTGCCGGCGCCATTGGGACCGATGATCGCGTGCACTTGCCGACGGCGGACCTCGAGCGAGACCGCATTGACGGCCACGAGCCCCTCAAAGTGCTTTGACAGGCTCGAAACGGCGACGATCACCTCTGACATCGGGTGTTTCCGTCCCTCAGCTTCATCGCCGTGCCCGAAGCGGAGATGGGCGGCTCTCCTCAACTCCGTCGCTCCGCTTCTTTGGTGAAGTCGCCGCGTTCACCTTCGCCAAGCGTGACAAGACGCGGATATGCCTCGCGCATCGCCGGCATGATGATCTCTACGGGAACATCCGCATAGCTCCCACGCTGCCGGAGATACTCCATATGCGTCCGCCCCGCGCGGTCGAATGGATGGAGGAGCGCGTCCGCGCGCCCGTCGAAGTCGAGCGCTTTCAGCTGAAACTTCTCGCATAATTCGCGATTAAAGGTGGGGGTCGCTTTCACCCAACGTCCGTCGAGCCATAGTTCCGTGATGCCATGATAGATGAACGTGTCGGTGCCGATGAGCGCCAATAAACGCGGCGTCGCGAGATGGTTGCGAACATCTGCAAAGCCGATGCGTGCGGGAATGCCCGATGCCCGCGCTGCGGCCGCGAGCAGAGCCGCCTTCCCTACACAATAGCCACGGCCTCGGGCGAGCACCGCGCTCGCGCGGTAGGTTTCCGGATCATCATAAGGCATGTAAGGGTCGTAGCGGATCTCATCGCGCACCGCGTAGTAGAGCTTCACCGCAATGGCCAGCGGGTCGCGCTCGGCACCTGCAACGCGCGCAGCGAATGCCATCACATTCGGATTGTCACTATCAATGAAACGGGCGGGCAGCCGAAAGGCCGGGTCCAATTCCCCTCCCTTGGTTGCCGTCATCATCTATCTCCTCTTTGTCAAAGACCCAGATACGAAGCGCGAACACTTGGATCTTCCAGCAGATCGCGACCGCGGCCGCGGTGGACAATCGTTCCGGTCTCGATCACATAGCCGCGGTCGGCTATGCCGAGCGCGGCGATTGCGTTCTGCTCGACCAGCAGCACGGTAATGCCCGCCGCCTTGAGGTTCAAAATAACATCAAAGATCTCATCGACGAGCATCGGCGCGAGCCCCATGCTGGGCTCGTCCAAGAGCAGTAAGCGAGGTCGCGCCATCAGCGCACGGCCAAGCGCCAGCATCTGCTGCTCCCCGCCCGACAGCTTGCCTGCCGCGGTGTGCCGGCGCTCTTTCAAGGAGGGAAAGCGGACATAAACGCGCTCGATATCCTCAACGATTGCCGTATCCCGCCTGAGATAGGCGCCGAGGCGTAAATGATCCTCAACGCTCAGCGGTGCGAATACCTGCCGACCCTCGGGGACATGAACGATGCCCTTGGCAACGCGCCGATGGGCGGCCACGCGCTCCATTGACTCGCCGTCGAAGGCGATGCGGCCAGCAAGGATCGGTTGTACGCCCGAGATTGCCCGCAGCAGCGTTGTCTTCCCGGCGCCGTTCGATCCGACGAGAGTCACGATTTCCCGCTCGGGCACGTCAAGGCTCACGCCGCGCAAGGCGAGAATACGGCCATGGGCGCTGGTTACCTGCTCAACCGCCAGCATCGCGAATCTCCCGCGCACTGCGGCGACCGAGATAGGCTGCGATGACCGCAGGGTTCATTCGCACCGCCTCCGCCGAGCCCTCCGCCAACTTTCGACCACCGTCGAGCACAAGCACCTCGTCCGAGATCCGCATGACGAAGCGCATGTCGTGCTCAACTAGGATCGTCGTCACCCCGTGGCGGACAATGCTCCGTACCAGCTTCTCAAGCTCTGCCGTCTCAACCGGATTGCACCCCGCCGCTGGCTCATCAAGGAGCAAAAGCTTCGGCTCAAGCGCAAGCGCGCGAGCAATCTCAAGCCGCCGAAGGCTGCCATAGGGGAGCGCGTCCGCAGGCTCGCTCTCTCTTGCGCCGAGCCCGACGAAAGCGAGGATTTCCTGCGCTCTTCCTCGGGTGGCGCGGTTCTGGCGCGCGATCGAGGGCAGCCCGAGCAGTGAAGCAACAAGGCCCCGTTCCTCGTAGAGGTGACGGGCGACCATCACGTTCTCGATCACGGTCATCTCGTTGAAGATTTGCAAGTTCTGAAACGTTCGCGCGATTCCTCTCGCCGCGAGGTGATGTGGCGGCATGCCGGTCACATCTTCTCCGGCAAGTACGATTCTACCGGCATCCGGCGTGTGAATGCCCGAGATGAGATTAAAGAGCGTTGTCTTGCCGGCACCATTCGGCCCAATGATCGAGAAGATGCGGCCTGCTTCTACGGCGAAGCAAAGGTTTTCGACCGCTCTCACGCCACCGAAACTGATTCCGAGATTCTGGGCTAGGAGAATGGTCATGACCAGCGCCGCACGATGAATCGCTGTGCGCTCGGTACGATGCCGCGCCGAAAGAAAATCATCACCAACATGATGATGAATCCGAGAGCGACCTGTTCATACTCGACGAAGACAGTGAGAAGCTGCGGTAGCGTGACAAGCAATCCGGCGCCGACGATGCTGCCGACGGTCGACCCGATCCCACCCACCACCACCATTGCCACTAACTCGATCGAGCGGAGGAAGCCTGCTGCATCGGGCGTAATAAATCCATCGAAGAAGGCCAACGCCGAGCCGGCAATCGACGCGTAGGCAGCGGCGATGATGAAGGCCCAAAGCTTGTGCCGCGCCACATCGATGCCGGACGTCGCTGCAGCAATCTCGCTGGCTTGCAGCGCTCGCAATGCGCGTCCGGTGGCGCTGTCATATAGATTCAGCGCCACGGCACTTGCCAACACCAGAAGCGTGCCCGAGATCCAGTACCACGCAACCGAGCTGGTCAGACGAACCCCTGCGACGCTGAGCCGAGCCACGGCCATCCCGTCCGGCCCTCCGGTCCAGCGTGTTTCGTTTGCGAGCACCAGCGCGGTCAAAAAGCCGAACCCGAGTGTGGCGATGGCGAGGTAATGTCCTTTGAGCCGCAAGATCGGCCTGCCGACAAGCCAAGCGAGGCCGGTCGAAAGAAGCATACCGATGAGAATGCAGAGCCAGGGGTTGAGGCCGAAGCGCGCGGGTCCGATCGCGACGGAGTAAGCGCCAATGCCGAGAAATCCGGCATGCCCGAGACTTACTTGACCGGCATAGCCCATCAGGATGTTGAGACCGATGGCCGCGATGGCTGAGATCCAAACCAGGGCGGCTACCCGGTAGTAATAACCGGACGGGAAAACCATCGCCAGGACCGCGATCACCGCGCAGAGGAGAGCTAACGTCACCGACCGGTTTGGCGCCTGCAGCGCGAGCATCTCACACCCGCTCGACGCTGCGTTTCCCGATGAGGCCGCTCGGGATGGCCAAGAGAATGAACAGGATGACGATGAAAGCGATGCCGTCTTTGTAAGACGAGCTCAAATACCCAGCAGCGAATGCCTCGATGAGCCCAAGCAGCAGTCCGCCCATAACGGCGCCCAGCGGATTGCCGATCCCGCCAAGCATGGCGGCGGCAAAACCCTTGAGTGCGAGCAACGTGCCGACACTATAGCTCGTCAGCGTGATCGGCGTGACGAGAATGCCGGCGATGGCGCCGATCGCGCCGGCGAGCGCGAATGAGAGCGTCATCATCGATTTCGTGTTGATGCCGACCAGGCATGCCGCAAGGCGGTTGGCCGCCGTCGCCGCGACGGCTTTGCCGACGATGGTCCTATCGAAGCCCGCATGGAGACCTATCACGATCGCTGCCGCGCCGCCGAGCACCCATAAACTCTGCGGCAAGATCGAAGCCCCGAGCAGGTCGAACGGCGTGTCACCGGAGAACGCCGGCAGCTTGTGGAATTGCTTGTCGAAGACGACCTGCGCAACACCGCGGATGAAGATCGAGGCGCCAATGGTAATGATGATGAGGGCGACGGGCGACGCGCCACGGGCCGGTTCGATGGCCAGACGATGGAGCAACACGCCGATCAGCGCCCCAATGCCGACGGCGGCGAGGGCGGCGGCTGGAAGCGGGACGCCGGCGGCGAGCAGAGCGACGGTGACCATGCCGCCGATCATGACGAATTCGCCCTGGGCGAAGTTCACCACATCGGACGCGTTGTAGATGATGGTAAAACCGAGTGCGACCAGTGCGTAGACGCTGCCGACCGTGATGCCGGAAAAACAGAATTGCAAGAATTCAGCCATAAGGGTGGTCCGGAGCCGGCCGGCGGCGAGCTCGACCTCATCGATCCTCTTGCACTAGGCGCCAATCGCCGTTCCTGATCTCGAGCATGCGAAAGGCCGAGAGATCGAGACCGAGGTGATCCGTAGCCGACATATTCACGATGCCGCCGGTACCGATGAAATGCGCTGTCTTCTCGATCTCATCCCGGACTTTCTTCGGGTCGGTGCCGCCCGCGCGTTTCGTGGCGCCGACGAGAATGAAAAGCCCGTCATAGGCGTGCCCGCCGAAGGTCGACACGGGTTCACCAGTTGCCTTCTCAAAGGCCTGTTTGTAGGCGAGCACGACCGCTCGCTGCGGATCGTCGGCGGGAAGCCGTTCAGCGACCAGCAGCGCCGCGGCGGGCAGCCGCACGCCTTCCGCTGCGGCTCCCGCGAGTTCGATATAGCTTTTCGACGCGACCCCATGGCTCTCATAGAGGGGGACCGCGATGCCGAGCTGCCGGAAGTCGCGCGTGACAATGGCCGGTCCTTGCCCAAAGCCGGGATTCACCACCGCCTGAATGCCCGCCTTGTTCTTGATGTTGGTGAGCTGCGGCGTCATGTCGCTGTCCTGCGCGCCATAGCTCTCATCGGCAAGGATCGTCACGCCAAACTTGTCGGCGACCTTGCGGCATTGTTCATGCATCGACTTGCCGAATGCATCGCTGCCTGAAATCATCCCGATCTTCACCAGAGAACGCGCTTTTAGATCGGCGAATATCTTTTCGCAGGCCATCCGGTCGGTATGCGGCGTCTTGAACACATACTCGCGCACGGGATCGATGATTTCGACGGCACCGGCGAGCGAGATGAAAGGGATCCGCGCTTCCTCGAAAATCGGCGCCATCGCCAACGATGTGCCGGTGGTGGTGCCGCCCACCATGGCCGTTACCCGATCCTCGTCCAAAAGTCGTGTGGCGAAGGTGCGCGCCTTATTGGGATCGCCGCCATCGTCATAGACGACAAGAACGATCTTCTTGCCGAGAACGCCGCCCTCTGCGTTGATCTTGTCGACATAGAGCCGAAGGGTCTTTTCCTCGGGCGCGCCAAGGAAGGAGGCGGGGCCGGTTGCCGATAAGACCGAGCCGATTTTGATGTCTTGTGCCGTCGCAGATTCGCCCGCGGTCAACGCAATTGTGATCGCGGCACCGGCGAGCCAGATTGACAGATGGAGTTTTCTCGTCATGTGTTTTCTCCCGCTTGCGAACCTTGCTCCGCGAGACGTGTGGTCCGTCGCCCTTAATAGAAGGGCAGATCAGATGTTTCTCGCTCCTCGTCTTCGATGATCTCCCTGATCTGCGCCTCAATCTGTTCGACCGAAGTCGCCGAAATCACCGACAGGTCCGTGATCACCGTAAACGGCGGATCGTCCGGATCGCGAGCAAGCGCCGCCAAGATTGTGCCAAGGGTATGTGGCGTCACGGCGTTCTCCTCGCGCTGCACCAGCGCTCGGGCACCGTAAGACTGCTGCCCAACGGGTGCCGTTTGAATACGGGAGCGCGCTCCGGCTCGGCCTGCCTTGATTTAGATCAAATGGTGAATATCGGCGTAATCGACCGACAGTGTTACCTCTGGGCGGCGCGCTTGCGCGCTTTGCGATCGTTCATCCCCGACCAGGGCCGCTGAGCAACGATCTTCAACATTGTCGAGAGTGTGATCGATCGGAAGGTGGCGAGCGCATGCTCGTCGATCTCATCGAGCACAACCCGCAAGGCCCGCCCGACATCGGTCGTGGGGCGTGGCTCGTCACGTTTCGCTTGGCCCGACGCCGATGGCTCGAAGAGTTCGATGATGTCCATTAAGGTCAGACGCCTGGGATTGCCGGCGAAGCGATAACCCCCGCCCACGCCGCGCGCAGACTCGATGATCCGTGCGCGGCCCAAATCGCGCAAGACCTTGGCAAGATGGTGCAGGGAGATGCCATATTTGTCGGCGATGTCGGCGGCGGCGAGCTGGCGGCTAGGATCGGCCGCGAGCTCAAGCACGGCGAAGAGAGCAAAGCACGTGGCTTTCTGCAGTTTCATCATGGCCACCCTGCGACGATTCCGTGCTCGCTTATTTCAGTCCAACGTGGTTTCGAGCTCGATGAAAGGCCCGGCCATCATCCCCTGGCTCCGGAAGAATGACAGGATGGTGGTATTGTCGCGCGCCAGCATGGTGCGAACTTTGGCGACACCCGTTCTGCGGAAGCGCTCGCAGAGCGCGTTGAAGAGCTGGGTACCGACGCCTTTGAGCCGCCCTTTTGGCCGGACTTGAATGGCAAAGATCCAGCCGCACGGTGGTGAGCCGAACTCCCATGCCCGGACTTCGCCGACAACGAAACCCTCGATACAACCCTGCAGCTCAGCCACAAGAAAAAAACGCCCGGCGCGGCTGCGTGCGCCGAACCGGTCGAACGTATCCTGCCAATAGACGGGCTTCGCCAGTCCAGTGACTTCTTCGTCCAGCGCGATGACCGACGGCACATCGCTCAAAGCGGCAGGGCGGATACGCAATTCCGCACGTATATCGGTCGCCACCGCTGTTGTCTTCACGTCGGTGTTGCCACGCCACTTGAGGGATTTCGTCGCCATAGCACCTCGCCTCCCAGTGAGTGCAGCTGTTCCTGAGTATGCGACAACCGACTTGACAAAGTGACGCAACCGGCAGCTACTGTAAATCAGTATTTTGGTACCAATATCTATTTATTAGGCTAACCGAGCCGCGCTCCGCGGGGAGGGATGGCGCATGCGGGAGAACAGTGTCGTCGCTGACCGGACGATCCACCCAACCGGGCTCACCTTCTCGTTCTCGGAGCGCTTCAACGCCGCCGTACCCTTCATCGATCGCCATGTCGAGGCAGGCAACGGCACGAGAATCGCCATTCGCACTAGCGCCGAGGAAATCACCTATGCCGCCCTCGCCGAACGCGTCGCGCGCTGCGGCCACGCGCTGCGACGCCTCGGGCTTGCGCCAGGCGACCGCCTCCTCATGGTGGTCAAGGATTGTCCGGAGTTCTTCTACCTCTTCTGGGGCGCAATCAAGACCGGGATCGTCCCGGTTCCGCTCAACACACTCCTGCGGGCGGCCGACTACAAATACATGATCGAGGACTCCGGCGGCGCGGCCATTGCCTATTCGCCGGAGTTCGCCGACGAGATCACAGCGGCGGTCGACGCTGCCGTCCGCAAACCCTCATATCTGCTCCCTGTTGACGGCGAAGGCCCAAGCTTACGCGCGCTGATGGGCGACGCCCCGGTGAACCTCGCCGCGGCACCAGCGACCGCTGCGGATGACTGTTTCTGGCTCTATTCGTCGGGCTCGACCGGCCGGCCTAAAGGCGCCGTCCACGCTCACCGCGACATGGTGGTGACGAGCGAGCTTTATGGCGTCGGCGTACTCGGCATCGGCCGCGACGACGTGTGCTTCTCTGCGGCGAAGCTTTTTTTCGCCTATGGTCTGGGCAACGGCATGACTTTCCCACTCTGGGTCGGCGCCACCGCGGTGCTGATGGCGGAGCGGCCGACACCGCAATCGACCTTCGCGATGATCGAACGCTTTCGCCCGACGCTCTATTTCGGCGTGCCGACACTCTATGCCGCACAACTGCAGGCGCTCGAGACCACCTCGCCCGATCTCTCCTCGATTCGTCTCTGCGTTTCAGCCGGAGAAGCGCTGCCAGCACACGTCTTCGAGAGATGGCGCGAGCGCACCGGCACGGTGATTCTCGACGGGATTGGCTCGACCGAGGCACTGCACATTTTCATTTCCAACCGCATCGACGATATTCGTGCGGGCACCAGCGGGCGCATCGTGCCTGGCTATGACGCCAAGATTGTCGCCGAGAGCGGCGATCCTGTGCACCTCGGCGAGAGTGGCCAGCTCTTCATCCGCGGCGACTCTACCGCGAAGCGCTATTGGAACGACCCCGAGCGCACCCGGCGCACCATGGTCGATGGCTGGCTCGGTACGGGCGATACGTATCGTCAGGACGAGGCCGGCTATTTCGTCTATTGCGGACGCAACGATGACATGCTCAAGGTCGGCGGCATCTGGTGCTCGCCCTTCGAAATCGAGGCGAAGCTCGGCGAGCACCCTTGCGTCCTTGAAGCCGCTGTTGTCGGCCGCAACGACGCGGAAGGGCTCGTAAAGCCTGAAGCATGGATCGTGTTGAAGGACCATCCAGTGGGCGCAGCAGCCGATCTCGAGCGGGAGCTCATTCGGCACTGCAAGGCAAGACTCGCCCCATACAAGTACCCGCGCTGGTTCCACTTCGTGCCGGAGTTGCCGAAGACGGCCACAGGCAAGATCCAGCGATTTAAGTTGCGCGCGGAAGCCACTGGCAAGAGCGGCAGCCGAGGCGCGTTGATGTAGATCAAATACAGCGTTCGCCAACGGGGCCAAACTCCTTCGATAAATCGGCATTCGATTGCCGAAATAAGCCGAAGGAGACACGCCATGAAACCAAGCCTGGCGGGCGGGATCACCTTCGAGCGGCGGATCGTCATCGACCAGGCCCGCACGATCGCCTTCATGGGCGAGGCCGGGCGCGTCTACGCGACGCCCGCCCTGGTGCGGGACATCGAGGAGACGTGCCGCGACGGCCTTCTCCACCACCTCGACGCCGGCGAGGATTCTGTTGGCGCGCGCATCGAGCTTGACCATCTTGCGCCGACGCTGCTCGGCATGCCGGTCGAGATCCGAGCGGTTGCGACCGAGCTCAAGGGCCGGCTCATCACCTTCGAAATCATGGCGCGCGATCCGCTGGACCAGATCGCACGCGGCAAGCACGTTCGCTTCATCGCCGAGGTGAACAAGACGCTCGAACGGCTCAAGGCCAAGGCGGCGAAGGCGAAGGCTCTGGCATCCGGATCATGACCACACCGGCCACAGCCGTCGATGCAACGCGGGTGTCAACCTATTGCTACCAATGCGTCGCCGGCCCGGACCTCCTGACCGTCCGTGTCGAGGATGGGGTGGCGCTCGCCGTCGAGCCGAATTTCTGCGCAACACCAATTCATCCCGGCGCCGGGCGTGTCTGCGTCAAAGCCTACGGGCTCGTGCAGAAGACCTACAATCCCCACCGTATCCTCGCGCCCATGAAGCGCACCAATCGGAAAAAAGGCCGGGATCAGGAACCCGGCTTCGTTCCGATCTCATGGGACGAGGCGTTCGATACGATTGCCGCGAAGCTCAATGCCATCCGCGCCACGGGCGTCCTTGACGCTTCGGGTTATCCCAAGGTCGCCGCAAGCTTCGGCGGTGGCGGCACGCCGCAATCTTATATGGGTACTTTTCCTGCCTTTCTTGCGGCTTGGGGACCCGTCGATATGGGCTTCGGCAGCGGACAGGGCGTCAAGTGCTACCATTCCGAACATCTCTATGGCGAGCTCTGGCACCGCGCTTTCACGGTCTCGCCGGACACGCCGTCCTGCCGCTACGTCATCTCGCTTGGCAGCAACACCGAGGCTTCGGGCGGGGTCGTTGGTGTCAAACGCCATGCCGACGCGCGCGTCCGCGGCATGAGGCGCGTACAGATCGAACCGCACCTCTCGGTGACCGGCGCCTGTTCGGCAGAATGGGTTCCGATCCGACCGAAGACCGACGCGGCGTTTCTCTATGCCCTAATCCACGTGCTATTGCACGAGCAGCCGCGCGAACGGCTCGACCTCGCCTTTTTGGCACAGCGCACGGCGTCACCCTACCTCGTCGGCACCAATGGCTACTACCTGCGCGATGCCGCGACGCGGAAGCCGCTGATCTGGGATCGCCAACGAAATGCGGCGGTGACATACGACACGGCGGATGCCGAGCCGGCGCTCGAAGGGAGCTTCGCCGTGACGGCATTGGAGATCGGCCCCGATGATGTGACCCTCGCAGAAGGCGAACTCCGCGGCGAGACGAGCTTCAGTAAGCTGGCCGCGCATATGGCGGATTACACGCCAGAGTGGGCAGCGGCGATCTGCGACGTGCCGGCATCGACCATTCGCCGGGTTGCCGAGGAATTTCTCGCGCAGGCCGCGATCGGCGAGACGGTCGAGATCGACGCGGAAAGGCTGCCCTTCCGCCCGGTAGCGATCACGCTCGGCAAAACCGTGAACAATGGGTGGGGCGGCTATGAGTGCTGCTGGGCGCGCACCGTCGCCGTCGCGCTCGTCGGCGCGCTCGAAGTTCCCGGGGGAACGCTCGGCACCACGGTGCGGCTCAATCGGCCGATGTCGGACCGCATTGGCAGCGTCAAGCCAGGCGTCGACGGGTTCATGGATTACCCCTTCAATCCGACCGATTCCAAGCATTGGTCGCCGCGGCCCAATATCCGCAACGCCTACCGTACGCTCGTGCCGATCGCCGCCAATGGTCCGTGGAGCCAAGCGCTGGGCCCGACGCATCTCGCCTGGATGTTCCTCGACGGCACGCCCGAGGGACTACCCGAAGTGACCTTTCCCGAAATCTGGTTCCTCTATCGCACCAACCCTGCGATCTCCTTTTGGGATACGGCGGCGCTTGCCGACAAAATGGCACGCTTCCCCTTCATCGTCGCCTTCGCCTACACGCGCGACGAATCGAATCACATGGCAGACATCCTGCTGCCGGAATGCACCGATCTCGAGGGACTTCAGCTCATCCGCATCGGTGGCACGAAATATGTCGAGCAGTTCTGGGATCAGGAAGGTTTCGCGCTCCGCCAGCCGGTGGTGGAGGCGCGCGGCGAGACGCGCGATTTCACCGACATCGCCACCGAGCTTGCCCGCCGCACCGGCCTCCTCGAGCCCTACAATGCCGCCATCAATCGCGGCGCGGCAGGCATATCGCTCAAAACCGAGCGTTATGATTTCAGCCTCGCAACCGCCATCCCCCATAGCCGAGACGAGATCTGGGATGCCGTTTGCCGCGCAGCGAGCGCCGAGGTGACCGACGGCACCGCGAGTGACGGACTGGATTGGTACAAGACGCAGGGTTTCCGCACCCGTCCCTTTGGACGCATCAACTGGTATCTCTATCCGGCTCTGGCGCGGCAGGGGCTTCGGTTCGAGCTCCCCTATCAAGAGCGGCTTTTCCGCATCGGGCAACAGCTCGGCCGCCGCTTGCATGAGCACGGCATGACTTGGTGGGACAATCAACTCGCCGAATATCAGGCCCTGCCCGCGTGGAAGGATTTCCCGGGTCTATGGGAAAAAGCGCTCGTCAAGATGGGCGGCAAGCCGGAGGATTTCCCGTTCTGGCTCGTCACCGCCCGCAGCATGCAATACGCCTGGGGCGGCAATGCCGGCATCCAACTCGTCCAAGAAGTCGCGGCAAACATCGCCGGGCATGGCGGGGTCATCATCAATGCCGGCGCCGCCGCGCGCCTCGGCATCGCCGACGGCGACCTGCTCGAGATCCGCACGCCACAGCGCGCAACGCGCGGCCGCGCGGTCTTGCGGCACGGCATCCGCCCCGACACGCTGCTCATGGTTGGGCAGTTCGAACACTGGGCGACACCGTTTGCACGCGACCTTGGCGTCCCCAGCATGAACGCGCTGGTGCCGCTCTCGCTCGACCTCACTGACGCGACGGGCTCGGGCGCCGATCTCGTGCGCGTCGGCGTTATGCGAGTGGGAAGGTCGCCATGACGCACTGGGTCATGGTCGCCGATCTCCGCCGCTGCGTTGGCTGCCAGACGTGCACCGCAGCCTGCAAGCACGCGAACGCGACGCCGCCCGGCGTGCAATGGCGACGCGTCCTCGACATGGAATCCGGCGACTATCCCGATGTGCGCCGCGCCTTCGTGCCGGTGGGCTGCATGCATTGCGACGAGCCGCCGTGCATGACGGTTTGCCCCTCGACGGCGACGCGCAAGCGTGAGGACGGCATCGTCACCATTGATTACGATCTCTGCATCGGCTGCGGGTATTGCATCGTCGCTTGTCCGTATCAAGCGCGCCACAGGACCGACCGAGCGAGCTTCGCTTATGGCGGTCGACCAAGCGAGCCGGAGGCAAAGCGCTTCGACGAGCGGCGGCTGGGCGTCGCGACGAAATGCACCTTCTGCGTCGAGCGCGTTGATGACGGCATCGCGCGAGGGCTCACGCCGGGCATCGATCCCGACGCAACGCCGGCGTGCGTCAATTCCTGCATCGCCGGCGCGCTTCACTTCGGCGACATCGACGATCCACACAGCAACGTCTCGGTCCTGCTCGCCGAGAACCGGCACTTTCGCATGCACGAGGAGCTCGGGACGGGGCCTCGCACCTACTATCTCTGGGACTGACCCATGGAACGCGTCGCGCCTTGGCTGCAGACCAGTTGGGACCACCGCGCCGCCGGCAATTTCATCGGCGGCGGCACTGGCAGCGGCTTGGCCGTCGTCGCTGCCACAAGCACGCTCTGGACCGGAGAAGTGCCGCGCGTCCCACTTGCCGCGGCGGCGCTCGCCATCGCTCTAGGGCTCGCTCTCGTCTGGCTTGAGATCGGCCGCCCCTGGCGGTTTCTGCATGTCTTTTTCCATCCGCAAACCTCGTGGATGACACGCGAGGCGTTGGTGGCGCCGCCCCTCATTTTCACCCTCGGCGCCGCCGCTTGGACGGGCGGGCACGCGCTCGCAACGATCGCCGGAGTGCTCGCAATCGCTTTTCTCTATTGCCAAGCCCGCATGCTGCACGCCGCGCGCGGGATACCAGCATGGCGGGAACCTGCCATCGTGCCGCTGATCGTCGCAACAGGTCTCGCCGAAGGCGCCGGCGCTTTCCTGATATTGGCCTTGCTCACGCCCGTCGGTGATCGCGTCGCTTTGTTTCTCGCTCCCGCAGCGATCCTCATCCGATCGTACGTCTGGACATTCTATCGAGGCCGTCTCGAGCGGCACGGCGGGCCTGCTGGCGCACTCAACGCGCTTGCCGTGATTGACGCGCCGCTGCTCCTCTTTGGCACGATCGCTCCGCTCTCCCTCCTCGTCGGCGCGCTCGTGCTCACCACCGTCGCTACTCCACTGGCGCTCGTGGCGGGCGCAGCAGCGCTGGGCGCAGGCTGGACGATGAAGGGCGTGATCGTGACCCGCGCCGCTTTCAATCAAGGGTTCGCCTTACCGCATCTGCCCCGGCTCGCCGCCGCGGGCAAGGAGACCGGCGCTCGACCGGGATGGAGCTGAGCCATGACCAGGCACGCGTTGCACAAGAGAGAGGGCGCCCGACAGCGCGCCTATTTCTCGCCAGATGTCGAGATGATGCCGCGGAAGCAGCTGCAACGGCTGCAATTCGAGCGCCTGAGGCGAGCGCTGCATTACGTCTATGCCAACGTACCGCACTACCGTCGCAAATTCGAGGCGACGGGCGTTACGCCATTCGCGCTGCGCGGACTTGCCGATCTCCGCCGCTTTCCCTTCACCGCTAAGTCGGACCTGCGCGACACCTATCCCTTCGGCATGTTCACGGTGAAGCAGGACGCGCTCACTCGCATCCACGCGTCCTCGGGCACAACGGGAAAGCCGACCGTGGTCGGCTACACGAGCACCGATCTCGCCAATTGGGCGCTGCTCATGGCCCGTTCACTGGTTTGCGCCGGCGTCCATCGCGGCGACATCGTCCACAATGCCTATGGCTATGGCCTTTTCACTGGCGGTCTCGGCGTGCATGACGGCGCACAGCGCCTCGGTTGCACGGTGGTGCCGGCCTCAGGCGGTGGCACGGAGCGGCAAGTCACGCTCATGGCCGACTTCGGTGCGACTGTGCTTTGCGCGACCCCGTCCTACGCCCTCAACATCGCCGAGGTGGCCGAACACATGGGCGTCGATTTGCGCGCCGGACCGCTGCGCGTGGGCGTGTGCGGTGCCGAGCCGTGGAGTGAAGGCTTGCGGCAGCAGCTCGAAAGCCGATTAGGACTTGCGGCGATCGACATTTACGGCCTCTCCGAGATCATGGGCCCGGGCGTCGCCGTCGAGTGCCATGAGGCACAAGCGGGGCTGCACGGCTGGGAGGACCATTTTCTCTTCGAGGTCATCGACCCCGATAGCGGCGAGCCGCTCGAGATGGGAAAGACAGGTGAGCTCGTCATCACCACGCTCGCCAAGGAAGCTCTGCCGATGATCCGCTACCGCACGCGCGACATCACGCAGCTCACCGACGAGCCCTGCCGCTGCGGACGCACCCATCTGCGCATCCGCCGCATCACGGGCCGAAGCGATGACATGCTGATCGTTCGCGGCGTCAACGTCTATCCCTCGCAGATCGAGGCGGCGCTGGTCGGCTTGCCGCAGATCTCGCCGCATTATCAGCTCGTGATCGAGCGCAAAGGCGCCCTCGACCAAGTGCGGCTCGAAGTCGAGGCGGACCCCGGAGTAGCGACCGAAGATGCTGCCGCCGGCCAAGCGATCGCTGAAACCGTCGCCCATCGGCTCAAGTCGCTGCTTGGCGTCTCCTGCGAGGTGACGGTGAGGCCGCCCGGCGAGGTGCCACGCTCGCAGGGTAAGGCGGTGCGCGTCCGCGATCTGCGGCCAAAGGGATGATCCTCATTGGGATTGACCGAGATCAACGATCACCGGCGAAGAACATCGTATGTCTTGGCCAACCAAAGGAGGTGACGCATGACGACCGCCGTTTCATCCAAGGAGGGCGCGAACGAGAGTGAAATCCATGTCGATGCGCGTCCCTTGCTCGCTGCAGGTCAGGAGCCTTTCAGCATGCTCATGGCAGCGGCAGGACGCGTCGCGCCAGGCGGACTGCTGATCGTCGATGCGCCATTCGATCCGTTGCCGTTGAAACGCCTGCTCGGCGGCAAAGGGTTCGTCCATCAGACGGAAGAACTCGCCCCCAATCACTTTCGCGTCCACTTCCGGCGTGCAGCCGTCGCACCGGCATCGCCTCCGGTGTCGACCGGCAGCGTCGGCGCCAAGGTGTGGCGCGAGGCGGATGGAGTCCATATCGACGTGCGCGGCCTCAGCCCACCCAATCCGATGGTGGCCATTCTACGTCTGCTCGAGCAACCCGATTGCGGTAACGTCGTCATCGTCCACCACGAACGCGAACCGGTCTTTCTCTTTCCTGAGCTGACGCAGCGCGGCTGGAGCTATCGACAAGTTCCGGCGGCACCGCCGGAGCTGCGCTATCGTTTGACGCGCGGCACGCAATGAGGCTTGCCGCCGCCACCATTCTTCCCGGCGCCAAGGGACGGCTGTTGCCGCCCTCGATACCTTTCGCCTTTTTCACCGCGGCGCTGGTGTTTCACGTTCTGCTGTGGGTGGTGGTGATCTACGCGGCCAGCGACATCGCCAGCTTCCGCGGCGGACTGGGCCATCCGCTCGGCGCCCTTCACGTCCTGACGCTGGGCGTTCTCGCCAGCACAGCCATGGGCGCCGCTCTTCAGTTGTTGCCGGTCGCGACCCGCCAACCCCTCGCCGCGCTATGGCCGGCACGCGCAGCGTTCTGGTTCTTCGTGCCGGGAACCATGCTCCTCGTGCATGGCATGGGCGAAGGCAATTCTGTCGCGCTTGCCGTCGGTGGTATTGCGGCCGCGAGCGGGCTCGGGCTCTTCGCCATCCTCGTCGCCGACAATTTGCGGCGCGCGCCGGAGCTGGGTGCGGTCGGCCTTCATGCCTGGGTCGCGCTTGGCGCAGTCGCGATGTTGCTCGCCGCTGGGCTGGCGCTCGCTTTCGATTTCAGCGCGGGGTTTCTCAGCGGTCACGCCGCGGTGGCGCTGGCGCACGGCTTGCTCGGCCTTTACGGTTTCATGGGAACCTTGGCGCTGGGCTTCAGCTACATTCTCGTGCCAATGTTCGCGCTCGCCGAGGCGGTGCCCAATCGCTGGAGCGAGGGCACGCTCGCGCTGTGGACGGCTGCGCTTGTCCTGGCGGTTGTCGGCGCGCTTGCAGCGTTCGAGCCGCTGGTCGCGGCCGCTGCCATCCTTGGGCTTGCGGCCGCGCTGGCGCATATCGGCGCGCTTGCGCGCGTGTTGAAGGGGCGCATGCGCCGGCATCTCGGACTTTCTTTCATTCTGTTGCGCGTCGGCTGGGGTGCGCTCGTCGTCAGCCTCATCCTTGGCGGTCTCGCGGCGCTCGGCTGGCTCGGGCCACGCGGGTCGGCGCTGTTCGGTTTCGTCGCCGCCTTCGGCTGGCTCCTCACCTTCCTGCTCGGCGTCTTGCAGCGCATTCTGTCGTTCTTGGGCTCGATGCACGCCGCCAAAGGCGGCCGCCCGCCGCTCGTCTCGGAGCTCACCCGCGAGTGGGCACTCGCTCTTCACGCCGCCTGCCACGGCACGGCGCTCGCGGCCATTTTCGCGGGCATCGCCGCCGATCTGCCGGCGGCGGTCCGCTTCGGCGGTGTCGTCGGCCTGTGCGGCGCCATCGCCTTCGCTTGGTTCGGCGCAGTCGTGCTGCACCACGTTTTTCGGCGCCCGGCGGCGCCGGTGCCGCGTATCGCCGCCCTAAGGGAGCATTGAGCCATGGCCGATCTCGCCGACCTCGCGCGCGACGCGCTGCACCAGGTGCTCGATCCCGAGGTCGGTCTCAACATCGTTGATCTCGGCCTCATCTACGATATCGCAGCCGTCGACGGCGTGGTCACCATCACCATGACCTTCACCCATGAGGGCTGTCCCATCGGGCCGATGCTGGTGGAGGGAGCGCGACAAATCGTGGCCGCGCTACCCGGTGTGCGCGACGTGGTGGTCGAGCTCACCTTCGATCCGCCCTGGACGCCGCAATCGATTAGCGCCGACGGCCGGGCGCTGCTCGGCGGCTAGGCAGCAAGCGGAAGGAGCGCTCCCGCCATGGATTTCCGTCGACACGTCTCGCGCGCCCTCCATCAAGATCACGTGGCGACGATCGCGGTACTCGAGCGTCTCGAGGCGTTGCTTGGCCGCCACCGACCAACCCAGCCACCATCATCGAGCGATGCCGAGGCGGCGCGACTCATGAAGGAGCTGATCGCGGCGCTCGACATCGAGATCGGCCCGCATTTTGCCTTCGAGGAAGAGAGCGTCTTTCCCTTGCTGGCCGAGGCTGGCGATCGTGACATGGGCACATATCTCATCGAGGAGCATCGAGCGATCTTGCCGCTCGCGCGAAAGCTCGTAGACCTCGCCAAGGATGGACACCGCGCTGGCTTCGCGGTCGATGCCTGGGCGCAGTTCCACGCGACCGGCGCCGAGCTGATCGAGCGGCTCGTCTCCCATGTGCAAAAGGAGGAGATGGGTCTGCTGCCGGCGCTTGATGATCTCCTCGACGAGGAGGCGGACGGGCGGCTCGCCCTCGAATTCGCGGCGCGGCGCTGACCCATGCGAAGGAGCACGATGCAATGAAGCAATCTACCGAGTTGCGCGCGGCGATCTCGCGGACGCGAATTCGACCCCTTGCCGCGGCCGATCTCGACGCTCTGGTGGCGATCGACAAAGGTGTCTCCGGCCGTGCGCGCCCCGGCTTCTATGAAAAGCGCCTGGCGCGTCTTGCGCGCGACCCTTCGGCGTTCGTGGCGCTCGGCGCAGAGCGTGACGGCAAGATCGTGGGCTTTATCTTCGCACGGCTCTATGAAGGCGAATTCGGCGGCAAACTTCCTGAAGCCGCGCTCGATGCCATCGGCGTGGCGGTGGAGATGCAGCGCCAAGGGATTGGCCGCCTGCTGCTCGACGGCATGACGGCAGCAATGCGGATCCACGGCATCGCCGAGATTGCAACCCAGACGGACTGGTTCGATACCGACCTCGCGGTTTTTTTTGCCGAAGCGGGATTCGCACTGGCGCCCCGCCTCGTGCTGGAGCGTTCGGTGGGCGAGACGGTCGGCGCCGTGCCCTCGCCCCGCACCACGTCGCCGCGCGTGGCGACCGGTGCCGAAGTCGACTACAGCAGCGCTTCGGGCGACGATTTTGCAGCGCTCTCCCATGACCGCGTCCCCATCCGCTCGATGACCTCCGGCGATGTCGCCGGCATGCTCGCCATCGACCGCCGCATCACCGGTCGCGATCGCACGCCCTACTTCAAGCGCAAAGCCGCCGAGGCCATGGACGAGTCAGGGATACGAGTCTCGCTCGTCGCCGAGATCGATGGCGAGATCGGTGGCTTCGTCATGGCGCGGGTCGAGTTCGGTGAATTCGGCAGTCTCGAGCCGGAAGCGGTGCTCGACACCATCGGCGTCGCGGCAAGCCACGGTCACAAAGGCATTGGGAGTGCGCTGATTTCTCAGCTCATGACCAATCTCGTGGGATTGCGCATCGAGCACGTGCGGACCGAGGTGGACTGGAACCATTTTGGGCTGCTGAGCTTTCTCGATCGCATGGGCTTCCACCCGTATCGCCGTCTGGCACTCCGCCGCGTAGTGGGCTGACAGCGGAAAGCGCGCCGCGCTCAGCCGTGAAGGTCGTTGTACTTCGCCAGGAGCTCCTCGCGTGATTCGCGGAAGTCTGGATGCGGCACGATGCAGTCCGCGGGACAGGCCAACTTGCATTGCGGCTCGTCCTCGGCACCAACGCATTCCGTGCAGCGCAGCGGGTCGATCACATAGATGCCATCGCCGATGCTGATAGCCTCGTTTGGGCAGACCGGACGACAGGCATCGCAATTTGTGCAGGTGTCGATGATCATGAGCGCCATGACGATGCTCCTCAGGATGCTCTGGCGAGCTCGCTGAGCCGCGCCAACTTCTCATGCCGGAAGGCGCCCCAGAGTGCCGCCCCGATGGCGCCGGCGTAGATCGAGTCGGGATGGCAACGTACAGGATATGTCACCCTCTCCTTGGCCATCGCCTCCTGCATCGCGGTGACGAGGCCTTCGTCCAGTGCGAGCCCGCCGGTCATGAGCACGACGCCGTCGATGGGTCCGATGGTCTTCAGCAGCTTCGCCAAGCGATCGGCCATCGACGAGTGGATGCCCTTCAGAATGTTCGGCGCCGAGATGCCCCGCGAGACCATGTTGATGACGTCGGTCTCGGCGAGCACGGCGCAGATACCGCTGACCTTTTCGGGATTGTCGGCCTGTTTGGAGAGCATGCCGATCTCTTCATGGGCGATGCCGAGATAACGCGCGATGTTCTCGAGAAACTGGCCTGAGCCCGACGCGCATTGGCTCGTCATTTTGTAGCTCAGCACCTTCCCCCTTGCGTCGAGACGGATGGCACGGCCATGCAACGCACCGACATCGAGCGCGGCGCGCGCGTCGGGATCGAGATAGATGGCGCCGCGTCCGTGCGTGGTCATGGAATAGAAGTGGCCGGTGTGGAAAGTCAGCGACTCGCCCTCGCCGGTGGTCGCGACATAACCGACATCGCGGCGCCGGACGCCCCCCTCTTCGAGGATGCCGTCATAGGTCTGCTCGGCGAGCTTGAAGGGATCGCGTTGGCGTACGCGCTCGGTACGGCGCGCGACCCAGCGTGTCTTGTCTCCTTCCACCTCGAACAATGCGGCTTTGACCGCGCCGGTGCCGACATCGATGCCCGCGGTGATGACCATGGCTTCACTCCGTCAGTTCTCGACGGCACGGCGGGCAAAGGCAGCAGCGCCCAACGCGCCCGTGTAGATCGAATCCGGATTGATGTTGATGACGACATCGCCGTAGTTCTCGCGGATGAGCTGGCGCAATTCCTTCACCGCCGCCTCGTTCTTGGCGACGCCGCCGGTGAAGGTGAATTGATTCCGCACGCCGCCCGAGCGCGAGATGATCGACATGGCACGCAGGATGATGGAGCGATGAAGACCGGCCATGATGTCCTCGCGCTTCTCTCCCAGCGCCAATCGATCGCGGAGCTCGGCACCGGCAAACACGGTGCAGGTCGAATTGATGCGCACGGTGCGCGTCGCTTTCATCGCCATCGGCCCGAGCTCATGCAGGCCCATGTTCATCTCGTCGGCGATGTACCCGAGATAGCGACCGCAGCCCGCAGCACAGCGGTCGTTCATTTGAAAGTTCTCGACGATACCCGCAGGATCGACCTGGATGGCCTTCGTATCCTGGCCGCCGATGTCGAGCACCGTCCGCGTCTCGGGATACATGATGTGGGCGCCGAGGCCATGGCACAGGATCTCGGAGCGGATATGCTCCTTCGAGAACGGCAGCGTCACCCGACCATAGCCGGTTCCAACGAGATAGGTCTCCTCGAGCGGAATCTCGAGTGCCTCGCGGAGCGGTCGCGCGATTCGGTCGATGAGGCCGCCGAGCGCCGGCGTCGATCGCGCCGCGCCATCGAGCGCGCGCAAGTACTTCTCCTTCATCTCGCCCGAGGGTGGCCGGTTTTCGACGGCGATGATCGCCTTGTCGTAAACGTTCAGCAGCAGATCGTATGAAAGGCGCGAGCGCCTAGCGACTTCCTGCGCGATCGCCATGAAACGAGAGCCTGCGATGTCACGGAAGAAGTCCGACTTGCGCTTGGCATCCGCGGCAAAGAGCGGCGGCGCCTCGTTGCGCAGCTGCTGGAAGACGGCGGCGAGGGCGTCGCGCACGGCGCTATCGCAATCCCTAAAGCGTTCTCCCTGGACATTCTCGAGACAGGTAGCCTCGAGATCGGCCAGTTGATCGAGGAACTGTTCGAGGCGGAACCTGCGCTCGATCTCGCCGAGCACGTGATCGAGCCCGTCGCCCGCATCAGACAAGTCCGATAGCGCGCGGCGGAAGAGTGTGAAGCGCGTATTGATCAACGCCTCGTGCTTCGCCACGCGCGTGGCGGTGTCGTAATTCGAGCGCGAATTGGTGATGCCGCGGCCGAGCACGTCGAACCGCTCGTCCATCAGCACCGCTTTGGTGGTGGTCGAGCCGAGATCGACGCCGATGAAGCAACGCATGGCGCTCTCCCCGCTCACGAAGCCATGGCGACGGGCGCCGCGGTCTGGCGCTTCTGATCGATCATCTGTAGATAGCTTTCGATCCGGTTCTTGATGTTTGCGGGCGAGAAGTAGCGGGGATCGACGAGATCGGTCTCGATGAAAGCCGCCGGCTTTCCAGTACGCCGCTCGATCTCGCGCAGGACGAGGAGTTGGCCCGCGGAGAAGCTGTTGCAGCTCTTGATCGAGTTGATCAGCAGCCCGTCGGCGTCATAGTCCCTGACATACTTCTCGATGAGATCGATGCGTGAGGGCAGGTTGCGGTTGGTGTAGCAGCCGAGGCAGTACTCAGCGAGCGACTCGAGCGGGTGGTCGGGGTCATGGCGGAAGCCGAGGTCGTAGACGCCGCCCACCTTGGTGTATGTGCTCGCGACGACGACCGCACCTTCGTCGTAGAACATCTTCCAGAAATCGCGAAAACTGGTCCAGTTTGGCGGCCCCTCGACGACCAAGCGGTAACGCTCCTGGTGGACTTCGCCGTCGGGAGTCACCGGCCCCATCTTCTCCGCCAAGCGCTGCTCGATTTCCTGCCGCAACAGACGGTAATACTCGGTCGCATCCGCCGTGCCGCGGAAAGCGGTGAAGATCGGCCCGATATAGTAGACGCCGCCGAAATAGGCGTCGATCGGTGACGGCTTGCTCTTGGCGGACTCGAGGACCCAAACGAAATCTTGCTCCGCTTTGGCCGATTCCTTGAGGTATTGCCGCAGACGGTCGATATCGAACTTGACACCGCTGACCTGCTCGAGCTTAGGGATCACCTCCTGCTTCAGTTGCTTCACCACGTAGTCTCGCATGTTCTTCGAGGCATGCCCGTCGCCCTCATAGGGGACGTGCAGCATCGCCGTCTCGCATTTGTATTGCTGGCGCAGAAGCTCGAACCATTTCATGAAGGTGAAGCAGCCGGTGTATGACAGCAGCAGCAGGTCGGGATCGGGGAGCGGCCGGCCGTCGGGACCGAGATTGCCCTTGGCGATCATGCCGAGGTCGGTCTTGACATAGGTGCAGACATCCTCGGAATGGCCGCGCTTCTCCGCCTCCATGATGTAGCCGCCGCTCTTCTTGCGCATGCCGCTTTGGATGGCGTTGATCTCCGGCAGGTTGTTCGCCATGTCGAAGCACATGATCAGTTCATTGAGATTACCGGGCACGAAGGTGGATACGACCTTGCGCCCGCTTTCGCGGGCCGTGGCGAGCCGCTCATAATTCCCGGCGATCATCTCCTTCTGCTTGAGCATCGACAGCTCTTTGACGACTTCCGTCACGCGCATGGCGCTCATTGGTCACTCCACAACTTGATGGAATCGGCAAAGGTGCCGGCCTGCTCGCGGATGGGCTGCATCTGCCCGGAATTCTCGGCATATTTGAAAGCGATGTACGGGATGCCGTGGGCGGCCAGCACACTCTGCAGCATCGGCCGTTCGAGCAGTGCGGGATCACAGAAGCTGGGAGCGGCGAAAATCACCCCTTCCGCACCGGTCCGCTGCACGGCCTCGACGAGGTAGAGACCTTTCTTCTTCTGATCAGGTTCGTATTTTGCCGAGGTATTGCCGGAATCATGGAGGTAGGCGAGCGCCAGGCTTTGGATCGGGTCGCCCTCGACCGGCACGTCCGATCGTTCCCAGCGATTCACCAGCATGAAATCGTCATCGACGATATAGCAGCCGGCAAGCTCAATCGATTTGATCAGATTGAGCGGCGGCTGCTCGCAGAAGGCCCCGGTAACGACGACGCGTGAATTGTCGCGCCGTGGCCGGTCCTCGGCAGCCGCGGCGGCGAGATATTCGACGAGCAGCCGATTGTGCTCCTCAACTGCGAGAATCATTCCGGCACGCATCAGCAGATAAAGTTCCGCCGACGGTGCCTTCCAGGGTTCACGGGCGCGGAAGGCGTAGACCTCGCGCACGAGACGACGGTTCTCGCTGTAGAGCGCGATCGAGGCGCGGATCGCCGCGTCGGAAATTTCACGTCCGCTCATTTCCGTCAGCATCTGGCGGAGTTCTTTGAGTTCGTTGATGTAGAACTCGCCGCCGATATCGTTGCGATAGTTCTGCGGCACGTCGAAGTAGCGGCTCCTCACCTTCGGGAACATGATCTTCCACATGCCCGAGAGGTTGCGGATCACGTCGCAGATGCTGGGAAACAACATGCCGTCGACGAAGTCGAGCCGCCCCGTGACGCCAAGCTCTACGGTCGAGCGCGGAATGCGGCAGATGTAGCTTTGATAGTAGGCGTCGCCGTGGATGACCTCGAGCTGATCGCCGCCGCCGAGCACGCCTAACGGCAGCGCGCCTGCCGCGTGGATCAGCTCGCGGGGCACGTAGAACGGCATGTAACCAACCACCGTGCGGCCCGGCACAGCTGCTTTCCATTCCCGCGCATAGGTGAAATGGAGATCGTCGAACAAGCTCTGGCAGCGGGAAACGATGTCGCCGACGTCGGTCATGGCTAGCGGTGCTCCCATCTGGGCGACCGTTTGGCGAGGAAGGCTTCGAGCCCTTCCACCGCGTCGTGGGTCGCCATGAGCTCCTCGAGATAAAGCGTTTCGACACGAGCCAGTTTGTTGCGCACGCGCTCCACTAGGTCGCAGCGCGAGGCGCGCATGGCGTGGCGCACGGCCACCGCACTCTTGTCGGCAAGATTCTCGCGGAACCAGACAAGCGCCGCGCCTTCGGGATCGGCGGCGACCGCGGTGACGAGACCGAGCGCTTGCGCCGCCGTCGCGTCGACACTGCGGCCGGAGAGCAGCAGCTCGTCCGCCTGCCCGCGGCCGATACGCTCCGGCAAAAGGCACGATGCGGCAGGCGCGATGACGCCGAGCTTGATCTCGGGCTGGCCGAGGCGGGCATCTGGCCCGGCGAAGAGCAGTGTCCCCGCCAGCGCCAACTCGAGGCCACCGCCGAGGCATTGACCACGCACCGCCGCCAGCACCGGTATTGGACTTGCCACGAGCTGCAGCAGCACGCCGTGCAAGCTCTTCAGCATCGCCGCGCAACGGTCGGGACGATGCTCCTCGACGCTGGCGCCGAAGCTGAAGTTCGGCCCGTCTGCATCGATCAGCACCCCGAGCAGGTCGGACCGAGCGAGATGCTCCGCGAGCGCGCGGTCGAGCGCCGCGATCATGGCGGCGTCGATCACGTTCGCCTTGGGCCGCGCCAGGCGCAAACGCAGCAGCGTGCCGCCCTCATCGAGCCAGACGCGCAGCGGGCTTGCAGCGGCAGCAATCACCGCACGCCTCCAGCCTTGGGGATGAGGCTCTCGATCAAATCTTCGCTCCACGGCGCGCCGCGCGCGAGCGACTGGCGGAGCACGATAAAGTCGATCTCGCGATGGTCCTTCGGCCCCTCGTTGAACGCACGGAAACCGGTGCGCGCCTCAGTCATCATGTTGAGCGCGAGCCACGCGCGAGAGTTCTCCTTGTTGCGATTCCACGCATCGATCTTGGGCTTGCGCAGCTCTTCGAAGCTCTTGGTGAGGCATTCCGGGAAGGTGAGCAGCAGCTTGGTGCACAGCTGATCGACCTTCGCGTCGAGCAGCGAGAGATCGATCGTGCCGCGCGCGAGCAGGTTCTTGCCCTCGACGAGCGTCGCGCCGGTCTTGGGCTCGCCGTGCACGATGCGGCCGTATTCGTCGACATAGCGATCGGTCACGACCAGGGGGTTGGGTACGAACCTGCCGTCGACTTTGAGGGCGGGCGCGATGTCGGAGATCAAGCCCAAGCGGTAGGCCTTGTGCGCCGACCAGTGCTCGCAAAGCGTGCCCGACTCAATTGCTCGTTCCATGCCGATCATGACGGGGAGGAAATCAGTCGCGCCGCCGATCGCGGCGGAACCGTGCTTCGGTCCGGCCTGGCCGAAGCGAGCGAGGTCCTGCGCGATCGAGAAGTCGCACGCCATGCCGATCTCTTGCCCGCCGCCGATGCGCATGCCGTTGACGCGGCAGATCACCGGTTTGTCGCAACCGAGGATCGCCGAGACCATGTCGTTGAAGAGGCGCATGTATTGCCGGTATTCCTGCGGATTGCCGGCGTAGTACTCCGCATACTCCTGGGTGTTGCCGCCGGTGCAGAAGGCCTTGTCACCGGCACCGGTGAAGACGACAGCAACAACGTCGCGCGCCGCGCTCGCCGCGCGGAACGCCATGATGGCGCCCTTAGCCATGTCGGTGGTGTAGGAATTGAATTGGCTTTGGTTGTCGAAGACGATCCACGCATTGTAGAGGCCCGCCGCAATCGCGCCGTCGGGCGTTTTCGCCGGGCGCTTCTCGAAGCGGACACCGGGCGCCGAAAACTCGGGGACCAGGTTGTGGTCCTTGAGCGTCGCGGGTTGGCTTTTGGCGGCGATTGAGTGCGTCGAAGCGGCCATGGCGGTCATCCTCTCTGTCTCTCACATCAAGCGGCGGGAACGAGCACGACACGGCGCTTCAGCTCGTGCCGGTGCACTGCGCCAAAGACGGCATTGATCTCGTCGAGCGGACGTCGCTCGACGAAGGGCTTGATCTGCACCTTGCCCTCGAGAACCAGATCCAGCGCGGCCGGATAAAGCTCCGGTGGGCAGCCCCAGTTACCGATTGCGCGCGCGTCGAAGGCCATGAGGTTGGAAAGGCGCAGCTCGACCTTTTCGAGCGTGAAGCCAACGACTGAGAGCGTCGCACCATGGACGAGCAACCCATAGGCGCTGAGTTGGCCTGCAGCCGTGCCCGAACATTCGAAGATGAACCACTCGGTTTCGGGCAGTCGCCGCTCTTTGGCGAACGCCTGGATCGCGTTTTTGAGAGCGCGCCCGTCCATCTCGCGGGCATTGAGCGTGAACGAGGCGCCGCAGCGGGCGACGGCAGCCAGCTTCTCCGGATCCACGTCGATGGCGACCACGGTGGCACCAAACGCTTTCGCGATCTGGACGGCATACCCGCCGACGCCGCCCGCGCCGATGACGATCGCAAGCGAGCCAGGCCAGACCCCGGCGCGCTTCACCGCCTGATAGGGCGTCGTGAGCGCGTCGGCGACGACCGATACATCGGCGAGGTCGAGTCCGGCGGCCTCGAGCCGTGTCGCGTCGACAGCACATAGGCCGCGCGCGGGGACGACAATGTGACTGGCGAAGCCGCCTTGGATGTCGTTGCCGGGCATCTTCTGGCGGCGGCAGATGGTGCCGCGACCGCGCCGGCATAGCTCGCATTCGCCGCAGGGCAGCACCGCTGGGACAATCACGCTTTTCCCGAGCCAGCCTTCGGCGCCGGCACCGGCGGCGACGACCCTGCCGCTCACCTCGTGCCCCAGGGCCAACGGCAGCTCGTGGTGGAGGCGAACGCCGTCATAGTAGTAGCCGAGATCGGTGTGGCAGACGCCGCAGCCCGCGACTTCGACGGCCACTTCGCCGGCAGTCAAAGGGAAAGGATCGAACGCGGCACGCGTCAGCGGTGCATTGGCTGCGGTCATCATCCAGCGGTAGGCGGATGGCTGCATTCTTCTCACTCCCTTCTTCGGCGCCGTGGCGCTTCCCCGACTCGGAAATTGGTATTAGAGTACCAAAATACCAGTTGAGCCACATTAATGAGCAAGCATGGGGCATTTTTCATGCATCTGGTTTGATCCAGATCAACGTCCATCGCGGTAGCACGTCGATAGTGAGAATTTGCCGGCGAGAGGAGACGATGATGACAGCGGCGGCTCGGCAGCGGACCTTGCGCTCAGTCTCCATCGCCATGACCGGTAGCGGCGGCAGCGGTGTCATGACGGCCGGCAACATGCTGCTGGAAGCCGCGGCTCTAGGCGGATACTACGGCCTGATGAGCCGAACGAGCGGCCCGCAGATCCGCGGCGGCGAAGCGGCGGCGCTCATCCGCATCGCTGACGAGCCGATCGATGCTCACGATGACGGCTTCGACCTGTTGATCTCTCTCGATTGGGTCAATCTCGAGCGGTTTTCTGCCGAGATTCCGTTGCACGCCGAAAGCATCGTCATTGGCGATCCGGGTCAGGGCGAGGCGCCCGCTGCGATGGTCGGGAGTTTCACGAGGCGGTTGGCACTGCCGATGAAGGACCTCGCCAAGAAAATACCGGGAGGGCGGGCCAATATGATCGCGCTCGGGTATATCGCGAGCCTCACTGGCTTGCCCGAGGACGCGGTGAAAGAAGCCGTGCGCCGCACGCTCGGCGCTGAAAGCGACAGGCTGGTACCGAGCCTCGCGAGCGTCGAGGCTGGCCGCCTTGCGGCCGCCGGCGCGACTTGCCCACAGAGACTCCCAGCCCGTCTTACGCGCCGCGACGCGCGCTGGCTGATCACCGGAAACGAAGCGGCCGGTTATGGCGCGCTTAAGGCCGGCGTGCGCTTTGTCGCCGCCTATCCGATCACGCCGGCGACGGAGATGCTGGAGTGGATGTCGCCCGCCTTGAGCGAGCTCGGCGGCGCGCTGGTGCAGGCAGAGGACGAGTTGGCCTCGATCAACATGGCGATCGGTGCCTCTTATGGGGGAACGCCCTCGCTGACCGCGACATCCGGCCCTGGATTCTCGCTGATGACGGAATCCCTCGGCCTCGCCGTCGCCGCCGAGGTGCCAATCGTCGTTGTCGACGTCATGCGCAGCGGGCCCTCCACCGGCATTCCCACCAAGTCCGAGCAGAGCGATCTCAACATCGCGCTTTATGGCGTTCATGGCGATGCACCGCATGTGGTCGTGGCGCCGAATTCGGTGGCAGACTGCCTGGCGACCACGGAATGGGCGGTCCACCTCGCGGAGGCGATGCAGGTCCCGGTCGTGGTGCTGTCCGACCAATCGATGGGACAGACGCGCATGGTCATCGAGCCGCCGCGCGACCGCGAGTTCGCCGGCGAGCGTATTGTTGCCGCCGCCAATGGCCAGGATTACCAACGCTATGCGTTGACGCCGTCCGGCATCTCGCCGATGGCGATCCCCGGGATGCCCGGCCTCATGTATACCGCCGATGGGCTCGAGCACAGCGAGCGCGGGACGCCCTCGAGCAAGGCGAGTGATCACCTGGCTCAACTCGAGAAGCGACAGCGCAAGCTCTGCTCGGTCGACTTCTCGCGGTACTGGGCCGACATCGAGGGCGATGGCGAGATCGCCGTCCTCACCTGGGGCTCGTGCAGCGGAGCCGCGCGCGAGGCGATCGCGCGCGCTCGCGCCGATGGCATCGCCGTGAAGCTGGTGTCGCTGCGGCTCCTGTCGCCGCCGCCACTTGATCGCCTCGCCGCCGCGCTCGACAGCGTCGCGCGTTGCCTCGTCGTCGAGCAAACGCATTGCGGCCAGTTCTATCGGTATCTCCGCGCTGAGTATGCGCTCGAGGCCGAATTGCGTGCGATTCATCATCCGGGGCCACTGCCAATGCGACCTGGCGAGATCCACCGCGCGCTCGTCGAATGGAGCCGTGCATGAATGCACCAGCGGCGACCCTGCTCGCGGCGAAAGACTTCAAATCGGACGCCAAGCCAGTATGGTGCCCGGGCTGCGGTGACTACGGTGTGCTGACCTCGCTCGCGCGAGCGCTTGCCGATCTCGGCTGCCACCGTGAGAGCGTTGCGATCGTTTCAGGCATCGGCTGCTCTTCGCGGATGCCGGCCTATACGAATTGCTATGGCTTCCATGGTGTCCACGGGAGGGCATTGCCGGTCGCGACCGGACTCAAGATTTCGCGCCCCGATCTTACCGTGATCGCCGCGGGCGGTGATGGCGACGGCTACTCGATTGGCGGCAATCACTTTCTGCATGCCTGCCGGCGCAATGTCGACCTCACCTACATTGTCATGGACAACCATGTCTATGGCATGACGAAGGGACAATCGTCGCCGACGACCGAGCCCGATTGGGACAACGCCTTGACGCCGGGCGGCACAGGCTTGCGGCCCTTCCAACCGCTCGTCATTGCGCTGGCGTCCGGTGCCAATTTCGTCGCTCGCGCCTTCTCCGGGGATGTCATCGGTACGGCCGACATCATCGCCAAGGCAATCAAGTCGCCGGGATTTTCGTTTGTCGAAGTATTGAGCCCATGCATCACCTTCCGCCCGGAACAACGAAACTGGAAAGAGGTCACCCGTCCTTCGCCGGTACCGCCGACCGACGATCCAGCCCGGGCGGCGCGGCGTATCATGACCGATGATGGCTTCAACATAGGTGTGCTCTATGCAGGCAGCCGCAAGCCCTATCAGCCCGAAATCGGGAACGCGCGACGGCCGCTGCGCGATCTGGCGCGGGAGTTCGCGCTATGACGATGGCAGGCGGCGGCCACCCGACGCATACAGCCGTCATCGCCACCAGCGAAGACCTCCTCGCCCGCGCCTATGCCATGGAGGTCGAGGCGATGGAGCGTTATGACGAATTCGCGGCGCAAATGGAGATGCACAACAATCTCGATGTCGCCGCGGTCTTTCGCAAGCTTGCGGGTGCCGAGCGCAAGCATGCCGAAGCGATGGCGCACGACCTCGCCAAGCGCGGCGTTTCTGTCGCAGCGAGCGTGGCTTTGGCAGCGCCAGGCGCCGAGGGGCTTGAGACCGATCTCGGTGATGACCTCCATTATCTGATGACGCCCTATCACGCGCTCGAAATCGCGCTGCGCAACGAGCTGCGTGCGTTCGCCTTTTTCGACGATCTTGCGCGCGGCCCTTTGCCTGACGACATCCGCCGCCTGGCGAGGGGGTACGCACAAGAGGAACAGCGTCATATCGATCTCGTGCGCGAGTGGCTCGCGCGCGTTGCCAAACCCGAGGAGGCTTGGGCCTATGATCCCGATGAGCCGCGCATGCCGGGATGAGCGGTGACATGAAGGTGTTGCTGCCGCAGGGCTGGAAGCCGCCGATCGGCTATGCCAATGGCATTGCAGCCGAGCCCGGACGCATCGTCTTTGTCGCGGGACAAGTCGGCTGGGACGCCGAGCAAACCTTCCACTCGCCCGAGCTCGTGCCGCAATTCGAGCAGGCGCTCGAAAACGTCCTCGCCATTCTCGCCGAAGCCGGCGGGCGGCCCGAACATATCTGCCGCATCACCGCCTATTGCACGGACAAGCCGGCTTATCTCGCCGCGCGGGCCGAGCTTGGTCGCATCTGGCGGCGCCTGATGGGGCGACATTTCCCGGCGATGAGCATGATTTTCGTTGCCGACCTCCTCGATCACCCCGGGAAGGTGGAACTTGAGGCGACGGCGGTCATCCCGATCACGGCGGGCGGTTGAGCTGGATCAATGTCCGGAACTGCCGCGGTCTTATGATTAGCCTGCCATGGGCATGATCCTTTCCCTGGTGCTCAACGGCAGGGCGCGGACGGATCTCGTCTCGGACAATTTGCTCTTGGTCGAGTACCTCCGCGATCTCGCCGGCTTGACCGGGACGAAGCGGGGCTGCGACGGCGGCGAGTGCGGCGCCTGCACCGTGCTCGTCGAAGGTGAGCCACGACATGCCTGCCTGACGCTCGCAGCGCGCTGCAGCGGACAGCATGTCGAGACGATCGAAGGGCTCGGAGCTCCCGGCCGACTGTCGCGGCTGCAGCGGGCGTTCCACGAAAAGCTGGGCACACAATGCGGCTTTTGCACCCCCGGCATGATCATGGCGGCGGAGGCACTCCTTCGGCGCATTCCCCGTCCCGACGACGCACAGATTCGCGCAGCACTTTCCGGCAATCTCTGCCGCTGCACCGGGTACGTAAAAATCATTGAATCCGTGCAAGCCGCGGCGGGAGACATCGTATGAAGGCGCTGCGTGAGCCCACCGTCGGCCGGCGCCTGCCGCTGATCGACGGCATCGAGAAGGTCACAGGCCGCGCGACCTACACGGCCGACCTCCGTTCGCGCGCGCTCGTCGGCCGCATCCTTCGCAGCCCTTACGCGCATGCCGAGCTGCTCGATGTCGACATCGCCGACGCGCGGGCGCTGCCCGGCGTCATTGCCGTGATAACCGGCGCTGATTGCGACAAGCCCTTCGGCGTGCTGCCGATTAGCATGGACGAATATCCGCTAGCGCGCGAGCGCGTGCGCTACCGCGGCGAACCAGTGGCCGCCGTCGCTGCGGTCGACGCGGAAACGGCCGAGCGTGCGCTGGCGCTCGTCCGCCTACGCGTGCGCGAATTGCCCGCGTATTTCTCGGCCGAGGCGGCGCGGGCACCGGGAGCTGTGCTGCTGCACGATGATCGCGGCGGCAACGTGCTGCGTGAGGTACACGACGAGTTCGGCGACGTTGATGCGGGATTTGCTGCGGCCGATCTCGTGCGCCAAGCATGCTACCGCTGCGCCGAGGTGGCGCACGGGCAGATGGAGCCGCATGCGGCGCTAGCCGAATACGACGCCGAGCGGCGACGGCTTACGCTCCACAGCGTCACGCAAGTGCCGTACTACGTTCACCTCATGCTGGCGCGTTGTCTCGGTTTCGAGGAATCGCAGATTCGCGTGATAAAGCCGTTCGTCGGTGGCGGCTTCGGCGCGCGTGTCGAGCCGCTCAACTTTGAGATCATCGCCGCGCTCCTCGCCCGTGCCGCCTGCGGTACCGTACGTCTCGATCTCACGCGCGAGGAGACGTTTCTCACGCATCGCGGCCGACCTGAGACGGAAATTCGCCTCAAGCTCGGCATGACGCGCGATGGGCGGCTCACCGCCGCGGCCTGCGAGGCGGTCCAGCGCGGCGGCGCCTACGCCGGCTACGGCATCGTCACGATCCTCTATGCCGGCTCGCTCTTGCACGGCATCTACGACATCCCGGCCGTGAAATACGACGGATATCGCGTCTATACGAATACGCCGCCCTGCGGGGCGATGCGCGGCCACGGATCGGTCGACGTACGCCACGCCTTCGAATGTCTCCTCGACGCGATGGCGGCCGAGCTCGGACTCGACCCCTTCGCCGTCCGCCGCCCCAACCTGCTTGCGGTGCCTACGCAGACGGCAAACGGCATCATCATCAACTCTTATGGCCTGCCTGCGTGTCTCGATCGAGTGCAAGAAGCGAGCGGCTGGAAATGGCGCAAAGGCCACTTGCCTCCCGGGCACGGCCTCGGCATGGCATGCTCACATTACGTGAGCGGCGCTGGCAAGCCGATCCACCGGACGGGCGAGCCGCATGCGGTGGTGGAGCTGCGCCTCGATTTCGACGGTGGCATCACCATTTTGACCGGCGCCGCCGATATCGGGCAGGGCTCCTCCACCGTTCTCGCCCAAGCCGTTGCCGAAATCCTTGTCGTCAACCTCGACCGGTTGCGCATCGTCGCCACTGACAGCGCGGTGACGCCGAAGGACAACGGCTCCTATTCCTCGCGGGTCACTTTCATGGTCGGAAACGCCGCGATCGACGCTGCGCGGCAGCTGCGCAACGTGCTCATCGAGGCCGCGGCGCGAAAGCTCGAGATGGACGTCGACTGCATTGAACGCGAGGGCGAGCATTTTCGTGCAAGAGGCATCGACGGTCCCGGCCTTAGCTTCCGCGAGGTGGTAGCGGCGGCGCTTGCGGAAGGCGGCGGTATCACAGTGAAAGGGACCTTCACCGTCCCCATCGAATACCAGGGCGGCAAGCATCGCGGCGGCGCGGTGGGGTCCACCATGGCGATGAGCTATGCGGCACAAGTCGTCGAGGTCGAGGTCGATGCCGATATCGGCATGGTCCGCGTCAAGAAGGTTTGGGCTGCCCATGATTGCGGGCGCGCCATCAATCCTCTCGCCGTCGAGGGGCAAGTGCAGGGTTCCGTCTGGATGGGAATGGCCCAGGCCTTGGGCGAAGAGACTCGCTACGAAGCGGGTCTCCCGCTGCATGTAAGCTTTCTCACCTATCCCATTCCAACGATCGCGGAGTCGCCGCCGATCGAGGTGCATATCGTCGAGTGCCTCGATCCCAATGGTCCCTTCGGCGCCAAGGAAGCGAGCGAAGGATCGCTTGCCGCCTTTCTGCCAGCCGTGACCAACGCGGTGGCCGACGCCATCGGGCTGCGCATGACCGAACTTCCGATTACGCCAGACCGCATTCTCGACGCCTTGGCGCGGCGACAGCGCGAGGGCCGGATCGCGGCGGCACGCGGAGCCGCCTCATGAGTTTGCTTCCGTCCTTCGAGCTCGTCCGCGCGACGAGTGTCGCCGAGGTGGTGGCAGCGCGCCGCCGTCACGCCGACTGCCGCCTCCTCGCCGGCGGCACCGATCTTATTCCCAACCTCCGTCGCGGGCTCGCCAGCCCGGCCGTGCTCGTGGACATCACCGCGTTGCCGGGTATGCAAGAGATCACAGCCGAGCCGGCGGGCGTCCGCATCGGCGCCGGTGTTACCTTGTCGCAGCTCGTCGCTGACCCGATCGTCCGCCGCCATTTCCCGGCGTTGGCCGACGCCGCTGCCGCTGTGGCGGGCCCGACGCACCGGGCAAGTGCGACGCTCGGCGGGAATCTCTGCCTCGATACGCGCTGCGTCTTCTACAACCAGAGCGACTGGTGGCGGCGAAGCAATGATTTTTGCCTGAAGTACCGCGGTACCGTCTGCCATGTGGCGCCAACGGGAAGCCACTGTCATGCCACCTACAGCGGCGATACCGCGCCGGCACTTCTGGTATTGGGCGCAGAGGCGGAGCTGGGCACCGCCGATGGCACGCGCCGGATCGCGCTGACCGAACTCTTTCGCGACGATGGCGCCGACCCCCTCACTCTCGGCACCGATGAGATGCTGCTCTCCGTACGGCTGCCGATTGAACCCGGGCTGGTCGCGGGATACGAGAAGGCACGCCTTCGCGGCGCCATCGACTTTCCGCTGGCGGGAGTCGCTATGTCATTGCGCCGGCACGACGGCAAGCTCGCGGCGTTGCGTATCGCGGTGACCGGCACGAACTCTCGACCGTTGCTCGTCGCCGGCTGCGAGGCATTGCTCGGTCATCCGCTCGATGCCAACGCACTTAAGCAGATCAACAAGCTCGTGCAAAAGCAGGTGGTACCGATGCGGACGACGATCGCCCCCGGCCACTACCGTCGGCGCGTTGCGGCAGCGCTCGCTTGCCGCCTCGCGAGTCGGCTCTTCTCCCGATGACCGTTTGACCGATCACCGTGAGCCCTTGATTCGTGTTCATCTATTTTCGCGAGTTTGACAGCTAAGGCCTTGAACTGCCGCGCAAACGATAGGACGCTGACTCCGCCAGTCTAGGTTCGAATCCCAGTCCCCCAGCCACTTCAAAACATTGGTATTTTCGCGATTCCCGGGTGCCTCGCGATTACTCCGCCGCCTGCTGCACCGACGCATCCACCTTCTCCAGCACCTTCGGTGGCGACATCGGCAGACTGTAGAAGCGCTTCCCGACCGCGTTGTGGATCGCATTCGCGACCGCCGACAGCACCGGCACGAGCGGGACTTCGCCGACCCCCTTGACGCCTTGCGGGTGCTTCGGGTTCGGCACTTCGATCAGCACGCAGTCGATCATCGGCAGGTCCGAGCAGACCGGCATGCGGTAGTCGAGGAAGCCGGGGTTATCGACGTTGCCGCCGCGGGTGTAGATGTACTCCTCGTTCAGCGCCCAGCCGATGCCCTGGGCGACGCCGCCCTGGAGCTGCCCCTCGACGTAGCCGGGATGAATGGCGCGACCGACATCCTGTACGGCGGTGTACCGGATCACGCGCGCGATGCCGAGCTCGACATCGACCTCGACGTCGCAGATATGCGTCCCGAAGCCGCCTTCGGCGCCTTGCGTGTTGAGCTGAACGCTCTCACCGATCGGGCCGCCCATCGCAGACGCCTTGTTGGCAAGCTCGGCAAGCGTCAGCGGCTCGAACGGGCCAGCATTCGGGCTTACCGGATGGGCAGCGCCGTTCTCCCACTTCACCGCTTCGGGATCGATCTGCCAGATCTTCGCCGCGCGCTCGCGCAGCGTGCTGATGATCTTCTCGGTCGCCTCAGTCACCACCATGGAGGACGCGAACAGCACGCGGCTGCCGCCGGTGAGATTGGAGAAACCCACCGTCTGGGTGTCGCCGATGATGACGGAGACGCGGCGGTAGTCGATACCGAGCAGCTCGGCGCAGATGTTGGCGATGCCGGCGCGGGAGCCCCCGATGTCGGGATGGCCGGTGGTGACGACGACGTTGCCGTCCTCGGTGATGTTCACTTGTGCCGAGGATTCTCCGCCGGCGTTGAACCAGAAGCCGCTGGCCACGCCCCTGCCCTGAAGCTTGCCGAGCGGCGCGTTGTAATGCGGATGACCTTTCGCCGCTTTCAGCGTCTCGACATAGCCGATGCGCGGGAAGGTCGGGCCGAACGCTGCTTTCGTCCCTTCCTTGGCGGCGTTCTTCAAACGCAGCTCGATCGGATCGATCTTCAGCGCTTCGGCGAGCTCGTCGAGCACGCATTCGACCGCATAGGCGCCGATCGGCGCGCCGGGCGCGCGATAGGCAGCGACCTTCGAGCGGTTGGAGCAGACGTCATAGCCGGTCGAGAGCACGTGCGGGATGTCGTAGGGCGTAAAGCTGCAGCCGACCGCGCCGCGGATCGGCGAGCCCGGGAGCGCGCCGGCTTGTAGGTAGAACGTACCCTGGGCGGCGACGATGGTGCCGTCCTTCTTGGCGCCGATCTTGACCGTGCTTTTCGAGCCGGATGTCGGGCCGGTGGCGCGCATCACTTCCTCGCGCGTCATCACCATCTTGACCGGCCGGCCAGATTTCTTCGCCAGCAGCGTGGCGAGCGGCTCGAGATAGACGATGGTCTTGCCGCCAAAACCGCCGCCAATCTCGGCAGGGATGGCGCGGATGTCGCTCTGGGGGATGCCGGACAGATAAGCCGTCATCGCGCGCACCATGAACTGGCCCTGGCTCGAGCTCCAGATCGTGGTCTTGCCGTCAGCGGCGACCGAGACGAGGCAGGCATGCGGCTCGATATAGCCTTGGTGCACCGGGCGCGTGGTGAAGGCGCGCTCGACAATCACTTCGGCCTGCGCGAAGCCCACTGTGATGTCGCCTTTCTTCACCTCCAGCTTGCCCATGATATTGGAGGGCTTGCCCTCGAAGGTGTTGAATTCGTGCAGGATCGGCGCATCCGGCTTGAGCGCGTCGTCGATCTCGATCGACCACGGCAGCACCTCGTAATCGACGTCGATCAGCGCACAGGCCTGGGCGGCGATTGCTTCCGTGGTTGCGGCAACGGCGGCGACGGGATGGCCGGGGAACAGCGCCTTCTCGCGGGCCATCACGTTGCGGCACATCCAGCGCATGTCCTGGATGCCGAGCATGACCGACTTGTCGACCGGGAAATCGACGACGTCGCGCGCGATGATGACGGCCTTCACGCCAGGTAGCCGCTCAGCCTTCGAGGTGTCGATCTTGCGGATGCGCGCATGCGGGTGCGGGCTTCGGAGAACCTTGCCCCAGATCATGCCGGGCATGTTGGTGTCGGCAGCGAAAGCCGCGCGTCCGGTGACCTTGTCGACGCCGTCAGGGCGGATGGTGCGCTGGCCGATCCACTTGTTGAAGGTAACGTCGTTCATGGGCGAGCCTCCCGCATTTCAGCCGCGGCTTCCAGAACCGCGCGGACGATCTTGTCATAGCCGGTGCACCGGCAGAGATTGCCGGCGAGCCAGAAACGCACCTCCTCCTCGCTCGGATTCGGGTTCTTCTTCAGAAGAACCTCGGAGGCGACCAGCATGCCCGAGGTACAGATGCCGCATTGGAGCGCAGCCTGCTCGAGGAACTTCTGCTGCAGCGGATGCAGTCTGTCCCCTTGTGCCATGCCCTCAATCGTTCCGATCTCGTGGCCTTCGGCCTCGGCGGCGAGCATCAGGCACGAGCAGACCAGCCGCCCATCGACCGTGATCGAGCAGGCGCCGCAGTCGCCGGTGGCGCAGCCTTCTTTCGAGCCGGTCAGTCCGAGCTGATTGCGCAGCGCATCGAGCATGGTGTTGTCGGGCTCGCACAGGAACTCCATCGGCTCGCCGTTGATCGTGGTGGTGACGTGCAGCTTTGGCATCGTGTCAGTTTCCCTGCGCGCGCTTCGCGGCGATTGTGGCGGTGCGCTTCAAGAGCACGCCGGCGATTTTGGTGCGGTAGGCGATGGTGCCGCGCTTGTCGTCGATCGGACGGCAGGCGGCGCGGCAAGCGTTGGCGGCGGCTTCGAGAGCCGCAACATCGAGCTTCGAGCCGATCAATGCTTTGGCGGCGGCTTCGACGAGAAGCACCATCGGCGCCACCGCCCCTAAGCCGACGCGTGCCGCCGTGCAGAAGCCGTTCTTCAGTGTCAGGCTGACGCCGCAGCCGACCACGGCGATATCCATCTCGGTGCGCGGAATCATGCGCAGGTACGCATCGCCTGAGCCCTCGGGGCGCGGTGGCAATTTGAAGCTGACCAGGATTTCGCCGGGCGCCAGGTTGGTGCGGCCGGGACCGGCGGGCACCTTCTCGACCTCCAGCTCGCGGCGGCCGTTGGGCCCCTGCACCGTCACGACCGCGCCGGCCGCGATCATCGCCGGAACGCTGTCGCCGGCGGGCGAAGCGTTGCAGAGATTGCCGCCGGCGGAGGCCCGGCCCTGCACCTGCTTGGAGCCGATCAGGTTCACCGCCTCCAGCACGCCGGGCCAGACCTTTTTGAAGCTGGGGTGTTCGGCGAGCTCGGCGCCGGAGACCGCCGCGCCGATGCGGAAGCCGCCATCGGTAGTCTCAGCGATTTCAGTCATCTCGGCGATCTTCTTGATATCGACGATCAATCCCGGCTTCACGATGCCGGAGCGCATCTGCACCAAGAGATCGGTGCCGCCGGCCAGGATACGGCCGGCACCCCCCGCGGCGGCGAATGCAGCGATTGCTTCCTCAAGCGTCGTCGGCGCCACGTACCGGATATCGGTCATGATTGCTTCTGGGTCTCCCTGTGCCGCGTCCGATTGATGCGGTGCCTTATCTGTGACCGTGGCGGACCGAGATTACACGGCAAGCCATGGTCCGACCAGCCGCCGGAGCGCGGACAAAGCAGGGCAGATAAATGTCCATTTCTGCTTAGCATCGTCCTGATCATCGTTTTCAAAACGCCCTCGTGCGGCGCTACTTGCCCAGCCGCGGCGGCAGCAAGTCGGCGACCCCGGCACGGCGCGCCCAATATTCCCAGGCGCGCATCGCCGCGGGGGTGTCCGGCTTGAGCGAAGGCCCGGCAACCCGCGCCGCGATCTCGCCCTTTGACAGCGGGTTGATCTTGCCGCCCAAGAGCAAGGCAACCTGGAGGACGTGCGCGTTCTTCGGCGCATAGACCGCAAGGCGCACGACCTCGTAGAGCGAGGCCGCGGCCGCGGCGAAGCCGTGACCGCGCATGAGCACCATGCTGTTGCCGGCAAGACGCCCGGCGAGGTCGCGGCCCTGCGCCATGTTTGACACCAACAGATCGGTATCGTGGCCGAACTTGTCGGCGATGTCCCAGACCGGCACGTCGGCGCCGATGAAGGCGCCGTCATGGATGACCGGCCGCAGCTTGGCGGTGCCGATGCTGAAGGGCAGCACCTCCTCGCTATGGGCGTGAACCACCGCGTGAACGTCGGGGCGCGCCGCATAAATGCTGCCGTGAATGAAGCGCTCGAGGTAGGGCGGGCGCTTGTCGTTCACCGGCTCGCCATCAAGCGTGTATTCGACGATGTCGCCGATTTCGATCTGCTCCGGGCTGCGCGACCGCGCCAGGAGATAACGCTCGGGATCGAGCGGATGCCGCATGCTGACATGGCCATAGGCATCGACCACGTTTTCATGCGCCAGGATGCGATTGGCGATGACCAAATTCCTGATGGCAAGCTCGACGTCACTGCTCGTCGCCTCCGCCACCAGTTTCGCCGGCTCTGTGGCTTGGTGGGTTAGATCCGGCGCGATCGATGCCGCCTCGGCCACGACCGGCGGAGTGAGGGCGGCGGCGCCGGCGAGCGACGCAGCGGTCATGAAACCGCGGCGGCCGATGAACGGCGAAGTCTGGTTTTTCGATTTGTTCGGCATCGAGAGTTCCCTGCCACGGTCCGGTTTTCGCTTCCGCCCGCACTGGTTGGCGCGTGCGCGGGCGGCAACATAGCTTAGCTTGCCGCTCCCGTAATCTTTGCTCAGTGCGCTTGTAGCCGGCGAGAGTCGCTTCGGCCCCGACCCGATCGCGCAAATCGACACTCCGCCGAGCGGACATGAGCACCCGAGCGCGGCGTGATCGCGTCTACATGACGCGAGACGATCTATCGCGCCGAAATGCCTCCGGTTGGACGCCGGCTTGCTGCGGCTCGCGCTGCGTGCTCAATTCTAAAGGGATGGCTCTGGGATGCAGGCGATGATGCGCCAAATCTGGATTGCGAAGCACGGACCGCCGCAAGTGCTCACCTTGCGCGACGCTCCGGAGCCCCGGCCGGGCGCCGGGGAAGTGCTGATCAAGGTTGCCGCCGCCGGCGTCAATTTTGCCGACATCATGGCGCGGCGCGGCCTCTATCCCGATGCGCCGAAGCCGCCTTGCGTCGTCGGCTACGAAGTCGCGGGTGAAGTCATCGCGCTCGGCGAAGGGGCGAGAGATTTCACCCTCGGCGAGAAGGTCATCGCCATCACGCGCTTTGGTGGGTATTCGACCCATGTGGCGGTGCCCGAGGGTCGGGTGTTCCAACTCCCCGCCGGCCTTGCGCTCGAACGCGGCGCGGCCCTGCCGGTGACCTATCTCACCGCCTATCAGCTCGTCGTCGCCATGGGGCGGCTCGGGGCGGGCGAGACGGTCCTCGTCCACTCCGCGGGCGGCGGGGTCGGTCTTTCCTGCATCGAGCTGGCGCGCATCGTCGGCGCCGACGTGATCGGCGTGGCGTCCGCCGGCAAGCACGATTTTCTGCGCCAGCGCGGCGTGACTAAGCTCATCGATCCCCGCGCCGAGGATCTGGTGGCGCGCGTCAAGGCGCTGACCGAAGGGCGCGGCGTCGACCTCGCGCTCGACCCGATCGGCGGCCGCTCCTGGCGTCAAAGCTATCAATGTCTCGCGCCCTGCGGGCGGCTCGGCGTCTTCGGCTTCGCCGCGGCGGCCTCGGACAGCGGCCGCTTGCTAGCGATGCTGCGCGCGGCCGCCGGCGTACCGTGGCTCGCCCTCACGCCGTTGGCGCTGATGAATGCCAATCGCGGCGTGTTCGGCGTCAATCTCGGTCACCTCTGGGACTACGGCGCGCTCATCCGCCATTGGCTCGAAACCATTCTCCGCTGGCAGCAGGAGGGCAAGATCGATCCGGTGGTGGACCGCAGCTTCGCCTTCGCCGAAGCGTCGGCAGCACATGCTTACATCGAAGCGCGGCGCAACATCGGCAAAATCCTGCTCGTCCCATGACGCGCGCGCTGGTGCGAAAGGAGCGTCTTTGAGCGGCGCGGCAGTTCCAGACGAGCTTCTCGCGGTGCGCGCGCCAACGCCGGAGTGGTTCCGCTGGGCAATATCGCGCCCGGTCGAGTCGCGCGTCGTCGCCATCGCGGATTGCCCGATCCACTATCTCCTCTGGCCGGCGCGGCATGAATCCGCCGGTGCGCGCGGGCTGCTCTTCGTCCACGGCGGCGGCGCGCATGCCAACTGGTGGAGCTACATCGCGCCCTATTTCACCAGCGACTTCCGCGTCGCCGCGCTCGACCTCTCCGGCATGGGCGACAGCGGCCGGCGCGAGAGTTACAGCGCGCAGCTCCGCGTCGAGGAGATGCGCGGCGTCATCGCCGATGCCGGACTTGGCCGCAATCCCTTCATCGTCGGCCACAGCTTCGGCGGCTTCATGAGCATGAAGTTCGCAGCCCAGTTCGGCGACGAGATCGGCGGCGCCGTCATCGTCGATTCGCCGATCCGCTCGCCCGAAGAGGAGGCGGCGCGGCCGCTCTCGCCGCCGCGCTGGGCGAACCGCAAGATCTATGAGAGCTTCGAGGCGGCGCTTGCCCGCTTCCGGCTGATGCCGCCGCAGAGCTGCGAGAACGACTTCATCGTCGAGTTCATCGCGCGGCGCTCGCTCATGCCGGTGGCGGGCGGCTGGACCTGGAAGTTCGATGGCGCGGCCATGGGCACGCGGCGCTTCGGCGAGCCCTCCCGCGAATATCTCCAAGCGGTCCGCTGCCGTGCCGCGCTCATCTTCGGCGAGAAGAGCGCGCTCGTCTCGCGCGCCACCGCCTCCTACATGTCCTCACTCATGGGACCAGAGGCGCCGATCGTCGAGGTGCCGGAGGCGCAGCACCACGTCATGCTCGACCAGCCGCTGGCCTTCGTCGCGGCGCTCCGCGTGGTGCTCGGAAGCTGGATCCGCGCGGCGCCTTAGCATCTCGTCGCGCGGCTCCTCGCAATGACGGCAAACCACACCTCCCGTCGTCGTCCCTGCGAAAGCAGGGACCCAGGACCAAGCGACGGAATGCTGCAACCCTGGATTCCCGCTTTCGCGGGAATGACGAGTAAAGAACGAGGTTTCGTCAGCACATCCCGCTCACTCCACGCTGAGGGCAAAGCGCCCTGAGGTTACTGCCGCTCCGGCAGCGCCGCCGCTTCGTTGTAGTTCGTGACCGGGGTGCCGCGGTAAAGGGTGCGCGCGCTCCGCTCGGTGATGCGCTTGTGGAGCGCCAGGAACGCGGGATCGAGATCGCGCGTCGGCCGCGGCTCGAGCTCGAAGTGATGATGACGGTCCGCGCCGCGCACCAAACTGGCGCTGTCGTCGCCGGCGATCTGCGCCACGTATGTGGGAACGTAGCGAATGGCGAAGCCGATGCGGCGGTCATCGGAGGCGTTGGGCGGCGAGCCGTGCACGAGCCGCACGTGATGGAGCGACATCTCGCCGGGTGCGAGCGTGATCATGCGGCGCTTGGCGCGGTCCACCTCGACCATGACCTCTTGGCCGCGCGTTAGAAGATTGTGCTTGGCGAAGGTGTCGCGGTGCGGGATCTGATCGAAGGCGTGGCTGCCGGGAACGTATTCCATGGCGCCGTTCGCTTCGGTCGCTTCGGTGAAAGCCACCCACGCCGTCACCACATCGGGCTGATCGCCCGCCGCGCCCGGCACGTGGCGCCGCGCGCCTCAGCGGGCGGCGAGGACGGCGTCAGCAATCTTCTCAGCCGCCATCAGAGTCGGGAAGTTGGTGTTGGCGCAGGGCACGACGGGAAAGAGCGAGGCATCGACCACGCGCAAGCCGGCCACCCCGCGCACGCGGCCGGCGGTGTCGGTCACCGCCATCGGATCGTTCTCCGCACCCATGCGGCAAGTGCAGGAGGCGTGCCAAACCCCGATGGCCGCGCGGCGCGTGAACGCCTCAAGCGCGTCGTCGTCGCGCATGAGTTCGTCAAAGCGGAAGCCCTCGACGATAACCCTGTCGATGAGCGCCCGCCGCAATATCGTGGGTCCGTCGAGGAGACGTGCCAGGGTCGTCGTGATCACCCGGTTGAGGGGTGTGACTTCCCCCACTCTCTTGACGCGCTCGCTATAGCTTGCCGGGAAGGGGTCGGAGGTGACCGCTTTGAGGGCCGGGCTTTCTTGCATTCGACCGGCGCGCCGAAAAGCGTCCATGAGGCGGTCGAGATCCCGCCGGTCGGAGAGCAAATTGAACTCGACGATAGGTTCGCGCCGCCAATCGGCCGCGGCGAGCCTGACCTGGCCTGTCTCGGAATATGTCTTGTAGACGGCGAGCAGCAGCGAGCCGATCTGCTCACCGACCGCATGCCAAGCTGATTTGTCGATCGCCACGGCGAACATCTCGCCGACGGGTGCGCCCGAAATACCCGAGGAGTAACGCAAACCCACAAGGATGTGGCGCCGTGTCAACCCGTTGAGCCTCGCCTCGGGTTTGATGAAGGAGGAGAGCGAGATCGAGGGGTGATCCATCAACCCTTGCCCGACCCCGGGCAGCGCCGACACGACGGGAATGCCGAGATCGCGTAGTTGGCCGGGCGGACCGATGCCGGCGCGCAGCAGGTGCGCCGGCGAATGGATCGCACCCGAAGACAAGATCACCTCGCGGCCATGGAACTCGGTCTCGCGCCCCGCGACCATCGCTTTGACACCAGCGCAGCGCGCGCCTTCAAGCAGAAGCCGCGTCACGACGGTCTCGGTCGAGATCGAGAGATTTGGCCGAAGTCGAGTTGCGGGATCTAGATAACCGATCGCAGCCGAGACGCGGCGGTCATAGGCGTTGGAGATGGTAATCGGGAAGTATCCGTCCTTGAACTCGGCGTTCTGGTCCGGCAGATACTCGAAGCCCGCGGCGGCGAAGGCAGCGGCCGCCGCCTTGGCATGCCCGTTCCAGAGATCAGGAAAGATCCGGCGCACCGGGATGCGGCCTTCCTTGCCGTGGAACGGACCGTCAAAATCGAGGTCTCGTTCGACCTTCTTGAAATAGGGCAACACGTCGCGCCAGCCCCAGCCTGAAGCACCTCGCGCCTCCCATTCGGCATAGTCGCTGGGCGCGCCGCGATTGGCGAGCTGGCCGTTAATCGAGGAGCCCCCGCCGAGCACCCGCGCCTGCTCATATTTGCGCAGCGGCGGCCGGTCCTCCTGCGGATTGTTGTGCGAGATTACCTCGGTATGAGCCTTGAGTTCCGTCCAATGGAAACGCGGATCGAAATAGGCAGTGCCGGGATAGCTGTCGATAATCTCCGGCGGCACTCGGCCTTCGGGCGTGTCCTGACCGGCCTCGCAGAGCAGAACGCGGTTACCGCTCGGCGCCGAGAGGCGGTTGGCCATGACGGATCCAGCTGAGCCGCCGCCGACAATGATGTAGTCATAGAACATGCCGAGGCCCGCTCAGCGCGAAAGCTGATTCGAAGCTGGCGCGGCGTATCGAGCGAGCGGCCGCAGCTTCAGCTGGAGACGTTCGCTCAGGCCGCGGCGTGGTGTTGCCATGCTCGCCTCCCCACCTCATGCGCCGACGAACCGCGGCGCGAAGCCAGCCCCCCTCGCTTCGATATGACAGACGAATGGCATGCCGAAATGGGCCGGCATCAACAAGGCGCCGCTGTCGCTGCACTGCTCCAGCACCTTGCGCCGGCTCGCGCGCGCCATAGGGGCATCGGCGCAGACGAAGCTGTTCCATTCAGGGTGATAGATCTGAATCGCATGGTGCAGCACGTCGCCGCAGAAGAGCGCGCGCTTCCCCGCGGAGGCGAGCTTCACTAGCACCGAGCCCGGCGTGTGGCCAGGCGCTCGCTCCAACGAGAGATGCTCGTCGAGCCTCTCGTCGCCATCGACCATTTGCGCGAGGCGCGCCTCCACCACCGGCAGCACGCTGTCGCGGAAGGAGCCGCGGTTCGGCTCCTTCCCGGCGCGCTCCTGCGCCAGATAGTGGTCGTAATCGGCCTTGCTGAAGATGTAGCGCGCGTTGGGGAAGGTTGGGACCCAGCGGCCGTTGTCGAGCCGCGTGTTCCAGCCGACGTGATCGGCGTGGAGGTGGGTGCACATCACCATGTCGATCTCTTCCGGCCGGATGCCCGCCTCGGCGAGGCGAGCGAGATAACGCGTCTCCATGCGGTGCCATTCTGGGCGCGACGGCCGTTCCTTGTGATTGCCGATGCAGGTGTCGATCAAGACGGTCCGGCGACCGATGCGCAGGAGCCAGCTATGGATGCTGAGCTTCAGGCTGTTCTTCGCGGGATCGAAATGGTGGGGCACCATCCAGGAGAGATGCTGCGCCACCGCGTCCGACTGCCAGTCGGGGAAGAAGGCCGGCGCGTCCCAGCCGGCGGTGTACATCTCCTCGATGCGCGTGACGCTCGCCTGCCCGATGGTGATCGCGGTCATGTTCCCCTCCTCCGCTTCCCTGGCTTTAGAATGATGGTCTTCTTGCGGTTATTGGCTAACTCGAAGAGCGGTCGCGAAATTCGTCAAAGGGCTTTTGCAAGCGTCGCCGATTTGTCCAACAGCGGGAGGACCTCATCACGCGATTTCGAGGGGAGCCCGAGGACGACGCGATCGACACCCGCATCGCGGTAGCGCTTCAGCAGGTCAAGGTCGGGCGCGGCACCGAAGATGTCGAACGAGAGCGAGGCGGGGTCCCGGCCGGCGTCCTTTGCCATGTTGCGGAACTGCGGCAGCACGTCGAAGACGTTGAGCCGAGCGCCGATCGGGATCCAGCCGTCGCCATAGGCGATCGCCCGCTTGGCGGCGTGCGGAAAGCCGCCGCCCACGATGATTGGCGGGTGCGGTTTTTGGACCGGCTTCGGCCACTGCATCATCTCATCGAACTTGACGAATTCCCCCGCGAATTCCGCTTTCGGCTGCGTCCAGATCTGCTTCATCGCCGCGATGCGCTCGCGCATGACCTTGAACCGCGTCGCGAACTCGGTACCGTGGTTAGCCATCTCCTCGGCGTTCCAGCCGCCGCCGATGCCGAACATGAATCGGCCCGCGGAAAGGCGGTCGAGGGTGGAGACCTCCTTTGCCGTGTGGATCGGATCGCGTTCAATGATCAGGCAGATGCCGGTTGCGAGCTTGATCTTCTTCGTCACGGCTGCCGCTGCCCCGAGCGAAACAAAGGGGTCGTAGCTGTCGTAATAGTATTTTGGAAGCTCCGGCCCGCCCGGCCATGGTGACTTGCGGCTGGTCGGAATATGGCTGTGCTCAGGAAGCCACAGCGATTCAAAACCGCGCGCCTCAGCCTCCATCGCGAGCTCGGCCGGTTGAATCGAATAGTCCGTGGGAAAGATGGTGAGCCCGATATGCATGGCCTTTTCCTCCAGAGCGCTGTCATTCCCGCTTGCGAGTAAGCCTCGCCGCCTCGTGTTGGGCAAGCCCGTTGGCGGCGAGATCACCCCAGCTCGTCACCCGCTCCAGCCGGACCGCGATCACCGGGTGCGGCGCGATGTTCATCGCGTGAAGTTGGCGATAGCGCGCTCGGAGCAGCGCTTGGGCGCGCGCATGCTCGTCACCGCCGACAAGTATTTCGGCGCGCCCGCGCAACATGACCCAGCCAAGCTTTGCCCAATCCTCGTCGTAGTGATCGGCGATGATCGCCACCCTGGGGTTCTCCGCGATATTGCGTAGCCGTTTCAGTCCCGGACCTCCCCGTCGTTTCGGCTTCTCGTCAATCGTGACGTAGAGCGTTTTCTCGCCAAGCGCGAAGCACACGGGGACGACGTGAGGCACAGCTTGCGCATCGGCGGTCGCGAGGTAGACGATCCGTTGCGCCTCCAGAAACCTGCGTTCCGCAGCGGAGAGCATGCCTTAGAGTTTGCGCTCGGTGGAGGTCCCCATCATAGTGATTTCTAACGCCGGCAACAGACATCGCACAAAATGAGGAAGCTTCCCATGCAGATCGGGTTCGACTTGCCGACGCGCGGCGCTATCGCTTCTCCGGACACAATCGCGCGCCTCGCCGTCGAGGGCGAAGCGATGGGTTTCGACTATTTGACCCTCAGCGATCACATCGTCATCCCCACCGACATCCAAGCGCGCTACCCCTATTCGGAAACCGGCGAGTTTCCCGCCGGGGGGCGCAACATCTGGTTCGAGCAGCTGATCTCCGCCGCCTACGTCGCGGCCAAAACCTCACGACTGCGGTTCGTCACCTCGGTCATGGTCGTGCCGCACCGTCCGGCAGTGCTTACCGCCAAGATGCTCGCCACCATCGACATTCTTTCGGGGGGACGGCTCACCGTTGGCGTCGGGGCCGGTTGGATGAAGGAGGAGTTCGAGGCGCTGGGTGCCCCGCCCTTCGCTGAACGTGGCGCCGTTACCGACGAATACTTGGCGGCATTCCGGGCGCTTTGGACAGAGGACAATCCCCACTTCGAGGGGCGCTATGTGCGGTTTAGCGATATGGTGATGGCGCCAAAGCCGGTGCAGAAGCCGCATCCCCCGCTTTGGATCGGGGGCGAGAGTCCGGCTGCGCTGCGGCGCGTGGCCCGATTGGGCGATGGCTGGTATCCCATTGGCACCAATCCGCAGCATCCGCTCGACACGCTTTCACGCATGCGCGCCGGCGTCGAGCGCATGCGCCGGCTTGTCGCCGAAGCGGGCCGCGATCCCGCGAAAATCGCCGTCGCCTGCCGAATCCAGCGCCACGGGCCACGAGTTCAAGCGTTCGCTGACAACGGCGAGCGGCGTCTCTTCTCCGGAGAGCCGGCGGAACTTATCGGCGATTTCCACGCGTTCGCCGAGCTCGGCGTCGGTGCTGTTGATCTGAGCTTCGTCGGCAAAACCGCGGATGCCACGCTCGCCGATATGAAGCGTTTTCGCGAGGAGGTCGCCGCGAAGCTTTAGTCGGAAGAGCGCCGGATAAAGGCTCACTGGTCCTTCTTGAGAGGATAGTGATGGAGATCGAGACGCTGTTACCGCTGGGCAAGACCGATCCCGGCTTGCGCGCGCCCGAAGCGTCCCTCGATCTCGCCGCTGTTGCAAGCGATGCGCGGCTTCTCGAGCAGCTCGGCTATGAGGGAATTGTCTTCGAGGAGACAAAGGACGATCCGTTCGTACTGGTGACGCTCGCGGCGCAGGCGACCACGCGCCTCAAGCTCGCCACCGGCGTCGCGATCGCCTTTCCACGCAGCCCGACGATCACGGCTCTCAGTGCCTGGACATTGCAGAAGCTGTCGCGTGGTCGCTTCACTCTGGGGCTGGGCTCTCAGGTCAAGGGGCATATCGAGCGCCGGTATGGCATGGTCTGGTCCGCTGCAGGCCCATGGATGCGCGAATATGTCCAGGCGGTCCGCGCCATTTGGGACTGTTGGCAGAACGGCACGCCGCTCAACTTCGCGGGTGAGCATTATAAGCTCAGCCTTGTCGTGCCTCTCTTCAACCCCGGCCCGATCGACCATCCGCGCATCCCCATTCACCTCGCCGCGGTCAACCCTTATATGTGCCGCGTTGCCGGTGAGGTCGCGGACGGCTTGCGGCCGCATCCGGTCTGCACGCCAAAATATATGCGCGAGGTCATGCTGCCGGCGGTGCGAGCGGGAGCGGCAATAAGTCAACGCTCGTTGAATGGTTTCCGCATCGCGATGAAAGCGCTGATCGCGACTGCGCCTGATCGCGCGGCGCGGGCGGCGAAGGCGGAAGATGTGCGCGCCCGCATCGCGTTCTATGCGTCAACCCCCGCCTATCGCGCGGCCTTTGCCGCCCACGGCCTCGAGGCGCTCGCGGACGAGCTCAAAGGGCTGTCGCGCGCCCAGCGCTGGGCGGAGATGCCGCGCTATATTTCCGACGAGGTGCTGCACACCTATGCGGTTGTCGGGACTTACGACGAGATCGCCGATAAGCTCATCGCGCGCTATGGCGATATCGTGAACAGCCTCGAATTCAGCATCCCCGTGACCAACGACAATGACCGGCACCGCCTCGGCGCGATCGTGCAGCGCCTCCAGGAATTGCCCGCCCCCGCCGCATTGCTTGAGGCGTGACGGTAGGCCGGGCACGAACCTCGCACGATATGGTTTTTGACACACAGCGTAGGAAGGAGAGCTCTCGTGCTCAAGCTTGGCTACAAGGCGTCAGCGGAGCAATTCGGACCGAACGAGCTGCTCGCCTTTTCTTGTCTTGCGGAGACGCTCGGGTTCGATTCCGTCTTTGTCAGCGATCATTTCCAACCATGGAAGCATAACGGCGGGCATGCGCCGTTTTCTTTTGCCTGGCTCGGCGCGCTTGGCGCCCGGACTCGACGCATTGTCATGGGCACCAGCGTCGTGACGCCGACCTTTCGCTATCATCCAGCGATCGTCGCGCAAGCAATGGCAACGTTGGGCGTCCTTTATCCCGAGCGCGTGATTCTCGGGGTTGGTACGGGCGAATCGCTCAATGAGGTTCCCGCGATCGGGATCAAGTGGCCCGGCTTCAAGGAGCGCCAGAGCCGGCTGCGGGAGAGCATTGTTCTGATGCGGCGGCTCTGGACGGAGGAGCGCGCCAGCTTTGAGGGAGCGTTCTACCGCACGGAAAACGCCACCATCTACGACCGGCCGAGCCGGCCGGTCCCGATCTATATTGCCGCTTCGGGGCCGACGGCGGCGACGCTCGCAGGAGAGCTCGCAGATGGCTTTATCTGCACCAGCGGCAAAGGAACGGAGCTCTATCGCGACAAACTGCTCCCCGCGGTCGCTGCCGGGCTGAGGACGTCTGGGCGCGAGGAAGGTGCCATCGACCGTATGATCGAGCTCAAGGTGTCCTTTGGACACGATCTGCGGAAATGCCGAGAAGATACCCGACACTGGGCGGCGCTCGCGCTCTCTACGGAAGAGAAGACCGGCGTTACCGATCCGCTGGAGCTCGAGCGGCTCGCCGCCGCGCTGCCGCTTGAGCGCGTCGCGAGCCGCTGGATCGTTTCGACCGATCCCGAGGAGCATGTCGAAAAGATCGCGGCCTATATCGAGCTTGGCTTCCGCCACCTTGTCTTCCATGCCCCCGGCCTCGATCAGGAAAGCCTCCTCCGGACCTACGCCGAAGAAATCCTGCCCCGCTTGCGTCAAAGGTTCGGCTAGAGGTGTTCGTCACAAACCCGGCTTAGCCGTCTGCCGCGGAGCTTTTTGTACCCAACAGCGGTAGTCGTCGGGTTCGTCCAGGTCGAATGCGAGCCGGGGATCATCGAGGATTTCGAGGCTGAGGCCCGCTCGGGTCGCTCCGTCGCGGTGGGCGGCGAAGCTCGATCGACCGAAAGCGAGCGCAAAGACACTGAGGGCACGGCGTCTCAGAAAAAGAAGATTGGTGCCACGCCGCTCTGCATCAGGCGCGAGCACCACGTCTGCGGTTCCACTGAACGCGCGCGCCACCGAATCGGCAGTGGCGAAGGCCAGATCGATGGGCAGAATCAGCGCGGCCGCATCCGCCCCGGCTGTGGCCAGAATGGCATCCAAGCCTCGCCGCACGGCGGCGTTGAGGCCAACCCCTCTGTCCTCGATCGTGGCAACTCCCTGTGCCTTGGCTATGTCATGCGCATCAGGATCGGGAGTGACGACGCGCACGCGAGCCGCGGGCTGAAGTATGAGCGCCAACCGAAGCGAATTCCGCAGCAAGTCCGCGCAGAGCTTCTGCCGTGCTGCTGCAGACAGCACGCTGGCGAGACGCGACTTGCCCTCACGCAGCGGCTTGCAGGGGATGAGGATGTAGTGCATTGCCGCGGCTAGCCGCTCTCACCCGGCGGCCGCCAGACGTAGTCGGCGAGCGAGTGACGCACGGGCGGCTTGCCAGCATCGGCAGGAACGCCGACGGTAATCAATGCTTGTGGTTGCCATCCAGCGGGGAGACCCAATGTCGCCGCGACCGCATCTTGGCAGAACAGTGGTGCGCACATCACGGCAGCACCCAGTCCGAGAGCATGCGCGGCAAGCAGAAGGTTCTGCATTGCCATGGCAGTGCTCTGAATTGCCATCACGTGCTCAGCCTCTCGGCGCCGCGGATCGGGATACTGATCCATCTCGGACATGGTGAGGCAGACGAGAATCACCAGAGGTGCGCTGTTGATGCGGGCGAATGACCGTGTGACGTCGCGCTCCACTGCTGCGGGATCATCACCATCGGCAAGCCGGTCGGCGTTAAGGTGCGCGCCCATGGCACGGGCGAGACGCTCCTTTGACGCGCTGGCCGCGATCGGCACAAAGCGCCAAGGCTGACGATTGTGTGCCGACGGCGCCCAAGCGGCAGCACGCAGGATCTCTTCGACGATGTCGGCGCCGAGCGAGGTCGGGAGATATCGTCGGACCGAGCGCCGGCCGGCGATGACATCCAGTGCAGCTATTCTCGATTTTTCCGAACGCGGGACAGTCATAGGAGTTTTCGCTGAAGCGGTTTCACGGCCAGAGCGGCTCGCAACATGCGGAGGGTAATCGCAACGTGCCATATTGACTCAAGTGCGGGTCCACGGGTCAATGGCCCCATGCGCGAAGAAGAACAGCATCAGGGGTCGGCGGTCGAGCGTTGGCCGGGCCAGTCCCATTGGGTCTCGAGGCTTTCTCGTACGCCGCTTGCCGAGCTCATGGATGGGGCGGCGGCGCTTTCGGAAAAGGGCCATGGTCGGCTGGTTTCCTATTCGCGCAAGGTTTTCATCCCCCTTACCAAACTTTGTCGCGATGTCTGCCACTACTGTACCTTTGCCGAACGGCCTCATCAGGGTAGCCAGCCCTATCTCACGCCGGATGATGTCTTAGCGATCGCGCGGGCCGGCGCGGCGGCCGGGTGTCATGAGGCACTCTTTACCTTGGGCGACAAGCCCGAATTGCGTTACGCCGCTGCGGCCGACGCTCTTCGCCGCATAAACCAGGCGAGTACGCTTTCCTATCTCGCCGAGATGTGTGCGCTGGTCGTGCGCGAGACCGGGCTCTTGCCACACATCAATCCCGGCGTGATGACGCAAGCCGACATCACCATGCTTCGTCCCGTCTCCGCCTCGATGGGGCTCATGCTGGAGAGCGCCTCGGAGCGGCTCTGCGCGCCGGGCGAGGTTCACTATGGTTCGCCTGACAAGGCGCCGCGACTCCGGCTAGAGACCCTTCGTATCGCTGGCGAAATGCGGGTACCCTTCACGACGGGCATCCTGATCGGCATCGGTGAGACCCGTCAGGAGCGCATCGCGGCACTCGACGCAATTGCCGACCTCCATCGGCGCTACGGTCATATCCAAGAAGTCATCATTCAGAACTTTCGCGCCAAGCCCGGGACCCGCCGCGCGCGGGCGCCAGAACCGTCGCTCGAGGACCTGCTGTGGACGATCGCCGCGGCGCGGCTGATCCTCGGCCCGGACATGAACATCCAAGCGCCGCCCAACCTGTCGCCGAGCGGGTATTCGCGCCTGATCGCCGCGGGAATCAACGATTGGGGCGGCATTTCGCCGGTCACCATCGATCACGTCAATCCAGAAGCGCCCTGGCCGCAAATTGAGGCGCTGCGCAAGGCAACGGCGGCGGAAGGAAAGATTCTCGTCGAACGCTTGCCGGTCTATCCCCGCTACGTGCGAAGTGCCGCGCACTGGGTCGACGCGCGGGTCACGCCCTTGTTGTTGCGGCACAGCGATGCCGAAGGTTTTGCCCGCACCGAGGCGTGGGCACCCGGCCTCGCGCTGCCGATCGACCGCGTATCACCGCTGGTCTCAGAGGTCGACCGCGGCATCTCCGACATCGTGAGGGCCGCAGAACGGGGGATGCGCCTCGACGAGCGGCAAATCACACGTCTCTTCTCTGCGCGCGATATCGATTTTGCCTACGTCGTTGCGGCAGCAGATGCGTTGCGGCAGAACGTCACCGGGGACGTCGTTCGTTTCGTCGTCAACCGCAACATCAACTACACCAATATCTGTAGTTTTCGTTGCCAGTTCTGCGCCTTTTCTAAAGGCAAGACCGCAGAAGCTCTGCGCGGCGGACCTTACGACCTCGCGCTCGGCGAGATCGTCCGCCGCGCCGAGGAGGCATGGGCACGCGGTGCCACCGAGGTATGCCTGCAGGGCGGCATACATCCCGAATACAGCGGCGCCACTTATCTTGCGATCTGCCGCGCTGTACGAGCAGCATTGCCGGAAATCCATATCCATGCCTTCTCGCCGCTCGAGATCGCGCACGGCGCGACCACCTTGCGCATGCCAGTTCCGGAATTTCTCACGGCGCTCAAGGAAGCTGGGCTCGACACGTTACCTGGAACGGCTGCCGAGATCCTCGATGACGATGTGCGCAAGGTCATCTGCCCCGACAAGGTCACGACGCGAGAGTGGCTTCATATTGTCGAATCAGCGCACGCCGTCGGCCTTCCCAGCACCGCCACAATCATGTTCGGCCACATGGAGGACGCTGCGTCATGCTCGCGCCATCTGTTGGCAATACGGGACCTCCAGGAGCGAACGGGAGGCTTCACCGAGTTTGTGCCGCTGCCTTTTGTCGCCATGGAGGCGCCGCTGTTTCTCAAGGGACGGGCGCGACGCGGACCGACGGGCCGCGAAGCGGTGCTGATGCACGCCGTTGCCCGGCTTGTGCTCCATCCGCTTATCCAGAACATCCAGACCTCGTGGGTTAAGATGGGTGTCGACGGTGTGAAGCGCTGCCTTGCGGCAGGTGCCAATGATCTCGGCGGTACCTTGATGAACGAAAGCATCTCGCGCGCCGCCGGGACGCAACATGGCCAGGAGATGCCACCCGCGGAGATGTGCGCGACGATAGGATCGCTCGGGCGCACGCCAATGCAACGCGATACGCTCTATCGCCCGGCATCTCCGGAGCGCCAGCGCGCGGCGATCAGTGCGGCGCCGCTGCGGACGGTGGTGCAGACTTCGCCGAGTGATCCAAGAGCGCTCGCCAACGCAATCCGCTAGATGCGCGATGACCGCCCGCTTGATTCTCAGCGCGTTCGAGGGTGTGCCAACGGTCCGGGCCGGTGATGATTTGGCGGGAATCGTGCTCTCGAGCGCGGCGACTAGCGGCGTCACGCTCGCAGATGGCGATATCGTTGTTGTCGCGCAGAAAATTGTGTCGAAGGCGGAGGGACGCTTCGCGCGCCTCCGCCACGTCGAGCCCTCCCCGGAAGCACGAAAGATTGCAATGCACACGGGGAAGGATCCGCGGGTGGCCGAGCTCATCCTTCGCGAGTCAACCGAAGTGGTTCGCATGCGCCCGGGCGTTATCATCACCGCTCATCGCCTCGGCTTTGTTATGGCCAACGCCGGCATCGATGCATCCAATGTAGAAGATGGGCAGGAGGAAGAGATCGTTCTGCTGTTGCCGGAGAATCCCGACGAGAGCGCATCACGCCTGCGCCAGCAATTGCAGGCGCGGGCGCACGTCGACGTTGCGGTCATCATCAACGACAGCTTCGGCCGCGCTTGGCGGTTAGGCACCATCGGGACGGCGATCGGTGTTTCCGGGCTCCCCGCGCTGCTCGATCTGCGTGGCAGTCCTGACCGGACGGGTCGGCGCTTGCAGGTCACCGAGGTGGGCGTCGCCGACGAGGTCGCAGGCGCAGCGTCGCTGCTCATGGGTCAAGCGGCCGAAGGCCGACCAATCGTTCATGTCCGCGGATTTCCATACCCACGCCGCGAGGGGAATGCCGCAGAGCTTGTGCGGCCGAGGGAGGAAGATCTTTTCAGATAGGAAGGACGACTATGATTGTGGCGCTTGCCGGAGGCGTCGGGGGCGCAAAGCTTGCCGAAGGGCTCGCCGGGTTAATCGGCAGCAAGCTGACCGTGATCGTCAATACCGCCGACGATTTCGAGCATCTTGGCCTGCCGATCTCGCCCGACCTCGACACCGTCATGTATACGCTCGCCGGAATCGCCAATCGCGAGACCGGTTGGGGGATCGCCGGGGAAACCTGGAGCTTCCTTGACCAGGTCGTCCGTTTGGGTGGTCCTTCGTGGTTTCGCCTCGGCGATCGCGATCTTGCGACCCATGCGCTGCGCGCAGTTGCCTTGCGCTCTGGTCAAAATCTGACGACGGCTACTGCCGACCTCTGCCGCCGACTGGGCATCGCTGCGCGTGTGCTGCCGATGAGCGATGACGCGGTGCGCACGATCGTGCACACCGCCGAAGGTGACTTACCGTTTCAGGAGTATTTCGTCGCGCGCAAATGCGACGTTGCCGTCAGCGGTTTCGAGTTTGCCGGTGTCGAACGTGCGCGCCCAACCGAGGCCGTTATTGAGGCGCTGAGGGACGACAAACTTGAAGCGATCGTCTTCTGCCCATCCAATCCCTTCGTGAGCATCGACCCCATTCTCTCCCTACCGGGGCTCCGGGCGCTGATTGTCGATGCCGGAGTGCCGGTGGTTGCCGTATCGCCGATCATTGCCGGTGCTGCCGTCAAAGGGCCAGCGGCGAAGATGATGCGGGAGCTCGGCCTCGCACCCACGCCGGTCACAGTGGCACGCCATTATCGGGGCGTCGTGACCGGCTTCGTGATGGATAAGGCCGACGCGTCTTTTTCAGCCCTTGTGGAGGCGCAGGGAATGGCCGTGCGCGTCACGGACGCATTGATGCGCGATGAAGCGGACCGCCGCCGGCTGGCGCAGCAATGCCTCGATTTCGCGCGATCGCTTGCGTAGGCCCGCACGCCCACAGCCGTTGCGGCGCGGATCTGAAGACAGGCGATTATGAGGAAACAACGTCCTTGAAGCGCCGCAGTGTGTCGATCTGCGCATCGAAGCTCGCGAGCTTATACATCGGATAGAGCATCACGATATCGGCGCCAAGCCGGCGCCAGCCCTCGGCGCCGGCCCCCCATTTCTGCGGGTCGGGCTCGCGCATGCGCAGCCATCCCTCGACGCCGAACGTCGCCGGATCCCGTCCGAAGGCCTTCAGATGCCCGCGAAGCGCCTCGAGCGTTGCCGCGCCCTGCTCGTCGGGCGCCATAATCGGCATCCAGCCGTCGCCAAGCTCGGCGGCGCGCTTCACGACCGCCTCCGACGACCCACCGAACCAGATCGGGATCGGACGCTGGATCGGTGCCGGTAGGATGCTGACCTGGCGCAGTGCGTGAAAGCGTCCATCGAAGGTAACGACGTCCTCGCTCCAGAGCCGGCGCATGACGCGCACCTGCTCCGCCTGCCGCGCGCCGCGCGTCTTCCAGTCGGCGCCCAGCGACTCGTATTCCACATGATTCCAGCCGACGCCGATGCCCAGGCGCAGCCGCCCCCCGCTCAGAACATCGACTTCGGCCGCTTGCTTGGCGACGAGGCCGGTTTGTCGCTGCGGCAGGATGAGCACGCCGCTCGCGAGTTTGATGTGCTTCGTTACCGCCGCGAGGAAGGCGAGCGTCGTGAAGGTCTCGTGGAAGGCGTCGGTCTCGTTGTAGATCGGCGTCCAGCCGTCGCGCGACTGTGCCCCAAAAACATGGTCGGGGACCTCGATGTGGGCATAGCCCAAATCCTCGGCCGCCTGGGCCCAGTCACGGATTTTCGCGGGATCCCGGCCGATGTCGCGGGTCGGGAAAAAGGCGCTGAGATGCATCAGGCGCTCCTGGGGTCGAAGGGAGAACGTAGAGGGCGTCCGTCCAATCTGGCAACACCCCGCCAACACGGGCAATCCTCGAAATCGTCCGCCCGGACGTCTGGATTTGGCACAAACGCGAAGAAAGCCTTTTTGATCGACAAAAAGCGCTTTGCGCCAGTACCGACGACTCTCCTGATGTCGAAATTTCAATCTCGCTCAGCTCGATGAACCGAGCAGCTGGATGATCTCATCGGCGAGCCGGTCGACCGGAGGTCCGATATCAAAGATGAGCGGATCTTCATCTGGCCCAGGTTCCTCCAGCGTATCGATCTGGCTGCGCAGCAGGGCGGCGGGCATGAAATGCCCCTCTCGGCCGGCGAGGCGTTCGGCAATGATCGCGTGGCCGCCGCGCAGATAAATCAGCCTGACCTCTGGACGATCGCCGACAACGATCTTGCGGTAGCTCCGTTTCAAGGCCGAACAAGTGATGATCCCCGGCTGATGCTTGGTGCGCTGATTGTCGATCCACGCCGCGACGGCTTCGAGCCAGGGCTGGCGGTCGGTATCGGTCAGCGCGATGCCGGCATGCATCTTCGCAACGTTGGCCTCCGGATGGAGCCAGTCGCCCTCCTCGAAGGGCCAGCCGAGGCGAGCTGCAAGCGCCTCCGCCACGACGCTTTTCCCCGAACCCGACACGCCCATGACGACCAACACCGGTGGGCCGCCACGATGAACATGCGGGCTCTCCAGGCGGCGAACGCCGCTGTCATCGGCGAGGAACACCAAGCTGGCCCGCCCGATGAACAGACCGCTCTCCACGACGCCCACGACCGATCGGATCCGCTCATCGAGGCGCGCCGGATCGGCGATCTCGCCGAAATTGCAGTCGAGGATCTGATTGCCGCTGTCAGTGACCAGAGGATCGCCCCCTGGCATCACACGAAGGCGCGTGTCCGCGCCAAGCACCTCGAGCGCCGTCTGAGTCGCCTCGAGCCCGAAGGGCACGACCTCTACCGGCACCGGCGCATGAGCACCGAGGCGGTCAACCAGCTTGGTTTGATCGACGATGATCGCCAGCCGCCGGCTGTTGGAAGCCACGATCTTCTCGTGCAGCAAGGCGCCGCCAAGCCCTTTGATCAGATTGAGCGTGCCGCGCTCCACCTCGTCGGCGCCATCGATCGTGAGATCGATCTGGCGATGCGCGGCGAACGAGGTCAAGGGAAGGCCAAGCCGTGCGGCACGTGCCGCCGTCGCCTTGGAGGTCGGAATTCCCAGGAACCGCAACCCCTGTTGGTGGCGTCGCGCCAAGGCCTCGAGCGCAAACGCCGCGGTCGAACCGGTGCCGAGCCCGACGACCATGCCGTCGTGGACGAGCCCGACCGCGGCTTCGGCCGCCGCCCGCTTGAGCGCATCGCGCGCCGTGCCCGAGGAAACGTCTTGCGTCATGAGCTGTCTGCGGCCGCAAGCGCGGCCCGGCGTATGGCGGCGATCGCGGATGCGTAATCCTTCGTGCCGAAGATCGCCGAGCCAGCGACGATCGCCGTCGCCCCGGCCGCAGCAGCTCGGGCCGCTGTCGTCGCGGTCTCGCCGCCATCGACCTCGATGACGGGATGGACGCCGCGCTCGGCGCATATCGTGCGAATGCGCCGGACTTTCGGCAGCATTTCCGGCAGAAACGCCTGACCGCCGAAGCCCGGATTGACGGTCATGACCAGGATCACGTCGCAGAGATGAAGAACATATTCGATCATTTCCGGCGGCGTCGCTGGATCCAGGACCACGCCCGCTTTCTTGCCGAGGGCGCGAATCTGCGTAAGCACCCGGTGCAAATGAACAGTGGACCCAGGCTCTGCCTGAACGAGGAGATGGTCCGCGCCGGCCTCAGCGAAAGCAGCGACGTACCGTTCCGGTTCGACGATCATTAGGTGGACATCGAGCGGTTTTGCGGTGCAACCGCGGATCGCCGCGAGCACGACGGGCCCAATCGTGATGTTCGGGACAAAGCGCCCATCCATCACATCGACATGGATCCAATCGGCCCCAGCCGCATCGACCGCCCGGACCTCTTCTCCGAGGCGCGTGAAGTCCGCTGACAGCAGCGAAGGCGCGATGATGATCGACGGCACCTTATGACCCCGTCGCAGCGATGCGATCGACGAACCAGATGAGCTCGCCGACGGGATGAACCCGGGCCGCGGGCAAGAGGCTATCACCGGCGCGGATCCGGCTGAGCGCGGCGGCCTTGCCTTTGCCGGACACGAGAAAGGCGACGTACCGGCTGCTCTCGAGAACGGGATAGGTCAAGGTGATGCGAATTTCCGGGCGCCCATGCAGGACGGCGGCCACCCACCGCTTGCGCTCGTCGAGCAGCTTGTCGCCGGGCAGCAGCGAGGCGGTGTGCCCGTCTTCGCCGAGCCCCAGCAGCGTGATGTCGAAGAAGGGCCGCGCGGGGTCGAGGGTCGGCGACCCATAGGCCTGCTTGAGGGTCCGTTCGTAGCGCCGCGCGGCTTCCTCGGGATCGCCGTCCGTCGGAATGGGATGGATATTCTCCGGCGGCACCGGCGCTTTTGCGAACATTGCCTCGCGCGCCATCCTGTAGTTGCTTTCGGGGTCATCACAGGGAACGAAGCGCTCGTCGCCCCAGAACCACTCGACGCGGTGCCAGGGAAAACGGCTTCTGAACTGATCGGAAGCGAGCAGGGCATAGAGCGTCTTCGGTGTCGATCCGCCGGACAGCGCGACGCGGAAGCGCCCTTCCGCCGCCGTTGCCGTCGCGGTCATCCATTCGGCGACGCGCGCTGCCAGCTTCGGCGGGTCCGCGACAACCTCGATGTGGGTGACCATCGCGTCCATCGGCCTCCTATCCAACCGACGCCAGAACGAAGCGCTCCATCGCCTTGGCGAAGCCCTCGTCGTTGTATGAATCGGTCGTCATATCGGCCTGCGTTTTGACCTGATCCGAGGCATTGCCCATGGCGATGCTCATTCCCGATCGCCTGAACATGAGCACATCATTGGGCTGATCGCCGATGGTCGCGATCTCCGCGGCTGGCACGGCGAGATGCGCCGACAGATAATCGACGACCGCTCCCTTGTTGGCGTCCTTGTGGGTGATGTCGAGATAGTAGGGCTGCGAGCGGGCCGCTGTCGCGCGATTCTTTAACGCTGCCTGGGCATCGGCCTCGGCGCGGCGGACGCGCTCGAGATCGTCGCTGATGCCGACGATCTTGGCGACACTGGTGAGCCGGTCATCGAAACTTGCCACGACCTTCGGTTCGAACTTGACCGTCCACGCTTCCCGCGCCACATGCGGCGCCTCGCGCTTGGTGATGAGCCAGTCATTGCCGCAATAGACCCAGGCGTCGAGACCATGCCCGCGGATGAGCTCAAGCGCTTGGCGCGCGATCTCAGGCGCGAGCGTTTTCTGCGCGAGGATCGAGAGGTCCGGCTTGACGAAGAGCCCGCCATTGAAGCCGGCGACAGGCGCGCTGAGCTCGAGCGCCTCGAACAACATCGCCATCCCCCGCGGTGGGCGACCGCTGGTGATGGCGAAGCGGACAGAGGCACGGTTAAGCGCCTTGACCGCGGCCTGCGCGCGCGCCGTCAGGATCTTTTCCTCGGTGACGAGCGTGCCGTCGACATCCGCGATCACCAGGGAGATCTTGCGTTTCTCGCGCATGACTCTTGCCGCGTTCTCGCTCAATCGAGTTCCCGCCATTGTTGGCCGTCCCGCGCCAGCAGCTCGTCGGCGGCGACCGGGCCGCGGCTGCCGGCGCTGTAGTTGGGAAAATCCGTCGGCGGATGGTGGGCCCAGGCATCGAGGATCGGCTGTACCGCGCGCCATCCCGACTCGATGTTGTCGGCGCGCTGGAACAGCGTCGCGTCACCGATCATGCAGTCATAGAGGAGCGTTTCGTAACCCGTGTTGGGCGCCAGCTTGAAATAGTTCTTGTAGGCGAAGTCCATCGACACGGTTCCCAGCGTCACGGTCGGGCCGGGGCGCTTCGCCGCGAATTCGAGGCCGATGCCTTCGTCGGGCTGGATGCGGAGAATCATCCAGTTGGGATGCAAGCGCTCGACATCCGTGCCGCGGAAGATTGAATACGGCGCCTGGTGGAAGCGGATGGCGATTTCGGTTCGCCGACGGCTCGTATGTTTGCCGGTGCGGATATAGAAGGGCACGCCGGCCCAGCGCCAATTGTCGATGTTGAGCTTGAGGGCGACAAAGGTCTCGGTGACCGAATTCGGCGACACGTCCGGCTCTTCGCGATAGGCATTGAACCGTCGGCCCAGAACGGTGCCCGCCCCATATTGACCGCGCACCGCGTTCCTCAAGGCTTCCGCCTCGCTCATCGGGCGGATGGCCTCGATGACTTCCGCCTTTTTCGCGCGGACGGCTTCGGCGTCGAAGGAGATTGGCGGCTCCATGGCAGTCATGGCCAGGAGCTGAAACATGTGGTTGGGAACCATGTCTCTGAGCGCGCCGGTCGTCTCGTAGAATTTGCCGCGCTGCTCGACGCCGACCGTCTCGGACGCTGTAATCTGAACGTGATCGATATGCTCGCGATTCCAGATCGGCTCGAACAAGCCATTGGCGAAGCGCAGCGCCATCACGTTCTGCACTGTCTCTTTGCCGAGGAAATGATCGATGCGATAGATCTGCGGCTCTTTGAGGGTCTTGAGGATTTGCGCATCGAGCGCTCGTGCAGAGTCGAGATCGTGCCCAAAGGGCTTCTCGATCACCAGGCGACGCCAGTGATCGTTCGTCTCCTGCATGAGGCCGGCGGCGCCCAATCGGCCGACCGCCGTGCCGAACAGGCGATCCGGCACCGCCAGATAGAAGAGGTAATTGCCGGCCGTGCCGGCGTTCTTGTCGAGATCGGAGAGAAGCTCGCGCAGCCGGCGATACATCTCGGGATCGTTGAGGTCGCCCGGGAAATAAGTCATGCGATCGGTGAGCCAGCGCCATGCCTTCTCGTCGAGACGAGGCGCATGGAACTCGCCATCGGCCTGGCCGACGAACTGGTGCATCATGTCGGTCAGGCTTTGCTTCCAGTCGGCCGTCGTCAGCGGCGACGTCGCCACACCGACGAGCCGAAACTCCGGTGGCAGGCGCTCTGCGAGCACGAGGTCGTAGAGCGCCGGCACCAGCAGGCGCTTGGTCAGATCGCCGGCGGCGCCGAAGATCACCATCGCGCAGGGCGGCGCCGGCGCCACGCCGCATGGCGCCACGGCGGTCGCTTCCTTCGCCAATGTCATCGCTTCCATTGCAGCATCTCCTTGGCAAGGCCGACGATCCGCTCCGGCTCGAAGCCGAATTTGCGCTGTAATTCCTTGAGCGGCGCCGAGGCGCCGAAGGTCTTCATTCCGATCACCCGACCGGCCGGGCCGACATAGCGGTCCCAGCCGATCACCGAGCCCTGCTCGACGGCGATGCGCGCCGCGATTTGCGGCGGCAGCACGCTGTCGCGATAGGATTGCGGCTGCTCCTCGAAGACGTCCCAAGACGGCATCGACACCACCCGGCAGCGTATGCCGTCCGCCGTCAGCTTCTCATGGGCGCCGATGGCGACGGCGACCTCGCTGCCGGTGGCGATGAGAATGATCTCGGGCGCGCCCTTGGCCGGATCCGCCATGACATAGGCGCCGCGGGCGACGCCGTCGGCGGCGGCGTAGCGGCGGCGATCGAAGGTCGGCAGCGGCTGGCGCGACAGCGCGATCGCCGCCGGCCGGTGGCGCAGCTGCATGATGTAGCGATAAGCCTCGACCACCTCGTTGGCATCGGCCGGCCGGAACAAGGTCAGCCCGGGCACGGCGCGCATCGAGATCAGCTGCTCGACAGGTTGATGCGTCGGTCCGTCCTCGCCGTCGCCCATCGCGTCATGGCTGAAGACCCAGATCGTCGGCAGCTCCATCATCGCGGAGAGGCGGATCGACGGCCGCGCATAATCGCTGAAGATGAAGAAGGTGGCGCCAAACGCACGCAGCTTCGAGAGCGAGAGCCCGTTGACGATCGCCGCCATCGCGTGCTCGCGAACGCCGAAATGAAAGTTCCGCCCGCCCGGCGTCTCCGCTTCGAAATCGCCGGCGCCGGCGAATTTGAGCGTGGTTCGAGTGCTCGGCGCGAGATCCGCCGCCCCGCCGAGCAGCCAGGGGATGTTCTGGGCGAGCGCATTCAGCACCTGCCCCGACGCGTCGCGTCCGGCGATGCCCTTGGGATCGGCGGGGAAGTGTGGCATGTTGCGGTCCCACCCCTCGGGCAGCTCGCGCCGCTGCATCTGCTCGATCTCGTTGGCGAGGTCAGGGAATTGCCGCCGGTAACCGGCGAAGAGCGATTCCCATTGCTGCCGCGCTGCCGCGCCGCGCACGCCGATGCCCGCAGCGAAATGCGCGCGCACGCCGTCGGGCACGAGGAATTTCGCATCCTCCGGCCAGCCATAAGCGCGCTTCGCGAGCCGCACCTCGTCTTCGCCCAGGGGCTCGCCATGGGCTGCCGCGGTGTCGACGGCATGTGGCGCGCCATAGCCGATATGGCTGTCGAGGATGATCAAGGTCGGCCGGCCTTCGGTCTTGCGGAAGACGGCGAGCGCCCGCTCGATCTCTTCGCGGTCGTTGGCGTCGCCGACCCGCAGCACGTTCCAGTGATATCCCAGGAAGCGCGCCGCCACGTCCTCGGTGAAGGCGATGCGCGTGTTGCCCTCGATGGTGATGTGGTTGTTGTCGTAGATCCAGCAGAGGTTATCGAGTCCGAGGTGTCCCGCCAGCGACGCCGCCTCTGAGCCCACTCCCTCCATCAGGCAGCCATCGCCGCACACCGCGTAAATGTTGTAGTCGAAGATGTCGAAGCCCGGCCGGTTGTAGCGCGCCGCCAGCCATTTCCGCGCGATCGCCATGCCGACGCTGTTGGCGATGCCTTGTCCGAGTGGACCTGTGGTCGCCTCGACGCCCGAGACCCAATGATATTCCGGATGGCCCGGCGCCTTGCTGTCGAGCTGGCGGAAGCGGCGGATGTCGTCGAGGGTGACGGAAGGCTTGCCGAGCCGCTCGTAGTCGGCATTCACCGCGACGGTGCCTGTCAGATAGAGCACCGACCAGAGCAGCATCGAAGCATGACCATTGGAGAGGACGAAGCGGTCGCGGTTGGGCCAGATCGGATCCTTCGGGTCGAAGCGCATGACCCGGTTCCAGATGGTGTAGACGAGCGGCGCCAGCGCCATGGGCGTACCGGGATGTCCGGACTTCGCCTGCTGCACCGCGTCGATCGAGAGCGTGCGGATAGTGTTGATCGCCAGCTGGTCGAGCTCTTGGTCTGTCATGAGTGCGACTTCTCGATATGGCCGCCGAACTCGTAGCGCATGGCGGAGAGCAGCTTGTTGGCGAAATCCGCCTCGCCGCGCGAGCTGAAGCGCTCGTAGAGCGCGGCGCTGAGGACATGGGCCGGGACACCTTCGTCGATGGCGGCCTTGATCGTCCAGCGCCCTTCGCCGGAATCGGAGACACGGCCTTCAAAAGCCGCGAGCGCCGGATCGCGCGCCAGAGCGGCCGCGGAAAGGTCGAGGAGCCAAGAGGCGATGACGCTGCCGCGGCGCCAGACTTCAGCTATTTCGGGGAGATCGAGATCGTAGCGATAGTGCTCGGGATCGCGCAGCGGCGTGGTTTCGGCATCGACCGCACCAGTGCGGTTGCCGATATTGGCCGCCTCGAGGACCGCCAACCCTTCCGCATAAGCCGCCATCACCCCGTATTCGATGCCGTTATGCACCATCTTGACGAAATGGCCGGCGCCGTTCGGCCCACAATGCAGATAACCCTGCTCGGCGGTGCCGCCGGCCTTGTCGCGCCCGGGAGTGCGCGGGATATCGCCCCGGCCTGGCGCCAGCGTGGCAAAGATCGGATCGAGACGCGTCACTGCCTCGGTCTCGCCGCCGATCATCATGCAATAGCCGCGCTCCCGCCCCCAGACGCCGCCGCTAGTGCCGACATCGACATAGTGAATGCCTTTGGCCGTCAGTTCCTTGGCGCGGCGGATGTCGTCGACGTAGTAGGAGTTGCCGCCGTCGATCAGGACATCGCCGCGCTCGAGATGGGGCAAGAGATCGGCGATGGTTTTGTCAACCGCGCCGGCCGGCACCATCAGCCACACGGCGCGCGGCTTGCTGAGGCCGCGCGCGAATTCCGCCAGCGAGGTGGTCCCGATCGCCTTCTCCTTGACCAGCTCTGCCACCGCCTTCGCGGACATGTCGAAGACGACGCATTGATGGCCACCCTGCAAAAGCCGACGCACCATGTTGGCGCCCATTCGCCCAAGGCCGATCATTCCGAGTTGCACGAGCAAGTCCTCCTGCAATGGCCAGTGCTCCGGCCTGCCTCAGTCAACGCTCCGCGGGCCGTGGTCAGCGGCCGCCTCCTTTGCGCTTGCGGTAGCGGTGGATCAGCGTGTTGGTCGAGCTGTCATGCTCCAGTTTCGGTTCGGCCTTGCTCTCGAGCTCTGGGATGATGCGCTGCGCCAGAGCCTTCCCCAGCTCCACGCCCCACTGATCGAAGGAATCGATTTGCCAGATGACGCCCTGGGTGAAGACGCTGTGCTCGTAGAGCGCGACCAGCTTTCCGACCGCTGCCGGCGCCAGGCGATCCAGCAACAGCGTGTTGGAGGGACGGTTGCCTTCGAAGGCGCGATGCGGCACGAGCCAGTCCGGCGTTCCCTCTGCCTTGACTTGCTCGACGGTCTTGCCGAAAGCGAGCGCTTCGGTCTGGGCGAAAACATTGGCCAGCAGCATGTCGTGATGCCGAGCTAGCGGATTGAGGGTCTCGCAGAAGGCGATGAAGTCGCAGGGGATCAGCCGCGTCCCTTGATGGATCAGCTGATAGAAGGAATGCTGGCCGTTGGTTCCCGGCTCGCCCCAATAGATCGGCCCGGTGTCGTAGTCGACGGGAACGCCATCGCGCGTCACATGCTTGCCGTTGCTCTCCATGGTCAATTGCTGGAGGTAAGCGGGAAAACGCTTCAGATATTGCTCGTAGGGCAGCACCGTGACGGTCTGCGCGCCGAAGAAATTGTTGTACCAGACGGCAAGCAAGCCCATGAGCACGGGGAGGTTGCGCTCGAACGGCGCCGTTCGGAAATGCTCGTCCACCTCATGGAAGCCACCGAGCATGGCGCGGAAATTGTCCGGGCCGATCGCCAGCATGGTCGAGAGGCCGATCGCCGAATCCATCGAGTAGCGCCCGCCGACCCAATCCCAGAAGCCGAACATGTTCGCGGCATCAATGCCGAACTTCGTCACTTCCTCGGCATTGGTCGAGACGGCGACGAAGTGCTTGGCAATGGCGGCATCCTCGCGGTTCAAGCCAGCCAGGAGCCAGTCGCGCGCGGTGCGCGCATTCGTCATCGTCTCCAAGGTCGTGAAGGTCTTGGATGAGACGATGAACATCGTTTCGGCCGGGTCGAGGTCATGCACCGCTTCAGCAAAATCAGTGCCGTCGACA
>DASZAN010000202.1:0-2677 GCA_035945115.1 Allostellaceae bacterium
ATAGCGTGTGCCGGCCAAGAGCGCTCCCATGTCGAGCGCATAGATCGTCGCGCCCTGCAACACCTCCGGCACCTCGCGCTGCACGATGCGGCGCGCCAAGCCTTCCGCGATCGCCGTCTTGCCGACGCCGGGGTCGCCGACATAGAGCGGGTTGTTCTTCGAGCGCCGGCACAGGATCTGAATCGTCCGGTCGACCTCGGCCTCGCGGCCGATCAGCGGATCGATCTTGCCGGTCTTCGCCTTTTTGTTGAGGTTGACGCAATAGGCGTCGAGCGCATCATGGTTGCGCTTCTGCGACTTTTCGCCGCGTTCCTCATCGTCGGCGCCCTGCACCCGCCGGGTTTCGGAGCGCCCAGGCGCCTTGGCGATGCCGTGCGAGATGTAATTGACCGCGTCGAAGCGCGTCATGTCCTGCTCCTGCAGGAAATAGACGGCGTGGCTCTCGCGCTCGGCGAACATCGCGACGAGCACGTTGGCGCCGGTCACTTCCTCGCGCCCGGAAGATTGGACATGGATCGCGGCGCGCTGCAGCACCCGCTGAAAGCTCGCGGTGGGCTTCGCATCCTCGTGCTGGTTGACGACGAGATTGCCGAGCTCGTTGTCGACATAGCCCAACAGCTCGCGGCGCAGCCGGTCGACATCGACGCTGCAGGCGCGCAATACCGCGATCGCGTCCTGGTCCTCGGTCAGCGCCAGCAGCAGATGCTCGAGGGTCGCGTATTCGTGCCGGCGCTCGTTGGCCAATGCCAGCGCCCGGTGCAGCGATTTTTCGAGAGTGCGTGACAGCACGCCAGCCTATCCTTCCTCGGACTTCCCGCTAATCCTTTTCCAGCGTGCACTGCAGCGGGTGCTGGTGCTGCCGGGCGAAATCCATGACCTGCGTGACCTTGGTTTCGGCCACTTCGTAGGTGTAAACGCCGCAGATCCCGACGCCGCGGCGGTGAACGTGCAGCATGATGCGCGTCGCTTCCTGCCGGTTCTTGTTGAAGAACCGTTCGAGAATGTGGACGACGAACTCCATCGGCGTGTAGTCGTCGTTCAACATCAGCACTTTGTACATCGAGGGCTTCTTCGTCTTCGGCTTGGCCTTGACGACGACGCCCGTACCAGGTCCTTCCTCGCCGCGCTTGCCGCTCATCTCTCCGAGCCGATGACGCTCCTCGCTCGTCTTCATGATATTGGCTTTCGCCGCTCCCAGAAAAGGCTTTTCCGAGGCGCCCGGCAGCGCACCAAATCACTCGCTGCGATAGGGCCGGCGCAACAGCCGGTTGGTCATCGCCTCGATCGCCACGCCCTCATGGATAACCGCCGCGACCGCCTCGCTGATCGGCATCTCGATGCCGAGCCGGGCGGCCAGCGCAACGATGGCGGCCGAGCTCGCCACCCCCTCGACCACCGAGCGGCGTCCGGCGAGCGCCCTCTCCAGGCTCCCGCCGCGGCCGAGCGCGAAGCCGAGCGCATGGTTGCGCGATTTGAGCGCGCTACAGGTCAGCACCAGGTCGCCGAGCCCGGAAAGGCCGCTGAACGTCTCGGCGCGGCCGCCCTTGGCGAGCCCCAGCCGGATCATCTCGGCGAGCCCGCGGGTGATCAGCGCCGCACGTGCATTGTCGCCGAGGCCGCGCCCGAGGATGATGCCGCAGGCGATCGCCAGCACGTTCTTCACCGCACCGCCGATCTCGGCGCCGATTGGGTCCGCCGACAGATAGGGCCGGAAGCGGGGGCTGCCGAGCGCGCCCGAAAAGGCGCGGGCGAGCGCCTCGTCGGTGCTCGCGATCGTCACCGCCGTCGGCAGGCCTTGCGCCACCTCGATGGCAAAGCTCGGGCCCGAGAGAACGGCGAAGGGCGAGCCCGGCAACAGCTCGGCGACGATTTCCGACATCGTGCTGCCGGTCCCGCTCTCGATCCCCTTGGCGCAGATCAGCACCGGCAGTCCCGCGGGCATGGCGCCCGCGAGCCGCGCCAGCACGCCGCGTAGAAACTGCGCCGGCACGGCGAGCACGGCCGCCTGCGCCGCGTCCGTCGCCTCTGCGAGATCGGCAGTCGCCGTAATCACGGGATCGAGCGCGATGCCGGGCAGAAATATCGGGTTCTCGTGCCGCTCGGATATCGCCGCGACGACGTCGCGGTCGCGCGCCCACAACACCGGCTCGCCGCCGGCGCGCCGGGCGACGAGCGCGAGCGCGGTGCCCCAGGCGCCGCCGCCGATGATCGCGAGCCGCTTCATGCCTTGACCCCGGCGCCCGGCCGCGGCGGCGCCGCGGCGTCGAGCGGCCAGCGCGGACGGGCCGGCGCATCGAGCCCGTCCGTGAGGCCAAGCCGCAGCCGCTCGATGCCGGCCCAGGCGATCATCGCGGCGTTGTCGGTGCACAACTCCGGCGGCGGCGCGACGAATTCGAGCCCCGCCTCGGCGGCGAGATCGGCCAGCCGCCGGCGCAGCCGAAGATTGGCGGCGACGCCGCCCGCGACGACGAGCGCACGCGCCTGCGGCCGATGCCGTTCGAGCCAGCGCACCGCGTTCCCCGTGCGGTCGGCGAGCGCATCGCAGATTGCCAGTTCGATCGCCGCCGCCAGATCCGCGATCTCGGCGCGGTCGAGAGCGGGTCGCTCGCCGACGATATGGCGCACCGCGGTCTTGAGGCCGGAGAACGAGAAGTCGCAGCCGTCGCGGCCTTTCAAC
>DASZAN010000203.1:0-12698 GCA_035945115.1 Allostellaceae bacterium
AATAGTTGGTGACGAGCAGATCGGGTGGCGCGGCCTGCACCTCGTGCCGCGTCAGCAGTTCGGAGTCGTCCGGCAGCGTGACAGCGCGAACGAATTCTCCGGTCTTGCGGTTAGCCCATACGGAATTCTTCTCTCCGAACCACGCGGCGAGGTTCGGCTTGGCCGGCCATTTGCCGCGCTCCTTGAGCGCGGCGAGAAGGCGCTTCGCGTCCTTCTGGTCGTCCGATTCTTCACCGAGCGCGCGGCTTTCGATGTCGGCGTAGAATTCGCCGAACGACTTTAGTTTGACGGAATCCTTCTTGGTCGTGCGGATGCCCGCATAAGGCGTGCGACTCGTGTAACGGGCGAAGCGCGGCGGCCTGCTGGCCCACGACTTGAACAGCTTCACCAGGCGCGGATCGCCGAACAATGAGCGTAGCCGCCCCAACTGGTCGTTCACGAGCGCGTTCATCGGGTAAAGGATCAGCGCGCGCATCGCCGGATTGTCCCTGAAGGACGCTGGTCTCGCGTTTGCCTCGCGCGCAAGCTTGCCGAGAATCGGCAGCAGGAAGGCTTCGGTTTTGCCCGAGCCGGTGCCCGTCATGACAACGAGATTTTTGCCGTCGATGAGGCAGCCGTGGATCGACTCTGACTGGTGCTTGTAAGGTGGATCGTAAATGAGGCGGGGAAGGTTCCCGTCCGCCTTTGTGAGCAACGAATAGACTTGCAGGGCCGCTGGCGGCAGCCCCTTCATGTCCGCGAAGCCCTCGCCCGTCTGGTAGCGTGGCGTTGATTCCAGATAGGGCACCTGATGAATGACGCCGGGACAATTCAGCAGTTCCCTGCGCCGCTCGATCAGCGTGCGGGGGCTGATGTGGTACGTCGCCTCGATATAGTCGCGCAGCGACCCGTGAAGGTTCTCGATCGTTTCATGGATTGTTTGCATGCGCGCCCCTTTCGCTTGAGCCGTCCGCAACCGAAAGCCAGAGCCGGTCCTGCAGAAAGCGCTCTTCGACCTTGGCTTCGCCGGAAGGAAGCAAATAGGACATCAGGCATTTCTCCGGCGGTACGGGCCGGCCGAATATTATAAGCCGCCTTTGCGCCCACAGCGGAAGCGGAGAAAAGAAATCTAGCCGGACTCCGTCATCGGCGGCCCGTCGCCGGTAGAGCTGCGGATGACCGAACCGGCGATCAAGCGCCATCTGGACGTGCCAGGCCGCATCACTGCCGCGCCAGCGAAACTTCTTTAAGGGAAGGTCGAGAAGCCGCGTTGCAACGCCGTCCTGGAGCGTGACGAAGCACCAAAGCGAGGCACCGAATTCCTGCGGACGGCGGGCGACGAAATTGCCGCTATGCCGTTTCGGCGTCGTCCACCTTCCCCGATAGTAAGTGACCGGCTGCGCGGAGTCGAGAATCTGCAAGCCCCCGATTGCACCGCTCGGCGGTTGCGAGGCCAGCCGATATTCCAGCGCGGCCAGCATTTCCTGGGCCGACTCCGGCTTGGGGCATCTTAGCCAAACATGCTCCGACAGCTCCTGCAGGCCCTGTTCGTGCAATTCGGCGGCCAGGTCTTCCCCTGGCTGCCGCGCGATCAGCCGCGTGAAGCCCTCGTGGGTCACGCGAGACGCGAGTCCTTCCGGCAGGAACGTGTCCTGGTCGGGAACGACGCCGATGAGGAAGATACTGCCGCTCGGACGCGCGACGAAGCCCGGTGGCGCCGCGTAAACCCAAGTGCCCTTCGCTCCGGGATCGTCGGTGACGACATCGCTGAGTTCGAGCAGATCGCCCGCGACGATGAGAGCATCGATGATTTCCTCGATGCGTTCTGCAAGTTGTTTGGCGTCCTGAGACAAGCCCTGAAGGCTTTCAACAAGGGAAGCCCGCAACACCGCTCGCGAACACGGGCAACGCATCCCTGCGCTGCGCCTTAATAGCGCGGCCAGCAGGCCATCGTCCATCAGCGTGCGCGCAGCCGCCGGCAGATGCAACGCTCGGCGGCAATCGGCGAGAACGTCATCCGGTCGGAGTTCGGTGATTACCATCGCCACCTCGGAAGCAGCGATGCGCCGGTAATCGACGGTCCTTGCTCTTGCGCGCATAGAGCCGCCAGCAGCCGTGCGCCGCGGAGGATCGCAGGTGCAGCGGCAAGCTGGCCAAGCATGCGGTGAAGGTTTGCGCCGTAGCTATCTTCTATGCGATCGGGCGCGCTCGCGAATTTGAGCGCGAATGTGCAGAGGCCGGGATCGGTGCAGACTTTGTATCGACGCGCGAGTTCGGCGTACCAAGCCGATGCCTGACCGAAATTCCCGTTCATCTTTCCGTGGTCACGATGCAGGACGACGGCGAAACCGGGAGCTCGACCATCGACAACACAACGCTTGAGATTTTCGTTGGCATTTGCTGAGCCTGGATTTCGGCGGTACTCGGATTCGGCGGATGCCCAGTTCGTGCCGCAAATGCGTTCAAAAATTGCTATGACGATGCTGTTCCGCACCTGCTGGCATCTGCTGTCGGCCAGAAAACCCGCCAGCCGCGCCTTCCGCCACAGCGCAAGAATTCGGCATGGCTCCGCAAGCGTTAAGGCGACTGTCCCGATTTCATCGCATATCGGACTGACTCCCAGCCCCTGCAAACCGCCGGCCGTCAAGCCGGTGCTCACGACAACCATGTCGCTGTGCTGCCCCCGCCGGGCGAAAAACAGGCCGCCGGGACGCTGCACTGTCAGACCGGCGCGACATGCGTCCGGCGCGCATAGGCCACGCCTGAGCGGTCGCTGCATGTCGTAGAAGCTGCTTTCCGGGCCTTCGCCTTCCTGACCAGTCTCGTCAACGAGTCTGACAACGATGTTGCCATGCTCGTTGCGCAGCACCCAGCGCAGAGGCGGTACTTCATGCTCGAAACGAAAAGACGTTTCACCGAGCGTCTCGCCATTTATCACAAGCCGGCCGACAGCAGCTTCGAGCAAGCTCCACGCGACCCTTTCGCGCTTCACGAACTGGCCGAATTGTTTGCTCCAGGCTTCCGGTGTGATGGGCAACTCCATGGGAGCGCCGACGTTCTCCGAGAGGATTTCGCTGCCATCTCTGCTCTCGAGATGCAGAACGAAAGACACCGAGCGACCTTGCGGCCCGAGCACCGACAGCACGACCTTGTTTTGCCAGAACATATCTAGGCTGGCGTCCGGCGGATCGAGCCTCACGAGCATACCCGCGTGCGAGACAACACCGGGAAGCCAGGGTTGGGGTTCGCGGACGCTGAGTTGCAGGTGCCCTTCCGGCGGCGCGGACGCGATTTCGCCCAACGCTCCGGTTCTGCGCGCCTTGATCGTTAACAGGTGCGTGCCGACGGAAAGCCTCGAGAGTTTCAGGTAAATTGGCCTCCCGGGATTTCCGGCCTTGATGACCTGCTCCCCGCCCCGGTCGATGCTGAGTTCATAGGCTTCGACCGGATGATCGTGCATGAGCGCGAGGATCGGCTGTTCCGTCGTCAGCCACTCGCTACGGCCTTCGCCGTCCCAGTTGCGGCCGGGCATGCCGGCCGGCCAGACGCGGATCGTCCGCGCAATCTGCAAACCGAGCTTGTGCAGCCAGCGCGTGTCTTCGGCGCCAACCGCAGCGGGAATAGCGAGCTTGAACGCCTTCACTCCGACGCAATCGATCGTGCATGCGCTCGCGAAGGCGTGTCGTTCGGGAAGATCGCCGGCGGTGACTACAACATAGTTGCTGCCGGGCCGGACGATGTGCCCGGCAATCTCAAAGGCGGTGCCATCGGCTCCAATGCGGAAAAGCCACACCGGACCGGCGCTCAGCCGGCATTCGGATTCCAGTAGGTGCGTCAGATAGGCGTTCGGCTGCTCGAATTCGAGAAGCGGCTTTGCCTGATCGGGCCATGTTCTTAGTACGGATTTGCGGCTTCCCGACAGAAGCCACCCGGCGGGCTTCCTGCCTGGCGCGCCGTTCAGGCGGCAACGCGTGCGCCGTAGGAACGATGCGACTTCGCCATCGAGCGCGGCGACGCCCCTGAAATCCGGCATGTCGATGACGACGGTCCAGTTGCTGTCGCCACTGTAACGAAGGAGCAGGTTGGGCCGGACTTCAGGACGGGGAAGCTGTTCGGCATGTCTTTCTCGAATATCGGGCGCGGGTCTTTGGACGGGCGCGTTGCCGCGGCCGATTCCCTTGAATCGGTCGGATACGATGCGCTGCGTTTCCTTCAACCAGCCGCGCGCGCTTCTTACCTTTTCGAGATCGACGACAATCCGGTTGAGGGTTTTGCGATAGATGGGCTCGCGACCTTCATCTCCCGATGGCGCGCCGAGAAGCGCTAGAACGATACGGCCAGTCAATTCCTCTTGCTGGAGAAACTCTTGAAAGCGTGTGGTTGCGTAGGCGTTTGCCGCGAGCAGCCGTCCGATCCGCGCCGGTTCAAGGCCGGCCAGCGTTGCGAGACGAAAACGGAGATCATAAAGCGCGCGCGCGAATTCCCGCTGGAGGTAACGCGGAAGAACCGCATGTGTGATGGGCCAAGCTATGATTCGCCTGTGTTCGGCCCACGGACCGGATGGCTCGACACCGTTATAGGCTTTCTGAAACTTCTTGAACCACGGCTTAATCCTGTCCCGGTCGGAAAAATCCCAGGCCGGCGTGCTTTCTTCGAATGAGTGCCAGTATTCGTCGCCCGTGTAGGCATAGCCGCGCTCGGTCGCGTAGACAACCCATGAAAGCCAATGCGGCGAAAGTTGAAGGCCGGCCCTCAAGCGCGAGCGCAGTTGGGACGCGATCTCGTCCAACTCGCCCTGCTCCAGTCCGTGCTCCAATGCGAAAATCGGAAAGCCCGACGACGACCGTTTGCGCGCCAGCGATTCGAAGTGCCTCTCCAGGCGCTCTTGCCATTTGTCGAGAGGTGTTGGCATGGCGGCTACGTGGTGCAGGCGGCTGACATGGGTTCAGTCCGCCCGGGTAGTTCTTGCCAGGAGCTTCGGACCCTGATCGCCGACCAGAACTGCGATGTTCTGGGCCTTCCACTCCCTAGATTCGGGCCGGCGCTGCGCGCGTTGCAACATCCAGCGTTCCATCGGGAGCTTTGCGACTTCATCGGCGCTTAGCAACTTCGCAAGCTTCGGCCTGCCTTCTCCGATGGATGCCCCATCCTTCGCCAACCGGCCCATGAAGAATTTGCCGATCGGCCAAAATGATTCCTCGTCGCGATCGGATGCGCGTGTTGATGTCGTCCAGAATCACATCCAGAGGCGCCCCGGTGTCCGCGAGATCGCGTCGGACATGGACGTAGATCGCGCTGACGGTGGGCGGCACAATCATTGTGACGAACCTCCATCGGCAGCCGGCACGCGCCGACAATAGACACATAGGCCTGCATCTCCCGGCTTGCGCAGGACCGTCAGGCGCTCGCAGTGGGGGCATCGCTCTACCTTCGCGCCATCCGCCGCCGCGCGGTCAATCCGCTTCTGGGCTTCAATCTGCGCATGCTCCCGCACAGGCTCGAGCATGAGCATGGCATCCCAACCTGGTTGTTCAGCGACGTCGCCAATCCACCATCCAAGCTGATTCCTCGTGAAGTCGTCCAGCAAGGTTAGCGACCGCGAGAGCAAGGCGCGCGTGTCACGGTAGCCGTAACGCGCGCCGTCATGCTGGAGTTTATTGCGCAATTGCCGCAACGCTTTGATGGTCGCCATCGCATTGTTGTCGAAGTTCACGCCCACGCCCGCGAGCCCCTTGAGCACCGACGGGTTATTCATGCATATGGGACCGCATGCGGGATCGAGAGCCTTGAGTCGAATCTTTAGGAGAAGCTCGACCGCCTGAAACAGACTTAGAACCGCCGACCGCAGCGCCTCCGGCTCTGTCCGGCTTCTCGCATAGGCGGCAGCACCCGCATTCAGCGCCGCTGCGGCGTTTTGGGCGATGTCCACGCCATAGTGTGCATCACCAAGTTGGGCCGCAGGCGGCGGCGGTTCGGGCATCGGCACGAACCCGGCATTCATCAGATCCTCGATCGTACCTTGGCTGGCGCGATACCGCGCGATCTCGGCGGGATCGCCACGCGCCAAGAATTCGATCTCCCCGCTTGCCGCCTCCCACGCGGCGGTCTCCCACAATTTGGGAGCCGCATAGATTTCCTGGTATTCGACCAGCGGGATGTCCACCTGGTCGTCAACGAGGACGGCGTCGGCATCAAACGCCTTTTCCCATGCTTCGTTGGTCAAGCGGTTGCCGAAATCCCCAGGAAGCGGAGCCGAAAGAACGCAATGCATCTGCCCGCAGCTCATGCAGATCAGGCGATGCGCGGAGGTGTAGACGACTTCGGCGTAGTGGCAGGGGCAGTAGAAATAGTGCCTATCCCGCGTCGCGTCGACCAGCGCCAACGCCCGCTCGCCGGACCGCAGATAGGGCATAGGCACACGCGCGCTGATGCAGAAGTCTCGGTAGGGATCGCGCTCTTCGGCATACTGGAAGGGATCGCTGACACCGTAGAATGCCGAGAAATATTCCCGTTGCTGCTGGCCCCAGGCCAGAGTTGGATGCTCGACACGACAGCTTTGGTATTCACTGAAATATGCCTCAATGCCCCATGTGGGCTGGATAGCAACTGTGAGGATTTGCCGGTCCGACAGGATAATCCCACCGCGCCGGTCTATGCGCTCGTTGATGTCATCGAGCATGGCTTGGATGTCAGCACCCCGCTCCACCAAGTCGCGGCGGACGTGGACATAGACAAGCAAGCTCTGAGGTGGGCGACGCGGCGCGGCCGGCTGCGTCGTTCCGTCCGCGTCCGCCACCCACCCGGCCTGCACGATGCGAGGGGACTGGAATTCTGGCATCATCACGCGGCCAATGATTTGATCCTGCGGGCGACCTTAAAACGGTCTGTCCTCATCTCGGCCGCGATCTCGATTTGGCTGCTGCCATCCATCAGGCCACCAATAATCATGCGCAGCGGCGGTGATGCCCACGACCAGATCGCGCGCATCGCATGCGGCTTCCATTGCTGCCGGCGAGCCATAGCCGATGACCTCGACGGTATCGGACGCCGGCGCCGGATCGACCATTGGGAAGGTTGCCTCGCGCGCTGGTTCGACGGCCTTGCGACGGCGGGTCGTGGTCCCGGGCGAGCCATCTTGGCGCGCGCACGCTGCATGGCGTCGGGGAGAACTACTGACGTGATGAAGGCCCGTGCCGAACCGCGCTTCGGATCGAAGCGGTGCGGCCCCTCCATCATCAGCACGAAGACCTCGTTGAGCACATCTTCGCGGTCATTAGCGAGATCGGGCGCACGATCACGCACGATCGCGAGAATGCGGCGCGCATCTGCGTATAAACCACATCCCCCGCTCGGCTTTTGTCACCAAGAAGAGCGATAAACATTTGATTCAAACTGAAGACATCGGGCGCAGACATAGTTCAAGTCCCTTCCGGTTACTGCATCGACCACGTGTCGCGACGGTCAATGCACCGCCCTTTGGGGACTTGGCGGCACATGGCCACGCCTGCTCCGCCTATCGCAATGGTTAATATATATATAAGGCCGCACCACAACACGCAAGCGATATACCGGGAAAACGCGCGCTCGGTCACCCGAGCGCGCGCCTCCAGTTCAGGCGTCAGCGCCTGCCGGTTCGGTGTTGAAGCTGTCCTTCTGGCTCCCCTCAGATTCCTCGTGCGAGTCGCCGGGGCGGGCGGTTTGTTCAAGCACCTTCAAGGCGCCTTCAGCAAAGCGTCGATCTCGAATGGCTCAGAGGCAAGTAGGCGCCAGAAATCCGCGATCGGACGGACAGTTTGCTTGCCACTGGCAATGTCGAACACTTCATCGAGGTGAGTGTTGAACTTCACCTCGATGCCCCAGTGATAGGCATAACCTTGGAGCAACGGCCAATCGCCAAGTCCAGCGCTGATATCGTGGGAACACGTCCACCGTCTCGATTTCGCGGTTGTGGCGAACGAATGACATGCCACGCCGCCCCTTCCGGATTTCAAACCGGCGATTGGCGTCGGATTCGGCCTTGCCCTTCTTGTGCACCGAAAAACCAGGTGTAAACCGGACAATCCGGACCTCGATGGCGCGCGCGACTTCGGCGTCCAATGCATCAGTGGTAGTCATTTCGCTTTCCAGTTTTCATGGCTGCGCGTGGCAGCGGTGGCGACACTGCTATATGGGCCAGATTTTCGGGCGAGGTGCAGCGCCTTCCTGAATTTTTCTCCGAACCGCTGACCGCCTGGCAAGAAGTTGGTCGAGGGTTGAGGTGGCCGTGGGGTTCGCTGAGGGCTAGATTTGGCGCCCTAGCCTCCTCTAAGACCCCCGACATCAGTTATTTCAGTGGACCGCCGGCGTCGGCGAGGACCGGTCTCGGCGAAATGAGCTGACGGGACGCTCGGATTGCTTTATCGATTAAGGGCCAGGGCCGCCTTGGGGGTTGGAGTAAAAGAGCGATGTCCAAAGTCACCGCAATACGAACGAACGATACGGCCGGTTCCGGACTCGACACCTCTATCATCGCCCTGGACCGGTTTATCCAGTCCACGCGGGACTCCGGTTACAAGGGCACCGTCAGCGCGATCGCCGAATTGGTTGATAACGCGCTAGAGGCATCCGCCCAACGCATCGACATCCAGGTCCGGAAATCGCCCGCCGGAGACGATTTCGAGGTCTCGGTTCTTGACGATGGCACTGGCATGGACGCCGAGATTCTGACCGAGGCTCTCCGCTTCGGCGGGACGACCCGCTTTAATAGTCGAAAGGGATTGGGCCGCTTCGGTATGGGACTGCCGAACGCTTCTCTCAGCCAAGCCCGACGTGTCGACGTCTTCACGTGGCAACAGGGCGAGCCGCCGATCACCAGCTATCTCGACGTTGACCAAATCGTTTCCGGCGCACTCTCGGTTATCCCGAGACCGATGCGCCAAGTGCTCCCAAGTACCGTCAAAGCCAAGAGATCCGGCACCCTTGTGGTATGGACCCGTTGCGATCGCCTCGATCATCGCCGCATTTCCACGATTGAAAAGCGTCTTTACGCAAGCCTTGGACGCATCTTCCGTCACTTCCTCTGGGCGGGAATCAAAATCACGCTAAATGGTAAACCGATTGGTCCAGTCGATCCGATATTTCTCCGGCTCCCATTTGAGGGCGCCAGCGCCAAGAAATTCCAGGACATCGTCACAGTCGAGGTCGCAACGGATCCTGACAATTCCTCCAGCCCGGCGGGTCAGGTCGAAATCCTTTTCACCGAGTTGCCGGTTGCCGAATGGCACGAGCTATCCAACGATGAAAAACGCGCGCGCGGTATCGCGAATGGCGCCGGCGTGTCAATCGTGCGCGGGAAACGCGAAGTTGATTTCGGCTGGTTTTTTATGGGAGCGAAGCGTCGCGAGAATTATGACGATTGGTGGCGCTGCGAACTCAGATTCGATCCGGACCTCGATGACGCGTTTGGCATCACGCATACGAAACAACAAATTCGGCCGAAAGACTACCTGATCGAAGCGCTCCAGCCGATCATCGAGGACACAGCCAAAGCACTAAATTCACGCGTTCGGCAAAAGCATCTGACGCTGAAAACCGAGAAGACTGGTCTTGAAGCCGAAACACTGGCGGCGAAGCGACATGATCGTCTTCGTCCCATTCCGAAAGTGAAGGGACAGGTCGCCGACTTAAAAGCGCTTTCCGATCTCGCGAGTCGACATGCGAGAGTCAGAGACGCCCTAACGGAAAAAAGCTCGGATACAAAGTATCTTTTGATCCAGGACGAACAGCACAGCGAACCCTTCTATCAGCCGCTCGTCGCGGACGGGGTTCTCGTCGCCGTATTGAACTCAAGTCACCTCTTCTTTAGAAAATTCTATGAACCGCTCGTCAATCAGAACGGGCTGGATTCGACCAAGGCGTCGCACGTTCTAAATCTGATGCTTCTGGCCGCGACACGAGCAGAAGCGCATTTTGGCAATAAAGATGGACGAAAAACGCTCGCCAAGTTCCGCAAGGAATGGAGTGAGGTGTTGGACGCACTCCTGCGCTCATAGGGCGGAAGTGAGCGCCATTGACATCACACCCACCGCGATTACGACAACGGCATCCAAGCGGCTTCTTACGCAATTTATCGCCGACTTGTCTGCCGCAGGACCTGATCTTGCCGAAGTTAAATCGCAGCGGCTTCGTGCGCGAAACCATTTTGTCATGGGCGCGGAGAAACTAAAGACAAAGGATAAACTTGGCCTCATCGCGTCGGCCTCAGTTGTTGCCGACCTCGTGGGTCAAGGTTGGCTTATTAAGGTCAACCGGAACGAAAGAATTCTTGCTCATCGGCCGTCCGACGACGACGAGGAGGTCCGGCAACACAAGCGCAAACGATACCAGGCTGCAAGGGATGCCCAACTACGGCACTCCGCCACCCGCGCATTCATTGAGAGCATGGAACGCGGCGTACTCACGACGACCGGGCGCCACTCAATCTTCTCGTTAATGCGAGACGGCCGGCACTTGCAATTTGAGATCGCGGGTGCCCTCTCCGGCGTGTCAGGCAAAACACTAATGGATGTGGTGAAACCGTACATTCAGTTTGTTCACTCGACATTGAACTGCGTTATTACCGGCTTAGCCCTGCAAGATATATGGCGCTACTTTCGCCATACCTGGAGCAACCCCTACGAAAGCGTGCCCGGACGTAGCATGCTGTTTCTCGTCCGTGATGGCGCCGCCCCCAATCATCCAATTATGGGAATTGGGGCGATAAGCAGCGCCGCCGTACAACTCGATGCGCGAGATCGTTTCATCGGATGGCTCGGCGAAGACGTGATTGCTGAGTGTCAGCGTAGTCCGAACCCGGAGTATGCAGACTGGGCGCTCGCCACGATCGACAAGGCGCTTAAAGCAATTTATCGGCAAGACTTCCTCGAGAAGGGCATCTTACCCGCAAAACTACCCAAGCACGTCCCGCAGGGGGTCATCAACAAGCTGCGGAAGCTTGCCGAGAAAGCGCGCGCCGAGCACTACGCACGCGCGGAGGCCGGACTGAACAAGGCGCGCGGCGACGCGATGGGGGTGACGGCGGCAGATTGGCAGAGATACGCGCGATCTCCGCTCTTTACGTCAAAGCGAGCTCGAGAAATCGCTGGACTTCTCGAGGTTCGCAATACGATCCAACATGCTTGGGATGGCCTGCCGAGGACGAAACGAGTTGAAGCCCTACTTGCCTCAACAATAGGTCGCGCCGCCTTTTTGAAAGTCGTGCGTCTTGCGCGCTCGATGACCGTCGGAACGGAGATCGCGGATTTGACGGTTTGTGGGGCCGTCCCTCCCTACAATGTGCTTCTGGGCGGAAAATTAATTGCAATGCTGGCGGCGAGTCCAGAAGTCGTCCTCGAATACAAACGACGATATCAGTCACTTCCGAGCATAATTGCTTCCTCGATGGCCGGGGGTGCGATCGTTCGTCCGGCAAATCTCGTATTCATCGGAACCACTAGCCTCTATGGCGAGCGACCAAACCAATATGACCGAACGTCATATCCCTGCGACATTATCGGCGGACCAAAGAGCGAATCTATCCGTTACCGATATCTCACGAGTCGGAAGCGTAACCGAACATCGGGCGTTGGCACTTTTCAATTTGGTCGCGACACCAAGGCCGCGATCGAGAAGTTTCTGTCGAGCATGACCAACGGGCGGCGCGTCAACAACGTATTTGGCGAAGGTACAAGTCCAAAGCTTCGTTCGCTCCGCGATGGCCTAGATGCGCTCGGCATCAGTTCGGAAGAGATGCTGCAACATGGAATGGAGAAAGTCGTTTACGGCGTGACGATGGTTTCGAACACGTCTCGGTATCTGCTACGGCTCGACGATGCGCCCCAATACCTTTTCTCACGCGATGAAGCACAAGCGAGCACCGCACGAATCGCGCGCTATTGGTTCGAGCGCTGGGCGTCTGACCGGATGAAGCGAAGTGAAACAGAACAGAAGTTGTTAGGACACACCCTTATACGGCCAATTCGGCATGGAGCCAGGGTTGTGCTTCCGAGCGATGATGAGGATCAACTCTCATTCCGGATTGATTAATCGCGAGAAACACGCCACGACCTTGCAGCAGCGTAAGTCGTAATGTACCTTTTCAAAACTAGAATACTTCGCTATCTTGGCTTATCCGCGGCAATATTACTTGAAATCGCGGTATTTCCGCCCTATATAATAAGCAAGCGACAATAGTCGCTCCACTATCCCCCAATAACAGGTGAATTGTCATGTACGAGCAGGTGCTCGACGCGCTGCGTCGGCAAGCCCGGCTGCTGCATGAGCTCGCCTCAACGAAAGCGGATAAGGACCGGATCGCGAAACAACACGCCGAGTGCGTTCTGCGAAACCGGGCCAAGCTGATCATGGCTCGCATGAGCCAGACCAAAGATCCGCAAAAGCAGCGCCGGATCTACGCCACAGCCCTCATCGGACTGTAGCGGCCTCCGCCGGCATGGGTGCGCCCATGCCGGCTTGAGGCGTTGGAGCATTCCGCTCCAACAGGAGAAAGACCATGACCACGTTATTGCAAGCGTCCCATCAGTGGGCCTCGCGGCCGCATGATGAGCGCTACCTCTCCCTCTTGGACATGCGAAACTTCATGCGCCAACAGCGCCAGTCAAGCAGCGCCAAGGTCATCTCGACGCGCAGGCTGCAAGCTGTGCCCGACGAGAGTGATCCCCGGAGAGGGCTCCTGATCGAAG
>DASZAN010000204.1:0-54214 GCA_035945115.1 Allostellaceae bacterium
CGCAGTCATCGGCCGCATCACCAGCGGCGGCTTCGGTCCCTCCGTCGATGGGCCCATCGCCATGGGCTATGTCGCCACGGCGAGCGCCGCCCTCGGCACCGCGGTGCGCCTCGTCGTCCGCGGCACGCCGCGGCCGGCGCGCATCGTGCCGCTCCCCTTCGTTCCCCATCGCTACTACCGCGGCTGATGCCGCAGGCGAGGTCACCATGAGCACCGTCAAGTACACCAGGGATCACGAATGGATCCGCGTCGACGCCGATACCGCGGTGATCGGCATCACGGATTATGCGCAGACGCAGCTGGGCGACGTGGTCTATGTCGAGCTGCCGGCGGTCGGCCGCCGCGTCGAGAAGGGCAAGGAGGCCGCCGTTGTCGAGTCCGTGAAGGCGGCGAGCGAGGTCTATGCGCCGGTCTCGGGCGAGGTGATCGCCATCAACGACGCACTCTCGGGCGAGCCCGGCAAGGTCAATGCCGATCCGATGGGCGAGGGCTGGTTCCTGAAGTTGCGCATCGCCAACGCCAAGGAGCTAGACGAGCTCCTGGACGAGGCGGCCTACCAGAGCTTCGTCGAGGGCTTGCACTGATGCGCTATCTGCCGCTCACCGACGCGGATCGGAGCGCCATGCTGGCGGCGATCGGCGCGCCCAGCATGGACGCGCTCTTCGCCGACGTGCCGCCCGCAGCGCAGGTCAAGGGGCTCTTCGATCTGCCGCGCGCCATGGGCGAGATCGAGGTGGAACGCGCCTTGGCGCAGCTCGCGGCGAAGAATCTGCCAACGGGCGCCGCGGCGAGTTTCCTCGGCTGCGGCGCTTATCGCCATCACATCCCCGCCGCCGTCGACCATCTCATTCAACGCGGCGAGTTCCTGACCTCCTACACGCCCTACCAGCCCGAGATCTCGCAGGGCACGCTACAGATGCTCTTCGAATTTCAGACGCAAGTGGCGCTCATCACCGGCATGGATGTGGCGAACGCCTCAATGTATGACGGCGCCACCGCCTGCGCCGAGGCGGTGATGATGGCGAACCGCCTGACGCATCGAAAGAAGACGATTCTGGCCGGCGATCTCCATCCCCACTACCGCGACACGACGCTGACCTACGCGCGCTTCGCCGGCTTCGACATCGTCGCGCGCGCGCCGCAGCCGGACACGCCGGAGAACATCGCCGCGCTGGTGAGCGAGGAGGTCGCCTGCGTCGTCGTGCAGAATCCTGGCGCCTTCGGTCATGTGCACGATCTCGCGCCGCTCGCCGAAGCCTGCCACAAGAGGGGCGCGCTGCTCGTGGTCGCCGTCACCGAAGTGATTTCGCTGGGGCTCATCAAGTCGCCGGGCGAGATGGGCGCCGACATCGTTGTCGCCGAGGGGCAATCGCTCGGCAACGCGCTCTCGTTCGGCGGCCCCTATGTCGGCCTCTTCGCCACGCGCGACAAGTTCGTGCGGCAGATGCCGGGCCGGCTCGCGGGCGAAACGGTCGATGCCGAGGGCCGCCGCGGCTGGGTGCTGACCCTCTCGACGCGCGAGCAGCATATCCGCCGCGAAAAGGCGACGAGCAACATCTGCACCAACTCGGGCCTGTGTGCGCTCGCCTTCACCATTCATCTGGCGCTCCTCGGTGAAGCCGGCTTCACTCGGCTCGCCGCCATCAATCATGCGCGCGCGATTGGCGTTGCCGAGCAGGTGGCGGCGATTCCGGGAATACGCCTGCTGACGCCGACTTTCTTCAACGAATTCACGCTCCGCCTGCCGCGACCCGTCGCCCCGGTCGTCGACGCGCTCGCCAAGCGTGGCGTGCTGGCGGGCGTGCCGGCGAGCCGTCTCTGGCCGGATGCCGGCCTCGACGATCTCCTGATTGTTGCCGTCACCGAGCTCAATACCGATGAGGATGCCGCGGCGTTAGCCGAGGGCCTCCGGGAGGTGCTCCGATGAGCGACTGGAGCAAGGCGCTCGGCGCGTTCGCGCCGGCCGGTGCCGACAGTCCGACGATCAGCGGGAATCGCGGCCTCCAGATCGAGGAACCCTTGCTTTTCGAGCAGGACATGGCGGGCCGCAGCGGCGTCGACCTGCCGCCGCCGCCCGATGTCACCGACCGCCTCGGTGCGCTCCGGCGCGAGCGCCCTATCGGCTTGCCGGGACTGAGCGAACCGCAGGTCGTGCGCCACTTCACGCGACTTTCGCAGAAGAACTACGCCATCGACAGCGGCCTCTATCCGCTCGGCTCCTGCACGATGAAGCACAATCCCCGGCTCAACGAGAAGCTCGCGCGGCTCCCGGGTTTCGCCGAGCTTCATCCGCTCCAGCCGCCGGCGACGGTGCAAGGGGCGCTCGAGCTCATCGACACGCTCGCCCATTGGCTGAAGGTGCTCACGGGCATGCCGGCCCTCGCGCTCAGTCCGGCGGCCGGTGCCCATGGCGAGCTCTGCGGTCTCATGTGCATCCGCGCCGCGCTCGATACACGCGGCGAAAGCCGCAAGCGCGTGCTGGTGCCGGAATCGGCGCACGGCACCAATCCCGCCACCGCCGCGCTTGCGGGCTTCACCGTCGATCCCATTCCCGCCAATGAACGGGGTCGCGTCGATCTCGCCGCGCTCAAAGCAAAACTCGGTCCCGACGTCGCCGCGATCATGATCACCAATCCCAACACCTGCGGCCTCTTCGAGAACGAGATCATCGCCATCGCCGAGGCGATCCATGGGGTGGGTGCGTACTTTTACTGCGACGGCGCCAATTTCAACGCCATCGTCGGCCGCGTGCGGCCCGCCGATCTCGGCATCGATTGCATGCACATCAACTTGCACAAGACCTTCTCGACGCCGCATGGCGGCGGCGGGCCGGGCGCCGGCCCGGTGGTACTGGCGGCCAGTCTCGCGCCTTTCGCGCCGCTGCCGTGGATCGTGCATGGCCGCGAGGGATTCCGTCTCATCGAGGCGGCCGAGGGCGAGGCGCGCCAAGCGCTCGGACGGCTCAAGGCGTTTCATGGGCAAATGGGCATGTTCGTCCGCGCGCTCGCCTACATGATGAGCCACGGCGCCGACGGCTTGCGCCAAGCCTCCGCCGATGCGGTGCTCAACGCCAACTATCTTCTGGTGCGGCTCGACGACGTGCTCACGCCCTCCTTCCCCGGCCCTTGCATGCATGAGGTGCTGTTCGACGATCGCTCGCTCAAGGACACCGGCGTCACCACCCTCGATCTCGCGAAAGCCCTCATCGACGAGGGCTACCATCCCATGACTATGTACTTTCCGCTGGTTGTGCACGGCGCGATGCTGATCGAGCCGACCGAGACCGAGAGCAAAGAGACGCTCGACCGCTTCATCGCGGTGATGCGCGGTCTCGTCGCGAAAGCGAGAAGGAAGGAGAGCACCGCATTCCACGCGGCGCCACAGCTCACGCCGCGCCGGCGCCTGGACGAAACCGCCGCTGCACGGAAGCCCGTTTTGCGCTGGCGGCCGACTGTGCCGCCACCGAGCAAAGCGGCGGAGTGAGAGTTCGCAGCCAGATATTACCGATTCAGCATCCGCCGCGGGTCACGCGGCTCAGCTTCATCCGCCGTCGCGCCTTCTCGATGAGCTCGTCGAGCTCTGCGCGATCAATGCCGTCGCTCGCCATCAAGGCCTGAACAGCGGGATCGGCCAGCATTTGCGCGAGCGAAGGCTCGCGGCAGATGTGCTCCATGAACTCTCTCTTCTCTTTCGCCATCATTGGTTATACGGGCGCAACCGCCTGAATATTCCCCAGTCACCCCACGTTTTTTGCGAGGGGCCGGGTGGGCTAGCATCGCGGCGAGGAGGAGGGCGCGATGAATGACGGCGGCAAGCAGTCTCTAGCGAGAGGGCGCGCCCGGCGCCTTCTGGGCGATGGCGCTGTGCGCCGCATCGCCGCACGGCGGAGCGGTGCCGCAGACCTCTATCACCGCCTCCTGACGATTCCCTGGCCGGGCTTCTTCGCGGCGATCGCCATCGCCTATGGGCTCTTCAACATCGTCTTCGGCATGCTTTATGCGCTGCAACCCGGCGCCGTCGCCAATGCGCATCCCGGATCCTTTGGCGACGCCTTTTTCTTCAGCGTGCAGACGATGGCGACCATCGGTTATGGCGACATGCACCCGGCAACGTTCTATGCGAATGCGGTGGTCACCGTCGAAGTGCTCCTCGGCATGACCGGCCTCGCGTTGGCGACGGGGTTGATGTTCGCGCGGTTCTCCCGGCCGACGGCGCGGGTCATCTTCAGCCGCAAGGCGGTGATCGCGCCCTATAACGGCGCGCCCACCTTGATGTTTCGCGCGGCGAATCAGCGACGCAATCAGATTCTCGAAGCGCAAATCAGCGTCGCGATGCTGCGCAACGAGGTGACGGCGGAAGGGAAGGTGATGCGCCGGTTCTACGACCTCGCGCTCGCGCGCTCGCGCACGCCGATGTTCTCACTGACTTGGACGGTGATGCACGAACTCGACGAAAAAAGCCCCTTCTACCGCTGCACGTCCCAATCGCTGGAGGCGAGCGAGGCGGAGATCGTCATCACCCTCATCGGCATCGACGAGACGTTCGCGCAGACGATCCATGCGCGCCATACCTATGGCGGCGCCGATATCGTCTGGAATCACCGCTTCGCCGACATCCTAAGCCGGCTCGAGGACGGAACGCGCGTCATCGACTATCGCCGCTTCGACGAGCTGGTTCCCATCGCTGGATAGGAAGGAAGCCGCTCTGGGCGCAGCTACGTGCGCGATTGACATTGGCCGGAGGCGTCCGGTCAAATGATGCGTCCCCTTCCGCCCAGGCCCGCCCGCATGCTCGCCCGCCTTCTCGCGCCCTCGCTCCTCGCCCTGCTGGCTCTCGCCGCACCCGCCGCCGCCGAGGAGCCGGAGACCCTCAACATCTACAATTGGTCCGACTACATCGCCGACGACACCGTCGCGCGCTTCGAGACCGAGACCGGCATCAAGGTCCATTACGACGTCTATGACAGCAACGAGGTGCTCGAGGCGAAGCTGATGGCCGGGCGCTCTGGCTACGACCTCGTCGTCCCCTCGGCGAGCCCCTTCCTCGCGCGTCAGATCGGCGCCGGCGTCTATCAGAAAATCGACAAGGCGAAGCTCGGCAATTACGGCAATCTCGACCCGCAGATTTTGGCGGCGGCCGCCAATGCTGATCCCGGCAACCAGTATGGCGTCCCCTATCTCTGGGGCACCACCGGCATCGGTTACAACCCCGCCAAGGTGAAGCAGGCGCTGGGACCGAAGGCGCCGGTCGATAGCCTCAAGCTGGTCTTCGATCCCGCCAATGCCAAACGCCTCTCCACCTGCGGTCTCTCGCTCCTCGACACCCCGCAGGAGATGTTCCCGGCGGCACTCTTGTTCCTGGGCCGCGATCCCCTAAGCCGCGAGCCACAAGACCTCGAGCGGGCCGCCGAGGTGATCACCACGATCCGCCCCTCCATCCGCAAGTTCCACTCCTCGCAATACATCAACGACCTTGCCAACGGCGATCTCTGCGTCGCCTTCGGCTATTCGGGCGACATGATCCAGGCGAAGAACCGTGCCGCCGAAGCGAAGAACGGCATCGAGATTGCCTATGCCATTCCGAAGGAAGGCGCCTTCATGTGGATCGACATGATGGCCATCCCCAAGGACGCCCCCCATCCGCAGAACGCACTGAAATTTATCGATTTCATCTTGCGGCCGGAGATCATCGCCGCGATCTCCAACACCGTCGCCTACGCCAATCCCAACACGCTTGCCACCGAGCTCGTCGACGAGGACATCCGCAACAATCCCAACATCTATCCCTATCCCGAGGTGCGCGCGCGACTTTTCTTCGACAAACCGGTGACGCCGCAATACGAGCGGCTCCGCACCCGCGCCTGGACCAAGGTGAAGACGGGGTCTTAGGAGATCGCGGATGGCTTCGATTCGCGATTTCGTGCCACACCTCTTCCTCACCTCGTGAGCAGCGGGCGCCCGTCCCACCTCCGCATCGAGGGCGTGGTGAAGCGCTTTCGGCCAGGCGCCGCAGCGGCGGTGGACGGCGTCTCGCTCGAGATCACGGCGGGTGAATTCTTCGCGCTCTTGGGGCCGTCGGGCTGCGGCAAGACCACGCTCTTGCGCATGCTCGCGGGCTTCGAGCGGCCGGATGCAGGGCGCATTCTCATCGACGGCGAGGACATGGCCGAGGTCCCGCCCTATCGCCGACCCGTCAACATGATGTTCCAGTCCTACGCGCTCTTTCCGCACATGACCGTGGCGGAGAATGTGGGCTTCGGCTTGCGTCAGGACGGGCTCCCGAAGGCGGAAAGAGCCGCCCGCGTCGCCGCAATGCTCGATCTCGTGAAGCTCGGCGCGTTCGCTGAGCGCAAGCCGCAGCAGCTTTCGGGCGGTGAGCGCCAGCGCGTGGCGCTCGCCCGCGCGCTCGCGCAAGAGCCGAAGCTCGTCCTCCTCGACGAACCCCTGGCGGCACTCGACCGCAAGCTCCGCGAGGAGACGCGCTTCGAGCTCGTGCGCATCCAGCAGCGGATCGGCATTACCTTCCTCATGGTGACCCACGACCAGGAGGAGGCGATGAGCATGGCCTCCCGCATCGCTGTCATGGCGGCGGGCAAGGTCGTGCAGCTCGGGACGCCGCAGGAGATCTACGAAGCGCCCGCGAGCCGCTTCGTCGCCGACTTCATCGGTGGCGTCAATCTCTTGCCGGGCGAGGTGACCGGCAGCGAGGGCGGACGGCTTCTGGTGGCGAGCGCCGAGGCCGGCGGGACCATCCTGGCCGAGCACGGTCCGCTCGCACGGGGAACGCTCGTCACCCTGGCGGTGCGGCCCGAGAAGATCGTCCTCGACGCGCCGCCCTCCGTTGCGAACCGCCTTGAGGGCGTCATCCGCGGCTTCGCCTATCGCGGCGAGGCCTCTACCCTCGAGGTTGAGCTCGCAACCGGCAGGGTGCTGCGCGTCAGCGTCGCCAACAACGCGCGCCGCCGTGAGATGCATGGGCTGGGCGACCGCGTGACGCTCGGATGGGATCCCACCGCCGTCGTGCTGCTGGTGCGATGAGCGACGCCGTCCGCCGCCGCGCCGTGCTCGTCCTGCCCTTTACCTGGCTGCTGCTGTTCTTTCTCGCGCCGTTCTTCATCGTGCTCAAGATCAGTCTCGCCGAGAGCGCGATCGGCATTCCCCCCTATACGCCGCTCTTCTCGACGGATGCGAGCGGTTGGCATCTTTACCTGAGCCTCGGCGGCTACGAGTTCCTCATCAGCGACAGTCTTTATTTCCGCGCCTATCTCGATGCGCTCAAATTCGCGGCGGTCTCGACGGTCTTCTGCCTTCTGGTGGGCTATCCGCTCGCCTATGGCATCGTGCGGGCGGCGCGACGCTGGCGGGGCGCGCTCTTGCTGCTGGTCATCCTGCCGTTCTGGACCAGCTTTTTGATCCGCGTCTACGCCTGGATCGGCCTCTTGAAGGGAAATGGGCTGATCAACAACACCCTTCTCGCGCTCGGGCTCATCGATCAGCCGTTGACGCTCCTCAACAATGCCTTCGCCGTCTATGTCGGCATCGTCTACTCGTATCTCCCATTCATGGTGCTGCCGCTTTATGCGCAGCTCGAGAAGCTCGACCCGGCGCTCCTCGAGGCGGCGGCCGATCTCGGCTGCCGGCCCTGGCAGGCCTTCGCGCGCGTGACCTTGCCCTTGTCGCTGCCGGGCATCGCCGCGGGCGCGCTCCTCGTCTTCATCCCGGCGGTCGGCGAATTCGTCATTCCCGATCTCTTGGGAGGACCGGACACGCTGATGATCGGCAAGGTGCTTTGGGACGAGTTCTTCGCCAACCGGGATTGGCCAGTGGCGTCCGCCGTGGCAATCGCCATGCTGGTGGTGCTCATCGTGCCCATGGCGTTCATCCGACGCCTCCTCCAGGAGGAAGCGGCATGATCAACCGGCTCTCGCCTTTCCTCCTGACGATGATGGTGGTGGCCTATGTCTTCCTTTATGCACCCATCATCTCGCTCGTCGTCTACTCATTCAACGCCTCGCGCCTTGTCACGGTGTGGGCGGGATTTTCGCTCCACTGGTATGCCGAGCTCTGGCGCAACGAGGCGATCCAGCGTGCCGCGGGCATCAGCCTCGAGATCGCCATCAGTGCCGCCACCGGCGCGCTCGTCCTCGGCACGCTCGCGGGCTACGCGCTCCAGCGCTATCCCCGCTTCCGCGGCCGCGCGCTTTTCGGCGCGCTCGCCACGGCGCCCTTGGTGATGCCCGAGGTCATCACCGGCCTCTCGCTGCTGCTTCTCTTCGTCGCGCTCGAGCAGGCGATCGGCTGGCCCGAGGGGCGGAGCGTCCTTACCGTCACGATCGCCCACATCACGCTCGGCACGGCTTATGTCGCGGTCGTCGTTCAGGCGCGCTTGGCCGCCTTCGACCGCTCGCTCGAGGAGGCGGCACTCGACTTGGGGGCGCGGCCCGTCAAGGTATTCCTGGTGATCACCTTGCCGCTCATCGCGCCGGCGCTGGTGGCGGGCTGGCTCTTGGCCTTCACCCTCTCGCTCGACGATCTCGTCATCGCGAGCTTCACCTCGGGCCCGTCTTCGACGACGCTGCCGATGGTGATCTTCTCGAGCGTGCGCTTGGGCGTGAGCCCGCAGATCAATGCGCTCGCAACCTTGTTCCTCCTCGCCGTGGCGCTCCTTGTGACGGCGGCGGGGTGGCTGCTGCGTCCGAGTCAGGAATCGTAGCTCACCACCGAGGTGAAGGGCACGTCGAGGCGCCGGCGTCCCTCCAGAAAGGAGAGCTCGATGATGCAGGCGGCCGCCTCCACCTCGGCGCCGACCATGCGGCAAAGGCGAATCGCCGCGGAAAGCGTGCCGCCCGTGGCCAAGAGGTCGTCGAGCACGATGACCCGTTGCCCGCGCGTGATCGCGTCCGCCTGGATCTCGATGGTGTCGCTGCCGTATTCGAGATCATAGGTATAGGGGATGGTCTTCCCCGGCAGCTTGCCGCGCTTTCGCACCATGACGAAGCCGCACCCGAGGCTATAGGCGAGGGGGGCGGAGACGAGAAAGCCGCGCGATTCGATGCCCACCAGCAGCTCCGGTTTGTAGGGTCGAAGCGCCGCGTCGAGGCGCTTCACCGTCGCCTGCCAGCCCTCGGCATGGGCGAGCAGCGTCGAGATGTCATAGAAGAGGATACCCGGCTTGGGAAAATCGGGGATGCCCCGGATGCACTTCTTCAGATCCATGCCGCCCTTCTCCTCGCCGGCGCTTGCGGGCGCTACTTTAGCGAAAGCCGGTCGCGGCGGAACCAGCATTTCGCGACCGGGCCGATGAGCGTATAAAGTCGGGCGCCATGGGGGATCACGGCACCGGCTTCGAGATGACGCGGGAGGGGGACGCACTCGTCCTTCATGCACGCGGGGACTGGCTCGTCGCCACCGCCGCCGACATCGACCGGGCGCTCCGACGGCTGGACGCCGTCGATGCCGGCGAGCGCCTGCGGCTGGATCTCGGCGGCATCGAGCGGCTTGACACGGTCGGCGCCTGGCTGGTGCAGCGCACCGCGCGGGCGCTCACCAGCCGCGGCGTCGCCAGCAGCGTCGAGAACGTCCCGCCAGCGTTCGCGCCGCTTTTCGATCAGGTGGCGAAAGGCGAGGCGCCCGCGCCGCTCGCTCCGACGAGACGCGACCTTTCCGCCATCATCGAGGCCGGCTTGCTCTATGTCGGCGAGCGCACGATCGAGGCCGGGGCGGCCGCGCGCGATCTCATGGGGTTCTTCGGCCTCATCATCGTCACCTGGCTCCGGGTCCTGCGCCGGCCGGGACGAATGCGCTGGGTTGCGCTCATCGCCCAGATGGAGCGGACCGGCGTGGGCGCGCTGCCAATTGTCGGGCTTCTTTCCTTCCTCATTGGCGTGGTGCTGACGTTCCAAGGCGCCGACCAGCTCCGCCGCTTCGGTGCCGAGATCTTCGCCGTCAACCTCTTGGGCATCGGTATCCTGCGCGAGCTCGGCGTGCTTCTGACCGCGGTCATCGTCGCGGGGCGCTCGGGGAGCGCTTTCACCGCCGAGCTCGGGGCAATGCAGGTGAATGAGGAGATTGACGCGCTCCGCACCTTGGGGCTCGACCCGGTCGAGGTGCTGGTGTTGCCGCGGCTCTTCGGTCTTGTCCTCGTCATGCCGCTCCTCACGCTTTACGCCGATTTGATGGCGCTCGTCGGCGGCGCGCTCATGTCCTGGCTCGAGCTCGGCATCACCCTGCCGCTCTTCGTGCGCCAGCTCCATGGCGCCATCGGCGAATGGACCTTCTGGGTGGGCGTGCTGAAGGCGCCCTTCTTCGCCGGCACCATCGCCCTCGTCGGCTGCCACGCCGGCTTCCGCGTCTCGCGCAGCGCCGAGAGCGTGGGCCGGCTCACCACGCTCTCGGTCGTTCGCTCGATCTTTCTCGTGATCGTCATCGATGCAGCTTTCTCCATCCTCTTCGCCCGCCTCCACATCTGAGCAGCCGATGATCCGCGTCCGCGGGCTTACCACCCGGATCGGCGGCAACGTCCTCCACGACCGCATCGACCTCGATGTCTGGGCGGGCGAAGTCATGGGCGTCGTGGGGGCCTCGGGCAGCGGCAAGTCGGTGCTGCTCCGCACCATCATCGGCCTCATCGAAGCCGATGCCGGAACCGTCGAGATCTTCGGCCGCGCGCTCCACGCGCTTGACGAGAGCGGCTTGCGCACACTCGAGGCGCGCTGGGGCGTGCTCTTTCAGGATGGTGCGCTCTTCAGCTCGCTCACCGTGGCGCAGAACATCGCAGTGCCGCTCAAGGAGCAGCTGACGCTCCCGGAGGACCTGCTCGACGAGGTGATCGCGCTCAAGCTGGCGCTGGTCGGCCTTCCCGGCGATGCCGCCGCCAAATACCCCGCGGAGTTGTCGGGCGGCATGCGCAAGCGCGCCGGGCTGGCGCGCGCGCTCGCGCTCGACCCGCCGCTCCTCTTCCTCGACGAGCCGACCGCCGGGCTCGATCCCATCGCCGCTGGCGCCTTCGATGCGCTCATCGCCGATCTCCGCACGAGCCTCGGATTGACCGTGCTGATGGTCACGCACGACCTCGACAGCCTCATCGCCATTTGCGACCGAATCGCCGTGCTGGTCGACAAGCGCCTGAGAATCGGCACAATGGACGAGCTTTTGCGCGATCCTCATCCCTGGATCCAAGCCTATTTCCGGGGACCGAGAGGGCGCGCAGCGTTGAGCGGGCAACGGTAGGGCATGGAAACGCGCGCCAACTACGTCGCGGTCGGCACCTTCGTCGTGGCGCTGCTCGCCGGCATCGTGATCATGGCGCTCTGGCTCGCGCGCATCGAGTTCAACCGCGATTTCGCGCTCTACGATATCTATTTCACCGGCTCGGTCATCGGCCTCGGCCAGGGATCGGTGGTGAGCTACAACGGTATCCAGATCGGCCGGGTCACCGAGATACGCGTCGATCCGCAGAACTTGCAGCAGGTGCGCGTCACCATCGAGGTGAACCAGCCGGCCTTGATCAAGACCGATGCGATCGCCTCGCTCGAATCGCAGGGTTTGACCGGCGTCGCCTATGTCGAGCTGAGCGGCGGCAGCAGGGAAGCACCCGAGCTCGAGGCCCGTCCGGGCGAACGCTATCCCGTCATCGCCTCTCATCCATCGCGGCTCCAGAGCTTGGTCTCGAGCGCGCCCGAAGCGCTGGCGCACCTCATCGAGGTGGCCGATCGCGTCGCAGCGATCCTCGACGATCGCAACCGGACCGCCATCGCCGACATCCTCGACAATGCGCGGCGTGTGACCGGGGCGGCGGCCGCGCGCGTCGGCGACATCGACACTGTGCTGGGCGACACCGCGGCGGCGGCGCGGGAAATGCGCAGCACGCTCGCCGCCGCCAATGAGACGCTCGCCGACCTTCGCCAGATGATCGGCACGAAGGGCGGCGATGCGCGTACAACGCTACAGTCGATCGATGAGGCCTCGCGCCGGCTCGAGCAGCTTCTCACGCACACGGACGCCTTGGTGCAGGAGAATCGCGGGCCGCTGCGCGATTTCAGCCAGCGCGGCCTCAACGAGCTGAGCCAGCTCATGATCGACGCCCGCACCCTGGTCGCCGGCCTCAACCGGCTGACCGACGAGATTCAGCGCGATCCGGCCCGGTTCCTGTTCGGCGATCGCGGCGACGGCTATCGGCTGCCGGCGCGATGAACGGGCTGCACCGACGCCTGCTTCTGTCGGCGCTGTTGGTGGCGCCCTCAGGCTGTGGCAGCCTGTTGCCGACCGGCGGAGCACCGCCCAAGCTCTACACCTTGACGCCGGCAACCGATTTCCCGGCGGGCCAGGCGATACGCTCGCAGCTTCTGGTCGATGTCCCCGTGAGCGCCGCGGCGCTCGATACCGAGCGCATCGCGCTAAGCCGCAGTGCCATCACCATCGACTATTATGCCGAAGCGGCGTGGACGGACCGGGCGCCGCTGATGATCCAGTCGCTGGTGGTGCAATCCTTCGAGAATTCCGGTCGGATCACTGCCATCGGCCGCGAGTCGCTGGCGCTTCGTGCAGACTATGTGCTCCGCCCGGAGCTCCGCCATTTCGAGGCGGAATACCACGACGCCGCCGCGCCCAGCGCGCATGTGGCAGTCGGCATCAAGCTCGTGAAAATGCCGGACCGCACCATCGTCGCCCAGCGCAACTTCGAGGCAGCGGCGCCGGCCCTCGCCAATCAGATGCCCGCCATCGTCGAAAGCTTCGACAAGGCGCTTCACGACGCCATGCGGCAGATCGTCGACTGGACGCTCACCACGGTGCGGTGAAAGGCTTGGCAGCCATGGCCGCTCGCGCCATAACCGCACGCTGAAGGGGAGCGGCCACCCGTGGATTTCTCTCGATTCGGACGCGCCGAACTCGCCGCCATGGAGGCGGCGGGACGAGAGGTGCTGGAATGTCGCCGCGTGCTTGCCAAGAGCGGCGAGAGCGTGGTGAGCGAGGCCTTGCGCGGCGGCACCCCGTTCGCGGCGTGGACCCACTACCCCGACGGCGACGTCTATGACCCCGAGTCGCACGCGCAATTCTTCTATCACGGCCACGGCGACGGGCCGCGCGCGGCGCGCGAGCATGGCCATTTCCACACCTTTCTCCGCCCACGCGGCATGCCGCCGGGAACGCGTCCCTTGGTGATGCCAGAGCTCGCCATCGCCGACGCGCCTTCCGCACCGGCGGGACCACCGGCACCGCAACCCAACCAGGGCGCCGACAATGACGAGCTGAGCCATCTCATCGCCATCGCCATGGACGAGAGCGGCGCGCCCGTCGGCCTCTTCACCACCAACCGCTGGGTGACGGGTGAGACTTGGTATGCCGGCGCCGACGTGGTGGCCATGCTCGATCGCTTCGTCGTCGATCTCGCGCGCCCCTCCTGGCCGCTCAATCGCTGGATCACAGCGATGTTTCGCCTGTTCCGGCCGCAGATGATCGAGCTGTTAGAGGCGCGCGACGCGCAGGTGATGGCGTGGCGGCGGCGTCATCGCGGCAAGGTGCATGTGCTTGAGGACCGCCGCCTCGAGGTCGTCTCCGCCCTTGAGATCGAGGTCGAGGACCAGCTCCGCCGCGTCGCGTTGGCGTTGAAGCAGGTCGCTTAAACCGCCGTTAACCATGTCGGCCGATGCGGCCGCCGGAGCCACGCTTAATCAAAATTTAGCGCTCTTTCGCCACAATCGCCCTGGGCATGGTGCCGTTTGCGCCGGCGCAATAAGGTGCATCGAAGCCGATGACGAATACCCTTTCCAACACGGATGTGGAGCGGCTGCTCAAGGATCCGTCTCCCAACACGCGCGCGGACGTCGCCGCCAAGGTGGCGGGGGCCTTCGGCGGCAGCAAGCTCACGGCCGAGCAGCGCTCCATCGCCGAGGACATCGTGCGTGCCTTGAGCCGCGACGCCGCGGTGCGCGTGCGCCAGGCGCTTTCCGAGCAGCTCAAGGAAAGCAAGACGCTGCCGCACGATATCGCCGTCCAGCTCGCCAACGATGTCGACGAGGTGTCGCTGCCGATCTTGAGCCACTCCGTCGTGCTGAGCGACGACGATCTCATCGAGATCATCCGCTGCAGCGGCGCCGAGAAGCAAGCGGCGATTGCCACGCGCGAGCATGTCTCGGCGAACGTCGCCGAGGCGATCGTCGAAGCCGATCAACCCGTCGCGATCGCGCGCCTTGTCGGCAATGACGGCGCCGAGCTCGCCGAGCACACGCTGCAGCAGGTGCTGGAGCGCCATGGCGACAATGACGACATCAAGGCGCCGATGGCGCAGCGCGCACAACTGCCGGTAACCGTGCTCGAGCGGTTGGTGGTCGCGGCGTCCGCCAGCCTGCGCGAGGTGCTGGCGAAGCGCGCGGACCTGCCCAGCCATCTGGCCAGCGATCTCGTGCTCAACACGCGCGAGCGCGCGACCGCGTCGCTGCTCACTCCGACCTCGCCCGCTGCCGAGGCGCTACGCTTGGCTCAGCATCTGCACAAGAGCGGTCGCCTCACGCCGACGCTCATCGTTCGCGCCATCTGCTTGGGTGATATCGCCTTTGTCGAGGCGGCCTTCGCCGTGCTCGCCGACATTCCCGTGCACAATGCGCGGCTCCTCATCCATGACGCAGGACCGCTTGGGTTCAAGGCGATCTATGAGCGCTGCCGGCTCCCGGCGCAGTTCTTCGAGCTCTTCCGCATCGGTCTCCAGGTGGCGCAGCAGACCGATTTCGATGGCGGCGACAACGACCGCGAGCGTCATCGCCGCCGCACCCTCGAGCGCATCTTGACGCAATACGACAACATCGGCGCCGAGGACCTCGACTATCTCCTCGGCAAGGTGCGCGCCGCCGCGGAGCAAGCGGCTTAGCGCCCGCCTTTCACCGACAACAGGACTGTCAGACCAACCCGCGCTGCACCGCTTGGCGCAGCAGCGCCTGGAAGCGGATCGACTGGCTCGCGAACTGGTAGCGCAGGCCGCTCCCGGTGATGATCCGCCGCAGCACCGCGCCGCGCGCCGGCTCGGTGAGCTTCTTCAGCGGATATTGCAGGGCCAGCATCGTCAGCCCTTCCTGGCCGAGCTCGTTCGCCGCGGCGGCAACGTCGGCGGCGGTGAAGCTGCCGAACTCGTCGGTGCGGCAGCGCGCGGCATAGAAGAGCACGTCGCGGAACGATGCGTTCTCATGCGGCCCCACCGCGAGATCGTAGGCCTGCTTCAAGCGCGCCTCCGCCTCTTCGGCGGCGCGCTCGACGGCGTAGCGCAAATCGCTCCGCTCGATGGTCGTTGACTGCCGCCGCGTGGCGCTCCGCGCGGCAAGGAGGCCCAAGAGTTGTGCATGGTAAGGCAGCCCCTGCGCGAACTCGACGACCTGCCGGCGCACCGCGGGATCGAAGCGCAGCCCGGATTTTTCCTCCCCGGTCGCGAGGATGCCGTCGAGCTCGCGCGCCGACATGAGCGGCATCGGAATCGTGACAATGGTGCGTTGAAGCGAGGGATGCTTGCCGAGGAGCTGCGTGACGTTCTCGGCGACGCCGATGATGAGCAGCGTCACCGGCGCGCCCGCGTCGGACATGTTCTTGATGAGCTCGGCCAGCTTCGCCTGCGTCTCCTCAGTGGTGACGCGATCATATTCGTCGATGATGAGGATGACGTGCTTGTGGGCGATGCGCTCGAAGATGGCGATGAGCTCGGTGATGCCGCAAGGTCCGGACGGCAGCATCTCCTCGAGAGTGCGCGTGCCAGAGACGAGCGTGTCGGCCACCAGGCTCGCCGGGAGATGGCGCAAGAAGCCGCGGAAGATGTCTTCGAAGCTGAGCTCAGAGTTGCAGGCAAAGCGCGCTACGAGGTAGCCCGCTTCCTGGGCCTTGCCGGCGAGCACATTGGCAAGCGACGTCTTGCCGCTGCCGCGCTCGCCATAGATCATGACATGCGCCCGCTCTTCCTCGATGGCGGCGATGATGCGCTGCATCTGGCGGAAGCGGCCGGAAAAAAGCGCTGCATTCTGTTTCGGCCGGGTCGGCGTGAAGGCTTCGCGCAGCCGCGCGTTGCTGGGCGGCCCTTCGCCGGGGCTCGGCTGTTGCCGGCGCCAGGCGATGCCGGGAGCGGCAAGAGTAAAGTGCGCCTGATCGCTCGTCGCCCTCTCGGCCGCCGCCGCGGCTTTCGGTACTTCCGGGCGCGGCCCAGGCGACAGCGGCCGGACGGTGAAGGGCGTGGGGGACACGGTCGCGGGTGACTCGGGCGGCGGCGCTGCTGCGGGCGCGGAGCGGACGATTTCCGGGCGGACAGCGAAGGCGGAACGATCGATGGTGATGCCGTGCGGCTTCAGCATCGGGCGGCGCGGCGGCGGGATCGGGCCGCGCCGTTCGATGAATCCATGAAGCCGCCGTTCGCCCGCTTTCGGCAGCTCGCGCGCCGCGAGTGCCGCAGCTTGCCCGAGGTCGAGGACACCGTCGCCGGCGAAGGGATCGTCGACCGCCGCCGCAGTTGCCGCAGGGCGGTCGGTGGGCTGCGCGAGGCGGCGGCGAAACCAATCCTTTGGATGAGCCATGCGGTGATTACCAATGGATGTCAAAGAGAGGAAATCCGACTTTAGCGCGAAAGACCTCGGAGATACCCCTACGCGCAGGTTTAACAGTCCAACCCGTAAATGGTTGCACACGGCCGCAAAAAAGCCACGCGAAACCGCGGGGTTGCGGGTCGGTCAGGTGGCGGCACGCCGCCGCGCCGCCAGCCCCGGGAGGTAAATCGCGAGCAGCAGCCAGAGCGGCGCTTCCACGAGCAGGAGCGACTTCGCCTGCTGCTGCGCGACAAGGCGGCGGCCGGTGTCGCGGGCCTCCGCTAGGCAGCTGATCGCTGCCGGCCCGATCCGCTGGCCGCAGCTTTCCTCCACATATTCCTCAAAGCTCATCGCCCGTCCATCAAGGCGCAGCGTATCGCCGAAATGGGGATAGAGGCGGACGCCCATCACGACGACCCAGATGAATGAGACGAGGGCTACATAGCGCGCCCAGCGCGGATGGTTCTCCCTCATGCGATGACCCGATGCGGCGGCGCGATCAGCGACGAAACGGTTACCGCCGCCCCTTTGATCCGGATGATGGTGACGCGCGTCTGGGGGACACACGCGAACCCCGCCACGCTTAAGAGAATGGCGGGGTTCAATTGGGTGGCCCCTGTGAGCTCACCGCTCGGTCACACGACCGAGCTTTGCGTTCGGCGCTGGTTACCAATGATCCGGTGGAGCCATGCTTATTGGGCACCCTCCAGCGTGTTGCGCCATTTAATGACGTATGACGAACGAAAGCGCCAATCAAGGGCCGTCGCGCGTCATTTTATTGCGTTTACATGAGCGGAAGGTCCAGCGGATCCAGAGTCCCTTGCGCCCTACATCGGTGGTTTCACGCCGTTCTTTTCCGCCACCACGTTCTGCGCGACGATCGTGCCGTCGGGCTTCTTGAGGCCGCGGATGAAGATCGTGGTGCCGGGCTTGAGGAGCTCCGCGCTGTCGGGCGCGAAGGTGACAACGGGCGTGCGGGGATCGACCACCACCTCATTCTGGCCGTCCTTGTGCTTGAGCTTGAGCGCGACACTCTTGCCCTTCCCGACCGGCTCCAGCTCGATCACATCGGCGTTGGTCATCGTGTCGTTCTTGCCGCGGAGATCCCAGGGATAATGACCTTCGCCGGGGCGCACGCCCGGCGGGAAGATCAGCACTTCCTGCGCGTGGAGCTTGCCGTCCTTTTTCTCGATCGCGGCCGTGCCGATAAACTGACCTTGCTTGATGTCGCTGAGCTTCGCCTTTTGAATGCCGAGCACGCCGAATTTGTCGGCGAGGTTCACGGTCACCGACTTGCCGTCACGCGACTTCACGGTGAGCTTCTGGCCGTCGAGCCTCTCCACCTTGCCGCGCACATTGGTCAGGGTGCCGTCCGGCGTTTGCGCAACGGCCGGCACGGCGATGAGCGCGGCGAACGCCGCGGCGATGATCGGACCGACTCTCATTGGCTTTATGTTCCCCCTGGTTGGTTGTTGCGGGCGCCCGCTCGCGCCTGCGGGTTCCTAGCATGGGCTCGGCAGTGCCGCGCGCGCATCCGTCCTCACTTCTTCGTGAGTGGGCCGCTCAGGCGAAGGGGTCCTCGACGAAGGGCCACTGCCGGCGTGAGGCTTTGCGGTAGGGGAGCGCCCGCACGTCGGGCGCCACCGCGCCGGGGACCGCCACGTAGAGAATCTCCGAGGCCATCGGCGCGTAGGCGGCATGGAAATGTTGCATCGATTTTACCACGAGGACGCGCCGCGCCGCGGGATCGACGCCGACATGGCTGAAGCAGTCGAGGCTTTTGCATTGGCTGCGGAGCGTGTTGCAGACGATGGCGACGCCGTCCACCTCGAAGGCGGCCATGTCGCCCACCGGCGCCAGACTCTTCTCGCGCCCGCCGAAGCCCACATAGGCATCGCGCTTCAAGCCGATCACTTTGGCGCGAAGGTCGAGCGGTGGGCCGGAGGCGATGCCGAGCTTGCCGCCGAGCCGGAGCTTGAGGCTGGCGCCTTCGCCCACTTCGAAGGCCAAGCGTACCGCCATCGGGTCCCAGACCATGGCGATCGCGGCATCCTTGATCCCCTTCTCAAGCAGCGCCGTGAGGATGAAGGTGGAATCGCTCGCCGCGCCGCCGCCGGCGTTGTCCGAGACGTCGGCAATGACGAGCGGCTTCAGCTGATTGTGCGTGGCGGCGCGCGCCATCGCCTGCTCGAGCCCGACATAGGCGGGCTGCGTCTTGTGCCGCATGGCGAAGAATTCGCGGCCGAGGTCGGCGGCAAGGCGCTCGGCTTTCGCCTTGTCGCCGTCCGCGACGACGATGATCTTGCTGCCCATGTCGGCGACATCGGCCCAGGGAAAACCGTGCACGACCGAGACGGAGAGGATGCCATTCCTGCCTTCGAGGCTCGTGCATTTGTCGACGAAGCCCCGCATCGGCTCGCGCGTCGTGTGGAAGACGCCGACGGTGCGGCAGTCGACCATGCTCATCGCCGGCTTGGTGCGACCTTCCATTGCATCGGCGATGAGATGAAAGAGATCGGCGGCGCGCTCAGGCACGTCGATATGCGGATATTCCTTGAAGAGCACGAGCGCCGTGGCGCTCTCGAGCTTCTGGCGGCTGACATTGGCGTGGAGATCGAGCTCGGCGCCGACCGGTACCGCGGGACCGACGACGCGGCGCACGGCGGCGAGCAAATTGCCTTCCGCATCGTCATAGCCTTCCGCCACCATGGCGCCGTGAAGCGACAGCAGCACGGCATCGACGGGCAACGCGGTGCGGAGATCGTGCAGAATCTCGTCGCGAAAGCCTTCATAGACGCGCTTCACCGTGATCCCCGCAGGCTGGGCGAAGGCGCAGAGGCTTTCCTCGACCTGCCAGCCGCGCGCTTCCGCGAGGCGGCGCCACACTTCGAGCGGCGCGCCGAACATCGGCACCTTCTCGCCATAGCTGCGCTTGCGGAAGAGGCAGGTGTCTTGAAAGAGCTGCAAACCCGTCGGCAGCGAGGAGAAGGTGTTCGTCTCGGTGCCGAGACAGGCGGTGAAGATTTTTTTCATCAATGGCTTCCCGTGATTCTCAAACCGCGCTCACCGCATCGCTTCCATGACCCGCGCGATGAAGCCGTCCATGGCGCCGCGGTCGATCCACCGAAGCACCGCGACGAGATCGTGCTCGGGATCGATCCAAGTGATGTTGTCGCCGGCGCCAATTGCGAAATAACTCGAAGCGGTCGCGCTCGGAAAGAGCGTGCGGTCGGCGTTGAGCCACCAGAGGAAGCCGTATCGCCGATTGAACGCACGGGGCGTCGTCGAAAGGTCGATCCAGTCTTCCGGCAGCAATTGCCGCTCGCCCCAGCGGCCGCGGCGCGACATCAAGAGGCCGACGCGCGCCTGGTCCTCGGCGTGGATGAAGACGCCGCCGCCCCAATGGCCGCCGCCCGAAACGGACTCGACGCGCTTGCCGTCGATCTCGACGTATGAATTGCTGTAGCCGTGCCACTCCCAGTCGTTGGATGCGCCGATGGGGTCCATGATGCGCTCCTTGAAGACCACGGGGAGAGCGCGACCGAAGCGACGCAAAAGGGCGAGGCTGAAGCGATTGACTCGCACGTCGTTGTATTCCCAATAGCTGCCTGGCGGCTGCAGCGGCCGAAAGGTACCCTTCTTGACGCTGCGCCCCTCGAAAGAGACGCTGCGATTGCGGTCGATGAGATCGGGCTTGTCCCAGAGCGTGCCTTCCCATTCTGAAGTCTGCTGCAGCAGATGCCGCCAAGTGATGGCGCCGTTGTGCGCTCCCTCGAAGCCGCCGTCGTGCACCGTGCGCCCAACGGGCTCGTCGAGATCAGCGATCAATCCGTCGGCATGCGCGAGCCCGGCGAGAATGCTCAAATAGCTCTTGGCGACGCTGAAGGTCATGTCGACGCGCCGCGTATCGCCCCAATGCGCGGTGATGTAGCCGTGTCGCAGGATGAGCCCGTTGCTATCGCCGCGCGGGCGCGTCGGGCCGATGATCTCGTTCCATTGGCCCTCCTCGAAGAGGCCGGCGGCAATGACCTTCTGAAGATCGTGCTCCCAGGGCGTCGGATGCCTCTCGGCAAAAGCGACGGCGCCCGCCAGCGCGGTGGCGTCCAGCCCGAGCGCGCCCGGCGCTTCTTCTTCCCAGGGGCCACCCGCGGGCGGCAGATAGTTCATGCGGCGTAGAGATGACATTCGACGGTGCTTTCCTCGGATTGAATGGGTTTGGGCGGTTCGGCGGCGCAGCGCGGCAGCGCTTCGGGACAGCGGGGATGAAAGGGGCAACCCGCCGGCGGATCGAGCGGATTGGGAAAGGTGGTGCCGAGGTGGGTGTCGGGCACGCCCAATCCCGGCTCGGGCATCCCGGGATAGGCGCTCCCAACGCCGCGACGCCGCCCGCGCTTCTTATTGCCGCATTGGCGAGAGGATAACTCGGCGGCGCGCGAGCGGAAAGGCAAACGGGGCGCCGAAGGGCGCCCCGTTTCTCTTGAACCCGAGCTGGTTCAGTCGAGCTTGAAGAGGCTGAAGATGATGCTCGGCACCGCGGGCTCACCCTCGGGCTTCGAGTAGACGATGCCGAGGCCGGGGCCGGAAGCCGAGTACATCGCCTCGACCTTGTCGCCCTTCTTGAGCGCGTTCACGCCCTGCGAGACCATGACGGTGGTGAAGCCCGCCGTCGGCACCGACTGCTCGCAATTGCTGTTGTCCACGTCCTTGCCGTTGACGCGCAGCCAGAGCCGCACCTTGCCGGTGGCCTTGCCGTCGCCGCCGACTTGGATCGCCGCCATGATGAAGTAGTTGCCGCTCGCGGCAATATCGACGATGCCATTCTTCTGCGAGATGCCGAGTGTGGCATCGGTCGAGTTCATCGCAATGGGATGACCCTTGGTGTCGTTCGCGAGCTGCGTTTCCGTGCTGGACGCCTGAAGATAGAGCGCCGCAGAGGCGCCGTAGGCCGACGCCAGAACCATCGCCGTCGCCGCAAACAATGCTTTAACCGGTGCTTTCATATCTGCCACCCCCTGTAAGGTTTGAGTTGCTGAGTACCTTGTGCTGACGCATCGCCCACGAACGGGCATGCTCCGTCTTGCCATGAGCCACAGTCCATCGGCTTGTCTCGGCAAAGTTCAGGCGTTCGCAAGGGTCGTGCCACGCCGGAAGGGCGCGCCGCAAAGGCGCTCATTAACAAACCCCGTAACTGTGCGCGATTACAGCGGCTTACGACTGGCGCGCCGATCAGGCAGCGAGACAGCCTCATCTGTGGCTCGCCAGCTGATCGCACAGAGAATGTGCAGGTGGCGACGATTAAAATTTAACCAGCTGGCCAAAATCGAGGCAGAAAAACCCCTCCAGCGGGTGACGCCAGTCGAGCGCTCGATCCCTTTTGGGGCGAATGACCCACGACGAAAAGCCGGATCCGTCGCACTACCCCATCATCTGAGGCTCGATTTCCGCGCGCGCGTCGCCCACGGCACGAATCTTGAATCTTGGCCCTCGCGACCAACGGACCAGCCAGCTCTTCGAGCCGGACTTGGTGCGGGTTCGCAGGGGAAGAGGGGGCTTGCCGCGCATGAAACTCGTCACTGCAATCGTCAAACCGTTCAAGCTAGATGAAGTCCGCGACGCCTTGACCTCACTCGGAATCGAGGGCCTCACCGTCTCCGAAGTGAAGGGGTTCGGCCGCCAGAAGGGGCAAACCGAGATCTATCGCGGCGCTGAGTATGCCGTGACCTTCGTCCCCAAGGTCAAGATCGAGGTGGCCATCGCCGACGACCGTCTCGAGCAAACCATCGAGGCGATTCAACGCACCGCGCACACCGGTAAGATCGGCGACGGCAAGATCTTCGTCTTCGACCTCGCCCAAGCCGTTCGAATCCGAACCGGTGAGCAAGGTGCCGATGCCTTGTAGGGCTCGCCGCGCGCGTTGCCAGGCCTGACGACCCGCCCGACCTCGCCTCATCATCCCTGTCCAAACAGAAGGAAGCAATTCATGTCCTTGAGAAAACGAGCAAGTTTGCCAGCGGTCATCGCGGCGCTATTCGCATTTGCGATCGGATTGGCGCTCACGGTCAGCGCTTACGCGCAGACCGCGGCCCCGATGACGCCAGAGCAGCAGGCGGCGGCGAAGGCGGCCGAAGCCGCGGCGGCGGAGGTCGCGGCGGCGGCGGCGGCGATCAACAGCGGCGACACCGCGTGGATGCTCGCCTCGGTGGCGCTGGTGCTGATGATGACGATCCCCGGCCTGGCACTCTTCTATGGCGGCATGGTGCGCAAGATGAACGTGCTGTCGACGGTGATGCAGAGCTTCGCCATCACCTGCCTCGTCACCGTGCTGTGGGTCATCTATGGCTACAGCCTCGCCTTCACCTGTTACGGCGGGACGTGCACGGGCGAGGGCGTGGCTTGGATGAACAATTGGATCGGCAGCACATCACGGCTGATGATGAATGTCGGGCTCAACGCGGTGAACGTCGATTTGGCGCCGACGATTCCGGAGACGGTTTATAGCTGCTTCCAGCTAACCTTCGGTATCATCACTTGCGCACTCATCGTCGGCTCGGTCGCCGACCGCATGAAGTTCTCGGCGCTGATGCTCTTCATCGCCGGCTGGTTCACCTTCGTTTATGTGCCGATCGCGCACTGGGTGTGGGGTAATGGCTGGCTCGCCACCTACGGCGTACTCGACTTCGCCGGCGGCACGGTGGTGCACATCAATTCCGGCATTGCTGGTCTCGTGGGCGCGCTGGTGCTCGGGAAGCGCCGGGGCTACGCCACGCATGGCGGCGAGACCTTCACGCCGCACAATCTGGTGCTGACCATGATCGGCGCCTCGCTGCTGTGGGTCGGCTGGTTCGGCTTCAATGCCGGGTCGGCGACCGCCGCCAACGGCCGCGCCGGCATGGCCATGCTGGTGACCCAGCTCGCCACCGCCACCGCGGCATTGGCGTGGATGTCGGCGGAATGGATGGTAAAGGGCAAGCCGAGCGTGCTCGGCATCGTCTCCGGCGCCGTTGCCGGTCTCGTGGCGATCACCCCGGCCTCGGGCTTCGTCGCCCCGGGCGGCGCGTTGGTGATCGGCATTGCCGCCGGCGTGCTCTGCTTCTGGGCGTGCACCAGCCTCAAGAACAAGATGGGCTACGACGACAGCCTCGACACCTTCGGCGTCCACTGCATCGGTGGCATCACCGGCGCCATCCTGACCGGCGTGTTCGCGGTCGGCGTCTTCTCGGGGACCGCCGACACCCCCGGCGGCACACCCGGCCTTCTCGAAGGCAATGCGAAGCAGGTGCTCATCCAGGGCGTCGGCGTGCTCACCACGCTCGTCTGGTCGGGCGTCATCAGCCTCGTCCTCTACAAAATTGTGGATGTCATCGTCGGCCTCCGCGTCGATCCCGAGATGGAGGTCGAAGGCCTCGATCTGGGGCTCCATGGCGAGGCGGTGCACTGAGCCGTCTCACAACCGGGACTTAAGAAGCGTGCGGACGGGGGCGTGCGGCAATCGCACCCCCCGATCGCAATCAGGGACAGGAATTGCGTTCAAGGGGAGTGCAATGCGACGGATTTTAATAACGGCTCTCGCTCTCGGCGGGACCATGATGATGGGATCGGCGGCCCGTGCCGATTTCGGCTCGGATACCTCGTGGTGGAAGAGCTTCGCCATCTCCGGCTATGCCGATGCCGGCATCATGGGCAATCCGACCGGCAGCACGGGCGGCACCAATTTCGGGCGCTTGTTCGACGACCGCCCGAACAAGCCCGAGCTCAACCAGCTCTCCGTGCTGGTGACGCGCCCGCTTGATCCCAACGCCGATGATTTCGACTACGGCTTCATCTTCCAGCCGATGTTCGGCTCGGATGCCCGCTTTACGCATTTGCTCGGCGTCTTCACCCACGCGACCAGCGACGTGAACCAGTTCACGATCATCGAGGCGGATGCGCTCATGCATCTGCCCTGGACCTTGGGCGGCGGCACCGACGTCAAGATCGGCATCTTCCCGAGCCCGCTCAGCGCCGAGACCACGGTGCCGTCGAACAACCCATTCTTCTCCCACTCCTACATCTTCAATTTCGGCGTCACCGTCGCCCATACCGGCGCTTTCACCGTGACGCATGCGACGCCGCTCATCGACCTTTATCTCGGCATCGACGCCGGCAACCAGACGACGCCATGGCACGACAACAACGGCTCGGCCGCCGGCTGGGCGGGGCTCGGTCTCAACCTCTTGGGCGGCAATCTCACCATCACCTGGCTCAACCATTTCGGGCCGGAGAATCCGACCGGCACCCTCAGTCCGGCCGGTACGCTGGTCGATGATTCCTGGCGCTCGGAAAGCACCATCACCACCGTCTACAAATACAACGACAATCTCACCTTCACCACCGACCTCAATTACGCGCATGACAACGGTTTCCAGGCCTCGGCCTATGGTATCGCCCAGTACGTCTCCTACGCCGTCAATACCGAACTGACACTGCAGGCCCGCGGCGAAGTTTGGCGCGACGACAAAAGCTTCTTCGCCGCCGCGTTTCCTGGCAATCTCGACGCCGTGAACGCGCTCCAGGGCCTGCCCAATGGCTCGTTCACTGCCGCTCCCTTCGGCACCGGAGTCACCTACGCGGAGCTGACGCTCGGCTTCAACTACAAGAAGAGCCTTCCCGATCCGTTGGGCGCGATCTTGATCCGGCCGGAGGTCCGCTACGACCACGCAACGACGAAGATATTCAACAACGGACGCAACAACGACAGCGTCACCATCGGCGCCGATTTCATCCTCTCCTTCTGAGAAGGAATTTTAGAGCGGAATCCGATGAGGTCCGCTCGGCGATTCCCTATCACCGTCATCGCGAGCGCAGCGAAGCGATCCAGAAGCCGTCAGCGGCGGCACTGGATTGCTTCGTCGCTCCGCTCCTCGCAAAGACGGCTCTTCCAGCGATGACTCCACCTGTTCGAATCCCTCTGGCGCATCCTTTGCGCCCTCGGCGCTAAACTTTTGTTGATTAAGGGTCGGGCCGCTTGATAGGAAGCGGTCATGGATTCACTCGCCGCCGAGATCGCGAGACGGCGCACCTTCGCCATCATCTCCCACCCCGACGCCGGCAAGACCACGCTCACCGAGAAGCTGCTGCTGTTCGGCGGCGCCATTCAGTTGGCCGGGGAGGTGAAGGCGCGCGGTGATCGCCGGCGCGTGCGTTCCGACTGGATGGCGATCGAGCGCGAGCGCGGCATTTCCGTAAGCTCGGCGGTCATGAGCTTCGAGCATGACGGGCTCGCCTTCAATCTCCTCGATACGCCCGGCCACGAGGATTTCAGCGAGGACACCTACCGCACGCTCACCGCCGTCGACAGTGCCGTCATGGTGATCGATGCCGCCAAAGGCATCGAGGCGCAGACCCTAAAGCTCTTCGAAGTGTGCCGTCTCCGCGACGTCCCCATCATCACCTTCGTCAACAAGCTCGACCGCGAGGGGCGCGATCCCTTCGACCTCATGGACGAGATCGCGCGGCTTCTCGCGCTCGATGTGACGCCCGCCACCTGGCCCATCGGCATGGGCCGCGATTTTCTCGGCACCTACGATCTCTTCCACGACGCGCTCCTCCTCTTCGAGCGGGGCGCCGGCGAGCGCATCGTCGAGCCCGTCCGCGCCAGGGGTCTCGACGATCCCCGGCTTGCCGAGCTCCTGCCGGCGGCGGCGCTCGCCAAGCTCCGCGACGAAGCGGAGATGGCGCGCGGCCTTTCTCCGCCCTTCTCGCTCGAGGCATACCGTCAAGGCCATCTGACGCCCGTTTTCTTCGGCAGCGCGCTCAATAATTTCGGCGTGCGCGAGCTCATTCAGGGGATCGGCGATCTGGCGCCGCCGCCGCGGCCGCAGCCGGCGTTGCCGCGGCCGATCGCCCCCGATGACGACAAGGTCACGGGCTTCGTCTTCAAGGTGCAGGCCAATATCGATCCGCAGCATCGCGACCGCGTCGCCTTCCTGCGCCTTTGCTCCGGCCGCTTCCGCCGCGGCATGAAGCTCCGGCATGCGCGCAGCGACAGGCTCATGAGCATCCAGAATCCCATGTTCTTCCTGGCGCGCGAGCGGAACCTTGCGGAGGAAGCTTGGCCGGGCGATATCCTGGGCATTCCCAATCACGGTACGCTGCGCATCGGCGACACGCTCAGCGAAGGCGATGCTGTCCGCGTCACCGGGATTCCCAATTTCGCGCCGGAAATCCTCCGCCGCGTGCGTCTCGAAGATCCGCTCAAGTCGAAGCATCTCCGCCGAGCTCTCGAGCAACTCGCCGAGGAAGGCGTGACGCGCATCTTCAAGCCGATGACGAGCGGCGACTGGATCGTCGGCGTGGTGGGGGCGCTCCAGCTCGATGTGCTTGCCGCCCGCATCAAGAGCGAATACGACCTCGCCGTCCGGCTCGAGCCCGCCCCTTATGAAACCGCGCGCTGGGTCGAGGGACCGGAGGCCGAGGTGAAGCGCTTTCTCGATGCGAAGCGCGCGGCGCTTGCCGAGGATCATGACAACGCGCCCGTCTTCCTTGCCCGCAACAAGTGGGAGCTCGACACCACCATCAAGGAGTGGCCGGCGCTTTCCTTCAAGGCAACGCGCGAGCAGAGTTGAGGAAGGGCGCTCAACCCTGTGCGTTCACCACTCGATCGTCAGCACGCCGTCGCGGATGCGATAGCCTTCGAGGCGGCCGAGGAAGCTCATGCCGAGGAGAGAGACATCCGACGCGTCCTCCATCACCAGCGCCGATACGTCCTCGAGCGTTAGCTGGCCGAGCCGGACTTCGCGCAGGCTGACGCGCGCCGCATAGGCGACGCCTCGCGCCGTGTTCATCGCCACGTCGTAGTGCAGCATCGCGGGCGAAAGGCCGATCGCCTTCGCATCGCGCGGCGTGAGCGAGAGATAGGTGGCGCCGGTATCGACCATGAAGCGCAATGGCGTGCCGTTGACGTCCGCCTCGAGAAAGAACTGGCCGTGGCCGTTGGCGCGGTAGCTGAGCTCGTTGCTGATGGCGTGCCGCGACTGAGGCGCCATCACGCCAGCACGGGCCGGCACGAGCGCTCGCGTCGACGGCGTGGAACGCATTGCGTAGCCGATGCCGAGCGTGCCCAAGACCGAGAGGGCGAGCAGGAGGAGAGCGAGGCGCAGCGACTTGCCGCCCGACTTCTCGGCGATCTCGCTCTCGTCGCGGGACACGTCACGACCACTGCGGGAAGCAGGCGCTCGCGGTCAGGGTGATATTATAGGGAACGAGGTTCGGGACGATCGGCGTGAAGGGCACGCTGGCCGTGACCTGACAGCCGCAAGCCGGTGCGCTGGCCGTGAAGTCGCCCGAGGGGAGACTGAGGCCCCAGGCACGCGAGGCGGCATAGGTCTGGACGGTCGCGGCAGCGGTGCAGGCTCCGGTGGGACCGCTCACCGAGGAATACCGTGCGGCATCTTCCACTGCCATGTTGATCGCGGACTGTGTCCACATGATCCGCGCCGTTTCTTCGATGCCGAAGAGGAAGAGGAAGAGCGGCGTCGCGATGAGCGCGAACTGCACCGCCGTGGCCCCGCCCTTGTCGGCGGCGAGCGGGCGAAACGGGCGGGAGAACGCGGCGAAGAATGCACGAACGGAGGTCATGGCGGCACTCAATTGAGACGGAAGGCGAGGTTGGCGCCGGACGACAGGGTCTGCGAATCCGGAATGCCCGGATAGTGAAAGAGCGTGTTATATTGGAAGGTCGTCGTGACATTGACGTAAGTGCCGACGAGTGGATTCGCGGCATTGTTCCCGCAATGTGCCTGCTGGCCGGTATTGGGATCGTTGCAATTCTGCACGGTGATTGAGGTGCCGCTGGGGCAGCCGCAGAATTCCGAGGAGCTCACGTTCTGCGCAGTCAAGTTCAGCGTCGGCGAGGCGTTGATCGCCGCCTGCTGAATGCCGGCCGGGACCCAGCCGTTCCGCGCGGCATATTCCATGCCGGCCTGCGCGGCGAGGTTGAGCTGCATCTGGTCGTAGATGTAGAGGCCATAGTCGGCGATCGGCACCAGCAGTCCCACCAACACCGGCGCGATGATGGCGAACTCGACGGCGGCGTTGCCGTCCTTGCTGGCGGCGCCGCGGCGCATCGTTGCGAGGATGCGCCGGCTTGCGCAATGCAGGATCCTCATCGCTCGCCTCCTATTCGACGAGCCGCGCCGGAATGGCGCCGATCTTCACGACGCCCGGCGTGCCGCTGCAGTTGGTCTGGAAGTTCGCATTGCCCGCAAATTTGAGTGTCAGTGCCACGATCTGCGCGCATGAAGGCGTGGCGGTGGCGCCGTTGCCATTCCACATCACAGACTCATTGGGAAAATAGACGACGCCCGCAACCACCGCGCCGTTGCCGCCGATGTTGTTCTGCAGCGGACATTGGCTATCGATCGGACAGGTGGGCGCCGGCGCGTTGCGGTCTTGGAAGATGCCGATACCCTGTGTATCGCCCGTGGTTGGCGGCGTGATGTTCAAGCTGGCATTACCAGTGATTTGCATGTTGGCGTAGTTATTGCCGCTGCCCGTCAGGAAAATGGTGACTCCGTCACCACTGATATTGGCATTGCCGCTGGCTTGGAACTGGTTGCCGTCGACGATGTAGACGCCCGGGCTCAGCGTGACGTTGCCGCCGGTGAAATTCATCCCATTGCAGAACGTGCCGGGTGACAGAGTCTGGTTGCCGCCGGTGATGGTCTGGGAGGTGCAGGAGCCGGGCGTCGGCTGCTGCACGTTGGCATAGGGATCGGCTATGGGCGCGATGCCGGTATAAGTGCCCGCCGTGGTGGTTAGCGAGGTCCTGGCGGTGTCGGTGATGCCGCCGACGACATACACCGAGTGCGCGCTGATGCTGGCATTGCCGACTTGATCGAGCGCGTCGGGCGCGTTGGAGTTGACGTAAAGGTCGCACGAGATGAGGTTCAGCTGGGTGTTGCCGTTTTGGAAGAGGTCTTCGACTTTGTTCTTGTCCAAGGTGACGACGCAGCCATTGCCGTTCGTCTGAATCTGTGCCACCGCCCGCGCTGTCTGGCTGATCGCGGCATTCGAGAACATCGCGGTGAAGAGCCGCGTCTGCGGCTCGGTGACGATCACCTCGACGTCGTCGGCATTGCCGACGTTGGGACCGGACGCCGGCGGCTTGTTGACGGTGACGGTGACGCCGCCGGTGCCGTCGACGAAGCCATAGCGCGCCGCCGTGGCCTTCGCTTCGGTGACCCAGTTCGCACTGCCCTGATAGATCGCCGTCTCGGCGCTCATCGCCGCGGAATCCGCCGCGTTCTGCAGATTGCGGTGATTGAAGTACCAAAGCCCCATTTCGGTGCCGATGCCGGCGAAGCCCACCAGCATGGTGGCGCCCAAGCCGACGATCATGGCGGTGGCGCCGGATCTGTCCTCGATGAGCGGCATTCCGCGGACGCGCGCGGCCAGTTTCGCCGCCGCAGCACGGAGGCGGGAATCCCACTCGAGAACGGTGACTGCAAGACCGGACGGCCTGCCCATGACGCACCTCTATGAGAGATCATATGAAGTGAGATATGAATAAGAATGTAATAGGACGGAGCGCCAAGGCAAAGTCATATCGCCGACGAGTTATATAAAATCCAATGTATTTATAACACTATGACTTGAAATGCTTTCTTGGGCAGGAAGAGTTCATTGAATAGTAATGAAATATCTATCGTTAAATATGGCTTATATTTTCGTAATTCCATCCAAGTTCTAGGCGATAGGGCGTGAAGTATTTCTCCTATGCCCGTATCCTCTACGCGCTTTCCTGGTATCGAAATCCCTTACCTCGAGCGTGGAGGTGTGTCATGGCGAGACCATTCGGCCCCGCGAAAACTCGCGAGATGCGCGTGTCCCGCGGCACTGCCTGGAAGACGTTGGCAAAACTACCCGTACAGCTTCGTCGGGCGCCTCTTTGGCGAGACGAATCCGGCGCCACCGCCATGATCGTCGGCTTGGGCGCCACCATGCTGGTGGGCTTCGCCGGCATCGGCACCGAGATGGGGGTTTGGTACTTCAACCACCGCAACCTGCAGAACGCCACAGACTCGGCGGCGATGAGCGCCGAGACGGCGATCTACCAAGGGAGCGTCAATTATGCCGCCGAAGCCAAGGGGACCGCGGCGCGCTACGGCTTCGTCGACGGCACCGGTGGCGTGACCGTTACCGTCAACAGGCCGCCCAAGTCGGGTGCTTTCGTCGGGAATGCCGACGATGTCGAGGTGATCATCAGCGAGCCGCAGGCGCGCTTGTTCACCGCCATGTTTTCGAACAAAGCCATCGCCCAGACGGCGCGCTCGGTGGCGCAGATCAAGACCAACGGCAATGGCTGTGTCGTCACCTTGGACAAAGGCACCGTGGTTGATCTTTTCGACAACGGCAACACGCAGCTCAACCTCGTCGCCTGCGACCTCTACATCAACTCGAATGCCGGTGATGCACTCGACCAAGTCGGTAACGCCACCATCGACGCGCATGCGGCCTATGTCGTCGGCGGCGTCAGCGTCACCGCGCGCGCGTCGCTGACCACGACGGCGGGCACCTACACCGGCGTCGCGCCAACGACGGATCCCTATGCCAATGTTGTGCAGCCGACACCCAGTAGCTGCTCGTCGCAGTCGTTGAGCAATATTACGAGCGACGTGACGCTTTCGCCCGGCACTTACTGCGGTGGGCTCAATGCGACCGGCGGCACGATTACGCTGAACCCCGGGGTCTATGTATTTGACGGCGGAAATTTCCAGGCGAGCGGCAATGCCAACATCGTTGGCAGCGGCGTAACCATCTTCCTGACGGGCAGCGGCAGCAACTACTCCCAAATGCAGGTCACTGGCAACGCGACGATGACCATTTCGCCGCCGACCACAGGCGACACGGCCGGCATCAGCATCTTCCAAGATCGCAACGCGCCAAGTTCGAGCTCAGGCGTCAGCACCGGCACCACGGACACCGGCATCGCCACCACGGGCGGCAACATCGCCACCACGGGCGGCGTCAGCAGCGGCGGCACCAGCGGCACGAGCTTGAACGTTAGCCCTAGCACCACCCTCAACAACAACCAGATCGGCGGCAATGGCGCGATCAATGTCACGGGTGTCGTCTACTTTCCCAATCAGCAAGTGACCTGGAACGGCAACGGCACGGGCGGCTCGCCGCATTGCTCGCAGCTCGTCGCCCTGACGCTCACGTTCCACGGCAACTCCCAGTTCCAGTCAGATTGCGCCGGCGTGCCGGGCGTCGTGAAGATCGGCGCCATTCCGGCGCGGCTGGTCGAATAGGAGCCGCGTAATGCGAAACCCGCATTCCAACGGCAGCCGGCGCTTCCTCGCGGCGCTTCTCAGCGCCGCACGGCGCGGCCTCGGCACGGAGGACGGTAACGCCGCCGTCGAGTTCGCCATCATCGCGCCGGTGCTGGTGGGACTGCTGGTGCCGGTCGCCGACTATGGCCTCTACATTTACGACCAGATGCAGCTCAACCTCGCGGCACAGGCGGGCATGGAATATGCCGCACGCAACGGCTGGGCACCCGCCGGCATTCAGCAGGCGGCCGTCAATGCCTCACCTGCGCTTAGCTTGACGGTGCAGAGCGTGACCCCGTCTCAATTCTGCGGCTGTCCCAGCGGCAACACAATCGCGCAGCAGAATTGCAGTGATCCCAACACCGGCCAGCAGGCGCATTGCAACAACGATCCCGCGCAACCGCTGGTCGGCACCTACGTCAATGTCACGGCGACATATCAGTTCAACACGCTCTTCCACTATCCCGGAATCCCCGACTCGCAAACCCTGAGCTCGGGCGCGCAGTTGGCCTTCCGCCTCAATTGAGCACTGCGATGATCTCCCGCATCCTCCGTTCCCTCGTTGCACCGGGCCGTTTGCTTCGCCCGCTCGCCGCCGACCGTCGCGGCGCCACCGCGGTGCAGTTCGCGCTTATCGCCACGCCGCTTTTCCTCTTTCTCTTCGGCATCGAAGAGACGGCGCGCGTCATGTGGACGCAGGCCGCGATCAACATGGCGGTCGAGGACGCAGCGCGATTTTCCTCGGTCAACGGAGCGGTCGGAGCCTGTACTGCCCCGGGGCAGGTTAAGAACTACGCCGCCTCGCGCGCTTGGGGTCTCAGCCTCCCAACTGGCGATTTTACCGCGACGTCGCCCGCTTGCGGTTGCCAGGTCACGGCCAGCGTCCCCTTCACGCCGATCGTCCCAAACCTCGTTCCCTACAATCTCACCCTGACCGCAACGGCCTGCTTCCCACAGTGGTCGTGACGTGTCGAGCGACCAGGGCGATAGCGCCGAAAGGCCGGCCTGCACATCGCTGCGACGCGCCCTCCTTATGCTGGCGCTTTCGGCCGTCGCCGCGCTCGGCATCGGTTATGTGACGAGGGCGGTTCCGCCGACGCGTGCACTCGTCCTGCCGCGCGCATCCGCGAGCACGGCAGCGGCGTCGCGCCAGGGCGGTCCGACGCACGACGAGTTCACCTATCGTGCGGATCGCTACGGCCAATTCTATCTCGATGCCGAGATCGACGGCACGACGATACGGTTCCTCGTCGACACCGGCGCCGCCTATCTTTCCCTTACGCCGAAGGACGCCGCCACCATCGGCCTTTCACCCGCGAGCCTCAACTACAATTTGCACATGATCACCGCCAAGGGGCCCGCGCGGGCCGCGGAGGTGCGGGTGCGCGAGGTGCGCATTGGACAGTTGATCGTTGAAGACGTGCCGGCCATCGTAATGGAGGACCACTCCCGCAACTCACTTCTCGGCATGAGTTTCTTGAGCCGTCTCGATGGCTACCACATCAGCAATGGCGTGCTGACGATGGAGTGGTGAGCTGTCGCTGGACGCTCCAGCGCGAGGGGCGGGTTCACCGCGATTTTCCGCAACCGGCGACATGCGCTAGATGAGCGCGATGTCCTCGCCGCCGCTGACCCTCAGTGTGCTCGACCAATCGCCGATCCGCGCCGGCGGCACGCCGGCGCAAGCGATCGCCGAGACCGTCGAGCTGGCGCGCGCGGCCGAGCGCTGGGGCTATCAGCGCTATTGGGTGGCGGAGCATCACGCCGCGCCGGGCCTCGCCGGCACCGCCCCCGAGATCCTCGTGGCGCGCCTCGCCGCCGCCACCTCGGCGATGCGCGTCGGCTCCGGTGGCGTGATGTTGAGCCACTACAGTCCGCTCAAGGTGGCGGAGACTTTTCGCGTGCTCGAGGCGCTCTATCCCGGCCGCATCGATCTCGGCATCGGCCGCGCACCCGGCAGCGACTACATCACCGCGCGCGCCCTTCAGCACGGGCCCGGCGCACTCGGCCTGGAGCAGTTTCCCAATCGGATCGCCGATCTCATGGGCTTTCTCCACGACGCCTTGGCGGCCGATCATCCCTTCGCGCAAGTGAAGGCGCAGCCGCAAGGACCATCGGCGCCCGCGCTCTGGCTCTTGGGCTCGAGCGATCAGAGCGCCGCCTATGCCGCGCATTTCGGCTGCGCCTTCTCGTTCGCGCATTTCATCACCGATCAAGGCGGACCGGAGGTGATGGCGGCTTATCGCCGCTTCTTCCAGCCCTCGCCCTGGCTTGCCGCGCCCGAAGCGAGCATCGGCGTCTTCGTCCTCTGCGCCGACACCGAGGCCGAGGCCGAGCGCTTGGCGCTGTCGCGTGATCTCTGGCGGCTGCGCTTTGAGCGAGGTGAGCTCGGGCCTATTCCGCCCGTCGAGGAGGCCGAGCAATATCCCTATAGCCGCGAGGATCGGCTGCGCATCGCCTTCCATCGCCGCCGCCAGGTGGTCGGTGCGCCGGAGCAGGTCCGCGAGAAGCTGCTGGACTTGGGCGCGCGCTACGGCGTCAGCGAAATCGTGGTGGTCTCGATCTGCTACGATTTCGCCGCGCGGCTTCGCTCTTATGAGCTTCTTGCGGAGATATTCGGGTTGGCCAAGCGCGAAATTTAGCGCAGAGGAGGCGGAGAATTCGCAGAGGGCGCGGCGCGTTTAATGCTGCTCTGCGCCCTCAGCGTGTCCTTTGCGTCCTCTGCACTGAAGCTCGCGGGTGCGACACTTGGTCTCGCGGCGGCTGGACAATCTCTTGTCGATCCCCATTTAGAGCCGCGCACGGACAGCGCCTGGCGAGGTCGGGAATGGATCGCATCACCAGCATGCAGGCCTTCGTCCAGGTGGTGGACACCGGCAGCTTCGCCGGCGCCGCACGCCGGCTCAACATCTCACCCGCGGTCGTTACGGGTGCGGTACAGTCGCTCGAGAAGCGGCTCGGCGTGCAGCTCCTCAACCGCACCACCCGCAAGGTCGCCCTGACCGAGGTCGGCCGGAGCTTCTACGAGCGCTGCAGCCGCATTCTCGCCGAGATCGACGAGGCCGAGACGCTGGCGAGCGCGCTGCAGGCGAGCCCGCGCGGGCGGCTCCGGCTCAATACGTCGGTGGCGCTGGCGCGGCTCGTGACGCCGCTCATCAGCGACTATGTCGCACTCTATCCCGAGGTGTCGTTCGAGCTCATCATGAGCGACCACATGGTCGATCTGGTGGAGGAGGGGTTCGACCTCGCGCTCCGCACCGGCGCGCTGCCCGATTCGAGCTTGCGCGTGCGGCGGCTCGGGATGGGCCGCATGGTGCTATGTGCCGCGCCGCGCTATCTCGCGCGCCGGGACGCGCCCCAGCTTCCGAGCGATCTCGCGGACCACAATTGCCTCGTCTACATCCATTCCGAGAGCGCGAGTCGGTGGCGCTTCAGCGGTCCCGACGGTGCGCACGAGGTCGCCGTTTCCGGCAATCTTCGCTCCAACAGCATCGAGGGCCTGCGCAGTGCGGTGCTCGCGGGGCTCGGCGCCTCGCTGTTGCCGGCCATCATCGTCGCCGACGACCTCAAGTCGGGTGCGCTGGTCGAGCTGTTGCCGCGCTACACCAACAATGAGGTGGTGGTGCAGGCCGTCTATCCACCCGGCCGCCACGTCTCGGCCAAGGTGCGCACCTTCCTCGACTTCCTCGTCGAGCGGCTCTGTACCACCCCCGCCGCGGATGGCGGCTGCGGCGCGAGCGAGGACGCCGCGGCATAGCTGACCCTTGCCACGCGCTGGATGTGCTCGCGAAATCCGGTGTGACCGCGCTCACAATCGCGCTAGCATTCGATGAGGTTGAATAGGAACAGACAGCGGGTTTGCGCGGTCGCCAAACTTCAGAAGCGGCGGCGCCGGTCGACAACAATTAGGAGTTATAGTGGCTCCGTTAGAACTGAAAGAGAGAACCGTTAAGAAACCGTAAATTTATTTTTGTCTCGTAGAAACGAAACTAATGCGCTAGTGTTTGCGGAAACGTTGAGACAAGCGTTTTGCAAGCACCTTTGGGAAGGGGGAGTCCGATGGACGAGGTCGTTCGGCTCATTGAAGCCGAAATCCCACGCCTGCGGCGGTATGCGCGGGTGTTGCTACGCCGGCGCCCCGATGCGGCGGATGATCTCGTGCAAGACACGATCCTCCGCGGTATCGAAAAAATGCACCTCTTCGCCTCCGGCACCAATTTGCGCGCGTGGCTTTTCACGGTGATGCACAATCAGTATGTGAACTCGATCCGTCGTGCCACGCGGCACGGACAGGAGATCGAGGTTGAGAAAGTGCATCTTTCCACGCCGGCGACGCAGACCGCCAGCCTCGAACTGCGCGACCTCGAACGCGCGATCGATCGGCTGCCGGACGAGCAGCGCATCACGCTTCTGCTGATCGGCCTCGAAGGCATGAAATACGAAGAGGTCGCGCAGATCTGTAATGTGCCCATCGGCACGGTGCGCTCGCGCCTGAGCCGTGCCCGCGAGGAGCTGCGCCGCATGCTCGACGGCGTCGACGACGGCCCGCGCGTGCCACCGCCCCTGCGATCAACGGGCGCCGAGACCGATGCCGACGGGGAGGAAGGAGAGCGCGGCGGCGCGTGGCATGTGAACGCCGTGGCGCTGCGCACAACCGCCGCGCCGGTCTCCGCCGCGCGGGAGCCGCGTTCCTCGCGGCGTCCCGCGGCAACCCTCGTTCGTCTTCCGGCGCCTGGGACGTTGTCGGCGTCGCGAAGGCGAAATGGCCACGCCGCCCTCTTCGAAGAATAGGCAGCACGCGCCAGCCCAGCCGCGCCACCGGTTGACAGGGTTTCACGCTCCCGTCATCTCAGCGCAATGAAACCTCTCCAGGGCGTCATCATCCCGGTGACGCCCTTTCAGCAGAATTGCTCGCTCGTTTGGTGCGGCGAGACGAAGCGCGCCGCCGTCGTCGATCCCGGCGGCGAGGTCGAACGCATTCTCGCCGTCGCCGAGGAGCGCGGCGTGGTCATCGAGAAAGTGCTGGTGACGCACGGGCACCTCGATCACGCCGGTGCCGTCGCCGACCTCGCCTCGCGTCTTGGTCTCCCCGTGGAAGGGCCGGAGCGCGAGGATGCATTCTGGATCGATCAATTGGCAGCGCAAGGCGCCCGCTTCGGCATGGACCATTGCCGCCCCTTCACGCCAGACCGATGGCTCGCCGAGGGCGATGAGGTCACGGTCGGCGCGCAGCGTCTCTCCGTCCACCATTGCCCCGGCCACACGCCCGGTCACGTCGTCCTCTTTCATCCCGCCTCGCGCCTCGCCCTCGTCGGCGACGTGCTGTTTCGCGGCTCGATCGGCCGCAGCGATTTTCCCCGCGGCGACCACGACGCGCTCATCCGCTCGATCACGGGGAAGCTGTGGCCATTGGGTGACGATGTCACCTTTGTTCCCGGTCATGGCCCGCTCTCGACATTCGGCACGGAGCGCCGCAGCAATCCCTTCGTCGCCGATCGCGTGCTGCGCGGCACCATGCTGGATTAACTCCATACCCTCGCCCGCTTTTTATTGCGCATCGCCCGCGTGTCAACGCGATGGCACAGCGCGATGTCGCTCGTGACTGCTGTCTTTGCTGGTGTCAGTTCGATGCATGTCACAGTCGGCTTCAGTGCGGGGCGTCGTTTTAGGAGGAACAGCGCCGCCGTCGTCTTCCCACCGTTCGAGTTCGGTCAGCGTCGCGTTCGGCAAGTCCGTGCCCGTCGCTGCCGCTCGGGAAGCATGCTTGATCACTCTGATTTCTGTCACGTTACGCTCCATCATTGCTCCGGCCCGTCCTCAATGGCGGTTCCGGAGCTGGCTCTATTCAAAGAGAGGGCAGAGCTTGGAGGAGCGTCCTCTACGGGGAGCCTGCGATCCCCGAGCCATTGCCGCCGCCGGGCTTCTCACCCTGACGGTTCAAAGGCCCATCCGACCGCGCATATTCGCAATGCGGTCCACAATCCGGAACGAAGGTGATGCGCGGAAAGCCGAAGACGGTGACGTCAGGGCCATTGGGTCTCCATGCCGCCGTCGGATTCGGAATCGCAGGGGAATAACGACATTCCGCCGCAAACCCTCAGCCCGGCCAGCGGGCAAAGTTTGCAGTCCTTGGGCGAAATGCCTTGGGTGGCCGGGCGACTGCGTTGGCCCGACAATGGAGACATAGGCGCTCCCACACGCGGGTCAAGCAGCCTGAAGAAAATTCCTTAGCCTAACGCCGCGGTCAGGGCGCCGGTGATTGCGGCGGTTCCGTCTCGCCCATGTCACGCGCCAAGCCGGCGCGCAGCTCCTCGGCGGCGCGGCGGAGCCGGTGGTAGGAGCGGATGCTCACGGGAATCGACGCCACATAGAGTGCGCCGATCGCCAGCAGCGTCCCCCACGGCTCGGTCGTGAGGAAGGCCGCGAGCGCGCCGATCACCAGCAGCATCGGCAGCACCCATTCGCCGGGCACGCGAAAGCGCTTGAACGAGAACGTCGGCACGCGGCTCACCATCAATGCCGCGACGACCGCCAGCACGACGCCGTTGAGATAGGGCGAGCGGAAGACGTGGTCGCCGAAATCGAAGGCGCAGAACATGGGGATCATGACGAGGCCGGCGCCTGCCGGCGCCGGCACGCCGGTGAAGAAATTGTAGGCGTAAGGCGGCAGCTCGGCGCCGATCTGCGTGTTGAAGCGGGCGAGCCTGAGCGCGCAGCAGACGCCAAAGAGCAGCACCACCGCCCAACCGATCGCCTGGAGCTGCGCCATCGTCCAGACATAGAGCAGCACGGCGGGCGCGACGCCGAAGCTCACGAAATCGGAGAGCGAATCGAGCTGCGCGCCGAACGGCGAGGTGCCCTTCAAGAGGCGCGCGATGCGGCCGTCGATGCCGTCGAGCACGCCGGCAATGATGATGGCGCCCGTCGCCGATTCGAACTTGCCGTTGAGGGCGAGACGAATCGCCGTCATGCCGGCGCAGAGCGCCAGCAGCGTCAGGATGTTGGGAATCATCCGGTTGAGCGACAGGCTGGTGATGGGCCGCACGCGGACGCGCGGGCGACGCAGCATCGGCGGCCTCTTAATGCGTAAGTCCACGGCGCGGCGGCTCCTGCGAACTGGCATCGGCGACGACCGTCTCGCCGCCGTTGACGCGCTGTCCGGGAATGACGAGGCAAGCCCAGCCCAAAGGCAGATAAAGGTCGGTGCGGCTGCCGAAGCGGATGAGGCCGAAGCGCTGCCCCGCCACCACCTCCTGTCCCGCCGTCGCGGTGCAGACGATGCGCCGCGCGATCAGCCCGGCGATCTGCACCACGGCGATGTCAGTTCCTTCAGATGTGGCGAGGCGGATCGCCATGCGCTCATTCTCGCTACTCGCCTTGTCGAGGCTGGCGTTGAAGAACTTGCCGGCATGGTATGCCAACTTGACGACGCGGCCGCTCATCGGCATGCGGTTCACGTGCACGTCGAGGACGTTGAGGAAGATGCCGATGCACGTCATCAGCGCATCGCCCATCTCAAGCTCGGCCGGCGGCGCCGCCGGCGCCACCGAGACGACGAGCCCGTCGGCCGGTGCCACCACCAAGCCCTCGCGCATCGGCGTCACGCGCCAGGGATCGCGGAAGAAATAGGCGCACCACGCCGCACCCAAAAGGCCGAGCCATCCGAGCGGCGCCCAGACGAAGAACAGCACGATCGCCAAGGCGATCGCGATCGCGATAAATCGCCAGCCATCAGGATGAATCGGTGCCAGAACCTGTCGCAACACTCCACTTGCCCTCTTCTCAGCGGCGGTGACCTTAACGGAAAATCCGGCACTGGCCCATCCCCGGTGTCGGAGCGATACTTGATCTCGACTCTAATACCGCCTTGCATATGAATCGATCCATGAGAGCTTTCCCAAAGGACTTGGCCCACGTTGTTCTTGGGCGATGGGATCGCCTCATCGCCGGCGAGTATCAAGCACCAGAATGCCCTTCACAGGCTTTCCTCTGCGAACTTCTTGAGATTGCCTACCTCGCGGCGAGTTCGCCCGAGGAGAACCGATTCCCCAAATTCAACGTTGTGGCAGTACCGGCTTCACGAGACGTCCAACAAGCGGACATCGGACGGTTCTGGCGGTTCACAGAGCCTGGCAACTCTCAGTGAGTGAGTTTCGCCGGCTCGCCCCAGCGGTAGATGTTAAGAAGTCGGCAATTTGGATGGAATGGACCGACGACGGTTGGCGCATAGCGGGCCTTGTCGATCTTGGGACCTCATGGCACCGTGCTCGCCTGGGTCTTGAGTACCGGTACCGTGCGCCATCGTCTCTGTTAGTTCAGGTCGATCGACCTGGTCGTATTCGTGTTTATCAGAGTGGCTTTCATGTTGCCACGCTGGCGGATGGCGAAATCCAAGGTCATCAAAGTATAATAGACGTCAGTACAATAACATTGCTGCATAGTCCAGTTAGTGCCGGTCTGTACCATATGCGCAAAGAGATACATCGGCCGAAAATCGAAGAAGCCCGGGAATTTGCAGAATTCGAGTTTATCGCCCTCTGGAATACGCATGCCGCCATCGCGAATTCGATCAGCCAAGATGGCCACGGCGGGGGAATCATTATTGTACCCACTAACGAGCCATTACCACTGAAGAGCTTGCGCACAAAATACGGACAACGCTCAACGATTCTCCGGGCAGCTTTCATTGGCTTTATGAACGCACGACACAAGGTCGGCGACCTCATGGCGCGGCAGGAGCATGGTGAGCCCGTGACCACCGAGGAGCACTCTCTTGCAGAGTTGGGCTTCCGAGAGGCCCATGGTGAACTAGTAGAGGCCATGCGATTCGTTGCGCAGCTAGCGAGGTGCGACGGAGCAATCGTGATTTCAGACGATCTCACGCTACTGGGATTTGGTGCAGAAATTCGAGCCAAACTGCAAATGAATTCAACTATTTTAGACGCAAGAACGGATGAGCCGGTCGATGTTGAACAGTTCGGAATGCGCCACCGCTCGGCGGTAAACCTGGTTAGTCAGCACCGGCGCTACCACGTGCTAGTTGTCTCTCAGGACGGTCCCATTAGCGCGATTTGGTCAAAGGATGATCGCGTTCTCGTCAGAACAGGTATCATTAGCCTCACCAACCTCAATATGCCATGGGCATAACCACTGCGAATGTTTCTGTTTGTGAAGGAGCGCGAGCAGGCACAAATACTTACGTCGGATTCGATTCTGCACGGGGGAAATCTGCCTAGCCGCCGTAACTATCGTCCCTCGCGCCGCCACGCCGCGACGAAGGTGCCGAGCGCCAGCAAAAGCGCGAGCACGGCTGGGAAGAGCGGCAGCTCCTTGACGCCCGTGACGATGTAATCGCCATTGGCGCGGAGTCCCAGCCAATTGTGGCCGCTGGCACTCCGCGCGGGCGCGACGCGGCGCAGATCGGGGAGCGTGCCGGGCCCCACCCAGAAGATGCCGCCGCCCGTCGCCTGCGCGATCGGCTTCAGCTTCTCATCGGTGGTGCGGACATCGGCAAGCTCGATCGGATTGAGCGCGCCTGCCGCCGCGAGCGTCGTGCGCGTGCCGTCGGTGACGCGATAAAGCCCGCTTTCGGCGATGGCGAGACTGCCCGTACTGCGACCACCCGATTGCGGCGCGAGTGTCAGCGCCTGAAACTTGCCATCCGGCCCCGTCACTTGCACCGGCCGCTCGTCCGCCTCGAGCGATTGGCGCGTCACCACGATCCGGTTCCCATCGACGCGGGCGCGGAGATCGTTCTCCTCGAGATCGGGCTCCTTCATGAGCCAATAGACGGCGCGGCGGAGCAGCTCCGCCTGCGGGCCGCCGCCCTCGAATCCGCGCGTCCAGAGCCACATCTCGTCGGAGAGCAGCTGCGCCACGCGCCCTTCGCCCTCGCGGTTCAGGACGAGGAGCGGCCGGTCGTTGAGACCGCTCATCACCGTTGTGCCGCGATGGGGCTCGGCGTCGACATGGCGGAACCAGCGGCCCCATTTGGGCGGGCTCTTGCCGTCAGCGGCATCGCCGGGAAGCTCGGTGGTGACGGGATGGCGGTGGCCGAGCTCGGTGACCCGCGGCTGATAGCCTTCCTCGAAGACATTGCCGGTAGGCTCCGCCGGCAGCACTGCGCCGAGCGGCGTGCGATAGAGACTCAAGGGCGTGCCGAAGGTGGGGCCCGCCGCTTCGAGCAGCGCGCCGCCCTTGCGGACATAGCGGGCGATGTTCTCGAGATATGTCGCCGGCAGGATGGTGCGCCTTCGGTAGCGGTCGAAGATGATGAGGTCGAACTCGTCGATCTTGACGTCGAAGAGCTCGCGGATCGGAAAGGCGATGAGCGAGAGCTCGCGGATGGGCGTGCCATCCTGCTTCTCGGGCGGGCGCAGGATGGTGAAATGAATGAGGTCGACCGAGGGATCGGATTTGAGGATGTTGCGCCAGGTACGCTCGCCCTGATGCGGCTCGCCGCTCACCAAGAGCACCTTGAGCCGGTCGCGCACGCCGTTGATGATGAGCGCCGCGCGATTGTTGTCGAGCGTCAGCTCCTGCGGCCCCGCCTCCACCTCGAATTCAAAGACATTAGGTCCGCCGTGATCGATGGCGAGGCTGAGCGGCACATCGCGGCCGACGGCGGCAAGCCGGCTCACCGGCGCGCCGCCGTCCTTGCGCATGGTGATACGCGCCTGGGTGCCGGGGCTGCCGCCCGGCAGATCCTCGACACGCACCGTCACCTGCAGCTCCTTGCCGACGAGGCCGAAGCTCGGCGCGTCCTTGATGACGAGACGGCGATCGGCTTCGCCGGGCTCGCCAGTCAGGAGCGCATGAATTGGCGCGCCAAGCGCCAGCTGCTCCGGCGGCGGCAGATCGTGGACCTCGCCGTCGGTGATCATGACCGCGCCGGCGATGCGTTGGCGCGGCACGTCGGCGAGCGCCCGCGTCAAGGCGGTGTAGAGCTGGGTGCCGTTGTCGGCGAGCCCGGCGCTGGGATCGGGCGCGCCGGCATGGACGATGCGAACATCGAGGTCCTTGAATTGCTCGAGCCGTTGCGTCACGTGGCGCAGCGCGTCGTCGGCGTAGCGCCGACGCTCGCCGATGCGCATGCTCGGAGAATCGTCGACCACCACCGCGGCCACGTCGCGCTGCGGCTGACGCTGCTCCTCGATGAGCGAGGGGTTGACGAGAATGGTGAGCAGCACGGCAAACGCCGCCAGCCGCCAGAAGGCCCCGCGCACGCGCCGCCAGAAGCCGAAGGCAAGGAGCGCGATCGCGAGCGCGGCGAAGGCGATGATCGCTGCCCAGGGGAGGAGCGGCGCCGCCGCGATGCTGTAGCCCGCGACAGTCATTGCCCGAGCCTTTCGAGAATGGCCGGCACATGCACTTGATCGGTCTTGTAATTGCCGGTGAGCGCGTACATCACCAGATTGACGCCGAAGCGGTAGGCCTGCTCGCGTTGCGGCTCGCCGCCGGGCACCACCGGATAAAGCGCCTGTCCCCGCTGATCGGTGGCCCAGGCGGCGGCCCAATCGTTGCTGCCGACGATGACGCTGGCGACGCCGTCATTCACCTGGTCCTCGACCGGCTCGATCCAGAGCGTCCCGCCGGACCAGCGACCGGGAAATTCCTGCATGAGATAGAAGGATTTGGTGAGTACGTGGTCGGGCGGGACCGGCACCAGCGGTGGCACGTTGAGCCCGGCGACGAGGCGGCGCAGCCGCGCTTGCGTCCCGGCGCCGGAAAACGCCGTGCGCTCGCCTTGATCGCGCGTGTCGAAGAGGATGGTGCCGCCGGTCGAGAGATAGCGGTTGACGCGCTCGATCGCCCTTGCCGACGGGAGCTGCTGGCCTTCGACAACGGGCCAATAGAGCAGCGGAAAGAAGATGAGCTCGTCGCGCTCGAGATCGACCTCCATCGGGCTCGACGCGTCGATCGCGGTGCGATGGTTGAGCACCTCGGAGAGGCCGGTCAATCCCGCGCGCGATTCCTGATCGACATCGGCGATGCCGGTGCGGACATAAGCGAGATGGAGCTCGCTCGTCGCCTCGACGGCGTAGCTGTCATTCTGGGCGCCGGCGGACGTGCTCAGCAGCGCCGCGACGGCGACGAGCGCCGCCGCCGCGCCGCGCCGCCGCGCCGGCGCCGGCAAGAGACCGCGCAGTGCGTAGGCGATCACGAGATCGATGAGCGCCAGCGCCATCGCGGCACCGAGAAGCCAGGGCCGCACATCGACCTCGCTGCCGCGCGCATAGCTTTCGTGCACGCTGCCGGGGGGCAGCTCGCCCAACGGCGCGAAGTGCTTCACCGCGCCGGCGAGATTGAGCGCGCGGCGTGCATCGGGCGTGCCGTAGAAGCCCGGTGGGTGGCTCGGCGATGCCACCGCGTCGCGGAATGCGCCGGCAGCGATGGTGGCGGCAGACGCGGGCGCGCGCTCGAGCCGGCCCATCCCGTCCAGGGTCTCGACCGGCGGCAAGGCGCTCTCGCTATTGCTCAGCACGCCCTGGCTCAACGCCACGACCCGACGCAGCATGTTGACGAAGAGCCCTGAGATGGCGAGGTTCGACCATTCCGGATCGGCCGTCGTGTGCACCAGCACGAGCCAGCCTTTGCCGCGTTTCTGCGCGGTGACAAGCGGCGTGCCGTCGGTCAATCGCGCCCAGGTCTTGCCGCCGAGATCGACTGTCGGTTCGGCCAGCACTTGGCGTGCCACGGTCACATCGTCGGGAACATCGAGGCCGGCGAACGGGCTCTCGCCGCCGAAGGTGGCGAGCTTCGCCGGCTTTTCCCAGGAAAGCGCGCCGCCCAGCGTTCGTCCGCCGCGCCGCAAGGTGACCGGCAGCAGATCGTCATCCGCCTGCTCGGCGAGATGCGGACCGGCGAAGCGCAGGACCACGCCGCCATCCTCCATCCATTTGACGAGGGCGGCCTTCTCCTCGCCGCCGCTCGGCGGCACGTCGGGGATGGCGAGCACGGCGATGTCGCCCTTGAGCAGCGTCGGCACGTCGCCGCGCCGCACTTCGCTGAAAGGCTGGAGCGCGCGCTCGAGATAATAAGCGCCGCTGAGGAGCGGCTGCGCCGCGGTGCCGCGCTGACCGGCGACGACACCGACGGGGCGCCGCCGCCAGCGCTCGTCGAGGAGAAGCACCGCGCCCGCGGACGACTCTCCCTCGATCTGAATGGCGGCGGCGCGGTTCCTGAGCTCGCTCGGCATGCCGAGATGCGCCACCGCGCGATCGGCGCCCGGCGCAAGCGTCACTTCGGTGCGCGCGAGAAGTCGCGTGTCGTCGCCGACGGCGCGCACGAAAAGCCGTTCCGGACCTTGCGTCTCGGCGCGACGCACCGTCGTTGTCAGATCCTTGTCGTCGGTATCGGCGGGCGCGAGGAGGCGCGGCAGCTCGCTTGCGCCATCGGCGAGCACGCGCAGGCTGCCGAGTTGCAGCAGCCCTTGCGCGAAGGAGACGGCCTCGCCGTCATCGATGCCGTCGCTGAGCCAGACGAGATCGGCGACACCAGGCAGATGAAGCGCCGCCAAGCGCTCGAGCGCTGCGGGCCGCGCCGCCGGCCACGGCATCGGCGCGAGCTTATCGGCGGCTGCGCGCGCATCGCCTGGGCGCAGCACCGAGAGCGCGGGGGCCGCCGTCTCGCCGGGCGGTGGCGCTGTGCCGAAGAGCACGACCTGGCGGCCTTCGCGCTCCGCCTGGTCGATGAGCCGATCGAGCATGGCGCGTCGCTCGTCCCAATGCCGCGCCGCGGTCCAGCCATTGTCAACGGCGAGCACCAGCGGACCATCGCCGACGAGACGCGCCGTCGGATTGAGGAGCGGATGCGCCAGCGCCAAGATCACCAGCGCCGCCAACGCCATGCGCAAAAGGATGAGCCAGAGCGGCGTCTTCGCCGGCGTCTCCTCGCGCGGGCTCAGCCCCAGCAGCAAGCGCAGCGCCGGAAAGCGCACGCGCTTCGGCGCGGGCGGCGTCACGCGAAGGAGCCACCACAGGATCGGCAGCGCAGCAAGTCCGATAAGAAGCCAGGGTGCGGCGAAGGCGAGGGAGCCTAGCGACAGCATGCGCTATCTCCGTCTGGGCTCGGCGAGTGCGCCGTAAAGCGCCAGCAAGGCGCGATGCGGCGGCCGATCGGTGCGATGAATGCCGAAGCTCCAGCCGGTGGCGCGGGCGATCGCGGCAAGGCCCTCGCGATGCTGCGCCAGCCGCGCCCAATATTGCTCGCGGACGTTCTCGACACGGCTGATGAGCAGCGATTTCTCCTGCTCCATGCCTTCGAAGCGCACGCGTCCCATGAAGGGGAGCGTCTCCTCGGCAGGATCGAGCACTTGGAGGAGATGGCCGCGAAGCCCGGTCGCGGCAAAGCGGCCGACGAGCGCGTGGATTTCCTCGAGCGGCGCCAGGAGGTCGCCGATGATGACGAGCTGGCCGTAGCGCGGCAGCGGCTCGAATTGAGGAAGATTGTCGCCGCGCGCCCGCCGCTCGAGCGTGAGCGCAAGCCGGCTCAGCACGGCGCGGCCGCTCGCCGGCGGCACGCCTGAGCCCAAGAGCGCCACGCGCTCGCCGCCCCGCACCAGGAGCGCCGCCAAGGCGAGCAGCAGAAGATCGGTGCGCGCGCGCTTGCTCGAAAGGGCGGCGCTTGAGGCGTAATCCATCGAGGCGGAGCTGTCGCGCCACAGCCAGACGCTTTGCGCCGCTTCCCATTCCGTCTCGCGGATGTAAAGCCGCATCGATTTGGCGCTCTCGCGCCAATCGATGCGCGGTACCGGATCGCCCGGCTCGTATTGCCGGAATTGCCAGAAGGTCTCGCCGGTGCCGACGCGGCGGCGTCCGTGCACGCCTTGCGCCACGGTGGTGGCGACGCGCTCGGCCGCGACCAAGAGCGGCGGCAGCGTCGCCGCCAGCTGCTCCGCTCGATGCTGCAGCGCCGAGGAGGCGGGCATCAGGCGAACGGCGCCACGAGCCGGTCGATGACCTGCGCCATGGTGATGCCGTCGGCGCGCGCCGCGAAGTTGAGCGCCATGCGATGGCGCAGCACCGGCGGCGCCAGGGCCACCACGTCGTCGATCGAGGGCGCAAGCCGGCCTTGCAAGAGTGCGCGGGCGCGGCAGGCGAGCATCAGCGCCTGGCTCGCGCGCGGCCCCGGTCCCCAGGCGACGTGGCGGCGCGCCTCGGCGATGTCGCTCTCTTCCGGCCGACCCGAGCGCACCAGGTTCAAGATCGCCTCGACCACGCTTTCGCCCACCGGCACGCGCCGCACCAGGCGCTGCGCCGCCAACAATTCATTGGCACCGAGTGCCGCTGTCACCTGTTCTTCGGTGATGCCGGTCGTGGCGATGAGCATCTGCCGCTCGGCGGCGAGATCGGGGTAGCCCACATCGATCTGCAGTAGGAAGCGGTCGAGCTGCGCCTCGGGCAGCGGATATGTCCCTTCCTGCTCCAGCGGATTCTGCGTCGCCAGCACATGGAAGGGCCGCGGCAACGCATGGTACTGGCCCGCGACAGAGACGCGGCCCTCCTGCATCGCCTGGAGCAGCGCCGATTGCGTGCGCGGGCTCGCGCGGTTGATCTCGTCCGCCATCAGAAGCTGCGAGAAGACCGGACCCGGAATGAAGCGGAAAGAGCGCCGGCCGCTCTCGCTCTCCTCCAGCACCTCGGAGCCGAGGATGTCGGCCGGCATCAGATCGGGCGTGCATTGGATGCGTTTGTCGTCGAGGCCGAGCACCGTGCCGAGCGTCTCGACCAGGCGGGTCTTGGCGAGGCCCGGCACGCCGATCAGGAGCGTATGGCCGCCCGCCAACAGGGTGATGAGCGCTTGATCGACGACATCCTGCTGGCCGAAGATGATCCGGCCGATGCGCTCGCGCACCTGCGCCAGACGTTGTCCCAAGGCATCGATCTCTCCGGCGAGGTCGCCGGTGCCGGCGGCCGTGGCAAGACTGTCGGTAACACTCACGAGATCGGCTCCTTTTGCGACATATTGGGGAAGATCATGACGGATAAACCCCCGCCTTCAAAGGGACTCGAGCGCTTGGCCGAGCAAGTCACAACGCCGCCGCCGCCGACGCGGCGCCAACCCATTGATTGTGGCCACTTTGATATCAGCATCGCCCGCGACGGCACCTGGTCTTATCGTGGCTCGCCCATCACGCGCCTGCCGCTGGTGCGCCTGTTCAGTACGGTTTTGCGGCGCGAGGCGGACGGCACCTTTTGGTTAGTAACGCCTGTCGAGCGCGGGCGGATCACTGTGGAAGATGCCCCTTTCGTTGCAGTCGAGCTGACGTGGCGCGGCGAAGGCCGTGATCAGGTGCTGATTTTCCGTACCAATGTTGACGATACTGTGGCGGCGGACGCGGTCCATCCGTTGCGTGTCGCCAACGATCCCGCCACCGGCGCCCCCAATCCATACATCTTGGTGCGCGATGGGCTGGAGGCACGCTTGACGCGCCCGGTATTCTACGAATTGGTGGAGATCGGCAGAGAGGAGCGGGTCGGCGACGAGACCCTTTATGGTGTATGGAGCAACGGAACCTTCTTTCCGCTGGGCGCGCTGGACGGCCGGCATTGACGCCTGAATGGGTGCGCGAGCGCCTGGCGCATGCGATCGCCGGCGAGCGCGGCAGCGATCCCGCCACCTTGGCGGCGGTGCGCGGCGATCATTCGCTGGTGCCGGGCGGCGCGCCGCCCGCCGTGGCGCTCACACCCGCAGCGGTGCTGGTCCCGCTGGTGATGCGGCCGGAGCGCCTCAGCGTACTGTTGACGCAGCGCACGGCCCATCTCACCGCCCATGCCGGCCAGGTCTCGTTCCCCGGCGGCAGCATCGAGCCCGAGGACGCCGATTCGATCGCGGCGGCGCTCCGCGAGACCGAGGAAGAGGTGGGGCTGCCGCGCGATTACGTCGAGGTGATTGGCCGGCTCGATACCTACGTCACCAGCACCGGCTTCGAGGTGACGCCGGTGGTGGGCCTGGTGCGCGCGCCTTACCCCTCGAAGCCCGATCCTTTCGAAGTGGCGGAGGTCTTCGAGGTGCCGCTCGACTTCATCCTCGATCCCGTCAATCACGAACGGCACAGCCGCGAGTTCAAGGGCCGCATGCGCAGCTTCTACGTCGTGCCCTATCGCAACCGTTACATCTGGGGGGCCACGGCCGGCATGCTCGTCAATTTGGCAGAAGTGCTGACGCGGTGAGCGACGCGCCGGCCGCCCGCATCCCACTGCAGCCCTGGATGGCGGCGGCTGAGACGCGGGCGGTGCTGGCGGCGCTCGGCGGCGGGGGCCGCTTCGTCGGCGGCTGCGTGCGCGACGCGCTGTTGGGCCGAGCGGTCGGTGACATCGACATTGCGACGCCGCTCACGCCCGAGGAGGTGACGCGCCGCTTGACGGCATCCGCCATCAAGGTGGTGCCGACCGGGCTCGCGCACGGCACCGTGACGGCAGTCGTGGCGGGCCGACCCTTCGAGATCACCACCCTGCGCCGCGACGTCGAGACCGATGGACGGCATGCGCGCGTCGCCTTCACCGACGATTGGGTGGAGGATGCGAGGCGGCGCGACTTCACCATGAACGCGCTCTTTCTCGATGCGGATGGCGCCATCTTCGATCCCGTGGGCGGCCTTTCCGATCTCCACGCCGGCCGCGTCCGCTTCGTCGGCGATCCCACGACGCGCATCCGCGAGGACGTGCTGCGCATTCTCCGCTTCTACCGCTTTCATGCGCACTACGGGGCGGGTGAGCCGGATCCCGCCGGGCGCGCGGCGTGCCGGACGCTGGCGCATCTCCTGCCCAATCTCTCGCGGGAGCGTGTCGCGACCGAGCTCCTGAAGCTGCTCGCCGCGCCCGATCCCACGCCGGTGCTGCGGCTCATGGAGGAGGACGGCGTGCTGGCGGCGATTCTGCCAGAGGCGCGGCAGCTCGGTCGCCTCGCGGCGCTCATTCCGCTCGAGCCCACGCCCGATTCCATCCGTCGGCTCGCCGCGCTCACCGACGGCGGTGCTGAGGCGATCGCCGAGCGATTGCGCCTTTCCACCGCCGATCGCGAGCGGCTCGCCATTCTTGCGAAGCTGCGCGCACCGATCGATCTTGCGGGCGACGAGCCCGTGCAGCATCAGGCGCTCTATCGCCTCGGCGCCGATCGCTACCGCGATCTCGTCCTGCTGCGCGCCGCCGAACGCGGTGATGCCGATCGCGCCCGCACGCTCCTGGCGCTCGCCGATCGCTGGCCCGTGCCGAAATTTCCCCTGCGCGGCGCCGATGTGACAAAGGCGGGCGTGCCAGCCGGCCCGGCGGTCGGGCGCCTCCTCAACGAGATCGAAGCATGGTGGCGGGACGGCGACTTCCGCGCCGACCGGGCGGCGTGCCTCACCGAGCTCAGGCGGCGGCTTGCGCGAGAATGAGCCGGGCGGGCGCCGCACGATGAGCACCGCGACTGTGGGGAAACCGCGCGCCGGCTCCGCCCTTGAGGTGCTGTGGGCGTTCTTGAAGCTCGGCTGCACCTCCTTCGGCGGGCCGGTGGCGCATTTGGGATATTTTCGCGCCGAGTTCGTGGCGCGGCGGCGCTGGGTGGACGAGGCCACATACGCCGACATCGTCGCGCTTTGCCAGCTCCTACCGGGTCCGGCGAGCAGTCAAACCGGAATTTCGTTGGGTCTGTTGCGCGCCGGCATTCCCGGCGCGTTGTGCGCTTGGCTCGGATTCTCCGGGCCCTCAGCCCTGGCGCTGGTTCTCGCCGGCTATGGCGTGAGCAACTTCGGCGGCGTTGCCGGTGCCCCCTGGCTGCACGGCCTGACGATCGTCGCGGTCGCAGTGGTAGCGCTTGCGGTGTGGAGCATGGCGCGAACGCTCGCACCGGATCGCCCGCGCGCCACGCTCGCCGTGGCCGCGGCCGTGCTGGCGCTCGCGGTGCCGTCGACCGCCGGCCAGATCGGTGCGATCGTCCTGGGTGGCGTGGTTGGCGTGCTGCTTTCATCACCCGACTCCTCGCCGCCCGCCGAGAGTGCTTTTCATCTCCCGATAGGACGCGGCTGGGCGCTGGCAGCGTTGGTGCTCTTCCTCCTGCTTCTGTTCGGCTTGCCGCCGCTCGCGCAAGCAAGCGGCAATCACGCGCTCGAGCTCCTCGCGAGCTTCTATCGTTCGGGGGCGCTTGTCTTCGGCGGGGGCCATGTGGTGTTGCCGCTGCTCCAGTCTTCGGTCGTACCGCCCGGGTGGATCGGCAACGACGCTTTCCTCGCGGGTTACGGCGCGGCGCAAGCGGTGCCAGGTCCGCTTTTCACCTTTGCAGCCTATCTCGGCACGGTGATGACGCCGGCGCCAAACGGGTGGGTCGGCGGTCTCTTGTGTCTCGTCGCAATTTATCTGCCGTCGTTCCTGCTGCTCGCTGGCGCGCTGCCGCTCTGGGGCGCCCTGCGGCGGCATCCGGCGATGCAGCGCGCGCTCCGCGGCATCAACGCCGCGGTGGTGGGATTGTTGCTGGCGGCGCTTTATCAGCCGGTCTGGACGAGCGCGATCGCCGCCGCGCCCGATTTCATCCTGGCTCTCGCGGCCTTCCTGCTGCTCGCCGTCTGGCGCGCGCCGCCCTGGCTCGTCGTTCTCTTCGGCGCTGGCGCGGCGGAAGTGATGGCGCGGCTCGCGTAATGCGCCTCCTTCCACGCGATGTCGGCCTCGCGCCGCGGCTGCTACTCGCAGGTCGCGGTTTGCGCGCCTTCGGCGACGGCTTCGTGAGCCTGCTGCTGCCGGTCTATCTTGCCGCGCTGGGTTTCGACGAGGCTGCCGTGGGCGTGCTCGCGGCGGCGACGCTCGCGGGCTCGGCGCTGTTGACGCTTGGCGTCGGGTTTGTCGCGCATCGCACGGGCCAGCGCACGCTCCTCGTCGCGGCGACGCTCCTCATGGTCGGCACCGGGACCGGCTTCACCCTCGAGAGCCGCTTCTGGCCACTCGTGCTCATCGGATTCGTCGGCACGCTCAACCCATCCTCTGGCGATGTCAGCGTCTTCCTGCCGTTGGAACACGCGATGCTGGCGGAAACCGTGAGCGACGAGAGCCGCACCGCGGTCTTCGCCGCCTACAGCCTGGTGGGCTCGCTGGTGGCTGCCTTGGGCGCGCTCGCGGCGGGCTTGCCGGAGCTTGTCCGTGCCTTCGCACCGGTGAGCATCACAGGCGCTCTCCAGGCGATGTTTGCGCTTTACGCGCTGTTGGGCTTCGCAAGCTACTTCCTTTATCGCCGGCTCCCGGCGCCGCGTCGCGCCTTGCCGCGGCGCGGTACGCCGGCGCTCGGTCCTTCGCGGCGCATCGTGCTGGTGCTGGCGGCGCTATTCAGCCTCGACGCCTTCGGCGGCGGCTTCATCGTGCAGACCTTGCTCGCCGCGTGGCTTTTCGCGCGCTTCGACCTGTCGCTCGCCGCCGCCGGCACTTTTTTCTTCTGGAGCAGCTTGTTGGCGGCGGGCTCATATCTCGCGGCGACGCGCATCGCCGGGCGCGTCGGTCTCGTCAACACCATGGTATGGACGCATCTGCCGTCCAATCTCTGCCTCATCCTCGTGCCGTTCATGCCGAGCCTGTGGCTCGCGCTGGCGCTGCTGCTGGTGAGAAGCGCGCTTTCTCAAATGGATGTGCCAACGCGCACCTCCTACGTGATGGCGGTGGTGACGCCGGCAGAGCGCGCCGCTGCGGCGAGCGTCACCGCGGTTCCACGTAGCCTCGCCGCCGCGGCGAGCCCGCTCATCGCCGGCTATATGCTCGCGGCCTCGCCCTTCGGCTGGCCGCTGGTGGCGGCGGGCGCGCTCAAGGCGGTCTATGATCTCCTGCTGCTCGGGATGTTCCGCCACCGCCGTCCGCCCGAAGAGGAGTAGGGAAATCGAGCCATGACATCACGCGAGCCGCGGCTGACGCCGGTCAAGATCGCCGACCTGCACCCGACGCAAATCACCGTCGGGTTCCGCGAGGTGTGGGAGAAGCGCCAGCATTGGCGAAAAGTCGCCGACCGCAAGAAAAAGGGATCGGAGTTTCTCGGGACCCACATGATACCGGTGATCCTGGGACCGAAAGAACGGCACTACGTGATCGATCACCACCACCTGGCGCGCGCGCTTCATGACGAAGGTGTCGAGAACATCCTCGTCAACGTGATCATGGATTTGCGGGCGCTTCATCGCGACTCCTTCTGGGTCGTGCTCGACAACCGAAGCTGGTGCCACCCCTACGATGCCAAGGGCCGCCGCTGCGACTTCGACGAGATTCCTGCGTCGATCGCGGCGCTCAAGGACGATCCCTTCCGCAGCCTCGCCGGCGAGCTCCGCCGCGTCGGCGGCTATGCCAAGGACACCACGCCCTTCAGCGAATTCATCTGGGCCGACTTCTTGCGCCGCCGCCTGAAGCGCAAGGACGTCGAGAAAAGCTTCGCCCAGTCACTCACCACGGCGTTGCGCCTCGCCAAAAGCGGGGAGGCCAGCTACCTGCCGGGCTGGTGCGGCAAGATCGGGGACTAATCGAGTGGGAGGGACCGCATGCTGACGCTCTATTTCGCGCCTGGCGCCAGCTCGATGGCGCCCCACATCGCGCTGCACGAAGTGGGGGCGCCCTTCGAGGGGAAGCCGCTCTCGCTCCGGCGGCGCGAGCAGCGTGCCGCCGATTATTTGGCGATCAATCCCGAAGGCAAGGTGCCGACGCTCCTCATCGACGGTCGACCGCTCACTGAGGTGGCGGGGATTCTCTTCTATCTCGCCAAGCGCTTTCCGGAAGCGGCCCTGCTGCCGGCGGAAGATATCGAAGCCCAGGCGCAAGCGGTCTCGTGGATGTCGTTTCTTGCCTCGACCGTTCACCCCGCGCGGCGCGAAGGCGTCGAGCACGCGAAAGTCATCTTCGGTCTCGCGGAAGCGCGCCTCGGCGATCAACCCTGGGCGCTCGGCCGCTATTCGGTCGTCGACATCCACCTCTTCCGCCTTTTTTGGCGTTTTGCCAATGCGGCCCATCTTTCGGCCGGCACGTTGCCGCGGCTTTCCGCTCATTATGATCGCATGATGGAACGTGCCGCCGTGCGCCGAACGATCGAGATCGAGCGCGCGATCGGCTACGAATTGCCGGGTTAGCGGTCACCCCCGCGCCGGCGCGACGAGGCGCGCCGCTCCGAGAACGAGGAGCGCCGCCACCGCCGTGATTGCGGCAAACCAGGTGCCGGCCGCGGCGAGCGCGCCGGTGGTGGCCCAGCTCGTCGAGGAGAAGGCCTCGGCGATCGTCGCGATCCGTGAGGAGGTCTGGCGGCGCCGGAACTGGCTCCGCTTCGCTTGGTGACGAAACCAAAGCTGGATCACTGTCGCCGAGAGCGCAGCAAGCACGACGCCCGCAGCGACGACCATGGCGGCTTCGAGCGAGGCGAA
>DASZAN010000205.1:0-87347 GCA_035945115.1 Allostellaceae bacterium
CCAATTGGGCTTCATCCAGGCGGGGCGGCGGCGCGATTACTATCGCCGCGGCGGCACTGCTGTCGACGCCTTGCTGCTCCGCCGCGTTCTCCAGGAATGAGACATGCGGTTTTTTCTTCGACGATCGCCCTGGGTAAAGACGCCCTGGGGTTGAGCACCTCGGGATTTAAGGTCCGTCAAGTTCATCTCGCCGACAAAAAAGTAATCGTGCCGCGCATATACTTATTGCGTCGTCGCAGCAAAACACATATATCGAATAAGATAAGCCTAAAGGATTTGTTCGGGATGACTGAAAACAGCGCTGCAAACGACCTACTGGCGTTGACCACGGAAATCGTCGCGGCCCACGTCTCAAACAATACCGTCGCCGTCGGCGACTTGCCTCACCTCATCAATCAGGTCTACCAGTCCCTTGCCGGCATCGGCAAAGTGGCGCCGCCGCAGGCCGAGCGGCCGCAGCCCGCGGTGCCCATCAAGCGCTCGGTCCATCCCGACTACATTATCTGTCTTGAAGACGGCAAGAAGCTCAAGATGTTGAAGCGGCACCTCAAGACCGCTTACAACATGACGCCCGACGAATATCGCGAGCGCTGGGCACTTGGCTCCGACTATCCCATGGTCGCACCCAACTACGCGCGCCAACGCAGCAAGCTCGCCAAGGAAATCGGCCTCGGCACACGCGGACGGCGGAGCAGCGCCGCCTGACGCCCTGCCGGTGGGAGCGGCGGTATAGGCCCTCGACCGGCTTTGCGGTATACTGGCTCGGCGGCGCCACAGCGCGAGTGACAGGATGCCGTCTCGGCTGGAGCAACTCTGCATCGAGAAGGGGCTGCGGATGACCGAGCAGCGTCGGGTCATCGCACGGGTGCTGTCGGACTCGGCCGATCATCCCGATGTCGAGAGGGTGCACCGCCGCGCCACCGAGATCGACCCCAAGATCAGCATCGCCACCGTCTACCGCACGCTCCGCCTCTTCGAGGAAGCGAGCATTCTGGCGCGCCATGATTTCGGCGATGGCCGTGCTCGCTATGAGGAGGCGACATCGGATCATCACGACCACCTCATCGATGTGCAGAGCGGGCGGGTCATTGAGTTTCACAGCGAGAAAATCGAACAACTCCAGCGCGAGATCGCCGAGCATCTGGGATACAAGCTCGTCGGCCATCGCCTCGAGCTCTTCGCCGTCCCCGCCGCCGGCAACGGCAAGACGGGACGCCGATGAGCAGAGCGAGACTTCCGTGATCGAGCCGCGCCGTCGCGCGCTTGCCGCCGAGCCGCTTCCGCTCGTCGATGTGCGCTCGGCCGCGCTGCAAGTGCGCCTCGCCAAGACCGTTGTCGACATCGATGCGGCGCAGGCGCTGCGCTATCGCGTCTTCTATGAGGAGATGGGGGCGCAGCCGAGCCCGGTGATGGCGGAGGTCAAGCGCGACTTCGACGATTTCGACGGCGTCTGTGATCACCTGCTCGTACTCGACCACGGCACGGGCGAGGCTGAGGTGGTCGGAACCTACCGCTTGATCCGCCGCCCCGCCGCCGCCGCCGCCGGGCGCTTCTATTCAGCGGCCGAATACGACATCGACACCATCGCGGCATATCCCGGCGAGATTCTCGAGTTGGGCCGCTCCTGCGTCGCGGCTTCGGCGCGCAACGGCCCGACGATGCAGCTGCTCTGGCGCGGCATTGCCGCTTACGTCTTCCGCTACGAGATCGCGCTCATGTTCGGTTGCGCGAGCCTGCCGGGGACGGACCCGGACGCGCTGGCGCTGCCGCTGTCCTATCTCTACTTCCACCATCTGGCGCCGCCCTCACTCAGGCCGCGTGCGCTCGCCGACCGCCACATCGAGATGCGCCGGCTCGAGCCCGCGGCGATCGATCCCATGCGCGCCCTCAACGAGCTGCCGCCGCTCATCAAGGGCTATCTCCGGCTTGGCGGCTTCGTCGGCGACGGCGCCGTCATCGATCATCAATTCAACACGACGGACGTCTCGATCGTGGTGAAGACCGACCTCATCACCGAGAAGTATTACCGACATTACGAACGCCGGACGCGAGACAACCCGGTGGCATGAGCCGATGAGCGCGCAGGCGCGCCGCCTCGTGCGGATACTTCTTTATGCTGCGCTGACCGTGCCGCTCATGCCGGTCCAGGCTCTGCTGCTGCTCACCGGCAGTCCGCTCGCCCGGCGACTGCCGCGTCTTTATCACCGCTGCTCGGTCTGGCTCCTCGGCTTTCGCCTCAGCATTGTCGGCACGCGCTCAAGGGTAGCGCCGACACTTTTCGTCGCCAATCACGTGTCCTTCATCGACATCGAGGTGCTGGGCGCGGTGATCGACGGCTGCTTCATCTCCAAGGCGGAGGTGGCGCGCTGGCCATTCTTCGGCTGGCTCGCCAAGCTGCAGCGCACCGTCTTTGTGGATCGGCGCGTCCGCAGCACCGCCGATCAGCGCGACGCCATCCGCGAGCGGCTCGACCAAGCCGACAACCTGATCCTCTTTCCCGAAGGCACCACCGGCGACGGCAATCGGGTGCTGCCCTTCAAGAGCGCCCTCTTCAGCGTCGCCGACTATCGGGGCGCCCACGGCCCCCTTCTCGTTCAGCCGGTCTCGATCGCCTATGTGCGGCTTGACGGCATGCCGCTCGGACGGTTCTATCGCCCGTTCTTCGCTTGGTATGGCGATATGGAATTCGCGCCCCATCTTTGGACCATGCTGGGGCTCGGCACTGTCGCGGTCGAGGTCAGGTTTCACCCGATGGTTACATTGACAGAATTCGGCTCGCGCAAGGCGCTGGCGGAGCATTGCTATCGGCAGGTCGCCGCCGCCCTGGCCAGCGCGGTGGCGGGTCGGCCGCAGGAGTGGCCCGCGCCGCTCCCCGCGCCCATCCAGGCGCCGGCGCCGGCGATCGCGGAGTGAGCGGGCAAAGGTAAAGCACGCGTGAGCAAGAAGAAGCTCTACATCAAGACATACGGCTGCCAGATGAATGTCTATGACGGGGCTCGCATGGCCGACGTCCTGGCGCCGCTCGGCTATGCGCCCACCGCGACGCCGGATGACGCCGACATAGTCATCCTCAATACCTGCCACATCCGCGAGAAGGCGGCGGAGAAGGTCTTTTCCGAATTGGGCCGGCTGCGGCCGCTCAAGATGCGCCGCACGCAAAGAGGCGACGGCATGATCCTCGCCGTCGCTGGTTGCGTGGCTCAAGCGGAAGGGGCCGAGATTTTGGCGCGCGCCCCCTACGTCGACATCGTGCTAGGGCCGCAGACCTATCACCGGCTGCCCGAGATGGTGGCGCAGGTGGCGCGCGCGGGCGGCCATGTGCTCGACATCGAGTTTCCCGCCGAGGCGAAGTTCGATTTCCTACCGGAAAGCGCGGCGCCGCAAGGGGTGAGCGCGTTCCTCTCGGTGCAAGAAGGCTGCGATAAATTCTGCACCTTTTGCGTCGTGCCTTATACGCGCGGCGCCGAAGCGTCGCGGCCGGTCGCGGCGGTCCTCGCCGAGGCGCGGCGCCTCGTGGCGCAGGGCGCGCGCGAGATCACGCTCTTGGGCCAGAACGTCAATGCCTTCCGCGGCGCGGGGCCCAATGGCGGCGGCTGGGGTCTCGGCCGCCTCATCGGCGCGCTTGCGGAGATCGAGGGATTGCAGCGCATCCGCTACACCACCTCGCATCCCCGCGATGTCGATGACGAACTCATCGCCGCCCATCGCGATATCGGCATGCTGATGCCGTTCCTCCATCTCCCGGTGCAGTCGGGCTCCGAGCGCGTGCTCGCCGCGATGAACCGCCGCCATGGCGTCGACGATTACCGCCGCATCATCGCACGCCTGCGCGAGGCGCGGCCTGATCTCGCCTTTTCCTCCGACTTCATTGTCGGATTCCCCGGCGAGAGCGACGCCGATTTTGCCGCGACCTTGGCACTGGTGCGCGAGATCGGCTACGCGCAGGCCTTCTCCTTCAAATACAGTCCGCGCCCGGGCACGCCCGCGGCAACCATGTCGGGACAAATTCCCGAGGCGGTCAAAGCGGAGCGCCTGGCGATCCTGCAGGAGCTCCTCGCCAACCAGCAGCAGACGTTCAATCAGGCATGCCTCGGCCGCACCTTGCCCGTGCTCTTTGAAAAGCCGGGACGCCGCGCGGGCCAGCTCGTCGGCCGCAGCCCCTATCTTCAGGCGGTTCACGCCGCCGCACCCGATCGCCTCTTGGGCGCGGTGGTGCCGGTGCGGCTCGTCGCGGCGATGCCGAACAGCCTCGCGGGGGAGGTCGTCATCGCGGACGAGGTGGCGGCATGAGCGCAGATGCCGGCGGCAACGGCCGCGTGCAGATGCAATTCGACGACAATTCGCTCCTGGTGCAGCTCTTCGGGGAGCGCGACGAGAATCTCGATCGCATCGAGCGCCAGCTCGGCGTCTCCGTCGTCTCGCGCGGCAATCGCCTCGCCATCTCCGGTCCCTCGGGCCGCACCGAGATGGCGCGCGCCACCTTGGCGGCGCTTTACGAGCGCTTGCAGCGCGGCCTCGAGGTGGACGGCGCCGCGGTCGATGCGGCGCTGCGTTTGGCGCAAGACCGGCCAGGGAATCGCCAGCTGTGGCACGAGGGCGAGGAGATCCGTACGCGCAAACGCCGTATCTCCGCGCGAAGCGCCAACCAGGCCGCCTATATCCGGGCGTTGCGTGAGCACGAGCTCGTCTTCGGTCTCGGTCCCGCCGGCACCGGCAAGACCTATCTCGCCGTCGCCACCGCCGTCGACATGATGCTGAGCGGCGCCGTCGAGCGCATCATCCTCTCGCGTCCCGCGGTCGAAGCGGGCGAGCGTCTGGGTTTTCTCCCGGGCGATCTCCGCGAGAAGGTCGATCCTTATCTCCGCCCGCTCTATGACGCGCTGCACGACATGCTGCCGGGCGAGCAGGTGATGAAGCGGCTCGGCAGCGGCGAGATCGAGATCGCGCCGCTCGCCTTCATGCGCGGACGCACGCTCGCCAACGCCTTCGTCATTCTCGACGAAGCGCAGAATACAACGCCGGTGCAGATCAAGATGGCGCTGACGCGGCTCGGCGAGAATGCGCGCATGGCGGTGACGGGCGACCTCTCGCAGGTCGATCTGCCGCCCGGCATGCAATCCGGTCTCAGCGACGCGCTCGACACGCTTCAAGGCGTCGACGGGATCGCCGTTGTGCATTTCAACGAAGCGGATGTGGTGCGCCACGCACTCGTCTCGCGCATCGTGCGCGCCTACGACCAGCGCGACCGCAGGCGCCAGGCACAACGCGCGAAGAAAGAGCGATGAGAAGCGAGACAGATCTTGCCGTCGATGTCGTCGAACGCTCGCCGCTCTGGCGTGAGCGAGTGGCGGATCTCGATCCGCTTTGCGCGGCGACGGCGCGGGCGGCGCTTGCTGCGAGCGGGGGAGAGGATCGCGGCGCTTGCGAGCTCAGCATCGTGCTCGCCGACGACGCGCTCTTGCGCGCGCTTAATGCGAAGTGGCGCGGCATCGACAAGCCCACCAATGTCCTCGCCTTTGCCGCCGAAGACGCCGAGACGCCGCCCGGCGCGCCGCGCCTCTTGGGCGACGTCGTCATCGCCTTCGAGACGATGGCGCGCGAGGCCCTGGCGCAGGTCAAGCCACTCGATCATCATCTCCGTCATCTCATCGTGCACGGCGTGCTTCATCTTCTCGGTTGGGATCACGAAGACCCGGCCGAGGCCGAGCGCATGGAGGCGCTCGAAGTGGTGATTCTGCAGCGCCTCGACGTGCCCGATCCCTATCGCATGAGCGAGGCGTCCCATGGCTGAAGCGCCCGCCGCCGGCCGCTCGAGCGGCAACGCCTTGGAGAAGCCGCTGCAGGGCCTGCGCAACTGGCTGAAGCAGCTGGTCGGACCGCGCGAGGTCGAAACCACGCTGCGCGAGGAGCTCGAGGAGCTCATCGAGGAGCATCAGGAAGAGCCGATCGATCCGCATGAGCGGACGCTGCTCTCGAATATCCTGAAGCTCCACGCGCTCACCGCGTCCGACATCATGGTGCCACGCGTCGACATCATCGCGCTCGAGATCGATACGCCCTTTGCCGAAGCGGTGAAGCAGGTGGTGGAGCATGGCCATTCGCGCCTGCCGCTCTTCCGCGAGACGCTCGACGACGTGGTCGGCATCATCCACATCAAGGATCTCCTGCCCTGCGCCGCTGACAACAAGCCGGTGCCGCTCGGCAAGATCGCACGCAAGGTGCTGTTCGTCGCACCTTCCATGGCGCTCCTCGATCTCCTGCTGCAGATGCGGCTCTCGCGCGTGCACATGGCGCTCGTGGTCGACGAGTTCGGCGGCATCGACGGTCTCCTCACCATCGAGGACGTGATCGAGGAGATCGTCGGCGAGATCGAGGACGAGCACGACGACGCCGATCGGCCGAAGCTGATCGAGCGTCCCGACGGTTCGCTCATCGCCGACGCGCGCATCAAGATCGGGGCGCTGCAGGAGCGCGTGCCGGCGCCGCTGTTGCCGCCGCAGCAGGAGGAGGGCATCGAAAGCTTGGGCGGCCTGGTGAGTGCGCTGGCGGGCCGCGTGCCGAGCCGCGGCGAGGTGGTGAAGCATCCCGCCGGGATCGAGTTCGAGGTGCTCGATGCCGATCCGCGCCGGGTGAAGCGGCTGCGCGTGCGCGGCGTCCCGCCGGCGGCTCCAGCCTCCCCCGGCCCGGACCATGGCTGAGCTTCCCTCGGAGATCCTGTTGCGCGCCGCAGGCCCGATGGCGCCGCTGCAACGCACGGCCCTCTGGATCGCGGGCCTCGCCGGCTGGCGGCGTCATGGTCTCGCCGCCGTCTTGGGCGCGCTGGCGGCAAAAGCGATGGCGCCCGTCGACCTCGCGCCCTTCTTGAACGGCACGGTCGATGTCACGCCCGTGCTCGTCGTCTCCTTCAGCGGCCTTGTTTGGCTCCTCGACGGCACGACGGGCCGGCGGGACGCGCTCCTGCTCGGCTGGAGCTTCGGCTTCGGCTTCTTCGTCGCCGGGCTCTATTGGATCGCCGCCGCGCTCTTCGTCGACATCGCCCAGTTCTGGTGGCTCGTGCCCTTCACCGTGGCGGCGGTGCCGGCGGGGTTCGCCCTCTTCACCGCGCTCGCCTTGCTCGCGGCATACGAGGCACGCCGCCGCTTCGCCCTCGTCGCCAGCGCGCGCATCCTCGCGCTCGCGCTCGCCTGGAGCGCCGCGGAGTATCTCCGCGGCCATGTGCTCACGGGTTTTCCGTGGAATCTTGTCGGCTACACCTGGGCCGGCGGATTTCCCGGTAGCCTCGATGTTTTGCAGCTCGTTTCGGTCACCGGCATCTACGGCTTGAGCCTCGTCACCGTGACCGCAGCGGCGCTTCCTGCACGGCTCGGCGATTTCGGCCGCGGCCGCTGGGCCGCAGTCGCCGCGGCGCTACTCCTCATCGCCGCACCAGCGGCGGCGGGCGCGTGGCGACTGGCGCATGGCTTGAGCGAGACCGTGTCGGGCGTAACGCTCCGCCTGGTGCAGCCGTCGATTCCGCAGACGCTCAAGAACGATCCGCAAGCGGAGGTGCAGAACTTCCAGCGCCTCCTCGCGCTTAGCGCGGCGCAAGGGGCGGACAAGATCACCGCCGTCATCTGGCCCGAAGCGGCGGCGCCGCCGCTCCTCGAGCGCTATCCCAATATCCGCCAGGCGATCGCCGCGGTGGTGCCGCGCGGCGGCCTCCTCATCACCGGCGCCGAGCGCGCCGAGCCCGCGCAAGGCTGGCCGCCGCTGCATGTTTGGAACAGCGTCGTGGCGCTCGACGACAAGGGCGCCATCGTCGGCACCTACGACAAGGCGCATCTCGTGCCCTTCGGCGAATACGTGCCGCTGCGCGGCCTCCTGCCGATGGAGAAGATCGCGCCCAGCATCGGCGACTTCAGCCGCGGACCGGGGCCCCGCACGCTGAGCGTGCCGGGTCTCCCCGCGGTCTCGCCGCTCATCTGCTACGAGGCGATCTTCCCGGGTGCGGTAACCGATCCGCAGCACCGGCCGCACTGGCTGTTGAATGTCACCAACGACGCCTGGTACGGCCGCACGCCGGGGCCGCTGCAGCATCTCGCCAGCGCGCGCACGCGCGCGGTCGAGGAGGGGCTGCCGCTGATGCGCGCGGCCAACAACGGCATCTCGGCGGCGATCGACCCCTATGGCCGCGTGCTGGCGCGACTCGACCTCGACGCGGTGGGTGTGCTCGACGAGCCGTTGCCACGCGACGTGGCCGGCACAGTCTATGCGCAATTCGGCGACAGCACCTACCTCGCGCTCGCGCTCTTATTTCTGGCAAGCATTGCGCTTCTCACCCGTTATGAGGTGAACCGCACTGCGAGACCTTGACCTCCGTGCGTTTTTTTCTTGTCCTGATGCGACAGCGGTTGACCGCATACGATTGCATGAATTATCTAGGGCTGCATCCCTAAGCCCATGCAGGCGGTCAGCGCAGCCATAATGAAAGCAAAACCACCGGGCGGCCGCCGCGGCCGGCGCAAAGCCGACAAGCCCAACCCAATCGATGTGTATGTGGGCTCGCGCGTGCGCTTGCGGCGAACGCTCTTGGGCATGAGCCAGGAAAAGCTTGGCGACGCCATCGGCCTGACCTTCCAGCAGGTGCAGAAATACGAGCGCGGCGCCAACCGCGTCGGCGCAAGCCGGCTCTTCGAGCTGAGCCGCGTTCTCGACGTCCCCGTCTCCTTCTTCTTCGACGAGATCGATCCGAAAACCGCCGAGGCGGTGCCGAGCGCGACAGCGAGCGCCGGTCCTCCCTCCCCCTCGGGCGGCCCCGATCCCATGATGCGGCGCGAGACACTGGAGCTCGTTCGCGCCTATTACCGCATTCCCGACCAGCAACTCCGTCGCCGCCTCTTCGACCTCACCAAGGCCATCGCCAACGCCTGCGCCCCGGGCTGACCGGCCCACGCCGTCCCACTCAAAAATGGGTTGACGTCGCCGCGCGGCCCTTGCCACATCTCGCCCCATTCAGGGTGCGCTCGCCGGATGGGGGAGCGAACCTCCGGTCTAGGTGTTTATCAACCACCGATTAAACCGCGCCCGGCCGCCATAGTAGCAATGGGGAGAAGTTCGTGCCCAAACACGATTATGTCTTTGCCAGCGAATCCGTCTCGGAAGGACATCCGGATAAGGTTTGCGACCGTATTTCCGACACAGTGGTGGACACGTTCTTGGCGGCCGACCCGCATGCCCGCGTCGCCTGCGAAACACTTGCCACCACCAACCGCGTGGTGATCGCCGGCGAAGTGCGTGGGCCGCAGTCGATCACCTCTGAGAAGCTCATCGAGGTGGCGCGCCACGCTATCAAGGAGATCGGCTACGAGCAGGAGGGCTTTCACTGGCGGCATGCGCAGATCGATTGCTTGCTCCACAAACAGTCGGGCGATATCGCCCAAGGCGTGGACGCCGCCGGCAACAAGGATGAAGGCGCGGGCGATCAGGGCATCATGTTCGGTTATGCCTGCCGCGAGACCCAAGAGCTGATGCCGGCGCCCATCTACTACGCCCACGCCATCCTCCGCTCGCTCGCCGAAGCGCGCCATTCGGGCGCGGCGCCACTTTTGGGCCCCGACGCCAAGAGCCAGGTGAGCCTGCAATACATCGGCGGGAAGCCGGTGCGCGCCACCTCGGTCGTCGTCTCCACCCAGCACGATCCCACAATCGATCAGGACGAGGTGCGCGAGATCGTGCGGCCGCATGTCATCAACGTGCTGCCCGAGGGCTGGATGTGCGACGAGGAGCATTTCTACGTCAATCCCACCGGCCGCTTCGTCATCGGCGGCCCGGACGGCGATTGCGGCCTTACCGGGCGCAAGATCATCGTCGACACCTATGGCGGCGCGGCACCCCATGGCGGCGGCGCGTTTTCCGGCAAGGACCCGACCAAGGTCGACCGCTCCGCAGCCTACGCCGCGCGCTACCTCGCCAAGAACGTGGTCGCGGCCGAGCTCGCCGAGCGCTGCACCATCCAGCTTTCCTATGCGATCGGCGTGGCGAAGCCGCTCTCGGTCTATATCGACACCGGCGGCACCGGCCGCATCGACGAAGACAAGCTCTCGCGCGTGCTGCAGGAGCTGATGGACCTCTCGCCGCGCGGCATCCGCACCCATCTCGCCCTCAATCGGCCGATCTATGCGCGCACCTCGGCTTACGGGCATTTCGGCCGCGCACCCGAGCCCGATGGCGGCTTCTCGTGGGAGCGGCTCGATCTCGTCGACGAGCTGCGCCGCGCCTTCTGAGCACCGACGCCGAGACGCGCCAGCAACGCTTCGTCTATGGCCGCCGCCGCGGTCGCAAGCTGCGGCCGGGACAGCAGGCGCTGTGGCGGCGACTTCTGCCGACGCTCCGCGTCGCGCTCCCCTCGACGGGTCGCCTCGCGCCTCGCACCCTGTTTGACCGACCAGTCGACGCGGTCTGGCTCGAGATCGGCTTCGGCGCCGGCGAGCATCTCGCGGCGCAAGCCGAGGCGCATCCGGCGGTGGGCTTCATCGGCTGCGAGGTGTTCGAGAACGGCGTTGCCAAGCTCTTGGCCGAGACCGAGCAGCGCCGGCTTGCCAACATTCGCCTCTTCATCGACGATGCGCGGCTGTTGCTCGCCGCGTTGAGCGAGGCGTCGCTCGCGCGCGTCTTCATTCTTTTTCCCGATCCCTGGCCGAAGCTCCGCCACCACAAGCGCCGCATCGTCGCGACGGCGACGCTCGACGCGCTCGCCCGAGTGATGATGAATGGTGCCGAATTGCGACTTGCGACCGACGATCGCGGCTATCTCGCCTGGATGCTGGAACACGTGACGGGCCATCCCGACTTCGAATGGCTGGCGCGGCGTCCCGACGATTGGCGCACGCGCCCCGCCGACTGGCCCGCGACGCGCTACGAGCAGAAGGCGGTTGCGGCCGGGCGGGCGCCCACTTTTCTCCGTTTTCGCCGGAGGCCGCGCACTGCTGCAAATCCGCTGGTGCATCCTTCGACAAGCTCAGGATGACGTCGTTTCTTCGTGGCATCAGCAGATGCCATTCTCGATGTTCTTCATCGCTGGGCCCGTCGAAGGACGCACGGGCGGGCTGCAGCCACGACCGGCGCACCGTTGCTTCAGGCTTGCGGCTGGCGCGAAAAGCACTATATTCCAAAAAAACAAGTGGGCCGACGGCCCACTTTTTTGTTTCATGGGTGAGCAAGGGAGCGCGGTGGATACCGGGAAGATCGAGGCGATGGTGACGCCCTCGCTCGAGGCGATGGGCTACCGGCTCGTGCGCGTCAGCATGACGGGCGGCCGGCGCGCCACGCTTCAGGTCATGGCCGAGCGGCTCGACGGCGCCGCCATGACGGTCGAGGATTGCGCCGATATCAGCCGCTCGCTCTCGGCATTGCTCGACGTTGCCGATCCCATCGCCGGCGCCTATACGCTCGAGGTGAGCTCGCCCGGCATCGACCGGCCGCTGGTGCGGCGCGAGGATTTCCAGCGCTTCGCCGGGCTCGAGGCGAAGATCGAGCTGACTGCGCCCGTCGAGGGACGCCGGCGCTTTCGCGGCCGCGTGCTCGGCATCGAGGGCGAGAGGGTGCGGCTGCTCGTCGGCGCGGCCACCCTCGAATTGCCCTTCGCTGCAATCGCCCGCGCGAAGCTGGTGCTCACCGACGAGCTCATTCGCGCAAGCCAACCGCAATCTCATCACTGAGCCCTCGAGAACGAGAAAGAGACGATCATGCAAGTCCAAGCCAGCTATCCCCGGCCCGAGCTGCTTGCCGCCGCCGATCAAGCCGCGCGCGACAAGGGGATCGATCGCGACGAGGTGCTGCAGGCGATGGAGCAGGCGATCCAGAAGGCTGGACGCTCCAAATACGGCCAGGAATACGACATCCGCGCCGAGATCGACCGCAAGAGCGGCGAGATCCGCCTGCTGCGCTTCCGCGAAGTGGCCGATCCCGTCGAGAACGAGGCGACGCAAATTTCGCTCGCCGAAGCAAAGCGCCTCAACCCGGAGGCGGAGGTCGGCGACTTCCTCACCGATCCGCTGCCGCCCATCGATTTCGGCCGCATCGCCGCGCAGACGGCAAAGCAGGTGATCGTGCAGAAGGTGCGCGATGCCGAGCGCCAGCGGCAATACAACGAATACAAGGATCGCGTCGGCGAGATCGTCAACGGCCTCGTGAAGCGCGTCGAGTTCGGCAACGTGATCGTCGATCTGGGGCGCGCCGAGGCGATCTTGCGCCGCGACGAGCTTCTGCCGCGGGAGAGCTTCCGCCAGGGCGAGCGGGTCCGCGCCTATATCTACGACGTCCGCCAAGAAGTGCGCGGCCCGCAAATCTTCCTGTCGCGCACCCATCCGCAATTCATGGCGAAGCTCTTCGCCCAAGAGGTGCCGGAGATCTATGACGGGATCATCGAGATCCGCGCGGTGGCGCGCGATCCGGGCTCGCGCGCCAAGATCGCCGTTATCTCCAACGATCACGGGATCGATCCGGTGGGCGCCTGCGTCGGCATGCGCGGCAGCCGCGTCCAAGCCGTGGTGGCGGAGCTGCAGGGCGAGAAGATCGACATCATTCCCTGGTCGCAAGATCCCGCGACCTTCGTCGTCAATGCGTTGGCGCCCGCCGAAGTCGCCAAGGTGGTGATGGACGAGGAGCAGCGGCGCATCGAGGTGGTGGTTCCGGACGAGCAACTCTCGCTCGCCATCGGCCGGCGCGGTCAGAACGTCCGCCTTGCCTCGCAACTCACCGGCTGGGACATCGACATCCTGACCGAGGCCGAGGAAAGCGAGCGGCGCCAAGAAGAGTTCCGCACCCGCTCCAAGATGTTCATCGAGGCGCTCGACGTCGACGACGTGATCGCCCATCTCTTGGTGACGGAAGGCTTCACCTCGGTCGAGGAGGTGGCGTTCGTGCCGGTGTCAGAGCTCGGCGGCATCGAAGGCTTCGACGAGGATGTCGCGACCGAACTGCAACAACGCGCCCGCACTTTCCTTGACGCGCAGAACGCGAAGCTCGAGGCGCGACGCAAGGAGCTGGGCGTCAGCGACGAGATCGCGGCGATTGCGGGCGTGACGCCGGCGCTCTTGGCGGCGATCGGCGAGAAGGGCGTCAAGACGCTCGACGAGCTTGCCGATCTCGCCGGCGACGAGCTCATCGAAATGGCAGGCAGCGCCGCCAAGCTCGAGCCCGAGCAGGCGAACGCCATCATCATGGCGGCGCGCGCCCATTGGTTCGCCGACGAGGATGCGGCGGCGCAGAAAGCGCCCGCTGGGGAGTAAGTGTCACGGCGGCCCGCGCGCGGCGTGAGGAGGAGGGTGAGACGGGTGGCGCCGAGCGGCGCTGCATCGTCAGCGGCGAGGTGCGCGATAAGCGGGCGCTGCTCCGCTTCGTCCTCGGCCCCGAGGGCCGGCTCGTGCCGGATGTGGCGGGCAAGCTTCCCGGTCGGGGTTTGTGGTTGACGCCGCAGCGCGATATAGTGGCGACCGCCATCGCCAAGCGCCATTTCGCGCGTGCCGCGCGGCAGCCTGTCGCCGTCGATGACGATCTCGCCGATCGCATCGAGGGCCTGCTCGCCGCCCGTTGCCGTGACGAGGTGGCATTGGCGCGGCGCGCGGGCCAGGCGGTGATGGGGTTCGCGCAGGTGGAAGCGGCGCTGACCAACGGACGCGCGGCGGTGTTGCTGGCAGCGTCCGACGGCGCCGCCGACGGCCGCGCCAAGCTTCGGGCGCTCGCGCCGGCGCTGCCGGTGGTGGAGCAGCTCACCGCCGCCGAATTGGGCGCTGCCTTCGGGCGCGAGCATGTGGTTCATGCGGCGCTGGCGCCGGGACGGTTGGCGACGGCGCTTCTCGTTGATGCGGCGCGGCTTGCCGGCTTCCGCATCGGCGCTGGCGGCGAAACCTTGGACGCGGCGGTGGTGTCGCGCCGGAAAGACTGACGGTATCGGGTGACGATGAGTGATAACGACCAAGATACGAAACGACCTCTGAGCCTGGGACGCCCCGGCGGCCGCCTCGAGCTGCGCAAGCCGATCGAGACCGGGCAGGTGCGGCAGAGCTTTCCGCACGGCCGCTCGAAGACGGTCACGGTCGAGGTGCGCAAGAAGCGCGCGGTGGCGCCGGGCGCGCCGGAGCGCGCGGAACCCGCCTCCGCGACCGGCGAGGCGAAATCGGCGACGACCGCGCAGAGCGCCGCTCAGCCGGCACGCCGCCCGGTGGTGCTGCCGCGTGGCTTGACCGCGGAAGAACGCGCGGCCCGCGAGCGCGCGCTCCAAGGCGCCATCCGCGCCGATGAGGAAGCGCGACGCCAGGCGGTCGACGCGGCCCAGCGCGAGCAAGAGGAGGAAACGCGCCGCTTCGAAGAGGCACGCCATCGCGCCGAGGAAGAGGCCAAGCGCAAGGTCGAAGAGGACGCGCGCCGCAAGGTCGAGGAAGATGCCAAGCGCAAGGTCGACGAGGAGACGAAGCGCAAGGCGGAGGAAGAATCGCGCCGGCAGATGGCCGAGCGCGCCGGCAAGGCGGCAGCCGACAAGGTGGCGGCGCTCACCGCGGCCGGCAAGGTGAAGGCGGCCGAAGAGGAAGGCGAGGAGGAGGCGCCGGTCCGGCGCGGCCCGCGCGGCGTCGATGTGAAGCGCGCGCCGACGCCGGTGCGGCGCGACGAGCCGCGGCGGCGTGTCGGCAAGCTCACGGTCACCAAGGCGCTGAACGAGGACGACGGCGAGCGCATGCGCAGCCTCGCCTCGGTGCGCCGTCACCGCGAGCGCGAGAAGCTGCGCGCGATGCAGCATCAGCAGGAGCCCACCAAGATTGTCCGCGATGTGGTGGTGCCCGAGACCATCACCGTGCAGGAGCTCGCCAACCGCATGGCCGAGCGCAGCGCCGACGTGATCAAGACGCTGATGCGCATGGGCGTGATGGCGACCATCAATCAGACGATCGACGCTGACACGGCGGAGCTGGTGGTCACCGAGTTCGGCCACAAGATCAAGCGCGTCGCCGAATCCGACATCGAGATCGGGCTCCGCGGCGAGGAGGATGTCGAGGAGAACCTCCAGTCGCGGCCGCCGGTGGTGACGGTGATGGGCCATGTCGACCACGGCAAGACTTCGCTCTTGGACGCGCTTCGCGGCACGGACGTGGCGGGCGGCGAGGCCGGCGGCATCACCCAGCACATTGGCGCCTATCAGGTGCGCCTCAAGGACGGCCACCGCATAACCTTCATCGACACGCCGGGCCACCAAGCCTTCACCGCGATGCGTGCGCGTGGCGCGCATGTCACCGACATCGTCATTCTCGTCGTGGCGGCCGACGACGGCATCATGGAGCAGACGGTCGAGGCCATTCGCCACGCCAAGGCGGCCCAGGTGCCGATCATCGTCGCCATCAACAAGATGGACAAACCCGACGCCAAGCCAGATCGCGTGCGCCAGGAGCTGCTGCAGCATGAGATCGTCGTCGAGAAGCATGGCGGCGACGTGCTCGACGTCGAGGTGTCCGCCGTCAAGAAGACCGGCCTCGACAAGCTGCAAGAGGCGATCCTGCTGCAGGCGGAGATCCTCGATTTGAAGGCCAATCCCGACCGCCTCGCCGAAGGCAGCATCATCGAGGCGAAGCTCGAGCGCGGCCGCGGCCCGGTCGCGACTGTGCTGATCAAGCGCGGCACGCTGAAGCTCGGCGACATCTTCGTTGCCGGCAGCGAGTGGGGCCGTGTGCGCGCCCTCATCGACGATCGCGGCCAGCAGGTGAAGGAAGCGGGTCCCTCGTCGCCGGTCGAGGTGCTGGGGTTGAACGGCACGCCGCTCGCGGGCGATGATTTCGTCGTCGCCGAGAACGAGGCGAAAGCGCGCGACATCGCCGATTACCGCCAACGTCGCCGCCGCGAGCAGCAGGCGGCGGCCGGCGCGCGCGGCACGCTCGAGCAAATGTTCTCGCAAATCGCCGCGGGCGTGGCGAAAGAGCTTGCCGTGGTCGTCAAATCGGACGTGCAGGGCTCGCTCGAGGCGATCACCAGCTCGCTCGAGAAGCTCTCCACCAACGAGGTGGCGATCCGCGTGCTGCACGGTGCGGTGGGCGGCATCAACGAGAGCGACGTCATCCTCGCGAAGGCATCGAACGCGGTGATCATCGGCTTCAACGTGCGCGCCAATCCGCAGGCGCGCGACTTGGCGCGGCGCGACAACGTCGAGATCCGCTACTACTCGATCATCTACGACGTGATCGACGACATGAAGGGAGCGCTCTCAGGCCTGCTCGGGCCGAGCTTGCGCGAGCGCTTCCTCGGCAACGCCGCGATCCGCGAGGTCTTCACCATCAGCAAGGTCGGCAAGGTCGCCGGCTGCATGGTGACGGAAGGCGTGGTGAAGCGCGGCGCCAAAGTACGCTTGCTCCGCGACAACGTCGTCATCCACGATGGCACGCTCAAGACGTTGAAGCGCTTCAAGGACGAGGTCCGCGAAGTGCGCGAAGGCTTCGAATGCGGCATGGCCTTCGAGAACTATCAGGACATCCAGACCGGCGACGTTATCGAATGCTTCGAGATGGAGGAAGTCGCCCGCGCGCTGTAAGCCGCAGGATGATGCGCGGGGAGTTCGCTGCCACTCCGGCGGGCGCGGACCTTGCGGGTTTCAGTCTGATGGACTCAGCTTTTTCTTTCGTCGTCATTCCCGCGAAAGCGGGGATCCAGGGCTGCAGCACCTGTCGCTCGCCCTGGGTCCCTGCTTTCGCAGGAACGACGATGCCTTAGGAGGCTGAGGTGAGAACAACGAAAAATCGCGAACCCTCGCAGCGCCAGCTGCGCGTCGGCGAGGAGTTGCGCCATGCGCTGGCAGAGGTGCTGCAGCGCGGCGAGTTGCGCGATCCGGCGCTTGCCGAGGTGACGGTGACCGTCACCGAGGTGCGCGTCAGTCCCGATCTCAAGAATGCCACCGCTTACGTCATGCCGCTGGGCGGCCGCAACGGCGCGGCGGTGATCGAGGGGCTGACGCGCTCGGCCGGATATTTGCGCAGCCAACTCGCCCGCGCGGTGCCGCTCCGCTTTTCGCCCTCGCTCTCCTTCGCGCTCGACACCTCCTTCGATCATGCGAGCCGCATCAACGAGCTGCTGCATCGCCCGGAGGTGCGTCGCGATTTGGGCGAGACGGCGGACGAGGAGGACGATGGCAGCTAAGCCGCGCGGCCAGCCGGTCCATGGCTGGATCGTCCTCGACAAGCCCCAAGGCATGAGCTCGGCGCAGGCGGTGGCGGCGGTGCGGCGGAGCCTCGACGCCGCCAAAGCCGGCCATAGCGGCACCCTCGATCCGCTGGCGACGGGCGTGCTGCCGATCGCACTTGGCGAGGCAACCAAAACGGTCGCCTGGGCGATGGCGAGGCGCAAGACCTATCGCTTCACGCTCCGCTGGGGCGAGGCCCGCGACAGCGACGATGCCGAGGGCCGGGTGATCGCGACCTCGCCGATCCGTCCGACGACCGCCGCCCTTGCCGCGGCGCTGCCGCGCTTCATCGGCCTTGTCGAGCAGCGTCCGCCCGCCTTTTCCGCATTGAAGCTCGCGGGCGAGCGCGCCTATGCGCTGGCGCGCGCGGGCGAACGCCCGGATCTCGCGCCCCGGCCGGTGGAGATCCTCGAGTTGCGTCTCATCTCGCTTCTCGATAACGAGCATGCCGAGCTCGAAGCGGTGGTGGGCAAGGGAACGTATATCCGCGCACTTGCCCGCGATTTGGGCACCGCGCTCGGTACCTTCGCCCACATCACGGCGCTGCGCCGGCTCGCGGTCGGGCGGTTTCGGATCGAGGACGCAATTTCCCTGGAAATTTTGGCCGCGCTCGGCCATAGTGCCGGCGCTTTCCGGCACCTGCTTCCGGTCGAGGCCGCGCTGGACGACATCCCGGCGCTGGCCCTGACGGAAGCCGAAGCCCACCGATTGCGTTGCGGCCAAGCCGTGACGCCGCTGCGCCCCGAGGATCGGGCGCGCATCGACCAACTCGGCGACGGCACGACGGTTTGTGCCACCATCGGCGGCAAGCCGGTGGCGTTGACCGAGATTAGTGCGGGCGGACTTCGGCCGGTGCGCGTATTGAATCTTTGAGACAAAGGAGCCACGTCGATGTCGATCACCGGTGCTCGCAAGCAAGAGCTTGTGAAGGAGTACGCACGCAACAAAGACGATACCGGCTCGCCCGAGGTGCAGATCGCCATCTTGAGCGAGCGCATTCGCAATCTCACGGATCACTTGGCGACCCATCCCAAGGATTTTCACTCGCGGCGCGGCCTTCTCGTGATGGTCGGGCAGCGCCGCAGCCAGCTCGACTATCTCAAGCGCAAGGATGCGGCGCGCTACGAAGCCGTCATCGAGCGCCTGGGGTTGAGGCGCTGAGCGCCCGGAGCGCCGGCGGAGCGAAAACGGCGGCGGTGCGCGTCGCACCGCGCCCTGGGGCGATGCCGCCCCGTATCACCAGTTTGCAAGGCACGGTCGCGCAGCGCCCCATGGTGGGGCCGCGCGCGCCCTGCCTTCAGCCTATCTGAAGGAAGGAAGAGAGAGATGTTCGAAATATTCCGCAAGGAGCTGACCTGGGGCGGCCGCCGCCTCGTGCTCGAAACGGGAAAGGTCGCGCGCCAAGCCGATGGCGCGGTCATGGCGACCTACGGCGAGACGACGGTGCTCTGCACCGCGGTTGCCATGAAGCAGGCAAAACCGGGACAGGATTTTTTCCCGCTCACGGTGAACTACCAAGAGAAGACCTTCGCTGCCGGCAAGATTCCCGGCGGCTTCTTCAAGCGTGAAGGCCGGCCGTCCGAGAAGGAGACGCTGGTCTCGCGCCTCATCGACCGGCCGATCCGGCCACTCTTCGCGCCGGGATTCCGCAACGAGACGCAAGTCATCTGCACGGTGCTGTCGCACGATCTTGAGAACGATCCCGATATCGTCGCCATGGTCGGTGCTTCAGCGGCGCTCTGCTTGTCGGGCATTCCGTTCCTGGGCCCGATTGGCGGTGCGCGCGTCGGATATATCAGCGGCCAATACGTGCTCAACCCACAGCTCGACGAGATGCCGAATTCGCAGCTCGACCTCGTCGTCGCCGGCACGCAGGAAGGCGTGCTCATGGTCGAGTCTGAGGCGAAGGAGCTCAGCGAAGAGGTGATGCTGGGCGCCGTCATGTTCGGCCACCAGCAGCTCCAGCCGGTGATCCAAGCGATCATCGAGCTTGCCGAAGCTGCCGCGAAGGAGCCGTGGGACCTGCCGCCCGCCTCGAGCGAGGGCGAGGCGATCGAAGCGAAGACGCGGGACGCCGTGGCCGCCGACCTCGCCGCCGCCTATGCCGAGCGGCAGAAGCAGGCACGCAGCGACAGGATCGACGCCGCCAAGGCGAAGCTCACCGAGGTGTTCGCCGACGACGCGCAACGCCAGCACGCCGGCAAGGTGTTCAAGGAGATCGAGAAGGACATCGTGCGCGGCGCCATCCTGAAAGGCGAGCCGCGCATCGACGGCCGCGACACCAAGACGATCCGCCCCATCGTCTGCGAAGTGGGCGTGCTGCCGCGAGCGCACGGCTCGGCGCTCTTCACCCGCGGCGAAACGCAGGCGATGGTCGTGACGACGCTCGGCACCGGCCAGGACGAGCAGATCATCGACGCGCTCGAGGGCGAGTACCGCTCGCACTTCCTGCTGCATTACAATTTCCCGCCCTATTCGACGGGCGAGGCCGGCCGCATGGGTTCGCCCAGCCGGCGCGACATCGGTCACGGGAAGCTCGCCTGGCGCGCCGTCCATCCACTGCTGCCGGAAAAGGAAGCGTTCCCCTACACCGTGCGCGTCGTCTCGGAGATCACGGAGTCGAACGGCTCCTCCTCGATGGCCTCGGTGTGCGGCGGCTCGCTCTCGCTCATGGATGCGGGCGTACCGCTGAAGCGGCCGGTGGCTGGGATCGCCATGGGCCTCATCAAGGAGGGGAGCGCGTTCGCCGTGCTCTCGGACATCCTCGGCGACGAGGATCATCTGGGCGACATGGACTTCAAGGTCGCCGGCACCGAGCAGGGCGTCACCGCCTTGCAGATGGACATCAAGATCACCTCGATCACCGAGGAGATCATGAAGATCGCGCTCAACCAGGCACGCGCCGGGCGCCTGCACATTCTCAGCGAAATGGCGAAGGCGCTGGCGAAAGCGCGCGAGGCGGTCTCGAGCAACGCACCGCGCATCACCACCATCACCATCCCCAAGGACAAGATCCGCGAGGTGATCGGCTCCGGCGGCAAAGTGATTCGCGAAATCTGCGAGGTGACCGGCGCCAAGATCGACATCGAGGACGATGGCACGATCAAGGTGGCGGCGGTCGACGCCGACGCCTCGCAAAAAGCGATCGACTGGATCCGCGGCATCGTCGCCGAGCCCGAGGTGGGCGTCATTTACAACGGCAAGGTGGTGAAGACCGTCGATTTCGGCGCCTTCGTCAATTTCCTGGGCTCGCGCGACGGCCTCGTCCACATCAGCGAGCTCGCGCCGCACCGCGTCGGCAAGACGACCGACGTGGTCAAGGTCGGCGACCAGGTGAAGGTCAAGGTCCTGGGCTTCGACGACCGCGGCAAGGTCAAGCTCAGCATGAAGCAAGTGGACCAGCAGACCGGCGAGGACATCGGCCGCCAGCCGCGCCAGGAGGCGAAAGCGGCAACGTGATCGACGTGCCGCGCAGCAATACCTTCCCCACCGTCATGGCCGGGCTTGTCCCGGCCATCCACGTCTTTCCGCACGAGGAAAGAAGACGTGCATGACAAGCCTGCGCATGACTTAAGCAAACCGCGTTCAATGAACGCTGCCCCTCGGCCCCGCATCATCGGTCATCGCGGCGCGGCGCTGTCGGCGCCGGAGAACACGCTCGCGGGCTTTTGCATGGCGGCGGCGCTCGAGGTGACCTGGGTCGAGTTCGATGTGCGCCTTTCGCGCGATGGGCGCTGCATCCTGCTCCACGACGACACGCTCGACCGCACCACCACCGGACATGGGCCGGCGGCGGCGCTCACCTTCGAGGAGATCCGCCGGTTCGATGCGGGCGGCTGGTTCGGGCCGGATTTCACGGGCCAGCCGGTGCCGAGCCTCGAAGAGACGATCGACCTGCTGGCGCAACTCGAGCTGGGCGCCGTGGTGGAGCTGAAGCCCGCGCCCGGGGCCGAAGCGGCGACGGGAGAAGCCGCCGCGAGGCTATTGGCAGAGCGCTGGCCCCAGTCGCTGCCGCCTCCCATTCTCTCGAGCTTCAAGCCCGCGGCGCTGGCCGCGGCGCGCGATGCGGCGCCGCAATTCGAGCGCGCTTTGCTGATGGGCCGCGTAACCAATACTTGGCAGAAGGAGACGGCGGCGCTCCAATGCAGCATGCTGCATGCCGATCAGCGCAAGCTCGACGCCGCCACGGTGGCCGAAATCCGCGCCGCGGGGCTTTCCGTCTACGCGTACACGGTCAATCTCGAGGCGCGCGCACGCGAGCTCTTCGCCTGGGGTGTGGACGCCGTCTTCAGCGACTGCCCCGAGCGGGTTCGCCCCGCCGCGGATGAAGGACGGGTTTGATTATCTTTGTTGCAGCTAATACATAAGGGTGGTGCCGGGAGGGGTCTGGCCGCGGGGAGGCTTGGGGACCGTGATTGCGCTGAAGCCTTTGGTGATTTCCGGTCGTGAGGTGCTGCCGCTCGTCGAGGGCGGCAAGGGCATCTCTATTTCCAACGGCGAAAGCTCCGGCGCCTGGGCGGCGTGCGGCGGCGTCGGCACCTTCTCGGGCGTCAACGCCGACAGCTACGACGCCAACGGCGAGCGCATCGCGCAGCTCTATCACGGCCGCACGCGGCGCGAGCGTCACGAGGAGCTCATCGCCTACGCCATCGCCGGCGGCATCCATCAGGCGCGCGTCGCCCACGAGCGCTCGAACGGCCAGGGCCGCATCCACATGAACGTGCTCTGGGAAATGGCAGCGGCGGAGCGCATTCTCCATGGCGTGCTCGAAGGGGCGCGTGGGCTCATTCACGGCGTCACCTGTGGCGCCGGCATGCCCTACAAGATCGCCGAAATCTGCGCCAGCTACGGCGTCCATTACTATCCCATCATTTCCTCGGCCCGCGCCTTCCGCGCGCTCTGGAAGCGCGCCTATCACAAGTTCCGCGATTGGCTGGGCGGCGTCGTCTACGAGGATCCCTGGCTTGCCGGCGGCCATAACGGGCTTTCCAACAGCGAGGATCCGGAGAAGCCGGAGGCACCCTTCCCGCGCGTTCTCGAGCTCCGCCAGCACATGCGCGAATACGGGCTCGCCGTCATCCCCATCTTCATGGCTGGCGGCGTGTGGTGCCTTCATGAGTGGCAGGATTGGCTCGACAATCCCGATTTGGGCCCCATGGCGTTCCAGTTTGGCACGCGCCCGCTCCTTACCAAGGAAAGCCCGATCTCCGACGCCTGGAAGCGCAAGCTGCTGACGCTGGGCGAGGGCGACGTTTATCTGAACCGCTTCAGCCCCACGGGCTTCTACTCATCGGCGGTGCGCAACAATTTCTTGAACGAGCTGCAACAGCGCTCGGAGCGGCAGGTAGCCTACGCCGTCGAAGCGGTGGGCGACCATTTGGCGCCGCTCGCCGTGGGCGCGCGCGGCCGCGTCGTGTACCTCACGCCGCACGACCGAGAGCGCGCGCTCATCTGGGTGAGCCAGGGCTTCACTGAGGCGCTCCGCACGCCCGATTCGACGCTGATCTTCGTCACGCCCGAGAAGGCGCACGAGATCCGCGAGGACCAGGTCAATTGCATGGGCTGCCTCTCCGCCTGCCAGTTTTCGAATTGGGCGCAGAACGAGGAAGGCACCACCGGCAAGAAAGCCGATCCGCGCAGCTTCTGCATTCAAAAAACACTGCAGCAGATTAGCCACTCCGAGGATGTCGAGTTCCAGCTCATGTTCGCCGGCCACAACGCCTACCGCTTCGCCCGCGACCCCTACTACGCCAACGGCTTCATCCCGACGGTCCGCGAGCTGGTGGAACGGCTCCAGACGGGGTATTGAGGAAGTGGCGCTCGCGGATGACGCTGCAAGGCCATCGAAGAACCGACCTCACATCCTGAGCTTGTCGAAGGACGCACCGGACCATACCTCTTTCGGCCTAGCCCAGCCTGCGGTAGACTTCCGCCCATCATGACCCCGCCACGCCCCTTCGCTACCGCCATCGAGCTGCTTCGCGCCGCCCACTTGCGGCCAACGCGCCAGCGCCTGGCCTTGGCGCGCCTCCTCTTCGACAGCGGCGACCGGCACGTGACGGCCGAGCAGCTCCATGGCGAAGCGACGGCCGCTGCCGTCGCCGTGTCGCTCGCCACGGTCTACAACACGCTCCATCAATTCGTTGCTGCCGGCCTCTTGCGCGAGGTGGTGGTCGATCCCGGCCGCTCCTATTTCGATACCAATGTGAGCGATCACCATCATTTCTTCTTCGAAGAGACCGGGAAGCTCGTTGACATCCCCGGCAATCACGTCGCCGTTAGCGACCTGCCGGCACCGCCCGCCGGTACCGCCGTCCGGCGTGTCGACGTCGTCATCCGCCTCGAGCGCAGCCGCGCCTAACTACGCGCTCCACATCAGCGGATTTCCTTCTCTGGAACGATTCTAAACTATTGACTTGCACCACTCGCGGGCCCATAACCCGTTGGGCGCACGCATGTGCCCGCCAGAATTTCCATCGCGCGCGACCGACGCAACACGCAAGGAGAAGCTTGTGGCCAAGCTCAAAGGCTCGAAGACGGAAGACAATCTGAAGGCCGCGTTCGCCGGCGAAAGCCAGGCCAACCGCCGCTACCTCTATTTCGCGCAAAAGGCCGATGTCGAAGGCTATAACGACGTCGCCGCCGTGTTCCGCTCGACCGCCGAAGGCGAGACGGGCCACGCGCACGGCCATCTCGAATTCCTCGAAGAGGTGGGCGATCCGGCCACCGGCAAGCCGATCGGCCCTACCGGCGACAACCTCAAGGCGGCGATCGCCGGCGAGACGCACGAATACACCGACATGTACCCGGGCATGGCGCGCACCGCGCGAAACGAGGGCTTCGAGGAGATCGCCGACTGGTTCGAGACGCTCGCCAAGGCGGAGAAATCCCATGCGGGCCGCTTCCAGAAGGCGCTCGACACGCTCGGCTGACCTTCGCTGATCGAGAGCAGGACTGAAGGGGCGCATCGGGCGCCCCTTCGCGCGCCCGCTCGCCCCAAGGAAAGTGATCATGCGGGAAGGCAGCCTCGACGCGCCGACGCGCCAGCCGATCGACTGGGAAAATCCCGACTTCTACGACCGCGCCAAGATCGATGCGGAGATGTACCGCATCTTCGAGATCTGCCACGGCTGCCGGCGCTGCTTCAATTTGTGCGACAGCTTTCCGCGGCTTTTCGATCTTGTCGACAACGCGCCCTCGGGCGAGCTCGACACCGTCGACCGCAAGGATTACGGCAAGGTGGTCGAGGCTTGCACGCTCTGCGACATGTGCTTCATGACGAAGTGCCCCTACGTGCCGCCGCATGCGTGGAACGTCGATTTCCCGCATCTCATGCTGCGTTATCGCGCGGCCGATTTTCGCGACGCCAAGCTCTCCTTCACGCGGCGCCAGCTCGTCGAGACCGATCGCAACGGAAAGCTCGCAGCGCCGGTGGCGCCGGTGGTGAATTGGGCGAGCAAGGTCGGGAACCGCTTGACGCGGCCGGTCTTGGAGAAAGTGGCCGGCATCGATCGCCGTGCTGCGCTCCCCCAATTCGAGCGGCGCAGCTTTGCCGCGCGCGCTGAGAAGGCGACGCCGGCGGTCGAGAAAACCGCGCCCGGCTACGGCCGCAAGGCCGTGCTCTTCGCCACCTGCTTCGTCAATTACAACGAGCCCACCATCGGCGAGGCGACGCTCGCCGTGCTAGCGAAGAACGGTGTCGCCACGACCCTGGCCTATCCCGGCTGCTGCGGCATGCCCCATCTGGAGCAGGGCGATATCGCCCGTGTCGCCGAGAGCGCGCGCCAGGTTTCGCAGGCTCTGCTGCCCTTCATCGAGGACGGGCACGACATCATCGCGCTGGTGCCGTCCTGCGCGCTCATGCTGAAATTCGAATGGCCGCTGATCTCGCCCAATGACGAAGGGATAGAGCGGCTCGCGCAGGCGACGTTCGATATCAGCGAATATGTGGTCGATCTCGCGAAGAAGGCAGGGCTCGCGCCGGGGCTGAAGCCGCTCGAGGGCGGCGTCAGCCTCCATCTCGCCTGCCATGCGCGCGCCCAAAACATGGGCGCCAAGGCGGCGGAGATGCTGCGTCTCCTGCCCGAGCCCGATGTCGCCGTGATCGAGCGCTGCTCCGGCCATGGCGGTTCCTGGGGCGTGCTCAAGGAAAACTTCCCGGTGGCGCTCAAGGTGGGAAAGCCGGTGGCGCGCCAGGCGGCGAAGAATGGCAAAGCTTTCGTCGCTTCCGAATGCCCGCTCGCCGCGACGCATATCGTCCAGGGCATGGAGATGCTCGACGGCGAGACGAAGGCGCCACAGCGGGCGTTTCATCCGATTGAGCTCTTCGCCCGCGCCTACGGGCTCATGCCGTGAGGACCGCCATGCCCCTCAAGAAGTACCTGACGCGCGCCGACATCCTGCCGATCGAGCAATATGCCCGCGAGCGGCGCGAGCATCGCCGGCGCATTGGCGAGCTGAAGCGCAACCGTCGCGTCGAGGTCGGGCCGTTCTGCACCTTTTATTTCGAGAACGCCGACACGATGTGGCATCAGATCCATGAGATGCTCTACATCGAGCGCGGCGGCGAAGCGCAGATCGCGGACGAGCTCGAGGCCTACAATCCCCTCATCCCTCAAGGCGACGAGCTCTCGGCAACGGTCATGTTCGAGATCGACGATCCCGTCCAGCGCGAGAAGGCGCTAGTGCGGCTGGGCGGCATCGAGCACCGCATGTTCCTCACCGTGGGCGGCGAGCGCATCAACGGCATCGCCGACCCCACGCGCGAGAACTCGACCGCTGACGGCAAGGCGTCGGCCGTGCAGTTCCTGCGCTTCCCCTTCGCGCCCGAGCAAAAGGCGACACTCAAGAAACCGGGTGCGCAAGTGGTGGTCGGCATCGATCACCCCAATTACGGCCACATGGCCGTGATGCCCGAAGCGGTGCGCGCCGCGCTCGCGGAGGATTTGACGTGATCGCCACGCCGGAATGACAAGATATCAAAGAATTGCAGGGAGACGGTGAGACAGTGAGAAATGGATTGGGCGCGCGCAGCGCGCCATTTCTTATTTTCTCACTGTCTCCCTGTCGATCTTCAAGTTTCAACTCGCACCAACACCGCCGTTGCGTCGTCGCGCGGCTTGAGCCGCGAATAACTGCGGCACTCTTGATCCGCGGCTTCGATCTCGCGAAGCTCCCGCAGGAGCTGGGCGAGGCCGTGCTGGCCCGCTCCCATGAGCGTTGCGTAGGTGTAGCGGCGATAGGTGTCGACGAGACGATAGAAGCCGTCGGACATCAGCAGGAAGTGGTCGCCGGGGCGCGCTGGCACGCGCTCGATCTCGATGTGGTCGAGGCCGGCGCCGGTCAAATCGGTCGTCCAATATCCCTCCGGCCGGTTCATGAGCGCGCGATGACGCCGCGTCATCGGTAGGAGGCGCTGCCAGATCTCGCGGTGCGGCACGCCTTGCCGTTGCAATGCGACCACCTCCTGAACAAGCCGTTCGTCGAGCGCGGTCACGCCGGACGTGCCAAAGACGTGTCCGTCGCCATGGAGGATGCGGCAATCGCCGAGGCTGCTCAACTCGGCGACACCATCCTTGATGCGCAGCATGGCGAGCGAGCCGCAGGGCATGTCGGCGGGCTCAGCATCGCGCCGGAGCGCCACGCGTGTGAATTCGGCGTAGGCTTCGGCAAGGATCGGGCGAAGAGCGGCGGCGAGGCTTGGCGCTTCGTCTGCCCGACCATCGACCCTGAGCCCGACATCGACCCGCTCCATGAGCCAGAGGGCGTCGGAGGGACCGGGCAGCACGTGTTCCCTCGCGAGCCCGGTCGAGCCGTCGAGCACCCAGGCACTCTGCTCGAGCGCGCCCCAGCGATCCTCGTTGACCGCGCCCGGCGCGTCGCAAACCGCGTCAATGACGGCGAGCGACCGCAACGCCACTTAGGGCACCGCTTCGGTCGGATAGACGCCCCAGACCTCACTGCGCTTGAGCCACCCCTTCATGTCCTGCAGCTCGACGCGGCACCAGGTGTCGCGGCAAACGAGGAGGTGGGCGATGACGCCGGGCTCGGCGCGCGCTACCGCCGGCGCCGTGGCCTCGGGATCGGCGCGGAGCGTGCGGACGTCGCCGGTGACGACGACATTGCGCGTGCCGGTCACCATGCGCTGATGCACCCAGCCCTCGGTGCCCTGAACATCGCGGATCTTCCGCCACGCTTCGAATTCCTCGACGATCTCGACCGGCAGGCCCTTGCGCGTCAGCACCCAGTCGATCGGATAGCGCTCGCCGGGACCGGTGCGGAGGTTCACCTCGTCGGCGCGCAAGCTTACGAAGCGCGGCACCGGCAGGGCCTTCTCCGCGGCATGGGCGAGCATCGGCGCGGCGCAAAACAGCAGCGCCGTCAGCGCAAGACGCAAGCGAAGGAGGAGCCGGCAGATCGAAGGATGCACGAGCCGATCCTCTAATCCCCCGGCTTTTCCGGGTCAAGCGCCCAGCGCTCTGGACACGCTCTGGACACTCTGGGCGCCGCTTGGTATGGGGCTTGCTTGAACCGGCCGAGAAGGACCGGGACGAGGGAGAGATGGCGCCGAAGAAGCCGCTGGTGGTGGTCACGCGCAAGCTGCCCGACGTCATCGAGACGCGGATGATGGAGCTTTTTGACGCGCGCCTCAATCTCGACGACACGCCGCTCACTCAGGTGCAGCTGGTCGCCGCCGTGCAGCAAGCGGATGTGCTGGTGCCGACCATCACCGACCGCATCGATGCCGCCGTGCTGGCGCAAGCGGGACCGCGCTTGAAGCTCATCGCTTCGTTCGGCACCGGCGTCGACCACATCGACATCGCCAGCGCCCGGACGCGCGGCATCACCGTCACCAACACGCCGGCCGTGCTCACCGAGGACACCGCCGACATGACCATGGCGCTCATCCTCGCCGCCTCGCGCCGGCTTGCCGAAGGCGAGCGACTCATCCGGCACAGTAAATGGCGGGGATGGGGACCCACCTTCATGCTCGGCCATCGCCTCTGGGGCAAGCGCCTCGGCATCGTCGGCATGGGCCGCATCGGCCAAGCGCTGGCGCGGCGCGGCAAAGGCTTCGGCCTCTCGATCCATTACCACAATCGCCGCCGCGTTCCGGAAGAGATCGAGCAGGAACTCGAGGCGACATATTGGGAAAGCCTCGATCAGATGCTGGCACGGGTCGACATCGTCTCCGTCAATTGCCCGCACACGCCCGCCACCTTCCATCTCCTCTCCGCGCGGCGCCTCAAGCTGCTCAGGCCGCATTGCGTCGTCGTCAACACCGCGCGCGGCGAGATCATCGACGAGGATGCGCTGACGCGCATGCTGGTGAACCACGAAATCGCCGCGGCCGGCCTCGACGTGTTCGAGCACGAGCCCGCCGTCAATCCCAAGCTCCTGAAGCTCGACAATGTCGTGCTGCTGCCGCATATGGGCTCGGCCACCCTCGAAGGCCGCATCGACATGGGCGAGAAGGTGATCATCAACATCAAGACCTTCGCCGACGGCCACCGCCCGCCCGACCGGGTGCTGGAGACGATGTTGTAGAAATAAGATTAGCGCAGAGGACGCGAAGGATGCGCAGAGGAATTCGCTGCGCCCTCGGCATCCTCTGCGACCTCCGCGCTTAAGCCTTTCAATCCACCCCACAGGTCGGGCAATCGGGATCACGCGGCAGTTTGATCTTGTGAAAATCGGCGCGGCGGGCGTCGTACATGAGGAGCTGGCCCGAGAGGCTGTCGCCAAGGCCGAGCAATTCCTTCAAGACTTCAGTCGCCTGCAGCGTGCCGATGACGCCGGCGATGGCGCCCAGGATGCCGGCGGTCTCGCAGCGCGGCACGAGATCGGGGGGCGGCGGCTCGCGGAAGAGGCAGCGGTAGCAGGGATTGGGCGGGCCCAAATACGCCTTGAAGGTCGAGAGCTGGCCATCGAAGGGCGAGAGCGCCGCCGCCACCAAGGTGCGCCGCTCGGCGTAGCAGGTGTCGTTCAGAAGATAGCGCGTCGAAAAATTGTCGCTGCCGTCGGCGACGATGTCGTATTGGCGCACCAGCGCCGCGGCGTTTTTCTCATCGAGGCGCACCGCATGCGTCTCGACGGTCACATCGGGATTGATGGCGGCGATGGCGGTGCGGGCGCTTTCGACCTTGGCGTGGCCGATCTGTGCTGTCGGGTGAATGATCTGGCGCTGGAGGTTCGAGAGATCGACGGCGTCGTCGTCGATGACCCCGAGCGTGCCGACGCCGGCGGCGGCGAGATAAAGCAGGAGCGGCGAGCCGAGCCCGCCCGCGCCCACCACGAGCACGCGCGATGCCATGAGCTTCGCCTGCCCCTCCTCGCCCACCTCGTCGAGGATGATGTGGCGCGCATAGCGCTCGAATTGCGCCTCGCTCAGCGGCACGGCGGCCTCGGATCAGAGCGCATCGAAGAGCGGCGTCGAGAGATAACGCTCGGCGAAGCTCGGCAAGACGACGACGATCATCTTGCCCGCCATCTCCTTGCGCGCGCCCACCTCGAGCGCGGCGGCGATCGCGGCGCCCGAGGAGATGCCGACCGGCAGGCCTTCCATCTTGGCCGCTTCGCGCGCGGTGCGGAACGCCGTCTCGTTGGCGATGCGCACGACTTCGTCGATGAGCGTGGTGTTGAGGATCGAGGGAATGAACCCCGCACCGATCCCCTGAATCTTATGCGGACCGGGCGGACCGCCCGAGAGCACGGCGCTGTCCTCGGGCTCGACCGCGATCATCTTGACGCCGGGTTTGCGCGCCTTCAGCACCTCGCCGACGCCGGTGAGCGTGCCGCCGGTGCCGACGCCGGATATCACCACATCGACCTTGCCGCCCGTGTCGCTCCAGATTTCCTCCGCGGTGGTGCGGCGGTGAATCTCGGGGTTGGCGGGATTGTCGAATTGCTGCGGCATGAAGGCGTCGGGAAAGGTGCGGAGCAGCGCTTCGGCCCGCGCAATGGCGCCGCGCATGCCCTGCGCCGCCGGTGTGAGCTCAAGCTCCGCGCCGAGGAGCTTCAGCATCTTGCGCCGCTCGACCGACATGCTGTCGGGCATGGTGAGGATGATACGGTAGCCCTTCGCAGCGGCGACGAAGGCGAGCGCGATGCCGGTATTGCCGGAGGTGGGCTCCACGAGCACGGTCTTTCCCGGACGGATTTTGCCGGCGGCCTCGGCCGCTTCGATCATGGCAAGTCCGATGCGGTCCTTGACCGAGCTCAGCGGGTTGAAGAACTCGCACTTGCCGAGGATGTCCGCCTTGACGCCGTGGGCCTTGGCGAGCCGCGCCAGCCGCACCAGGGGCGTCGCGCCGATGGTCTCGGTGATGCTGTCATAGATACGACCGCGGAATTCGCCGCTGGCCGGACGCTCGATCGTTGCTCGCGGTGCTTGCGCCATCGCTCGTTCCCGCCGGTTCCCGATGGGCCGGTCGGGTTTTTCTAGGGGCTTTTGCCGAGAGCCGCAACGCGGCCGAGCCAATTCCTGCTGGACGGGCCGCGATCATCCCGCCTAGCGTCGAGCGCGGGTCTCTGTCGTCAAAGAAGGGAGAAAACGATGAAAAAATCCGTATGTAGTGCCGCCGTCGCGCTTGCCGCCATCGCCGCCGCGCCGGCGGCGCCGGCGCAAGGCGTGCCAACCCTGCGCGGCCACGATCACACCGGCGTCACGGTGCCGAGCATGAAGGAAGGGCTCGATTTCTTTGTCGGCATCATGGGATGCAAGCAGGTGATGTCGTTCGGTCCGTTCTCGGACCCACACGGCACCTTCATGCAGGACACGCTCAACGTCAATCCGCGCGCCGAGATCAAGCAGATCACCATGCTCCGTTGCGGCGCCGGCTCCAACATCGAGCTCTTCGAATATGCCTCGCCCGATCAGAAGACGGTTCTGCCCAAGAATAGTGATGTCGGCGGCTACCACATTGCCTTTTATGTCGACGACATCAACAAGGCGGCGACGTATCTGCAAGCGCATGGCGTGCGCACGCTCGCCGGCCCGTTGCCGGTGAAGGAAGGACCCGCCGCCGGCCAGACCATCCTTTACTTCCTGACTCCCTGGGGCATGCAGTGCGAGCTCATCACCTACCCGAAGGGTATGGCTTACGAGAAGACCGCCAAGGTGAAGCTCTGGTCGCCGAAGACGGGGAAGTGAGAATCACCGCGTCGGCGGGGCGAGCGGCAGCTTTAGCGCGCCAGCCGCAATCGCCTTGAGCGTCGCGACGAAAAATTCCGGTTCCTGCGCCTGAACACGGGCGGCGAGCGTGGCAGGCGTGTCGCCCGGCTCGACCGACACCGCGCGCCGGGCCAGCACCGGGCCGTGATCGTATTCTTCGTCGACGACGTGGATGGTGATGGCGCTTGTGCGCTCGCCGGCGGCGAGCACCGCCTCATGGACGCGCAGACCATAAAGCCCCTGTCCGCCATAGGTCGGCAGCGGTCCCGGATGGATGTTGAGAATGCGGCCGCGAAAGCGCGTAAGCGTCTTGGGCCCGAGCTTCCGCAGGTAGCCCGAGAGCACCACGAGATCGACGCCGGCATTGGCAAGCGCGTTGGCGACGGCGCGATCGATGTCGGCTTCGGGCCCGAGCTTGCTCTGGCTCAAATGGAGCGCTGGGACGCCCGCCGCGCGCGCATGCGAAAGCGCCGGCGCATCGGCATTGTTGGAAATGACCAGCCGCGCTTCGGCCGCCAATTCACCGCGGCGGATCGCCGCCACGATCGCCTTCATGCTGCTGCCGCCATGGGAGGCGAGAAAGCCGAGCTTCATCGCAACGCCCACCTTATGCGGCGTGTGGTCGACGAGACAATATAAACTCGTCGTTCCTGCGAAAGCAGGGACCCAGGGCGAGCGACGGAGTGCTGCAATCCTGGATTCCCGCTTTCGCGGGAATGATCGTGAAAGGGAGCCAATTTCACTCGACGAAACGCTGGTGATCAAATCGTGTAGTCGAAGCGCGCCGCATATTCGCCGGCGACGCCGGCTTTGTGGGCGCGGAGGCAGAGTTCCTCGATGGTGGTCTCGTCGAGGCGGCGCATCACCTCTTCTTGCAGCTCGAGCCAGAGCGGGCGCACCACTTTGCGGCCCAGCTCGGCGCCGCCTTCGCCTTCGGCCGGGTCGTCGCCGGTCTCGAGCGAGCGCACCACGCGGACGATCTCGCCCACGGTAATGCGACGCCGCTCGCGCGCGAGCCGGTAGCCGCCGCGCGGCCCGCGCACGCCGGTGAGCACGCCCGCGCGCACGAGCTGTTGCAGCGCCGGCTCGAGGTAGCGGCGCGGAATCCCCTGCCGCTTGGTGATCTCGCTCGACTGCACCGGGAGCGCGCCGGCGTTGTAGGCGATGTCGAGCACTGCCTCGATGGCGAAGAGCAGCTTCTTGCTGAGCCGCAGCATCGCTCAGCGGCCGGTCGAGCCGAAGCCGCCGACACCGCGCATTGTCTCCGGCAGCTCGGCGACGCGCCGAATCTCCGCTCGGGTCACCGGGGCGATGACGAGCTGGGCGATACGATCGCCGCGCCGGATCGTTACGGGCTCAGTGCCCAGATTGGCGAGGATCACCTGCACTTCGCCGCGGTAATCGCAATCGATCGTGCCGGGGCTATTGAGCACGGTGATGCCATGCTTGAGCGCGAGGCCGGAGCGCGGCCGAACCTGACCCTCGTACCCCTCGGGCAGGGCAAGCGCGACCCCTGTCGGCACCAGCGCGCGCGCACCCGGCTGAAGCTCGAGCGCGCGATCCACCGCCGCGGCGAGATCGATGCCTGCCGCACCGGCACTGGCGTAAGCGGGGAGCGGCAGTCCTTCGCCATGCGGCAGAACCTTGATCGCCGCGGTCAGCGCGATCATTCCGCCGCTTTCGGGGCGAAGAGGGTGGCGACCCGCCAGGCGAGCCGTTCCGCCACCTCGCGCTTGCTGAGCGCCGGCCAGTCCTCGACGCCCGCGGCATCGACGAGATGGATGGTGTTGTGCTCGCCGCCGAAGGTGCCGGCGGCGGACGAGACGTCGTTGGCGAGGATCCAGTCGCAGCCTTTGCGCTGTCGCTTCGCGCGCGCATTCGCCACCACATTCTCGGTTTCGGCGGCAAAGCCGACGACAAGGCGTGGGCGGTTGTTGCCGGGCTTGCTGAGCGTGGCGAGGATATCGGGATTCTCGACGAGCTTGAGCGCAGGCGGCGCGCCGTTCTTCTTCTTGAGCTTTTGCGGCGCCGCTTCCGCGCGCCAATCGGCGACGGCAGCGGCGCAAACCGCGATGTCGACCGGCAGCGCCTTCTCGCAGGCGGCGAGCATGTCGCGAGCGGAGGTGACGCGCACGACCGAGACACCCGCCGGATCGGGCTCGATCGTGGGGCCGGCGACCAGCACTGTCTCGGCGCCGAGCGCGGCTAGCGCCGCGGCAATGGCATGACCCTGCTTCCCCGACGAGTGGTTGGCGATGTAGCGCACGGGATCGATCGCTTCGTGCGTCGGCCCGCTGGTGACGAGCGCGCGACGGCCTTTGAGCGCGCCGCCGGCTCCGAGAATCCGCTCCGCCGCGGCGACGACCGCCAAGGGCTCCGCCATCCGGCCCATCCCGCTTTCGGCTTCGGCGAGCGGCCCCGCCTCAGGCCCGACGCGATGAACGCCGCGCTTCTTGAGCATCGCGACATTGGCTTGCGTCGCCGCATTCTCCCACATGCGGGTATTCATTGCCGGCGCCACCAGGATCGGCTTCGTCGTGGCGAGGAGGGCGGTCGAGGCGAGGTCGTCGGCAAGGCCCACGGCCATCTTCGCCAGCAAATCGGCGGTGGCCGGCGCGACGATGACGAGATCAGCCTCTTGCGCAAGGCGGAGATGGCCCATCTCGCTCTCCTCGGTGAGCGAGAAGAGGTCGCTGTAGACGCGCTCGCCCGCGAGCGCCGCGGCCGAGAGGGGCGTGACGAAGCGCTGCGCCCCCGCGGTCATGACGACGCGAACCGTGGCACCGCGCTCGCGCAATCGGCGAATGAGATCGAGGCCTTTGTAGGCGGCGATGCCGCCCGCCATGATCAGCAGAACGCGCCGGCCCTGGAGCGGCAAAGGATCCTCCGATCTGGCCGAAAAGCTTGCCGGCGCAACAGTATAGGGACCCGTATCCCCAGGCAAGCGCACCGCTCCTCGCCTTTAGCGGAAATGGAGATGTGGAGATGAGCGGAGATGGAGGGGAGAAGGTGGGAAATCTTCCCTTAATCCCCCCTTATCTCCCTAATCCCCTTAAAATTGTCCCGGCGGAGAAGCCGTGACGGCATGCTCACGTCTCGAGCATGCGGCGGAGGAGTTCGATGTCCTCGGCGAGGGTGCGGTCGGTCGAGCGGAGCTCCTCGATCTTGCGCACGGCGTGCATGACCGTGGTGTGGTCGCGGCCGCCGAATTTGCGGCCGATCTCCGGAAGCGAGCGCGGCGTCAGCTGCTTGCAGAGATACATCGCCACTTGCCGGGGCCGCGCCACGGCGCGGGCGCGCCGCGCCGAATGCATGTCGGCAAGACGAATGTTGTAGTGCTCGGCAACCCGCTTCTGGATTTCGTCGATGGTGACGCGCCGGTCATGCGCGCGGAGCAGGTCGTGCAGAACCTCCTGGGCGCTTTCGAGCGTGATCGCACGGCCCACCAACTGCGCATGGGCGGCGATGCGGTTCAAGGCGCCTTCGAGCTCACGCACATTGGAGGTGATCTTGTGCGCCAGAAACTCCAGCACTTTCATCGGGATCTGCGCCCGATGCTGCTCGGCCTTCGCCTGGAGAATGCCAAGGCGGAGCTCGTAGGTCGTGGGGTGGAGATCCGCCACCAGACCCCAGCCGAGGCGCGAGCGCATGCGCTCTTCCATGCCCTCGAGATCGGAGGGTGACTTGTCGGCGGAGATGACGATTTGCCGGTTCTGGTCGACGAGCGCGTTGAAGGTGTGGAAGAACTCCTCCTGCGTCGAATCCTTGCCACTGATGAATTGCACGTCGTCGATCATCAGCACGTCGACCGAGCGGAACTGCTCCTTGAAGGCCATGGTGTCCTTGAAGCGGAGCGCGCGGATGAACTGGTACATGAACTTCTCGGCCGAGAGATAGATCATCTTCCGCGAGGGATCATGCGTGCGGATGTGCCATGCGATCGCATGCATGAGATGGGTCTTGCCGAGCCCGACGCCGCCATAAAGGAAGAGCGGATTGAACGGAACCGAGCGATTGGCGCCGACCGAGGATTCCGCGACGCGACGCGCCGCCGCATGGGCGAGCTCGTTGGGCTTGCCGACGACGAAGTTCTCGAAGGTGAAGCGGGGATCGAGCGGGGCGCCGACCTCCTTGTCCTCGGCCGCCTCGGCACCCACAGGCTCGCGCGCAAGGCCATCGCGAAGGCTCGCCTCGCGCGCATCCTTCTCGCGCAGGACGGCGGCAGCGCGCGGCGCGGCGTCGGCTGACGGCGCGCCACCCGCGACGAAGATATCGATGGCGGTGATCGCGCCATTCTCGGCATTCCAGAGCGCCTTGATGCGGTCGGCGTAATGAGCCGCCACCCAATCGCGCAGGAAGCGCGTCGGCACGCTGATGCGGACGCGGCCCTCATGGGCGTCGGCGAGCGTCATCGATTTGAGCCAGCTGCGGAACGCGGCCTCGCCGAACTCGTCGCGCAGGCGACCGCGCACGCGCGCCCATTGTGCCTGGATATCGCCGGCGGCCGCCGGCGTCAGGGGTCTTTGCGCCATGCGGTCAATTCCCGGCAACGGCGAAACGGCCATCGTCGCGCAACTTCGGCGACAGCGCTCTTGCGGCCTCTAGAGCCGCCGCGACAGCAGCGTCACCGAACGACTTCGAACGATCTTTCCTCGCCTCTCCCGACGATGCATCGCTCGCCGAGCCTGTTCTTGTTTCCACGAGAACGCCCCCCAGAAACGTCGCACCGCCAACACAGATTCCCTCGCCGCGGCAGAGGAGCATTCTCCTCCACCCACTCCCCCGGGCGATCGGTCAGCGCAAGTTACAAGAACGTGCTAACCTTCTACTTACTCGCCGAACCCTAAGCGCTTGTCAGTTATGGTCGGCAACGCAGCGCGAAAACTTTTCTCGTCACTTCTGCCACTGCCTTCCGAGCACAACTCTAACGAAGCGCGCGGTGCGATGGCAACATGACCGAAAGGTGAACGTGCCACATTTTTTTCATCCTGTGGCATGGCCACATCACGATCGCGATGCGCGCGCGGCGCCGTTCCGATTTCGCCGACAAAAAATGCCGCGCGGTGCGCGCGGCATTTTGGCAAGACCGAGAGTGCGAATCAGAGCGCGTTGATGCGGGCCGAGAGACGCGAGAGCTTGCGCGCCACCGTGTTCTTGTGCAGCACGCCTTTCTGCGCGCCGCGTTGCAGTTCCGGTTGCGCGACGCGAAAGGCGGCGCGCGCCGCGTCCTTGTCGCGCGCGGCAATCGCCGTCTCCACCGTCTTGACGAAGGTGCGGATACGGCTCAAGCGCGCACGATTGGCGGCCGTGCGGCGCGCCGTCTGGCGGATGCGCTTTTCTGCCGAAACATGAGTGGCCATGAGCTGACCTGTCGCCGTTCCTTGACTGCGGGAAAGGCGGGCTTATACCGGCACTGACCTGCTTCAGTCAAGGCGCTCGCGGAAACTGCGAAACTATCGTGCGTCCTTCGACAGGCCCAGGATGAGGTCCTTTCTTCGTGGCATCTGGTAAATGCCCGACCCGATCCTCGTCATCCCGAGCCTGTCGAAGGACGCAGGGCGGCTTTGCAGCCGTCCTCACCGATTCCGGAAATTGGGCTTTCGCTTCTCGATGAAAGCGGCCATGCCTTCCTTTTGATCCTCGGTGGCGAAGAGCGAATGGAAGACGCGGCGCTCGAAGCGCACGCCTTCGGCCAAACTCGTTTCATAAGCGCGATTGACCGCCTCTTTGGCGATCATGACCGAGGGGCGAGACATCGAAGCGATGCGCGCGGCGACCGCGAGCGCCTCGTCAAGGAGCTTCTCCGCCGGCACGACGCGGCTCACCAACCCGCTCCGCTCCGCCTCGGCGGCGTCCATCATCCGGCCGGTCAGCACCATGTCCATCGCCTTCGCCTTGCCGACGAAGCGGGTCAAGCGCTGCGTCCCGCCCGCGCCGGGAATAACCCCGAGCGTGATCTCGGGTTGACCGAATTTGGCGGTCTCGGCGGCGATCACGGTGTCGCACATCATGGCAAGCTCACAGCCGCCGCCGAGCGCGAAGCCCGCGACCGCCGCGACGATGGGCTTGCGGCAGGTGGTGACGCGCTCCCATCCATTGGTGATGAAATCCGACATATAGACGTCCATGTAGGAGCGACCCGCCATCTCCTTGATGTCGGCGCCCGCCGCAAAGGCCTTTTCGCTGCCGGTGATCACCACGGCGCCGATTGCGTCGTCCCTTTCGAAAGCGTCGAGCGCGTGCCCCATCTCGCGCACCAGCGCATCGCAGAGCGCATTGAGCGCCTTCGGGCGATCGAGGCGGATGACCCCGACCGCGCCCTGGGTTTCCACCACGATGTTATCGTAAGCCATGCTGTTCTCCCGGATTTCGCTTACTGCGGCGACAAGGTGAATCCTACGGTGAGGAGGCCGCGCTCCTCGCGATAATCGAGGCGCAGCACCTCTCCTTCACGCCGCCAGGCATCGGCGCCCGCGGCACTCCAACCGAGCCGCGGCAGGCTCGCCTCATAGAAGGCGCGGACCGCGGCGCGCGTCACCTTGCCGGCGGCCTGCGCCTCGACGATGCGCCCCTCGGGCTTGTCGAAGACAACCGAGGACCCGGCAACGGGCGCCAGACCCGCCATCAACGGCACGTCCTCAGTGCCGGGAACGAAGGCATCGGCGAAGGCGGGGAGCGGCGTCAGGATGCAAAGAATGAGAAGGGCCAAGCGGCGCGCGGCGACACGCGTTCGAGACCACCCACCATCGTCATGCGCGGGCTTGACCCGCGCATCCACGCCTTTTTTCGTCGCGCGGCAAGACGTGGATGGCCGGGACAAGCCCGGCCATGACGATGAAGAAAACCACCTCATCTCAACCACGCTACCGCTGCCGCTTGCCGCAGTAGAAGGTGGAGCGGCCGGCTTGCACGATGCGCTTGATGCCGCGCGTGCAATCGCAGTTGGGGCAGCGCTCGCCTTCCTTGCCGTAGACAGCCCAATGATGTTGGAAATATCCGAGTTCGCCGGACGCTTGCACATAGTCGCGAAGACTCGAGCCGCCGGCGGCGATGGCACGCTCGAGCACGTCGCGGATGGCGCGCGCCAAGCGCTCGGCGCGCGGGCCGATCACCGTGCCAGCGACCCGGCGCGGCGAGAGTTCGGCAAAGAAGAGACTTTCCGACACGTAGATGTTGCCGAGGCCGGCGACGATGCGCTGGTCGAGGAGTGCCGCCTTGATCGGGCTCGCCTTGCCTTTGAGCTTCTGCGCCAGCAGCGGGCCGTTGAATTCGTTGCCGAGCGGCTCTGGGCCGAGGTCCGCGAAGAGCGGATGGGTGTCGAGCTCGCTCTCCCGCGCGTAATCGAGCATCCCGAAGCGACGCGCATCGTTGAAGCGAAGCTCGCTGCCGTCCTCGAGGGTGAAGACGACGTGATCATGCCGATCGGGCGCCAAGCCATTCCCTGGTCCGGAGAAGACCATGCGGCCGGACATGCCGAGATGGGCGATGAGCACGCCGCCATCCTCGAGATGGATGAGCAGGTATTTGGCGCGCCGTCCGAGCCGCGCAACGCGGCGGCCCTCGACTCTTGCCGCCAGTCCCGCAGGCAGCGGCGTGCGCAAATCAGCGCGATTGAGCGCGAGCCGCGTGATGCGCCGGCCCTCCATGCGGAGCGCCAAGCCGCGCCTCACCGTCTCCACTTCCGGTAGCTCCGGCATGGCGCGTGATGTAGCGCTTCCGAACCGCAAGCGCTATGGTCCCGCGCATGGTCGCGGGCGAGGCAGAGGACGAGGTCGATTTCGGCTATCGCCGCGTCCGGCGCGAAGAAAAGGCGCGGCTCGTGCGGGACGTCTTCGACCGTGTTGTCGACCGCTATGATCTCATGAACGATCTCATGAGCGGCGGCATTCACCGGTTATGGAAGGCCGAGCTCATCGATCATCTGGCGCCACGACCGGGCCAGCTTCTCCTCGATGTGGCCGGCGGCACCGGCGACATCGCCGAACGATTTCTCCGCCGCGCCGGCGAGGGGGCGCGGGTCATCGTCTGCGACCTCAACGAACGGATGCTCAACCGCGGCCGCGACCGCGCCATCGATGCGGGACGTCTTGCCGGCATCGACTGGGTGGCGGGCGACGCCGAGCGGCTGCCGCTCAAGAGCGGCAGCGTCGATGCCTACACCATCGCCTTCGGGCTGCGCAACGTCACCGACATCGCGGGAGCCCTCACGGAGGCGCGGCGCGTCCTGAAGCCGGGCGGGCGCTACCTCTGCCTCGAATTCAGCCCGGTCGACGCGCCATTCTTGCGGCAAGCCTACGACCTCTATTCTTTCGTCGTCCTCCCAAGTTTGGGCCAGTTGGTGGCGGGCGACCGCGACGCCTATCGCTATCTCGCCGAAAGCATTCGCCGGTTTCCGCGCCAGACCGAGCTCGCCGAGATGATGCGCGCGGCGGGGTTCGAGCAGGTGCGCTTCCACAATCTTACGGGCGGCATCGCCGCGCTCCATTCCGGCTGGCGCCTGTGAGCGGCGAGCGGTAAGGCGGCCACCGTGCTACGCGCCGGCCGCAATCTCGTCCGCCTCGTCGAAATCGCCTTCATCCTGGCGCGTTACGACGCGCTGGCGCCGTTCGAGAATCTCATCGGCACCAAGCTGTTCTTCCGCGCCGCACGGCGTCTGCGCCGGCGCGACGCCGCGCTTGCGGCGCTGCGTCCGGGCGAGCGGCTCGCCACCGCGCTGCAGGCGATGGGGCCGAGCTTCATCAAGCTCGGCCAGGCGCTCTCGATCCGCGCCGACCTCATCGGCGAGCCGATCGCCGTGGACCTCGCGGCGCTCCAAGACCGCCTCCCGCCGTTTCCCGCCGAAGAGGCGCGCCGCATGATCGAAGCGGAGCTGGGCCAGCCCATCGCCACGCTCTTCCGCTCTTTCGACGATCAGCCCGTGGCGGCCGCCTCGATCGCACAAGTGCATTTCGCCGTGACCACGGAAGGCGAGGATGTCGCCGTCAAGGTGCTGCGGCCCGGCATCCAGGCGGCATTCGCCCGCGACATCGAGCTTTTCTTCTGGCTGGCCCGGCTCATCGAGCGCCTCCAGCCGCAACTGAAGCGGCTGAGGCCGGTCGCGGTGGTGGAGACGCTGGCCGAGACGGTGCGGCAGGAGATGGATCTGCGCTTCGAGGCGGCCGGCGCCTCGGAGCTGCGCGAGAATTTCACCGATGATCGCACCTTCCGCGTGCCCAAGATCGATTGGCGCCGCACCAGCCGTCAGGTACTGACGCTCGAGCGCGTCGGCGGCATCCGGGTGGACGATCGCGACGCGCTCGTCGCCGCCGGCCATGACATCCGGCGCATCATGGCCAATGCCGCCGGCGCATTCTTCAACCAGGTGTTCCGCGACGGCTTCTTCCACGCCGATCTCCATCCCGGCAATCTCTTCATCGATGCCGAAGCGGCGATCGTCGCCGTCGATTTCGGCATCATGGGGCGGCTCGACCGCCGCACGCGCTATTACCTCGCCGACATGCTGCTCGCCTTCCTGACGGGCGACTACCGCCGCGTCGCCGAGGTGCATTTCGAGGCGGGTTACGTGCCGGCGCGGCAGTCGCTCGAGACCTTCGCGCAGGCCTGCCGCTCGATCGGCGAGCCCATTCTGGACCGCCCCATCAACGAGATCTCGCTCGGCCGCCTTCTGGCGCAGCTCTTCCAAGTGACCGAGCAGTTCCAAATGGAGACGCAGCCGCAATTGCTGCTGCTGCAAAAAACGATGGTGCTCGCCGAAGGCGTCGGCCGCCAGCTCGACCCCAGCGTCAACATGTGGACCTTGGCGCGGCCGCTCATCGAGGCGTGGATGCGCGAGAATCGCGGTCCCGAGGCGCGGCTGCGCGACACGGCGCTCGACACCATGGGCGCGCTCGAACGGCTTCCCGGCCTCATGCGCGATCTCGAACGCCTCGGCGAGGCGATCACCGAAGGGGGCGGCCTGCCGCTCCACCCCGATACCGTCGCCGAGATTGCGCGACGCGACGCGATCGAGCTCCTGGGCCTGCCGCTCTGGCTCATCGCGCTGGCGCTGGTGGCGGTTGCCATCGCGCTGTGGTGAGGCCTCTCGAATACGCTTCTAACCCCCTCGATTCCGCGGCCTTTTCGGGCCTTTTGCCGCGCCGCCGGCAGTGTACGGAGGGTCCTCTGCATGCTATAGTGCCATACCGTTCCGCCCGGTCCCCAAAGGGGCGCGGCGGCGGTGGCGCCGGGAGCCGCCAATCGGGTTCCGGCGCGCGATAAACCGCCACAAACGAGCGTGAACTCGTCGCCATGAAATTGACCATCGAACGTGCCGCGCTGCTCCGCGCCTTGGGCCATGTGCAAAGCGTCGTCGAGCGGCGCAACACCATTCCCATTCTTTCGAACGTGCTGCTGCGCGCCGAGGACGGCCAGCTCTCGCTCTCGGCCACCGACATGGATCTCGAGATCGTCGCCCAGGTCGCAGCGCAAGGGGCGCGCAAGGGGGCGACAACGGCGCCGGCGCACACGCTCTACGACATCGTGCGGAAGCTGCGCGAAGGCTCGCAGATCGAGCTCGACGGCGCCGGCGACAAAGGGACGCTGGCGCTGCGCTCGGGACGGTCGAGCTTCACGCTCGCCTGTCTGCCGCCCGAGGATTATCCGCTGATGCCAAGCGGCGATCTCGCCCACAGCTTCACCTTGTCGGCTGCCGATCTCCGCCGCCTCATCGACCGCACGCGCTTTGCCATCTCGACGGAAGAGACCCGCTACTACCTGAACGGCATCTTCTTCCATGCGGCGAAGAGCAATGACCTGCCGATGCTGCGCGCCGTCGCCACCGATGGGCATCGCTTGGCGCGGATGGAGATTCCGCTCCCCGAAGGCGCGTCCGGCATGCCCGGCGTGATCGTGCCGCGCAAGACGGTGACCGAGCTTCGGAAGCTCATCGACGAGGTCGATCATGACGTGCAGATCTCGCTCTCCGACACGAAGATCCGCTTCGTCTTTGGCGGCGCAGTGCTGACCTCGAAGCTGATCGACGGCACCTTCCCCGATTACGATCGCGTCATTCCCACGGGGAATGACAAGGTGCTCGAGGTGGTCTGCAAGGACTTCGCCGAGGCGGTGGACCGCGTCTCCACCATCTCGGCCGAGAAGAGCCGCGCGGTGAAACTGGCGCTCGAGCGCGGCAGCCTCACCCTCTCGGCGACGAGCCCCGAGAACGGCACCGCCACCGAGGAGCTCGAGGTGCGCTATTCCGCCTCGCCTCTCGAGATCGGCTTCAACTCGCGTTACCTCCTCGACATTGCCGAGCAGATCGAAGGCGAAGGCGCGCGCTTTGCCATGGCGGATGCGGCGTCGCCGACGGTGGTGCGCGACACCGCGGATGCAAGCGCGCTCTACGTGCTCATGCCGATGCGCGTGTGAGCCCGACCACGGACGCGACCCGCGCCTCGGTGATGCAGGCGGAATCGAGCGACAATCCCCATATGACGGCCATCTCGTTGCGTGCCGCCGCGCCGGCGCGGCTCGCCGTGACCCGCCTCACGCTCACCGATTTCCGCCTTTATGCCGCCGCTCGCCTGGCGGTCGACGAGCGGCCAGTGGTGCTGACTGGTCCCAACGGCGCCGGCAAGACCAATCTCCTGGAGGCGATCTCGTTCCTGGCGCCGGGCCGCGGCTTGCGCCGCGCCAAGCTCGCCGAGATCGACCGCCGCGTGCCGCCGGCGCGCGCGACCGAGCGCACGCCCGGCGCTTGGGCGCTCGCCGCCACCGTGGCGACGCCGCGCGGCGCGGTGCAGATCGGTACCGGCCGCGATGCGGCGAGCGACAGCGGCGAGCGGCGGCTCGTGCGCATCGATGGCGCGCCGGCAAAGACCCAGGCGGCGCTTGCCGAGCACATGAGTCTCGTTTGGCTCACGCCGCAGATGGACCGGCTCTTCCTCGAGGGGAGCGCGCCCCGGCGGCGCTTTCTGGATCGCCTCGTCTATGGCTTCGATCCCGAGCATGCCCAACGCGTCGGCGCATATGAACAGGCGATGCGCGAGCGGGCGCGGCTTTTGCGCGAGCACCCCGCCGATCCCGCCTGGCTCGGCGCGCTCGAGGAGCGCATGGCCGAGCACGGCATTGCCGTCGTCGCGGCGCGGCGCGATGTGACGGCGCGGCTCGATCAGGTCTGCCGTACGCCGCGCGGACCCTTTCCGAGCGCTCGCCTCGCCCAGACCGGCGAGGTTGTGGAGTGGGTCGAGACCATGCCGGCGCTTGCCGCGGAAGAGCGGCTTCGCGAGCGGCTTCACGCGGCGCGCGGCACCGATGGCGAGAGCGGCGCCACCACGGTGGGCCCTCACCGCGGCGATTTCGTCGTGCGCCACGCTGCGACCGGCATGGCGGCGGCGGAATGCTCGACCGGCGAGCAAAAGGCGTTGCTGCTCGCGGTGCTATTGGCGCAGGCACGGCTTCAGACGGAGCTGCGCGGCGTGGCGCCGGTGATGCTCTTGGACGAGGTGACGGCGCATCTGGACGCGGCGCGGCGCGCGGCGCTCTTCGCCGAGATCGCAGAGTTGGGCGTCCAGGCCTGGCTCACGGGTACGGATGCCGCGCTTTTCGCGCCGCTTGGCGAGGGCGCGCAGTTTTTCGGCGTTGCCGACGGCGAGATCGCCGCAGCGACCCTTGAGGTCATGGGACGATGAACGAACCAGCACTTCCCTCTTCGACACCTGAGCCGGACGACGAGTACACGGCGCAGTCCATCAAGGTGCTGCGCGGGCTCGATGCCGTGCGCAAGCGGCCCGGCATGTATATCGGCGACACCGACGACGGCTCGGGCCTGCATCACATGGTCTACGAGGTCGTCGACAACGCCATCGACGAGGCGCTTGCCGGATTCTGCGACACGGTCATCGCCACTCTCAATGCCGACGGCTCGGTGACGGTGAGCGACAACGGCCGCGGCATTCCCGTCGACATTCACGCCGAGGAAGGCGTGTCGGCCGCCGAAGTGATCATGACGCACCTCCATGCCGGCGGAAAATTCGACCAAAACTCCTACAAGGTCTCGGGCGGCCTCCACGGCGTCGGCGTCTCCGTCGTGAACGCACTCTCGGCCAAGCTCGACCTCCGCATCTGGCGCGACGGCAAGGAGCATTTCATGCGCTTTGCCGATGGCGATCCGGAAGCGCCGCTGGCGGTCGTGGGCGCGGCGCCGCTCTTGCCCGGCGACGGCAAGGGTGGGCACAAGAAGGGGACGGAGATCACCTTCTGGCCGAGCAAGCGCACCTTCTCCAAGACCGAGTTCGACTTCCAGACGCTCGAGCATCGCCTGCGCGAGCTCGCCTTCCTCAATTCCGGCGTGACGCTGATCCTCACCGATGCGCGCGGCGTCGAGCCCAAGACGGTGAAGATGCATTACGAAGGCGGGCTCGAGGCCTTCGTCAAATATCTCGACCGCTCGAAGCAGGTGCTGCACGGCGCGCCCATCGCCATTGCCGCAGAGCGCGACGGCATCACGCTCGAAGTGGCGATGGAGTGGACCGACAGCTATCACGAGACGATGCTGTGCTTCACAAACAACATCCCGCAGCGGGATGGCGGCACGCATCTCGCGGGATTCCGCGCCGCACTCACGCGCACGATCAACAACTACGCCAATGAGAGCGGCATCGCCAAGAAAGAGAAGGTGACGCTTGCCGGCGAGGACATGCGCGAGGGCTTGACCTGCATTCTCTCGATCAAGGTGCCCGATCCGAAATTTTCCTCGCAAACCAAGGACAAGCTCGTCTCCTCCGAGGTGCGGCCGGTGGTGGAAGGCATCGTCGCCGACAAGCTGCAGCAATGGCTCGAGGAGCGTCCGAGTGATGCCAAGCGCATCGTCGCCAAAGTGGTGGAAGCGGCCGCTGCGCGCGAAGCGGCGCGGCGCGCGCGCGACCTGACGCGGCGGAAAGGCGCGCTCGACGTCGCCAATCTGCCGGGAAAGCTCGCCGATTGCGAGGAGCGCGATCCCGCCAAGTCCGAGCTCTTCATCGTCGAGGGCGACAGCGCCGGCGGCTCGGCGAAGCAGGGGCGCAACCGCCGCTTCCAGGCGATCCTGCCGCTCAAGGGCAAGATCTTGAATGTCGAGCGCGCGCGCTTCGACAAGATGCTGAGCTCGGCCGAGATCGGCACGCTCATCGCCGCGCTCGGCACGGGCATCGGCTCCGAGGAGTTCGACGCCGAGAAGGCACGCTATCACCGCATCATCATCATGACCGACGCCGATGTCGACGGCAGCCATATCCGCACGCTGCTCCTGACATTCTTCTTCCGCCAGATGCCGATGCTCATCGAGAAAGGCTACCTCTACATCGCCCAGCCGCCGCTCTATCAGGTGAAGCGCGGCACCAACAAGGCGGTCTATCTCAAGAACGACTCCGCGCTCGAGGAGTATTGCATCAATGCCGGCGTGCGCGACGCCGTCTTCCATCAGCATGACGGCGTCCAGCGCGCTGCTGCCGATCTGCGTCAGCTCGTCAACGACGCGCGAGTGACGCGCAATCTGCTGCAGCCGCTCGCGCGCAAGGTCGGAAGCCGCGACGTGGTGGAGCAGGCGGCGATCGCGGCGCTCCTCAATCCCCAGCTCCTCGACGACAAGGAGCGGGCGCTCGAGGCGGTGCGCTATCTCGCCCGCCGGCTCGACCAGCTGGCACCTGAGAACGAGCGCGGCTGGATCGGCGACGTTCTACCCGGCCAAGGCTTCGTGCTGACGCGCACGCGCCACGGCGTTACCGAGCGCCGCGTTCTCGACGCCGCCCTCTTGAAGAGCGCCGAGGCGCGGCGCCTCGACGAGCGCGCCGGTGATCTCCAGGAAGTCTTCGGCAAGCCTGGCAAGCTCGTCGCCAAGGAGAAGGAATTCACCATTGCTGGCCCGGCGGCGCTGGTCGACGCGGTGATGGAGCTCGGCCCCAAGAAGGGCGACATCGCCCGCTACAAGGGCCTCGGCGAGATGAATCCCGAGCAGCTCTGGGAAACCACGCTCAATCCCGACGTACGCACGCTCCTCCAGGTGAAGGTGCCGCACGCCGATCTCGCCGAGGAAACTTTCTCGACCCTGATGGGCGACCTCGTCGAGCCCCGCCGCGACTTCATCCAGCAAAACGCACTCGAGGTGGCGAATCTCGACGTTTAGCGCGTCTGCTTCCCAAGCGACCCGTCGTCCCTGCGAAAGCAGGGACCCAGGGCAGGCGACGGGCGCTAGAAGTAGAGAAGCTATGCCTTTTGCACGCGGGAGACAACGCATTGGGCCTCGCCAGCAAACCCGTGTTTTTTCAGCAGATCATCAATAAGCGATAACGCGCGCCGAACCTTCCTTGTATGGACGTTTGCGATTCGGATCTCGTCGATTGCAGTGTCCGCTTCCTTCATGGGGAGACAACCCCAACCCTTCTCGTCAAGCGCAAGACTAACCTCTTCGGCGAAGTTACGAAATCGATGGAGATTCGGATTCTTCAATGTAATTGTTATTGCTCGTGACATATGTTTGTCGATCGTTGCTGGCGGAGAGAAATTTAGGCGCAATTTAATCAGCGAGCATCCGCTCCACATTGCCGCTGAAAATTGCTGCACGATCCGCGTCATCGAGATCGGCCTCGGCAATCGCGTCGCGCGTGTCGGCAATCGGGCCGAAGGGCGCGTCGCTCGCGAACACCACGTGCTCGGTGCCGAAGAAATCGATGCCGCACGCGAGACCACCGCCGGCGCCGAAGAGGGCGGTATCGGCGTAGAACATTTTCAGATACTCGATGTGCGGGCGCTTGAGCGATGAGAGCACGCCCGAATAGTCTTCGTCGCTGGTGCGGGCGCCGAGAACGGCGAGGCCGCTTTCGATGCGCTTGTCGAAATAGGGGATCATGCCGCCCAAATGGTGGGTGATGATCTTGAGCGCGGGATGCCGGTCGAAGAGGCCCGAGAGCGCAAGCCGCGTCATGGCGACCGAGGTGTCGTAGGGCCAGCCGAAGCACCACCACATCTCGAAGCGCGAGCGTGGCTCGGCGGCATAGTCGGTGGTCTCGGCGCTCCGGGCGGGATGGAGCCAGATCGGCACGTCCCGCGCCGCGACCGCGGCGAAGAACGGGCGATAGATTGCATCGTCGAGCGGCCGGCCCTTGATGTTGGTGAAGATCTGCACGCCCACCGCGCCGAGCTGGCCGACTGCGCGCTCGGTTTCCGCGATCGCGCTCTCGACATCGAGAAGCGATACTGCGGCGATGAAACCGGTGAAGCGGTCGCGGTGGCGCCGTACCAACTCCGCCATCCCGTCATTGGCGATGCGCGCCAGCTCGGCGCCCTGCCCCGCATCGGCAAACGCCTCGATCGGCGGATTGGGCAAGGAGACGATCTGCCGGTAGTCGCCAATCGCGTCCATCGTGCGGAAACGCTTGTCGAGATCGTGGAGCTCGCGCACCTCCATCAAGCGCTTCACCAGGCCGAAGCGCGTGCCGGTGCGCTCGAGCGCCGCCGTGAACGCCGCCGGCAGGATATGCGTGTAGGCATCGATGATCATGAGCTCACCGCTTCGCTATGGCGCGCGACGATAGCAAATGCGGCAGAGGCGGGCGATCAGCCCCAAGGGCCGCGCGAGCGGCGCGTCTCGAAATAGACGCTGCGCCGCGGCTGCAGCATCGCGACGCCGGGCCGGCGCAGGAAGGGCGCGAGCAGCATGCCGCAGATAAAGCCGCCGATATGCGCCCAGAAGGCGACGCCGGGCTCGCCGGGCTCGGCCGAGAGCGCGCTCAAGAGCTGGCCCAGGAACCAGAGGCCCAGCATGAGGAGCGCCGGCACCATGATGACGCGGATGAAAATGAAGAACCACACGAAGACCGCGACATTGCCGCGGGGATAAAGGACGAAATAAGCGCCGAGCACGCCGGCAATCGCGCCGCTTGCGCCGATCATCGGCACCTCTGCCGAAGGGTCCGTCATCGCTTGCGTCAGCGCCGCCACCACGCCCGCCACAAGGTAGAGCAGGAGAAACCGCGGCGCTCCCAGCCCGTCCTCGACGCCGCGACCGAAGATCCAGAGATAGAGCATGTTGCCGAGGAGGTGCATGAGGCTGCCGTGGAGGAACATGCTGGTGACGAGCGTCACCCACGGCGGCACGACGTGCAGGCGCGCCGGCAGCTCCGCCTCGCCGAAGAGCACGGCGGGGATCATGCCATAGGCGAGATCGGCATTGTGCTCGCCGCGCGGACCGAGGCTCACCTGCCAGAGGAACACGAGGACGCAGGCGAGAATAAGCGCGTAAGTGACCACCGCCAGATAGCGGCGCGGCGTGTCGTCATAGATCGGAATAAAGGCCATGCTAGCGCGGCCTCGCTCACGAGAACGTGAAACGCTTGCGGCTGCTGGCATAGCGCCGACCGCGCGACTTGGCCAGCGCGGCTCGCCATCGCGAGAACCTTCCGCAAATGCGCGACGGTTTTGAGGCGCTTTGCATGAAAGCGCGCCCCTCCGGAGAAACGATTAGGCAGGACTTTTCTTCTAGCTTTTCTCCCGGCTGTCGCCAGGCGATCGCGCCGGCACAAAGGAGGGAAGGATGGACGGGAGCGACATCGCGCAGCGTCGCCCGGCGGCGATGCAGCGTCAGGCAAATCAGATCGGCATCGTCGTCGCGGTCTCGGGGTTCAAACTCTCTTGCCTGCTCTTCGGCAGCAGCGGCAAGGGCGATGATCCCGCCTATGCCAAGGCGCAGATCGGCAATCTCATCAAGGTGCCGACGGGGAATGGCGCTGCCACCGCTTATGGCTTCATCGCCACCCTCGGCTTCGAGCGCGGCACGACCGAGGCGGCAATCGCCGAGATCGACCTTCTCGGCGAGACGACGATGCGCGGCGGCAAGCCGAGCTTCGCGCGCGGCATTTCCGTCTATCCCGTGCTGGGAGCGGCGGTGTTCCCGACCGCTTCTGAGGACATCTCCATCATCTATGCGAAGCCAAATACCTGGACGCTGCAGATCGGCACGCTCCATCAGGACGCGGCGACGCCGGCCTTCCTGATGTCGCAGGAGTTCCTCTCCAAGCACTCGGCCATCGTCGGCACCACGGGCTCGGGCAAGTCGTGCTCGCTCACCCTCATCTTGCGCTCGCTGCTGACGGCGCACCCCAATGGCCACGTCGTGCTGCTCGATCCACACGGCGAGTATGCGACGGCCTTCTCCGACCTTGCCGAGGTCGTCACCCCCGACAATCTGCAGCTCCCCTATTGGCTCCTGAGCTTCGATGAGATCGTCGAGGTGCTGTGCTCGCGCGACCCGATCGCGCGATCGCGCGAGATCCCGATCCTCAAAGAGGTGATCGTGCAGGCAAAGCAGGACTTCCTCGGCAACGAGCCCGACAAGATCGCGGCGCTCACCGTGGACACGCCGACGCCCTATCGCATCACCAGCGTGCTACAGCGCATCTCCGAACGGATGGGAAAGCTCGACCGGCCCGACAGCTCGCTTCCCTATCTTCGCCTCACTTCGACGATCGAGAACCTGCGCAAGGATCGCCGCTACGCCTTCATGTTCGAAGGGCTCACGGTGCGAGACAACATGGCGGACATCATCGCCCGCATCCTGCGCATTCCCGTCGACGGCAAGCCCATCACCATCCTCGACATCTCGGCCGTGCCGTCGGAGATCGTCAACGTGGTGGTGTCGCTCCTCTGCCGCGTCATCTTCGACTTCGCCCTCTGGAGCGAGCGCGAGGAAGCGATCCCCGTGCTGCTCGTCTGCGACGAGGCGCACCGCTACATCCCCCGCGACGAAAAGACTGGGTTCGAACCGACCATCCGCTCGATCGCCCGCATCGCCAAGGAAGGCCGCAAATACGGCGTCTCCGTGTGTCTGGTGACGCAACGTCCCTCGGAGCTCTCGGAAGCGATCTTGTCCCAATGCAGCACGATCTTCGCGCTGCGCATGAACAACGAGCGGGATCGCAGCTTCGTGCGTAGCATGCTGCCCGACGACGCCGCCGGCTTGATGAACGCGCTCCCCGTGCTGCGTCAGCGCGAGGCGATCGCCGTCGGCGAAGGCGTGGCGCATCCCATGCGAATCCGTTTCGCCGAACTCGAGCCGCAGTTCCGCCCCAAGGGCGAGGCCGCCAACTTCCCCAAAGCCTGGGAAGACGACGTCAACGGCAGCGAGTTCCTCGAGACCATCATCGAGCGCTGGCGCCACGAATAGTGCCCTCGCGCCAAGCGCGTGAGACAATGAGCGCCATGAGCAGAAGCACGGCGATGACGAGGGCGACGCAGCCGGGCCACCCCGCGGCGCGCCACGCCACGCCCGGCAGCACGCCGCCGATGCTGCCGCCGATGTAGTAGAAGGTGACGTAGAGGCCGACGGCCGAGGAGCGCCCTTCCTTGGCGCGAATGGCGACGAAGCCGGTGGCGATCGCCTGGCAGAGGAAGCCGCAGCCGGCGCAGATCGCAAGGCCGAGAATGATCGCCGGCAGCGACGGCGCGAGCGTCACCGCGAGGCCGGCGGCCCACACCACGACAAGCCCCAGCATCAGCCCGCGCCGTCCGAAGCGTGCGACGCCCGCGCCGGTAAATAGCGTCGTCGCCACGCCCGTCAAATAGACGATGAAAATCGCGCCAAGCCCGCTCGGAGATAACGAGAAGGGCGGTGCCGCCAGGTGGAAGCTCACATAGGTGAAGGTGGCGATGAAGGTGAAGAGCAGGCTCGCACCCACCGCATATGTGGCCACGAGCTTGGGATCGGCGAGATGCCGCAGCATGTGGCGCGCCGAGGCGGCGAAGCCGGCACTCCTCTGGAAGCGCCGCTCGCGCGGCAAGAGGAGGCTCACGCCCACCGCGCAAGCGAGCGTGAGCAGCGCCAGGCCGAAGAACGCACCGCGCCAACCCACGGCTTCCGAGAGAATGCCGGTGAGGAACCGCCCCAGGAAGCCGCCGAGGCTGCTCGCCGAAAGATAAATGCCGGTGACCGCGGTCGCCTCGGCGGGCACGAACTCCTCGCCGACATAGGCGATGGTGACGGCGAAGACCGGCGGCAGCAGCAAGCCCTGGACGAAGCGCCAGAAGATGATTCCGTGCAGGCTTCCCGCCAAGCCCACGAGGGCGGTCGGAACCGTCAGCATCAACATCGCCGTGATGATGACGCGCTTCCTCCCGAGCACGTCGGCGACCGTGCCGATGAAGGGCGCGATGAGCGCGATGGCGAAGGTGGTGGCGCTCACCGTGAGGCTCACATCGCGTTCCGTGGCGCCCAGCTCTTCCGAGAGCAGCGGCAGGATCGACTGCGTCGCATAGAGATTAACGAAGCTGCAAAAACCCGCGAGCGCCACCGCGATCCGCCGCCCATCGATGCCCATCCCCCCGCGCCTCCCTTCGCCGGAGCACCGCGCCATCTTTGACGAAGAAGGGCCGCCCTGCCCAGGGCGGCCCTTCCACTGTCATCGAGCGGTCGGTCTGCGACCGCGACATGCCGCTTTAAGCGACGGAGACCTCTGCAGCCGCAGGGATCCCGGTCGCGGCGTTTGACCGCAATCTTTGACAATGAGACACGGGATCACCTCCTTTCGTTGGTTGCTGAACGAGATGAGGGTAAGGGTGGGAAAAGCGGCTGACAAGGCGCTTTTTCGCGAATGCTCGCATTTTCCTGATCGGCCGATATAGTCGCGCGTCGGGACAAGCGAAACCATGCAGAACGATCAGGCGTCCTTCGACAGGCTCAGGATGGAGGACCGTTCTTCGTGGCCTTGGTTAATGCCCGACCTGATGTTCCTCATCCAGAGCCTGTCGAAGGACGCATCGACATTTTTGCAGCTTGGATTCTCATGGCACATCGGCAGGCGCAACAATGATCAGAGGGATAAGGCCACTATTCGCTCTCTCCCTCGTCCGCTTGGTGTTGCTAACGCCGGCGTTCGCCGGCAGCATCACCGATGCGACGGGACGGCGCGTCGAGATTCCCGTCAAGGTCGAGCGCGTGCTGCCGGCGGGACAGCCGGCGGCGGCGATCGTCTATGCGTTGGCGCCGCAGAAAATGCTGGGCTGGCCGCGCAAGCCCAACGCCGCGGGCATGACATTTCTGCTCCCGGAGGTGCGCGCGCTGCCGGAGATCGGCACGCTGGTGCGCGAGGGAAAAGTGAACGAAGCGGCGATCGCGGCGATGAAGCCCGATCTCATCGTCGATTACGGCTCGCTCGCCCCCGATTACCTCGAGGCGGCGAAGCAGGCTCAGGAGCGGACGGGCGTGCCTTATATCGTCTTCGAGGGCGCCCTCGAGAAAACGCCGGAATTGCTTCGGCTTTTGGGACCCGCCTTGGGTGCGACGGAGCGCGGGGAAGCACTTGCCGCCGAAGCTGAACGCATGCTCGCGCTCACGCGCGAGCGCGCGGCCGCGCGCCAGCGCGCCGGCACGATCCACTTTTATTATTCGCGCAGCGACGACGGGCTCAGCACCGCGACATCGGCGGCGCATTCGACCGATGTGATGCGGCTTTTAGGACTTGAGAACGTCGCCGATGGCAACCCATCCGCGTTGCCGCAGGTGACGCGCGAGCAGGTGGTCGCGTGGAATCCCGACGTGATCTTCGCGCCCAATCCCGGCTTCATCAAAGCGTTCGCCGAGCCGGAGTGGCAGGGCGTCGCGGCGGTGACGGCAAAGCGCGTCTTCGCCGCGCCGCGTCCGCCCTTCGGCTGGATCGACGAGCCGCCATCGCTCAATCGTTTGCTCGGTCTCTTGTGGATGGGGCGCCTGCTTTATCCCACGGCATATCCCGAAGACATGCGGGAGGAAGCGAGAAGCTTTTACCGCCGCTTCTATCAGGTGGAGCCGAGCGAGGCACAGCTCGATGGCCTGTTGCGCTGAGCGGGAAATGCTTCCCGCCCGGTCCTGAAAACGAATTGCCCGGCGCCGCTCAATTCTGGCGGCGCCGGGCAATCCGCAAAGCAGAAAAGAGTGCTTTTTACCGACGCTTCATCGAGCGACGCGCGCCACGCCGTGCCTTGTGCGCACGGCGAGCGGGCTTGCGAGCGGTCTTGCGCGCGCGCTTCACGCGACGCGCGGCCTTGCGCATCGGCGACGCCGAGCGCGCGGCCTTTGACCGGCTGCGACGGTGCGACTTGCGCGCCGTCTTGCGCTTTTTCATAGCCATGGAAACGACTCCCAGAGGTTGCAAACGTTGCACAGACTCGGGTCAAGAAGTTAATAATTCCTTTTCCGCGCAAGTGTTTTTCAAGTAGTTCGCGTGATCGACCGCGGCCGCGCCGTGTCTCCACGCGGGTGAACGGCGGTAATCGCGGCACCGCGACGCGCCATTTCTTCCTCCGGCACCCCTGAGTACGGCATCCCCCTCGCGGCACGCCCGGCGACAGCGCCAAGATTGCTCTCAGACACTCAGAACATCCCACCAGACGGGCACTTCTACGCGCTCGCGCAGGACCGCGAAAAGCGCGAAATTCGCGCCGGCGCGGCATGCAAACACTTGCTTTACGGCCGTGAGCGTGATTCTGTAGCTCCTGCAAATGCCGTCCCGACATTGCGAGAGAGAGGGAGTCTGATACCTATGGCAGCAGCGAAGAAAAAGGCGGGTGCCTCACCGACACTCACCGTGAAACATATCGCGGCGAAACTCGCCGAAGACCACGAGATGGCGAAGAAGCAAGCCGAGGCGATGCTCAACGGCATGGTCGACATGGTGGTGAAGCACCTGAAGAAGGGCGATCGGATCCGCGTCGGCGGCCTCGGCATCTTCGTCGTGCGCAAGCGCGCGGCGCGGATGGGCCGCAATCCCGCCACCGGCGAGCCGATCAAGATCAAGGCCAGCAAGAAGGTGGCGTTCCGCGCCGCCAAGGAGCTCAAGGAAGCCATCTGAGCGCGCTTCTGCCGCGGCCCAGCGCCGCCGCAGTCGGCAATACCGATAGCGCACATCGCCCGCTCTTCCGACGAAGGGCGGGCGATGTTGCTTCTCGCACAAGCGGCCGCCATCATGCTCGCCTTGCGGCAAAACCGGCGCCCAGCGAGGAGACGAGATGCCGGTCATCTCTGGAAAACGCGCGTTTCTTGAACTGCTGAAGCAGGAAGGCGTCGGCTTAATTTTCGGCAATCCCGGCACCACCGAGCTGCCGCTGATGGATGCGCTCGCGGTCGAGGACGATCTCCGCTACGTGCTGGCGCTGCAGGAAGCGGCGGTCATGGCGATGGCCGATGGCTACGCGCAGGCTTCCGGCAAGCTCGCTGTCGCCAACGTCCATGTGGCGCCCGGTCTCGGCAATGCGCTCGGAATGCTCTATGACGCACAGAAGGCGGCGGCGCCGATCCTCGTCACCGCCGGCCAGCACGACCAGACCTTCAATCTCACCGAACCCATTTTATGGGCCGATCTGCCGACCATCGCCCGGCCCTTCGTCAAGTGGTCGTCGGAGGTGCGCCGCCTCGAGGACCTTCCACGCGCCGTTCATCGCGCCGCTAAGACGGCGCTGGCGCCGCCGACGGGACCCGTCTTCCTCTCGCTTCCCGCCGATGTGCTCAATGCCGAGGCTGCGATCGAGCTCGGCGCGGCAACGCGCGTCGGACCACGGCTTCGTGGCGACCGCGCAGCGCTCGAGCGCGCGGCGACGCTTATCGCCAAGGCTGAGCGGCCGGTGATCATTGCCGGCGACGCGGTGGCACAGAGCCGCGCCCATGCCGAGCTCGCGGCGCTTGCCGAGTGTCTGGGCGCGCCCGTCTATGTCGAGGGCGTCGCCAACACCGCGGCTTTTCCTGCCTCCCATCCGCTGTACCGCGGCGCGATTGGTCGCTTGGCGCCGAGCCTGCGCGCGACGCTGCAATCCTTCGATCTGCTGCTTTCGGTGGGTGGGGATCTCTTTACCCTGTCGCTTCCTTCGCCGCAGGAGCCCATGCCGGAAGGGCTTCGCGTCGTCCATCTCGACATCGACCCTTGGGAACTCGGCAAGAACTATGCGGCGGACGCGGCGGTCCTAGGCGATCCCCAAGCGAGCTTGCCCGAGCTCAGAGAGCTCATCGAGGCGCGGACGGATGGCACGCAACGCGCCGCCGCGGCAGCGCGGCGGGCGCGAATGGCGGCGCTCATCGCCGGCGAACGCGAGGCGCTCCGGGCGAAGGCGCGCGCCGAGGCGGTGAAATCACCGATCCCGGCGCTCGCCCTCATGGCGGCCATCGCCGAGACCCTGCCCGCGGACGCCGTGGTGGTCGAGGAATCGATCTCTTCGGCGCCGGGGCTGCGCCAGCTCATCCGCAGCGACGACCCGCAAAGCTTCTTCGGGCTGCGCGGCGGCGGCATCGGCTGGGGGTTGCCGGCGGCGATCGGCGTCAAGCTCGCCTTGCCGGAGCGTCCGGTGGTGGCGCTCATCGGCGATGGCAGCGCCATGTACACCTGCCAGGCGCTGTGGACCGCCGCCCATGACCGCGTCCCCGTCGTCTTCGTCATCCTCAACAATCGCTCCTACCGCATCCTGAAGCAGCGCGCCAACGCCATGCAGGGTTTTGCGGCGCAGACCGACCGCTATGTCGGGATGGATCTCACCGATCCCGCCATCGATTTCGTCGGACTTGCCCGCTCGCTCGGCATCGCCGCAGCGCGCACGGCGCAGCTTGCCGACGCGATCGATCTCCTGAAAAGCGCGCTCTGCGCCGGCGAGCCGCGCCTCATCGAGGTGGAGCTCGAGCGCGGCTATGCGGCGGTCTGACTCTATCCCAACGAGGCAATCGACGCGGCGTCCGGGCTTTACTAAGCTAAGGATTGCAGCGGAGTAGCTGCGAGGGGACTTCCGACGAGCGCGCTGTAGACAATGAGGGGAGGAGCCAAATGATACGCGATTGTACGAGGGGAATACTTGCGACGGCCTTGCTCGGCGTTGCCAGCCTGCTGGCGGGCTGCGCCGAAGAGTCGAAGCCCGCGGCGCAAACGACCGCGCCCAAGGCCGTGTCGCTCGATGGCGCCAGCGACGCCAACTGGACGACATATCACGGCTCGTGGCGCTCCTACCATTTCAGCGCGCTCGACCAGATCAACAGCAACAATGTGCAGAAACTCGACGTGGCATGGACCCATGATCCCGGCCGCGACACGCGCGGCCTCCAATCCATGCCGCTCGTCCAGGACGGCGTCCTCTACTACTCCGGCTCCTATAGCCGCGTTTTTGCGCTCGATGGCGCCACGGGTCGGGTGATCTGGTCCTATTTTCCGAAGCTCGACGAAGCACTGATCAAGCGTCAAACCCATTCGCCCTATAACCGCGGCTTGGCGCTCGGCGCCGGGAAGGTCTATGTCGGCACGATGGACGGCCGCTTGATCGCCGTCGATCAGAAGACCGGCAAGCGGGCCTGGGACACCAAGCTCATCAATTCCGAGAAGCTCACCGTCGGCTTTACCGGCGCCCCGCTCTTCCTTCCCGGGAAGAACGTGGTGGTGATCGGCGCGCAGGGCGGCGAGTGGCCTTATCGCGGCCCGATCTTCGCGGTCGATGCCGAGACCGGCAAGAAGAAATGGACCTTCCTCACCGTGGCGCCCGACGACGCCGCCAAGAAGACCTGGGGTCACAATTCCTGGCGCACCGGCGGCGGCGGCGGCTGGATGCCCGGCGCCTATGACGCCGAGAGCAATACGCTCTGGTGGGGCACCGCGAACCCGGCGCCGCTCTATGACTGGTCGGGTCCCGATTTCAAGACCAAGGGGGCGCGTCCCGGCGACAATCTCTACACCACCTCGGTGATCGCGCTCGACGCCGATACCGGCAAGCTCAAATTCTATCATCAGGAGCTGCCGCACGACGCCTGGGACTTCGACAGCGCCGTGGGCGAGTTCGTCATGCTCGACCGCGACGGAAAGAAGCTCGTCGTCCATCCCAACAAAAGCGGCTACATCTTCGTCTACAACCGCGGCGACGGCAGCATCGTCAATGTCTGGCGCATCACCGAGAACAGCAACTTCGTGCAGAACATCGATGCCAAGACGGGCGAACTCATCGGTCGGCGCGACCTTAGCGCCGGCAAGGCATCGCCGCCGCTCTGCCCGGCGATCATCGGTGGCGTCAGCTTCAATGCCGGCACCTACAGCCCGGTGACCGGGCTCTATTACAAAATCGGCAACGAGTGGTGTATGGATCTCGAGGTGGTAAAGACGCGGCCGATCTTGGAACCGCAGGCGCAGCTCAACCTCGGCGCCAATTTCTCGATGCTGCCGCCGCCCGGCGCCGACAAGCCCTGGGGTCACCTCGACGCCCGCGACCCCGTTACTGGCCAGAAGAAATGGGAGGTCAAGTTCAAGTCGCCGCCGTTGGCGAGCCTCCTCGGCACCGCCGGCAATCTTGTCTTCGTGCCCGATGCGGAAGGCGTGCTCCACGCCTTTGACGCCAGCAACGGCAAGGAGTTGTGGTCGCATTCGGACGGCGTCGGCCATGATGGCGGCATCATCACCTACATGGCGGGCGGGAAGCAGTATGTGGCCGTGGTCGCCGGGTGGGGCGGCATGGCGACGGACGACTATCCGAAAATGTTCGGTGAGCCGTTCACCAGCATGCCGCGCAACACCGGCGTGCTCACCGTCTACGCGCTGAAATAACCGCGGCGCGAGCGTTAAGAGAGGGCGGGGCGCACTGGCCCCGCCCTTCCAATTGGAGCGGACGGATGGTGAAATTCTTTTTCCGGTTGGTGCTCGTGCCGACGCTCCTGCTGTTAGCTGCGAGCGGTGTCGGCATGGCCGCGACGCAAAAATCGGGTGACGATCCTAAGGTGAAGGAGCTCTTCGCCACCACCTGCGGTTTTTGCCACCACAATGGCGGACGCGAGGCCGGCAAGGGCCCCAAGCTCGCGGGCACGACGCGGAGCGATGATTTCATCATTCATCGCATCAAGGAGGGCAAAGAGGGCGCCATGCCCGCCTTCGATGGCGCGCTCAGCAACGCGCAGATCAAATCGATCGTGCGCTATATCCGGAACTTGAAGGACCAATAGAGCAAGGTTGGAGCAGATGGCACGCGGATTTCCACCATCGTCATGGCCGGGCCTCTCCCGGCCATCCACGACTTGCGACGCGATGAAGAAAGACGTGGATGCGCGGGTCAAGCCCGCGCATGGCGGACGATGGTGGTTTCGGACAGCGAGCCTCGGTACCCTCCTCGCTGCATCGCTTGTCGGTTCCCCACTGGCCGAAGCGCGGAGCCTCGCGGCGATCAAGGACAGCGGCACCATTGCGGTCTGTGCGCATCCGAACGCGCTCCCCTTTGCCAGCAAGGACGGCAAGCGCCACGGCTTCCAGCTGGAGCTCGCCGAGGCGCTCGCCAAGGAGCTCGGCGTCAGCCTCACGCGCGAATGGATCATCACCCGCTACGATCTCTTCCGCGCGCCTTGCGACATCGTCATGGACAGCATCGCCGATCGCGCCGCACAGGCGGACTCGGGCTTGCAGCTCTCGCGCCCCTATCGTCGCGCCGGCGTCGTGCTGGCGGTGCGCGAGGACGAGCGGCGGGTTCGCTCGCTCGCGGAGCTCACGGGATCGCGGCGTGTCGGCGTCCTCACCAGCTCGATCGCTGCCATGACGCTCAATGAGCGCGGCGTCGACACGGTGCCGGGTCTCTTCGAGGACGAGATCCTGACGATGCTCGCCCGGCGCGAGATCGATGCCGCCGCGGTGACGCCGACATCGCTCGGCTACTACAACCTTCGCCATCCGCAGCACAAGATCCGCGCCATCGATGCCTTCGCCGGCGAGCCCGATCTCGTCTGGAACGTCGCCGTCGGCATGCGCCGACCCGATCCGATGCTGCAGGAGGCGATCGACACTGCGATCGCGCATCTCATCGAGGACGGCACGGTGAAGCGCGTCTACGCCCGCTACGGCATCACGATCGAGGCGCCGCAATAGCACGCGCCGTTTCCACCTATCGCTTGCCGGTGGGCAGCTTGTTGAAGGGCAGTTCCTTGTCCGCGCGCAGGTCGCTCGGCAGTCCCAACACACGCTCGGCGATGATATTGCGGAGGATCTCGTCGCTGCCGCCGGCGATGCGGAGCGCCGGCGAATAGAGCAGCGCCTGCTGGAAAAGCCCGTGCGCCGGCATGGTCGCCTCGTCCGTCATGACCCCGGCCATGCCCAAGAGATCCATGCCGAAGAGCGCGATCTCCTGCAGCTTGGAGGCGCCGACGAGCTTGCCGATCGAGGCTTCCGGCCCCGGCGTCTCGCCGCGTGAGAGCCGCGTCATCGTGCGGAACTTCGCGTATTTGAGGCCCTGCGTGCGCACATACCAATCGGCGAGCTTGTCGCGCACGGCCGGATTCTGGATGGCGAATCCGTCTTCGAGTTCGACCCGGCGGGCAAGCTCGAAAATCTCGGCGAAATCCGGACCGGGCGGGTCGCCCACCGCCAGCCGCTCGTTCATCAGCGTGGTGATCGAGACTTCCCAGCCCTTGCCGACGGGGCCCAAGCGCTGGCTGTCGGGAATGCGCACATCGGTGAAGAACACTTCGTTGAAATGCGACTGGCCGGAAATCTGCTTGATCGGGCGAACCTCGACACCCCTCGACTTCATGCTGAGGAAGAAGAAGGTGAGTCCCTTGTGCTTGGGCACGGTGGGATCGGAGCGCGTGACGAGAATGCCGTAGTCGGAATAATGCGCGCCCGAGGTCCAGATCTTCTGGCCGTTGATGATCCACTCATCGCCCTTCTTCTCGGCGCGCGTGCGCAGGCCCGCGAGGTCGGAGCCGGCGGCGGGCTCGGAGAAAAGCTGGCACCAGATCTCCTCGCCCTTGAGCGCCGGCCCGGCGTAGCGCTGACGCTGCGCGTCGGTGCCCCAGGTGGCGAGCGTCGGGATGCACATGCCGAGGCCGATCTCGAAGAAGCCGCGCGGCACCAGGTATCGCGATTCCTCTTGATTGTAGATGACCTGCTCGATCGGGCTGCCGCCGCGGCCGCCCCATTCCTTGGGCCAGGTGATGCCGGCAAAGCCCGCCGCGTATTTCTTCGCCTGCCACGCCTTGGCGCGCTCGAGCGCGCCTGGCGCCGCTTGCGCCGTGCGATAGCCTTGCGTCTCGCCGGGCTTGCGCTTTTCCGCGTTGGCGGCGAGGAACGCCTTCACCTCGGCACGGAAGTCGGCTTCTTGCGGTGTGTCGTTGAAATCCATGTCCGCCTCGCTGTCAGAAGGCAACGCCACCCATGGCACCTTCGAAGGTGCTTTCGTTGCGCTGCTCGAGCTCACTCACCAGCCGATCCTTCCAGAGCCGCGTGCTGCCGATCGCCAGCGACAAGAGCTTGGCGCGGCGATAATAGAGATGGCAGTCGAAGGCCCAGGTGTAGCCCATGCCGCCGTGCGTCTGGATGTTGTCTTTGGCGGCAAGATCGAAAGCCTGGCTCGCCGAGACGCGTGCCGCGGCCGCGGCCACCGGCAAGTCCGGCGCGTTGTTGGCAAGCGCCCAGGCGCCGTAATAGGCGTTCGAGCGCGCAAGCTCGGTCGCCACATAGATATCGGCGAGCTTGTGCTTGATCGCCTGGAAAGATCCGATGGGACGGCCGAAGGCATAGCGCTCGAGCGCGTAGCCCTTCGCCATGTCGAGCGACGCTTGCGCGCCACCCACTTGCTCGAACGCGAAGAGCACGGCAGCGCGATCGAAGACGCGATCGATGAGCGAGAGCCCCTCGCCCGCCGCGCCCAACGGCTCCGCCGCGGCACCGGCGAAGACCAGCCGCGCATGGCCGCGGCTCTGATCGATCGTCGCCACCGCCTCCCGCGCAACGCCCGCACCGCGGAGATCGACGAGGTAAAGCGAGAGCTGGCGGTCGCCGCTTTTCGCCGTGACGATCGCAACATCGGCGATGGCGCCGTCGGGCACCGGCTGCTTCGTGCCGGTGATCTTGCCGCCGCTGACGGCGGTGGAAAAGCGCTTGGGATCGGGCGCGTTCGGTCCCTCGGCATGCGCGAGCGTGCCGATCAACTCCCCCTTGGCGAATTTCGGCAGGTAGCGCTCCTTTTGCGCCGCCGTTCCCGCGAGCATGATCGCCTCGCTCGCGAGATAGGCGGTGGATGAGAACGGTACCGGCGCCAGCGCCGCGCCCAGCTCTTCGGCGAGCACGCAGAGCCCCAGATGGCCGAGACCCGCGCCGCCATATTCTTCGGGAATGGCGGCACCGATCCAGCCCAGGCCCGCCATCTCCTGCCAGAGCTTCTTGTCGTAGCTCTCGGCGTTCTCGAGCACGCGTCGCGCCGCCGCCACCGACTTCCGCTCGCGCAGGAACTTCCGCGCCTCCTCGCGCAGCATCTTGAGCTCGTCGGAGAAGTCGAAGTTCATCGCCGTTTCCTTAAAACGGCACGCGCTGGGTGAGCGCGCCGTCGATGATGAGATTGCTCCCGGTGATGAAGCTCGCGCGCGGGCTTGCCAGGAACACCACGGCGTCCGCCACCTCTTCGGGCGTGCCCATGCGACCCAGCGGGTTGCGGGCCAGCGCCGCCTTGAAGAAATCGGGCATCTGCTGCTCGCGCTGGTGCCAGACGCCGCCTTTGAAATAGATCGTCCCGGGCGAGACCATGTTCACGCGCACTTTCTTCTTCGCATAATTCTGCGCCAGCGACTTGATGTAGGGGACGAGCGCGGCCTTCACCGCATTATAGGGGCGCGTCGGACCGCTCACCTCGACGGCGGCAACACTGCCGATGACGACGACGCTGCCGGCAGCGGATTTCTCAAGAAGCGGGAGCGCCGCCTCGACGCCCACCACCGTCCCCATGACGTCGATCTCGAAGCTCTTGCGCCAGCTCGCCTCATCGGCAGTGACGGCGAGCGCGCTCACATTGGCGACGAAAATATCGAGACCTCCGAGCGCCGCCGCGGCGTCGGCAACCCATCGCCGCAGCGCGGCGCTGTCGGCGACATCGACGGGGCTCCCCCACGCCTTCGCACCCATTTTGCCAAGCGCCTTCACCGCTTCATCAATCTGCTCGCGGTGACGCGCGCAAATCGCGACGTGGCATCCCTCCGCCGCGAGCGCTTCCGCGATGGCGCGGCCGATGCCGCGCGTGCCGCCAGTGACGATCGCCTTCTTCCCCTCGAGCTTCAGATCCACGCCCTTTTCTCCCCCTCAACGTCCCTTCCACTGCGGCTTCCGCTTCTCGGCGAACGCCTTCGGCCCCTCAACGCGGTCCTCGCTCGCGTAGAGCGCGGCCACCGCAGGATACTCGCGCTGCGCCTTGATGGCGCCCGCGATGCCGCCCGCCTGATCGAGACTGCGATAGACAGTCTCCTTGGAGGCACGGATCGACATGGGCGAGCATTCGAGGATCTGCTGCGCCCAGCGCTTCGCTCCGGCGACCGCTTGGCCTTCCGGCACCACCTCGTTGACGAAACCCAGCATCTCGCCTTCCTCGGCACTGACGCGCTTGCCCGTCAAGATCATCGCCATCGCCTGTTTCAGCGGGATCATGCGCGGCAAGCGGTGAAGGCCCCCGGCGAGGGCGGCCAAGCCCACGCGCGGCTCCGGCAGCGCGAAGACCGCGTTCTCGGCGGCGATGATGAGATCGCAGGCAAGCGCGATCTCGAAGCCGCCGCCCATGGCAACGCCATTCACCGCGGCGATGACGGGCTTCGCGAGATCGAAGCGTTGGGTAAGGCCGGCAAAGCCCGAGGGCGGCGTGCCAAGCTCGCCGCCCGCCGCCTGCCGGCGGAGAAGGCCTTGTCGCCGGCGCCGGTCACGATCGCGATCCACAATGACGGATCGGCGGCGAACTCGTCGAAGACACGGCCCAGCTCGAAATGCGCCGGGCGATGGAGCGCGTTCATCACCTCCGGCCGGTTCAGCGTGACCGTGAGGACGGCGCCCTCGCGCTCGACGCGGCAAAACTGGTAATCGGCCAAAGCTCCCTCTCCCCCCTCGGGCCGCTTCCGGCCATTTTCTTGCCTGCCCAGTGTTGCTCGATTCGCCAGCGGGCGCAAACCCCATCAGTGGGAGGATTTCTCAGGGCTTTTTGGGGGACGAAAGAAAAAGAGGACGCCCCGTTGTCGCTCAGGGACGGGGCGTCCTCGAAAAAGGCAAACGAACGGCCCTGAAGGCAATCCAGGGCCGCAGCAGCATAAGGCCATGGCATCACCCCGAAAGTCCAGCGGAGATACGTAAAATGCGTGGAAAATGCCCGGAAAATGCTGGGACCGGTCGCAGCCCTGCCCCAACCCCATAGCAGCCATACCCACCGACCATAATTAGGACCAATCTGGTCCTTGAAATCGCCCGCACACCGTCCCATCTTTGAGAAGCCGTCTAAAGAGGCGGACCTTCGTTCCGAACCCCAGCCCCCTCGATCGTGCAATCGGCTCTTGCGGGAGCCGGCAGGGGGTAGAGGCGCCCCGGAGCGAAGGCAGGGAGACCGAAGTCAATGAACCGCAAGATGGATTCCGTCCTGGTCCGCTTTGTCGAAGAGGCGAAGCGCTACCCCATGCTGAGCCCGGAACGGGAGCAGCAGCTGGCGCGCGCTTGGCGCGATAACGGCGACCGCGACGCGCTCGAGCACCTCGTCGGCAGCCATTTGCGCCTGGTCGTCAAGATCGCGCGCGGCTTCGCCGGCTACGGCCTGCCGCTCGCCGACCTCGTCGCCGAAGGGAATGTCGGCTTGATGCAGGCGGCCGAGAAATTCGACCCGGCCCGCGGCTTCCGCTTTGCGACATATGCGATGTGGTGGATCCGCGCGGCCATCCAGGAATACATCCTCCACTCCTGGTCGCTCGTGAAGATGGGGACGACCGCGGCGCAGAAGAAGCTCTTCTTCAACTTGCGCAAGCTCAAAGGACAGATGGAGGAGCTCGAGCAAGGCGATCTTTCGCCTGAAGCGGTCAGCAAGATCGCAACCGAGCTTGATGTGCCCGAAAGCGAAGTCATCGAGATGAACCGCCGGCTCGCCGGCGCCGACAATTCGCTGAACGCGCTCATTGGCGGCGGCGGGATCGACAGCGAGGCGGAGTGGCTCGACATGCTGCCCGATGAGGGCCCGAGCCAGGAGACCGTCGTCGGCGATCGCCGTGAGCTGCGCCAGCGGCGCGAGCTGCTCGATGTGGCGCTCAAGAAACTCAACGCCAGGGAACGCGACATCATCTTCGAGCGGCGCCTCAAGGACGAGCCCTCGACGCTCGAGGAGCTGAGCCACCGCTACGCCGTGTCGCGCGAGCGCATCCGCCAGATCGAGGTCCGCGCCTTCGAGAAGTTGCAGCGCGCCATGCGCGAGCAGACGCGGTTCACCCGTCAGGACAATCGCGCGCTGGTGGCGGCGTAACAGCGAAATCGCGAGTTCTCAGTCGTCAGTTGTCAGTTGAGGTTGTTCCGCAACTCTTGACTAATGACCGACGACTGGCGGCTCGCTTCGGCTGTTCTCTGAGAAGCAGCCATGCTCGTATGGCGTCGCCCTGATGCCATAAAGAAGAGTCTCATCCCGAGCTTCTCGAAGGACGCACGATCGACCTGCAGCGATCGCGCATTCTATGCTGATGCGGCGAAGAGCGAGGCAGCCCATGAGCCAAGGCATCGTCCGCCGCAAAGACAAAGAGATGAACGAAGCCGAGGTGGAGGCGCTGCTCCGCCGCGCCATGCTTACGCATTTCGCCACGGTGGGCGCCGACGGCATGCCCTATGTGGTGCCTAATCTCTTCGTTTATGACGCCGGCAAGCTCTATCTCCACACCACCGCCGCAGCGGGTCACTTCGGCACCAACGTCGCACAGTCGGCGCGCATCTCCTTTGCCGTGTCCGAGATGGGCGAGGTGTTCCCTTATGGCGAGTTCGCGTGCGACACATCGGCGAGCTATGCGAGCATCGTCGGCTTTGGCACGATCCATGTCGAAGCCGATGCGGCCGACAAGGCGCGCTTCTTCGACCGCTTCCTCGCAAAATATGCCTCGCCCACCTGGCAGCGACCGAAGAGCTTCTATCCCCGCCTCGACGAGGTGACTGTCTATCGCATCGATCCCACGCGCATCACCGGCAAGAAGGGCCCGCTGCCGCCGCTCGCCGAGCAATGGCCGGCGCTGAACCGCACCAAGTCGCCAGGTGCCGTTCCGCCGCGCACCTAGCACGCGCCATCACTGCAGAAAGTCCCAGCGGTGAATGCTGGGCTCGGCCAAGGCCCAGACCCAGGTGCCCTGGTCGTTGCGGCAGATCGTGCTGGCGAAGACGTGGTGATCGTTGTCATCGGCATCGGTGAAGACAATGTCCTTGCAGGCAATCGCCTCGCCAAAGCTCCGCGCCACCTCGACGGTGCCGGACTTGCTGGTGAGCGGCAGCGTCTCGGGCACCTGCCAGCTTGTCGATTGCCCGACCGCGAGCGGCCCGGCCGTTTCGGCGATTGCGATCTGAACGTTTCCCTCGATCCGCCGCTCGACGTATTTGACGCCCTGGTCGACGCCGTAGCTGACACCGAAGCCGACGACCGCGCCGAGCAGCGCACTGCCACTCGCCGAGCCGACCGCGCCGGCGACACCGGCCGTCGCGAGCGTCGTCACCGCCGGTCCCGCCGCCGCGCATCCCGCAAGCGGCAGCACGCCCAAGACCACGATCGACCGCCATCGCATGCATCTTCCTCCCTCCGCGTCCTTTCCGAACGGCGTTGCCCGCCGCGAGGTTGCGGCGATCAACCACAACGCTGCTCAGCGCGGCAGCGCGGATCGAAAATGCGTGCGGGCGAGTTAGCCCTCCGTAATGAAGCGAGGGGGAAATGAAGAACCGCGTGATCGCGGGCTTGCTTCTCCTGTTGACAGGAGCGGCACCCGTCGCGGAGCCGTTGCCGCCTTATCCGTCGGACGGCACCTATCGCTATGCGGTTGCGCATCCGACCTTCGGCAATATCGGAAGCTACAACAACACCGTGACACGCACCGGCAATGAGGTGACGGTCCGCACCCATGTCGAGATTCGCGTCCGCATCGCCTTCGTCACGGTGCGAACGATCATCGCCGACCGTTCGGAGTTGTGGCGAAACGGAAAGCTCACGCGCTATCGCAGCACGACCGTGCGCGACGGCAAGACCATCGAGGTCAATGGCGAGCCCGAAGCAGCGGGATTTGTGATCGAGGGGCCGCTCGGCAAGACGGTCGCGACAGCCGACGTCTTTCCCAGCAATCCATGGTGGATCGCGATGACGCGCGCGAAGACCGTCATGGCGGCGGAAACCGGTCGGCTTCGTCCCGTCGACTTCCGCCTTCTTGGCAGCGACAGTGTACGGCAGAGCGACCGCGATGTCGCGGCGCGGCACTTCGCGAGCGGCAGCGGCGCCGACCGCGCAGATCTCTGGTACGATGCCGCCAACGTCCCGGTGAAGTTCAGCATCGTCGAGGACGATGCGACAATCACGCTCACGCTTACCGGCGCGCCCGGGGGCAGCGAGGCGCAGCGCTAGCGCAGCAGCAGGACGCCCATGGCGATCGTCGCGACAGTGACGGGCGCGCCGAGTTTGAAATAGGTCCAGAAGCCGATCTCGATGCCGTGCCGCCGAGCACGTTCGACGACGATGAGGTTGGCGACCGAGCCCAAGATCGTGAAGTTTCCTGCGAGCGTCGCCGCCATCGCCAAGGTGAGCCACGCCGGGCCGGGATCCGGCAATGCCTGCACGAACGGCTTCAGCACCAGCACCGCCGGAACATTGCTGAGGAGGTTCGAGAGCGCTGCCGCGATCGCAGCCATCACCGCTGGGTCGCCGAGATTGAGCCGTCCCGCGTAAGCGAACGCCTCCGGCCCACGCCTCCCGACAACCCCAAAAAAGCCACAGTCACAGCCTTTTTGGACTGCCGGAATCGAGCGCTGGTGCTCGGATCGACGTGGCTTTTGTGCTAGAAGCGGGCCCAGCGAGCGCCGCGGCACCTTTCGACCCACGCGAACCTTGTGAGAGAACATGGCGGAGCGACGCGGAGAGTTGCGCATCGACCCCGAGGACCGGCGGCCGCCGGCAGAGAGACGTGAGCCCCCGCGCAAGAAGAACACGCGGGGCGGCGGACGCCGCTGGCGCTGGCGGCTGTTGCGCTGGGGCCTGCTGCTCGGGCTTTGGGCGATGATCGCCGCAGCGGGCGTCATCGGCTGGTTCTGGCTCACCCTGCCGCCCACCAACGATCTCAATGCCGCCGAGCGCCGCCCGAGCATCACCCTTTTGGGTTCGGATGGCTCACTGCTCGCCACCTATGGCGACCTCTTCGGCGAGCCGCTCCATCTGAAGGAGCTGCCGCCTTACCTGCCCGCCGCGGTCATCGCCACCGAGGATCGCCGCTTCTATCACCATTTCGGCGTCGACCCCATCGGCTTGGCGCGCGCCATCTATGTCAATTTCCGCGCCGGCCACGTGGTGCAGGGCGGCAGCACCATTACGCAGCAGCTCGCGAAGAATTTGTTCCTCACGTCCGAGCGCACGCTCACGCGCAAGATCCAAGAGGCGCTGCTCGCGCTCTGGCTCGAGCGCGAATTCACCAAGGACCAGCTGCTCGAGATTTACCTGAACCGCGTCTATCTCGGCGCCGGCACCTATGGCGTCGACGCCGCGGCGCATCGCTATTTCGACAAATCGGCGCGGCAGGTGACGCTCTACGAGGCGGCGGTTATCGCGGGCTTGCTCAAGGCGCCGACGCGTTTCAGCCCGGCGCGCGATCGCGAGCAGGCGGCAAAGCGCGCCGAGCAAGTGCTCGCGAACATGTTGGACGCCGGCTACATCACCGACGCGCAGGCGAAGACCGCGGAGCGCCAGAAGGCGGAGCTCGCCGTCGCCGGACGCGCGCGACCCGGCAACCGCTATTTCGCCGATTGGGTCTCCGAGCAGCTTCCGTCCTTCATCGATGCGCAAGGCCGCGATCTCGTCGTCACAACCACGCTCGATCCGCGCCTGCAAGCGCTGGCCGAGAAGGCGATCACGGCGACGCTCGCGAAAGAGGGCGACAAATCCGAAGTGGAGCAAGGGGCACTCGTGGCGCTTTCGCCCGACGGCGCGGTGCGCGCCATGGTGGGCGGTCGCGACTACGGCGAAAGCCAGTTCAATCGCGCGACGCAAGCGCTGCGCCAGCCCGGCTCCGCCTTCAAGCCCTTCGTCTATCTCGCGGCGCTCGAGCACGGCATGACGCCCGAGGACCATTTCGTCGATCAGCCCGTGCGCATCGGCAATTGGCAGCCGCGCAATTACGAGGGCAAGTATCGCGGCGACATCACCGCCGCCGAGGCGCTCGCACACTCCGTCAACACGGTGGCGGCGCAGGTGCTGCAGCGCGCCGGCGTCGACGAGGTCATCAATGTCGCCCATCGCCTTGGCATCACCAGCGACCTCGCGCGCGATGCCAGCCTCGCGCTCGGCACCAGCGAAGTGACCTTGCTCGACCTCACGACCTCCTATTGCGCCTTTGCGAGCGGCGGCCGCGGCGCGCTGCCTTATGCGATCGCCGAGATTCGCGACAAGAGCGGCGCCGCGCTCTATCACCGCGAAGGCGATGGCGGCGGCCGCATCATCTCGCCGCAGCTGGTGGGGGTGATGAATCAAATGCTGGCCTCCGTCATCACCCGGGGCACCGGCCGCAGCGCCGCCTTCGATCGCCCGATCGCCGGCAAGACCGGCACGACGCAAGATTTCCGCGACGCCTGGTTCATCGGCTACTCCGCCGATCTCGTCGCCGGCGTGTGGTTCGGCAACGACGACGATTCGCCGATGAAGCATGTGACGGGCAGCAGCCTTCCTGCCGCGACATGGCGCACCTTCATGGTCGCCGCCAGCGAAGGCATGCCGATGCGCCCGCTGCCCTCGGCGCCCGGTGTCGACACCGGCACTCGCGTTGCGTCCTCGGCAAACGCCAGGCCCTCTTCCAATTTTGAGCAGAGTTGGCTCGGCCACCTCATCCACAGCATCTTCGGTAGCGACGATCAGCCGGCCGTGCGGCGGTAGAGAATGATGCCACACCTCCATCGGACTCCTCTCCGCCCCTGGGGGCGGAGAGGTGGGGGACTCACGGTGTTCGCTAGCAACGCCGCGTCGGCGGCGACGCCCACCTCCTCTAACTCCTCCGCCCTCAAGGGCGGAGGAGGACAAGCTTAGGCTCCGGCGGCGTGCTATCGGCTATTCTCGTGTTGACGTGAGTCGAACCGCCGCGAGCGAGACCGTCATGTCCGTGCGCAATGTCGAGAAGTTGTTCCGGCCGAAATCGGTGGCGCTTGTCGGCGCGACGGATCGCCCCGGTCATGTCGGCACGGTGGTGCTGCGCAATTTGCGTCGCGCGGGATTGAAGGCGCCGTTCTACCTCGTCAATCCGCAACATCATGAGCTTGACGGTCTTCCCGTCTATGCCAATGTGGCGAGCCTGCCCGAGGCACCCGATCTCGCCGTTATCGTCACGCCGCCGCAGACCGTGCCGGGTCTCGTTCGCGAGCTCGGCGCGCGCGGCACCAAGGCGTGCGTCATCATCACCGCGGGCTTCGGCGAGCTCGGGCAAGCCGGACGCGCTTTGCAGCAGCAGGCGCTCGAGGCCGCGGAGCCGCATCTCCTGCGCCTCATCGGCCCCAATTGCGTCGGCATCATGGTGCCGGCGATCGGGCTTGATGCGAGTTTTTCCCACATCGCGCCGCCCGCGGGCGATCTCGCCTTCGTCAGCCAGTCGGGCGCCATGATCACCGCCGTGCTCGACTGGGCGGCGCCGCGGCGCATCGGCTTCTCGCAGGTGGTCTCGCTCGGCGACATGGCGGACGTCGATTTCGGCGACATGCTCGACTACCTCGCCGCCGACGCCGAGACGCGCGCCATCCTGCTTTATGTCGAGGCCATCACCCACGCGCGGAAATTCATGTCGGCGGCGCGCGCCGCGGCACGGGCGAAGCCGGTGGTGGTGGTGAAGGCCGGGCGATTTGCCGAAGGCGCGCGCGCCGCGGCCTCACATACGGGCGCGCTCGCGGGATCGGATGTGGTCTACGACGCCGCCTTCCGCCGCGCTGGCATGCTGCGCGTCGACACCATGGCGGAGCTCTTCGATGCTGTGGAGACGCTGGCGCTGACCCGGCCGCAGCAAGGCGATCGTCTCGCCATCCTCACCAATGGCGGCGGCCCCGGCGTGCTGGCGACGGACGCGCTCGTGGCCATGGGCGGAACGCTCGCGACGCTCGCGCCGGAGACGATCGCCAAGCTCGACGCCGTGTTGCCGCGCACCTGGAGCCGCGGCAATCCCGTCGACATCATCGGCGACGCGCCAGGCGCGCGCTATGCCGATGCGCTCCGGATTCTTCTCGAGGATCCGGCGGCCGACGCCATCCTCGTTCTCAACTGCCCGACCGCGATGGCGCAGCCGGCCGAGGCGGCGCAAGCGGTGATCGATACGCTGGCGGCTGAACCGCCCGCGACCATGCTCGGCCGCAATCTCCTCACCGCCTGGCTCGGCGAGAGCGCCGCGTCGGCGGCGCGCGAGCGCTTCGCTGCGGCGCGCATCGCGACATACGACACCCCCGACAACGCCGTGCGCGGTTTCATGCACCGCGTGCGCTACCGCCGCAATCAGGAGCTCCTGATGGAGACGCCGGCGGGGCGGCCCGACGAATTCGCGCCGGACGTCGCCCCGGTGCGCCGGGTGATTGCCGCCGCCGTAGGCGATAAACCTACATGGCTCGACGCCGATCAGGTCTCGGCGGTGCTCAGCGCCTATGGCATTCCCATCCCGCAGAGTCGCATCGTCGCGACTCCCGATGCCGCCGCGGCGGCGGCAGAGGCCGTGGGATTTCCCGTCGCCCTCAAGATCCGCTCGCCCGATCTCACGCACAAAAGCGACATCGGCGGCGTCGCGCTCAATCTCGGCACTCCCGCGCGCGTGCGCAACGAGGCCGGTGCGATGCTGGCGCGGGTGCGTGCGGCGCGGCCGGCGGTACATCTCGACGGCTTCCTCGTGCAGCAGATGGTGGAGCGGCCAGGCGCGCTCGAGCTTATTCTGGGGGTCGTCGACGACGCCATCTTTGGTCCCGTGGTCATGGTGGGCGCGGGCGGCACCGCGGTCGAGCTTTTGCACGACACCACGCTCGAGCTGCCGCCGCTCAACGCGGCCCTGGCGCGCGCCGCCTTGGCGCGCACCCGCATCTGGTCGCTGCTGCAGGGCTACCGCGGGCAACCAGCGGCCGACATCGAGGGCGTGATGGCGGCGATGATCCGTATCGGCCAGCTTGCCGCCGATCATCCGGAGATTCGCGAGCTCGATATCAACCCGCTGCTCGCCGACGCCCGGGGCGTGATGGCGGTCGATGCGCGCATTCGCGTTGGGCCGGCGGAAAAATCGGGCGCGGCGCGACTTTCGATCTCGCCCTATCCCAAGGAGCTCGAAAGCGAGGAGACGCTCAAGGACGGCACGCACCTGTTGCTCCGTCCGGTCCGACCCGAGGATGAGCCAGTGCTGCAGGATCTGGCGAGCCATATGAATCCCGACGATCTCCGGCTCCGCTTCTTCACGCCCATCAAGTCGCTGTCGCACACGCTCGCGGCCCGGCTCTCGCAAATCGACTACGATCGCGAGATGGCGCTCATTGCGCGACTTGCCGAGAACGGCACGGCGCTCGGCGTCGCGCGCTTCTCCGCCGACCCCAACAATCAGCGCTGCGAATTCGCGGTGGCGCTGCGCAGCGACTGGAAGGGCCGCGGGATGGGCTATCTTCTGATGGCCCGCCTCATCGCCGTGGCAAAGGCACGCGGCATCGCCGAGATGGTGGGGGACGTACTGCACGAGAACGAGGCGATGCTGACGCTCGCGAGGGGTCTCGGCTTCGCCCTCGCCCGCCACCCCGACGACCCAGAGCTGGTGCGGGTGGTAAAGGCGCTTTAGCCCTTCCCCTCTCGGCAAAATCGCGCGAGCACGGCGAGCTCGCCGGTCTCGGGCGCGTCGGCACCTTCGGCGAAGCGCTCGTAAAGCCGCGCCATCGCGGCGTAGATGTGCGGCGCCGCCGGATCGGCGGCGAGGAATTGCGCGATCTCCTCCATTTCCGCCACCCAGCGATACGCTTTCGGAAACATCGCCGGCACGTGCCTCGATAAATAGGCCAAGAGCTGCGGCTGGCTTTCGCCGAGCTCGCGCTTCAATGCCGCGGCGGCGCCAGCCCGTTCGGCGCCGAGCATCATCGCCGAACCGACGGCGGTAAGGCCCTTGGTGATCCCCGCATAGGACATCTTGAGCGCCGACGCAGCGCCGATCGTCCCCTCGAGCGCGCGGACCACGAGGCCGACATCGTTGAGCGCGAGCGCGTCGCGCGCATGCTCGCCCGAGACGTAGAAGACCGTGCGCAAGCCGGTTGCGGGCGGCGGGCCGATGATGCCGGCATCGACGTAGCGGCACCCCGTGGCCGCTAGCACAGCGCCGATCCGTCCCGCGGTCGTGGGCGCCACCGCGTTGCAGTCGACGACGATCGGCTTCGCTTTTGCGCGCGCCAGCGCCGGCGCGAAACGTTCCGCCACGCCCAAAGCTTCACCTGGCGGCACGATCGAGAGGAGCATGTCGGCATCGCGGACAAGCCGCTCATCACTCTCGATGATGACGAAACCGGCGCGCTCGGCACGCGCGATGCTGCCCTTGCTGCGGCCCGTGAGCGACGTGGTGATGCGCGCGCCGCTCTCGCGCAGGCGGCGGCCGACGGCACTTCCCATCTCGCCTGGTGCGATGATGGCGATGGTGAAACTCATGGCCTGCCGTCCTCCTCGAAGTCGTGCGCCCGCGACGCGGCGGGCGCCCTTGCGAAGCTAACGGCCGCCGATGGGTAGCAGCAAGCGGGAGACGACGAGGCGCAATGGCTCTTCCCGACGCTTCCATTGTTACCGGCGGACGATGACATTTCGATGACGAGTGCTGCTAAATGCCAGCCGTATCGAGCGAGTATCCCGCGGCACGGACGGTGCGGATGACGTCGGAGCGGCCATTGTCGTTGAGCGCTTTGCGGAGGCGACGGATATGCACGTCGACGGTGCGAAGCTCGACCTCCGCGTCGCGGCCCCAGACGCCGTCCAAGAGCTGCTCGCGCGAGAAGACGCGGCCCGGCCGCTCGAGGAAGAAGCGCAGCAGGCGGAACTCGGTGGGGCCCAGATGAATCTGTGCGCTGTCGCGCGTCACGCGATGGGCGGAAAGGTCCATGGCGATGTCGCCGAAGCGCAGCGTCTCCGCCGAAGCGGTGGGACGCACGCGGCGGATCACGGCGCGGAGCCGCGCGATGAGCTCGCCCGGGCTGAAGGGCTTCACCACGTAATCATCGGCGCCACTGTCGAGGCCGCGCACGCGGTCGCCTTCCTCGCCGCGCGCGGTCAGCATGATGACGGGCAGATCGCGCCAGGCCGGCGCGCGGCGAATTTGCCGACACACCTCGAGGCCGGAGATGCGCGGCAGCATCCAGTCGAGGAGCACGGCGTCGGGCTTGTGCTCGCGCAGCTGCAGCAGCGCCTCCTCGCCGTCATGGGCTTCGTTGACGGCGAAGCCTTCGCGCTCGAGATTGTAGCGCAACAGCGTGACCAGCGCGGGCTCGTCCTCGACCACCAGCACCAACGGCGGCATTTACTCGTCCTCCTCCGGCTGATCCGTGCCTGCGCCACGCACCACCGCCAGGCTCGAGCGGTCACCCTTGGGGCGCACCTGCGCGAGCGGCGTCCCGTGCACAAGAAAGTAGAGAGTCTCGGCGACGTTGGTGGTGTGGTCGCCGACACGCTCGAGATTCTTGGCGATGAACAAAAGGTGGGTGCAAGCGGTGATGTTGCGGGGATCCTCGATCATGTAGGTCAGGAGCTCGCGAAAGAGGCTCGTATACATCTCGTCGAGCTCTTCATCCCTGAGCCAAACGGCAAGCGCCTTGTCGGCGTCGCGCTCGACATAGGCGTCGAGCACATCCTTGATCATCGCCTGACAGAGCCGACCCATGCGGGGAATGGCGTAGACCGGCTTCACCGGCGGCGTCTGGTTGAGGGCGATCGAGCGCTTCGCGACATTGGCCGCGTAATCGCCGATGCGCTCGAGATCGCTCGCGATCTTGAGCGCGGCGATGCTCTGGCGAAGATCGCGGGCCATCGGCTGACGTAGCGCCAGGAGCCGCGTCACCAGGCTTTCGATGTCGCGCTCGAGTGCGTCGACCTGCACATCGCCTTCGATCACTTCGGTCGCGATGTCGCCGTCGCGCTTGATCACCGCGTCGATGGCGGCGCCGAGCTGAGTTTCGGCAAGTCCGCCCATCTGCGCGATGGCGTTGTCGAGCCGCTGCAGCTCTTCATCGTAGCTCTTGATGATGTGTTCGGACGCCATCGCCATCTCCTCAGCCGAAGCGGCCGGTGATGTAATCTTCGGTTCGCCGTTCGCGCGGATGCGTGAACATCGTCTCGGTGTCGCTGAACTCGACGAGCTCGCCAAGATACATGAAGGCGGTGAAGTCGGAGCTGCGCGCCGCCTGCTGCATATTGTGGGTGACGAGCGCGATGCAGTAGTCGGATTTGAGCTCGGCGATGAGCTCCTCGACCCGCTGCGTCGAGATGGGATCGAGCGCCGAGGCGGGTTCGTCGAGCAGCAATATCTCCGGCTTCACGGCGATGGCGCGGGCGATGCAGAGCCGCTGCTGCTGGCCGCCCGAGAGCGAAAGCCCGCTTTGGCGCAGCTTGTCCTTGACCTCGTCCCACAGTGCTGCGCGGTGAAGCGCCTCCTCGACGCGGGCGTCAAGCTCCCCCGGCGAGAGCTTCTCGTAAAGCCGGATACCGAAGGCGACGTTGTCGTAGATCGACATCGGAAAGGGCGTCGGTTTCTGGAAGACCATCCCGATCTTCGCCCGCAACAGGTTCAGGTCTTGGCCGGGATCGAGGATGTTGCGCCCGTCAACCAGCACCTCGCCGGTGGCCCGCTGTTCGGGGTAAAGCTCGTAAATGCGGTTGAGGATGCGCAGCAAGGTCGATTTGCCGCAGCCGGAGGGGCCGATGAAGGCGGTGACGCGCTTGTCCTGAAGCGCCAAGCTGATGCCCTTCAGCGCCTCGAATTTCTTGTAGAAGAAATGCACGTCCTTGATGACGACCTTGGGCGCGGTCTGCGCGGCCACGGCGGGTTCGCGAGGACGAACCAGAGGTCGCGAGAGCGTAGGGGGGCGCGGTGCGTCGGCGGTCACGGTGAACTCGTTCATGGCGTGCGATTGCTCCAACCGGCAAGGACGCGGGCGACGATGTTGAGGACGAGGATCGTAAAGGTGATGAGCAGGGCCCCGCCCCAGGCGAGCTGTTGCCAATCAGCATAGGGGCTCAAGGCGAACTGGAAGATGACATACGGCAAGTTTGCCATCGGCGCGTTCATGTTGGTCGACCAGAACTGGTTGTTGAGCGCCGTGAAAAGCAGCGGCGCGGTTTCGCCGGCGATCCGCGCGACCGCCAGCATCACGCCCGTGAGCATGCCTTGGAGCGCCGCGCGATAGATGACCGACACGGTCACCTTCCATTGCGGTGCGCCGAGCGCGATAGCCGCCTCGCGCAAGCTGCCGGGCACCAGCTTCAGCATGTCCTCGGTGGTGCGCACCACGACGGGAACGACGATGATCGCGAGCGCCACGGAGCCGGCCCAGGCCGAGAAATGCCCCATGCGCACCACCATCAGCTCGTTGACGAAGACGCCGATGAGAATGGATGGCGCGCTCAGCAGGATGTCGTTGACGAAGCGAATGACCGGCGCCAATCGGCTGCCGCGGCTGAATTCGGCAAGATATGTCCCGGTGAGAATGCCGACCGGCGTCCCGACGAGCGTCGCCACGGCGGTCATGACAAGGCTGCCATAGATCGCATTGGCAAGACCGCCGCGGCTGCCGGGAGGTGGCGTCGTCTGTGTGAAGAGTTCGAGCCCGATCGCGGCGATGCCACGGCGCAACAGCGTCCAGAGAATGAGGGCCAGAATGGCGAGACCGACGCCGGTAGCGAGCCATGACAGCGTGAGAGCGACAATGTTTGCCGCCTGGCGACGCTCGTAAAGGGTCATGACTCCCTCACTTCGCCGCCCGCTGCTCGAGCCTGAGCAGCATCAACTTGGCCGCGGCCAGCACGGTGAAGGACATGGCAAAGAGAATGAGCCCGATCGCGATACATGATGAGGTGTAAAGGGGGCTCACAGCTTCGGCGAACTCGTTGGCAAGCGTCGCGGAAATCGTCGTGCCCGGCGCCAGCAGTGACGGCATGATGCGATGCGCGTTGCCGATGACGAAGGTGACGGCCATGGTCTCGCCGAGCGCGCGACCCAAGCCCAGCATGATGCCGCCGATAACGCCGACGCGCGTATAAGGCAGCACGATGCGCCGCACCACCTCGGACGTCGTGGCGCCGACGCCGTAAGCGCTTTCACGCAGCATCGCCGGCACCGTGAGGAACACATCGCGCGTCACCGAGGCGATGAATGGCAAGACCATGAATCCAAGGATGATACCGGCGGTGAGGACGCCGAGGCCAAGCGGCGGACCCCGGAAGAGAAACCCGATGAGCGGCACCGGTCCCAGCACCGCGATGAGCGCCGGCTGCACCGTACTCTGCAGGAAGGGTGCGAGCACGAAGAGCCCCCAGATGCCGTAGATGATGCTGGGAATAGCCGCCAAGAGCTCGATGAGCGTGCCGATCGGCCGGCGCAACCGCGGCGGACAGAGCTCGGTGAGGAACACGGCGATGCCGAAGGCGAGGGGAATGCCGATCAACATGGCGATGAAGGACGTCACCAACGTGCCGTAGATCGCCGGCAGCGCGCCGAAATTCTCCTTGACCGGGTTCCACGCCTGGCTCGTGAGAAAGCCCCAGCCGAAGGTGGAGAATGCGAGCAGCGCACCCGTGGCGAGCGCCGCGATGATGCCGCCAAGGAGAAGCAGCACGCCGAAGGCGAAGACGCGCGTGGTGCCGCGGAATGCCGCGTCCTGAACGCGCCGCCCGTTGAGTCCGCCGCTCGCGCCGGCGCTTACTGCGAGGTCCATACCGGCTTCCCGCCGCCATCCTTGATCTTGGACCAGGAAGCTTCGACCAACTTCACGACGCTCTCGGGCATCGGCACATAGGCAAGCTCCTCGGCCATCTTGGTGCCGTTGGCGTAGGACCAGGCAAAGAAGTCGAGCACCTGCTTCGCCGTCTCGGGCTTCTCCTGCACTTCGTGCAGCAGAATGAAGCTCGCGCCGGTGATGGGCCAGCTCTCCTTGCCCGACTGATCCGTCAGCAAGAGATAGAATCCCGGCGCCTTCGGCCAATCGGCATTAGCCGCCGCCGCCTGGAAGCTGGCGGAGCCCGGCATAAGCGCCGCGCCTTCCTTGTTGACGAGCTTGGCGTAAGGCAGCTTGTTTTGCAGCGCATAGGCGTATTCGATATAGCCGATGGCCCCTGCCGTGTTGTTGGTGAGCGCGGCCACGCCCTCATTGCCCTTCCCGCCCAAGCCGACGGGCCATTCCACAGCCGTGTCCTCGCCGACCTGGTCCTTCCACTCCGGGCTCACCTTCGAGAGATAGTCGGTGAAGATGAAGGTGGTACCAGACCCGTCCGAGCGATGCACCACGGCGATACCAAGCGGGGGGAGTTTGACGCCTGGATTGAGCTTCGCGATCGCCGGATCGTCCCAGCTGGTGATCTTGCCGAGATAGATATTGGCGATCGTCGGCCCGTCGAGGGTGAGGCCGCCGGCGGCGACGCCAGGAAGGTTGATCGCCAGCACCTCGCCACCCATGATAGCGGGAAATTGAACGAGCCCGGCTTTCGAGAGCTTGTCCGGTGTCAGCGGCATGTCGGAGGCGCCGAAATCGACGGTCCTGGCGGTGATCTGCTTGATGCCGCCGCCGGAGCCGATCGATTGGTAATTCATGCTGACGCCGCTCTTCTCCTTATAGGCATCGGCCCATTTGGCATAGATCGGATAGGGGAACGTGGCGCCGGCGCCGGAAATCTCGCCTTCGGCAGCGGCGATTCCCGCGGTTGCCGCCACAACAGCGGCCGCGCCCAGCCAAGTCGTCAGTCCGCGAGCCTGCACGAGGGGTCTCCCTGTTTTGGTGAGAAAGCGTGCCCTGGGTCTGAGGTGCTGTGCTTCCTTCCCCTACTGGCTACAGCCGCAGCGTTACATCAGTACGACGGCAATGTTTCAGGATTATGACAGTTCTGTTTAGGGAGCGCTCGAGGCGGCGGGCAGGTAAATCGTAAACACCGTGCCTTGGCCAGGCTCGCTGTCGATCTCGAGGGCGCCGCGGTGGTGGTTGACGATATGCTTGACGATGGCAAGGCCGAGGCCGGTGCCGCCCAGTTCGCGCGAGCGGGCGGCATCCACGCGATAAAAGCGCTCGGTGAGCCGCGGCAGATGCTCGCGGGTGATGCCGTCGCCATGATCGCGCACCGTCACCGCGACGACACCCGTCCGTTCGCCCGGACGGGTTCCCGGCAGCACCTTGGGTGAGGGCCGCGCGCCCACCTCGATGGGCGTGCCAGGCCGGCTGTACTTGATGGCGTTGTCGAGGAGATTCTGGAAGACCTGGGCAAGCTCGTCGGCATCGCCCAGGACGGGCGGCAAGTCCGAGGGAAGGTCGAGCTTGATCTCCATCTGCCGCGCGGTTGCACGCTGATCGAGCAGGTCGACAACGGGGGGAATGAGCCGGGCGAGATCGACCCGCTCGGTCGGCGGCCGGTGCTCGTTCATCTCGATGCGCGAGAGCGACAGTAGATCGTCGACGAGCCGCTTCATGCGCTGCGACTGCTCGGCCATGATCGAGAGGAAATGCTGACGCGCGGCGCCGTCGTCGCGCGCCGGCCCGCGCAGCGTCTCGATGAAACCGATGAGCGAGGCGAGCGGCGTCCGGAGCTCATGGCTGGCGTTGGCGACGAAATCGGCACGCAACCGCTCGCTCCGCTTAACGGCGGTGAGATCGTGCAAGGTCAGTACCAGCGCCGCGCCTTCCACCGTATGGGGCCGAAGCGGCGCAAGACGCGCGGAGAGATGGCGCTCGACCGGCGTCGTGACGTCGAACTCGACGATGCGGCCGCCCTCGCCGCGCAGCACCGCCTCGGCCGCGGCCAGCACGGCCGGATGGCGCAAGGCGACGGCAAGGTCGCGATCGACGAGGCGCATGCCCAGGAGCTCCGTTGCCGCGTCATTGGCGCGGAGGATGCGGCGGCGCTCATCGAGCTGGATGAGCGGATCGGGCAACGCGGCGAGCACGGCCTGAGCCGCGCCGAGCTCACCTTCGCGCGCCGCCGCCGCTTGCCGCGAGGCGCGCAGAAAGCGGCTGAACGCGATCCAGAGTGCACGGACGGAGGGGCTGAGGGTGCGGATCTCGGCAGGCGCGCCGGCGCCGGCAAGCGCATCGATCGCCGCCTGCACCTTGGCAATCCCGATGGCAAGCGGGCGCAGCACGAGGAGCACGCCGAGATAGATCGCCAGGCCCGCGAAAAAAGCAGCGTGAGCCCTGAGCTCGCCGCGATCGACGAAAACGGCGAGCACGATCAGCGCCGGCGCCGACAGCGCCAATGCGCCGATCATCCATCGCGCGATCGGATTGCTCACGCCTCGGCTCGCCCCTTCCGCGCCCGCCGCCCATTGTCGCCGGAGCGGCTCGTCGCGCGAGTCTTAGCCGATCGCCTCATGCGCGGCGAGCGCCGCGAGATTGACGATATCAGACACGTTGGCGCCGATCTCGACGATCTGCGCCGGCCGGTCGAGGCCCATGATGAGCGGACCCACTCGCTTGCCGCCGCCCATCTGCTCGAGCAGCTGCGAGGCGATGTTGGCGGCGTTGAGCCCGGGCATGATCAGCACATTGGCCGGCCCTTTGAGGCGAGAGAAGGGATAGCTTTCGCGCATCCGCTCATAATTGAGCGCCACCTCGGCGCTCATCTCGCCGTCGTATTCGAAATCGACGTGGCGCGCATCGAGGATGGCGACCGCGTCGCGCACGCGTTGATCGAAATATCGCATGGGATTGCCGAAGGTCGAATACGAGAGCAGCGCCACACGCGGCTCCTGGCCCATCATCTGCCGCGCGCGGCGTGCCGATTGCACGGCGATGTTGGCGAGCTGCTCGGCATCGGGCCGTACATGCGCCGTGGTGTCGGCGACGAAGACCGACCGGCCGCGCGACAAGAGCAGCGCGTAGCCGAAGACCTTGCTGTCGTCGGCGGGACCGAGCACGCGCATCACCTCCTCGAAGGCGGTGAAATAGTTGCGCGTGGCGCCCGTCACCATGGCATCGGCGTCGTGGCAAGCGACCATGCAGGCGGCGAAGATGTTGCGGTCCTGGTTCACCATGCGCTGGCAATCGCGGTGAAGCGCGCCGCGGCGCTGCAGCCGTCCGTAAAGAAAATCGGTGTAGGTCTTGTTGTCGCGCGAGAGCCTGGCGTTATGAATCTCGAGCTCGGCCTGGGCATCGAGACCCATGGCGCCCAGCGTCGCGCGGATGCGCTCCTCGCGGCCGATCAGCACCGGCGTGCCGTAGCCGGCATCGCGGAAGGCGAGCGCGGCGCGGATGGTCTTCTCTTCCTCGCCCTCGGCGAAGACGACGCGCTTGGGGTTGGCGCGCACCTCCTCGAAGGCGCGCTGCAGGCTCGCCGCGGTTGGATCGAGCCGGCCTTTGAGGCTCGATTTGTAGGCCTCCATGTCGGCGATGGGCCGGCGCGCCACGCCCGAATCCATCGCCGCCTTCGCTACCGCCGAAGGCACCGCCCAGATGAGGCGCGGATCGAAGGGTGTCGGCACAATGTAATGGGGACCGTAGCGCAAGCGCTGTCCCGAATATGCCGCCGCCACCTCGTCCGGCACATCCTCGCGCGCGAGCTTCGCCAATGCGTGGGCCGCGGCAATCTTCATGGCGTCGTTGATGGTGGACGCCCGCACATCGAGCGCGCCCCGGAAAATGTAGGGGAAGCCCAGCACGTTGTTGATCTGGTTCGGGTAGTCGGAGCGTCCCGTGCAGATGATGGCATCGGGCCGGACCGCGCGCACCGCCTCGGGCGTGATCTCGGGATCGGGATTGGCCATCGCCGCCACCATCGGCCGCGCCGCCATCGACTGCACCATCGCCTGGCTCACGGCACCTTTGACCGAGAGACCGAAGAACACGTCGGCGCCTTCCATCGCCTCGGCGAGCGTGCGCCGCTTGGTCTTGGCGGCATGTGCCGACTTCCACTGATTCATGCCCTCGGTGCGACCCTGATAGATGACGCCCTTGGTGTCGCAGAGGAGCACGTGGTCGTGCGCCAGGCCCATCGTCTTCAGGAGCTCGACGCAGGCGATCGAGGCGGCGCCGGCGCCGTTCACCACCATCTTGATGCTCTTCAGATCGCGCCCGGTGAGATCGAGCGCGTTCAAGAGCGCGGCCGTGGCGATGATGGCGGTGCCGTGCTGATCGTCATGAAAGACGGGAATGTCGAGGAGCTCGCGCAGACGCGCCTCGATGACAAAGCATTCGGGCGCCTTGATATCCTCGAGATTGATGCCGCCGAAGGCGGGGTGGAGATAACGCACGCAATTGACGAAAGCATCGACATCCTTGGTGTCGATCTCGAGATCGACGCCGTCGATGCCGGCAAAGCGCTTGAAGAGCACCGCCTTCCCTTCCATCACCGGCTTCGCCGCGGTGGCGCCAAGATCGCCCAGGCCCAGCACCGCCGTGCCGTTCGAGATCACCGCGACGAGATTGCCCTTGGCGGTGTAGTCGTAGGCGAGTGCCGCATCGCGCGCGATGTGGAGACAGGGAAACGCCACGCCCGGCGAGTAAGCGAGCGACAAATCGTGCTGCGTGGTGAGCGCCTTCGTGGGCGCGATCTCGAGCTTCCCGGGACGGCCTTTGGCGTGGAATTGCAGCGCTTCTTCTTCGGTGACGCGGGCCTCGGGTTGATCATTGGGCGACAAAGGCGCTTCCTCTCCTCGGTCGGGAATGCAGGGCTTCCCTTGTTCTTCGGTAGGACGCGTCAGTGTAAGGGAGGGATGCGGGGCAAGGCCAGCGGAACTGCCGGAGGCTTCAATTCGCCGTCGTCATTGCGCGGGCTTGTCCCGCGCATCCCATCCTCTTCGCGCGTCGAGCGGACGAGACGGGGCACGAGCTTGACGCGCTCGGCGATCGCGGGACCGAGTCGCCCCACGAGGCAGCCCTCGCACAGCACATCCTCGAGACGGAGCCCGTAGCTGGCCGCAAGAAAGGCATCGATGCTGTGGGCGGTGGATGTGGCGGACGATGTGGTCATGGGGCTTCCTCCTCGGCAAGACGGAGATCGAGCCTAGCAGCCTCTCTAGAACATATCAAGAACATTCCTGGCCGCAGATGAACCGTTTGTCATCAGCCGGAAAGGGATCGGCGGTCCCTAAGCTTGCTTATCATTCGCTAGCGACCCCACTCCACGAGAGGAGACCACCGATGAAGACCCTGAAACTCCCCGCCCTTCGCGCGATACTCGCGGCCGGCGCGGCTGTGATCGCGCTCGGTGCCGCCGCCCCTGCCTTCGCCGATGGTCGCGATTGGCGTGGACACGAATGGCGCGAGCATGCGTGGCGAGAGCACGAATGGCGGGAGCATGAGCGCTGGGAGCATCGCCCCTACACCTATGTGGCGCCCACCTATGGCTACAACTACGGCTATGTGGCGCCGGCGCCGGTCTATCCCGTGACTCCGTCGCTCAACCTCGTCGTCCCCTTCAGCTTCCGTTAAAGGGAAGGAGGACGGAGGAAGCCTCGCCCTCTCCGGGCGGGGCTTTCCTCGCTGGGCGTTTTTCGCCTGTCGGGCGTTTATGAGGGGAGGATGGATCGAGCCATGGATGCAACACGTCTTCTCCGCGCCGGTCTCATCGCGGCGATGATGGCCGGCGCCAGCCTCGCGCCCGCGGCAGCGCAATCTCGCAACGGCGATACGACCCGGCCGCCCTCCGCCCAGCCGCCCTCCGATCTCGAGCTGCGCTTCAAGGAAGGGGTTCAGGAGCTTGGCAACGGCGCGCAAAAGATCGCCGCCGCGCTCGAAGAAAGCGCCCGCGATTTCTGGGCCGCGAGCAAAGCCGCGGTCGAGGCTGGCGCCCAGACCTGGCAGGCGCGACGCGACGCGCGGCAGCCGGCGCCGACTTCGCCTCAGCGCTAAGGCGCGATCAGTCGCCGCGGTTCGCCACCGTCCGCGCATTCATATGCGCGAGGCGGCCACCGTTTTCTTCGAGGATGCGGATGGCCGTGGGCTCGACGTCGGGATCGTCGACGCGCACCCAAAGCAGCACCGCGCCGGCGCGAAGCGCGGCGGCGAATTCGGCGGTGTGCTCGTTGGCGGCGTAGCGGTCAAGCACCTCCTTGACGGCGGCGCCGCCGAGACCCGCCGCCACCAGCGCGGCGAGCGCCACCGCGACGGCACCGCCCGACAATAGGACGAAACCAGCGATCGTCAGCGGCGCCAGGAAACTGACCTCATCGGTGAGGCCGGCCAGGAGCGCCGAGCCCGGCTTGCCGCGATATCCGGGCACGTCGCCCGCCACTTCGAGCGAATCGTGGCTCGCCAGCACGGACAAATCAGCGGGCTTGAAGCCGCTCGCCAAGAGCCGGCCCACGGCGCGGCGGAAATCTTCCTTGTCGGCGAAGGAGGCCACCGCTTCGCGGATCACCGGGAATGGCGGCTTGTGGTCGCTCTCTGCCATCGCGCTCACGTTTCCCTTACAATCCCGCTGATGAACGATACCGCACCGCGCCTTGCTTCCGAAAGCGTCTCCGGCGCGGCCCCCCTCCCGCCCGAAGCGGCGACGCCCGCCATGGCGCAGTATCTCGAGCTGAAGCGCCAGCACAGCGATTGCCTGCTCTTCTACCGCATGGGCGATTTCTACGAGCTCTTCTTCGAAGACGCGGCGAAAGCGGCGGCCGCCCTCGACATCCAGCTCACAAAGCGCGGCCGCCATGACGGCGCCGACATCCCCATGTGCGGCGTCCCCGTTCACGCCGCCGAGGCCTATCTCGCGCGCTTGATCCGCCAGGGCTTCCGCGTCGCCGTCTGCGAGCAGATGGAAGATCCCGCCGAGGCCAAGAAGCGCGGCGGCAGCAAGGCCGCGATCCGCCGCGCCGTGGTGCGCATCGTCACGCCCGGCACGATCACCGAGGAGGCGCTCCTCGATGCGCGCCGTAATAATTATCTCGCCGGCCTCGCCGAGGCGGCTGGCGAGCTGGCGCTCGCCTGGCTTGATTTCTCGACCGGCACGTTCCGGCTTCAGCCGGTAGCGCCGAGCGCGCTCGGTGCCGCGCTGGCACGGCTCGAGCCCGGCGAGCTCCTCGTGCCGGAGCGCCTCCTCGAGCGGGGCGATCTCTTCGAGCTGTTCGCCGAGTGGAAGCGCGCGCTGACGCCGCTTGCCAATGCGCGCTTCGACAGCGAGAACGGGCGCAAGCGCCTCGAGGCGCTTTTTGCGGTGCGCGCGCTCGACGCCTTCGGCAGCTTCAGCCGCGCCGAGCTTTCCGCCGCCGGCGCGCTCGTCGACTACGTCCATCTGACGCAGCAGGGAAAGGCGCCGCTGCTGCAGCCGCCGCGCCGTCTCGGCTCGGCGGCCGTGATGGAGATCGATGCGGCGACGCGGCGCAATCTCGAACTTGCGCAGACGCTGGCGGGCGAGCGCCGCGGCAGTCTTATCGCCACTGTCGACCGCGCCGTCACCGGCGCCGGGGCGCGCCTGCTGGGCGAGCGCCTGGCGGCGCCGCTCACCGATCCCGGTGCCATCGCCGCGCGCCACGACGCCGTTGCCTTCTTCGTCGAGAACGACCGGCTGCGCGAGGCCGTGCGTGCTGTGCTCCGGCGCTGCCCCGACATCGAGCGCGCGCTCGCGCGGCTCGTGCTCGGCCGCGGCGGTCCGCGCGATTTGGCGGCGCTCCGCGACACGCTCGGCGAAGCCGCGGGCTTGCGCCGCCTCCTGCAGGAAACCGCCGAGAAACCCGCGCTCGTGCTGCGGGCGGAGCGTGAGTTCGGCGATCACTCGGCTTATGTCGAGCGGCTCACGCGCGCGCTCGCATCCGATCTCCCGGTGCTGACGCGCGACGGCGGATTCATTGCGGCCGGCTATGCCGCGGCGCTCGACGAGCTGCGTCTGATGCGCGATGAGAGCCGGCGCATGATCGCCGAGCTGCAGGCGCGCTATGCCGGCGAGACCGGCGTCGCTTCGCTCAAGATCCGCCACAACAATGTGCTCGGATATTATGTCGAGGTGACGGCGGCGAATGCCGGCAAATTGCCTTCGCACTTCATCCATCGCCAGACCATGGCGAGCGCCATGCGCTTCACCACGGTCGAGCTCGGCGAGATCGAAAGCAAGATCGCGTCCGCTGCCGACCGCGCGCTTGCGCTCGAGCTCAAGTTCTTCGACGACCTCGTCGAAGAAGCGAAGAGCCGGGCGCCGGAGATTCAGCGCACCGCCGCGGCGCTGGCGCGGCTCGATCTCGCCGCCGCCTTTGCCACGCTTGCGCAAGAAGAGCGCTATTGCCGCCCCCAGGTCGAGGAGAGCCTCGCCTTCGCTATCACCGGCGGCCGCCATCCGGTGGTGGAGGCGGCTCTTAAAGCCAGAGGCGGCGGCGCCTTCGTCGGCAATGATTGCGATTTGCGCGAAGGCCAGCGCCTTTGGCTTTTGACCGGACCCAACATGGCCGGCAAGAGCACGTTTTTGCGCCAGAACGCGCTCATCGCCATTCTCGCGCAAGCGGGCTCTTATGTGCCGGCGGAAGCGGCGCGGATCGGCGTCGTCGATCGCCTCTTCAGCCGTGTCGGCGCCGCCGACGATTTGGCGCGCGGGCGCTCCACCTTCATGGTGGAGATGGTGGAAACGGCCGCCATCCTCAATCAAGCGGGGCCGCGCGCGCTCGTCATCTTGGACGAGATCGGCCGCGGCACCGCCACCTTCGACGGGCTCTCGATCGCCTGGGCGACGGTCGAACATCTGCACGACATGAACCGCTGCCGCGCGCTCTTCGCGACGCACTATCACGAGCTCACGGCGCTCGCGGCGAAGCTCGCCCATCTCGCCTGTCACACCATGCGCGTCAAGGAATGGCAGGGCGACGTGGTGTTCCTGCACGAAGTGGCGCCCGGCGCCGCCGATCGCTCCTATGGCATCCACGTGGCAAAGCTCGCGGGCTTGCCGGCCACCGTCACCGCGCGCGCCGAGGAAGTGCTGACGCTCCTCGAGAAAAGCGAGCAACAAAGCGCGTTGACGCGCTTGGCCGACGATCTCCCGCTCTTCAGCGCGGCGCGGCCCGCGTCGTTCGTCTCGCCAAAACCCTCTCCGATCGAGCAAGCGTTGGCGGAGGTGCGACCGGACGAGCTCTCGCCGCGTCAGGCGCTGGAGCTCATCTATCGGCTCAAGGGGCTTCTTGAGACGCGTTGAGGCCCCGATACACTCGCTCGTCACCCTGCGACAGCAGGGGTCCAGAGGCAAGCGACGAGGGGGCGCCCTGGGTCCCTGCTCCTGAGCGCTACGTCGAAGGACGCAGGGACGACGATGAGAGATACCGTGGAAGCTCAAAACATCCCGTTGTTGTTCGCCGCCTGCTCCGGGATCGGTTGGATCACGTCCCAATGCTCGACGATCTTGCCGTTCTCGAGCTTGAAGATATCGACGATGGCGTTGCCGCGCGTGCCGGGCTCGCGCACGGCGTGGACGTGGAGGATAACGTAGTCGCCCTCGGCGAAGACACTCTTGATCTCGCTATGTGCGTTGGGGAATTTCTCGCGCAGGAAGTCGATGAAGCGCTTGAAGCCCTCGGGCCCGTCGGCAGCGTTGGGATTATGCTGGGTGTAGCGCGGTCCGATAAACTGTGACGCAGCAGCGAAATCCTTCTGGTTGATCGCCGCTTCGTAGAAGGCGGTCACGGTCTTCTTATTCGCGGCTTGCTGGTCGCTGTCGGCGAAGGCGGCGCCGCTCAGCAGGACCAACGCGACAACGGTGCAAAGAAAAGCGCTTCGGCGCATGCCCCCCTCCTCAAGAATTTTCGCGACCATTGTAGCCGGGCGTTCTCGTTCTGCATTCCCCCACACCCTGTCCCTCTCCCCGTTAGGGAGAGGGAACGCACGGCGCTGTTCTTAGCCCTCTCCCCTCGGGGAGAGGGAGGGGCCCATCGCGAAGCGA
>DASZAN010000206.1:0-101483 GCA_035945115.1 Allostellaceae bacterium
GGGTGAAGCGCGCGCCGACTTGCGCCATTACGAAACACGCTGTGCCGCACGCGCGGCGCGGAGCTTCGCGAAATCGTCGCCGGCGAAATAGGAGGAGCGCGTGAGCGGCGAGGCCGAGGCCATGAGGAAGCCTTTGCCGACAGCCATCTTGCGATAAACCTCGAACTCCTCGGGCGGCACGAAGCGATGCACGCTGTGATGCTTCGGCGTCGGCTGGAGATATTGGCCGATGGTGATGAAATCGACGTGCGCGGTGCGGAGATCGTCCATCACCTGGAAGATCTCGCTCTTGTCCTCGCCCAGGCCGACCATGAGTCCGGATTTCGTGAACATGTCGGGCGCCAATTCCTTCACCCGATCCAAGAGCCGGAGTGAATGGAAATAGCGCGCACCCGGCCGCACCTCGGCGTAAAGCCGCGGCACGGTCTCGAGGTTGTGGTTGTAAATGTCGGGGCCGGCTTCGACCACTGTCTCGATCGCGCCGTCCTTCTTGAGGAAGTCGGGGGTCAACACCTCGATGGTGGTGGCGGTCGTCGCGGCGCGGATCGCCTTGATGGTGCGCACGAAGTGACCGGCGCCGCCGTCATCGAGATCGTCGCGATCGACGGAGGTGATGACAATGTGGCTCAGTCCCAACTGCGCCACGGCTTCCGCCACATGCTCAGGCTCGTGCGGATCGAGTGCATCGGGACGGCCCGTCGCCACGTTGCAGAAGGTGCAGGCGCGCGTGCAGACGCTGCCCAAGATCATCACGGTCGCGTGCTTCTGCTTCCAGCACTCGCCGATATTCGGACACGCCGCCTCTTCGCAAACCGTGTTGAGCTTGAGCGCGCGCATGAGCCGGCGCGTCTCGTGATACTCGGGCGAGGTCGGCGCCTTCACGCGAATCCAAGCGGGCTTCCGCGCGACGGGATTGTCGGGCTTGTGCGCCTTCTCGGGATGGCGGAGGTGGGGCTCGCTCATCGCGGCCTCGTTTCAATGGGCGCTAGATGTGGAGAACCTGTCCGTAAGCGTCAAGCACGCTCTCATGCATCATCTCCGAGAGCGTCGGGTGCGGGAAGATGGTGCGCATCAGCTCCTGCTCGGTGGTCTCGAGCGTCTTGGCGATGGTGTAGCCCTGGATGAGCTCGGTCACCTCGGCGCCGATCATATGCGCGCCCAGGAGCTCGCCGGTCTTGGCGTCGAACACGGTCTTGACCAGGCCTTCGGGCTCGCCGAGCGCGATCGCCTTGCCGTTGCCGATGAAGGGGAAGTGGCCGACGCGCACCTCGCGGCCTGCTTCCTTGGCCTTGCGCTCGGTCAAGCCCACGCTCGCCACTTGCGGGCGGCAATAGGTGCAGCCGGGAATGTTGTTGAGGTCGAGCGGATGCGCCGTGTTGAGGCCGGCGATGCGCTCGACGCAAATGAAGCCTTCATGCATGGCCTTGTGCGCAAGCCACGGCGGGCCCACCACGTCGCCGATGGCGTAGACGCCGGGCTCGTCGGTGCGGAGCCATTCGTCGACGAGAATGTGGCCGCGATCGGCGCGCACCTTGGTGTTCTCGAGGCCGATATTCTCGACATTGCCGGTGATGCCGACGGCAAGCACGACGCGCTCGGCGGTGACGTCGGTCGTCTTGTCGCCGGCCGTGAGCGTCGCGGTGACATCGGCGCCATTCTTCTTGAGCGCCTTCACCATGGTGCTGGTATGGATCTTCATGCCCTGCTTCTCGAAGGCCTTGCGCGCGAAGGCGGAGATCTCCTCGTCCTCCACCGGCAGCACGCGGTCGAGCACTTCGACCACCGTCACCTCGGCGCCCATGTCGCGATAGAAGCTCGCGAACTCGATGCCGATCGCGCCGGAGCCAACGACCAGCAGCGACTTCGGCAGCGCCTCGGGAATCATCGCTTCCTTGTAGGTCCAGACGAATTTGCCGTCGGGCTCGAGGCCTGGCAGCGAGCGGGCGCGCGCGCCGGAGGCGATGATGATGTTCTTGGCGCTGAGCTCGCCCACGGCCTTGCCGTCCTTGGCGACGCCGAGCTTCCCCTTGCCGAGCAAGGTGCCGTGCCCGTCGACCACGGTGATCTTGTGCTTTCTCATCAAAAAGCCGACGCCATTTGAGAGTTGCTTTGCCACCTTGCGCGAGCGCTCGACGACTTTCTTCGTGTCGTAAGTGACGTCCTTCGCGCTAAAGCCATAGGTGCCGAGATTGTGCAGGAGATGGTTGATCTCCGAGCTCCTGAGCAGCGCCTTCGTCGGAATGCAGCCCCAATTGAGGCAGATGCCGCCCAGATGCTCGCGCTCCACCACCGCCGTCTTCATGCCGAGCTGCGCCGCGCGGATCGCCGCCACATACCCGCCGGGACCGCCACCCAGCACGATGGTGTCGAAAGAAGTGTCAGCCATCGACGTATTCCTGGATAGAGTCTTCGCGCGGCGCACCCCCCTCCCTTCCCTCCCCCTCAAGGGGGGAGGGGAAAAATATTGGCGCAAGCGCGGTGAACCCCCTCCCCCCTGGAGGGGGAGGGTTGGGGAGGGGGGTGGCGCCCGCAAACACGATCATCACAACGCCAACATCCCCGGCGCTTCGATGATCTTCTTGAAGGCTTGCAGCCACTGCGCGCCGGTGGCGCCGTCGACGGCGCGGTGGTCGCAGGCGAGCGTGCAGCTCATGACGGTGGCGATGGCGAGCGCGCCGTTCTTCACGACTGGGCGCTGCTCGCCCGCACCGACGGCGAGGATCGCGCTGTGCGGCGGGTTGATGACCGCGGTGAAATCCTTGATGCCGTACATGCCGAGATTGGAGATCGAGAAAGTGCCGCCCTGGAACTCCGTGAGCTTGAGCTTGCCGGCGCGGGCGCGCGCCGACAGATCCTTCATCTCCGTCGATATCTGGCCCAGACCCTTCTTCTCCGCGCTCTTGATGATGGGGGTGATGAGTCCCTCCTCAAGTGCGACCGCGACGGCGATGTCGGCGCTCTCCCAGCGCAGGATCGCCTCTTCGCTAAATGACGCGTTGACGGCCGGCACTTTCTTCAAAGTGAGCGCCGCAGCTTTGATGACGAAATCGTTGAGCGAGAGCTTGAGATCGGCGGCCTCGTTGATCTCCTTCCGCATGCGCAGGAGCGCATCGATTTCGCAATCGACGGTGAGATAGAAATGCGGGATCGTCGCTTTCGCCTCCTGCATGCGCTTGGCGATGATGCGACGCATGTTGGAGAGCGGCACTTCGGTGAAAGGCGGATTGCCGGCGAGCGCCACCACCTGATCCCTGCTGTAGCTCGGCAAGGTGATGGGGGCGCCGGGTGCCGCCGGTGCGCGTGCCGCGGGCGCTTTGAGCGCGGCCGGACCTTTGGTGAGCGCCGCCTCGATGTCGCTTTTGATGATCCGGCCATGCGGACCCGAGCCGGTGAGGCGGGCGATATCGATGCCCGCTTTCTCCGCCATGCGCCGCGCCAAGGGGCTCGCGAAAATGCGTTCGCCCGCCGCATGGCCGTTGCCGCGCGCTGCGGCAGGGGGGGGCGCGGCGGCGCGTTGTGGGGGCGGCGGTGTGGTCTTCGGCGCTTCGGGTGCGGGCGCGGGCTTGCTGGCGGCAGGCGTCGCCGGTTTCGCGGGCTCGGCTTTGGGCGGCGGTGCGGCCGGCTTCGCCGCCGGCGCCGCCTTGTCGAGCGCCGATTTGTCCTCGCCTTCTTCGAGCAGAAGCGCGATCGGCTGATTGACCTTCACGCCTTCGGCGCCCTCGGGGACGAGGATCTTGCCGAGCGTGCCTTCATCGACCGCTTCGAACTCCATCGTCGCCTTGTCGGTCTCGATCTCGGCGATGATATCGCCGGCTTTTACCGGATCGCCTTCCTTCTTGTGCCATTTGGCGAGATTGCCCTCGGTCATGGTCGGCGAGAGCGCGGGCATCAGGAGCTCGATCGGCATAGGTCCCCTCGCTCAGCGATAGCTCACGGCCTTCGCCGCTTCGATGACATCGGCCGCTTGCGGCAGCGCCATGCGCTCGAGATTGGCGGCGTAGGGCAGCGGCACGTCCTTGCCAGCGACGCGCTTCACCGGCGCATCGAGGTAGTCGAAGGCTTGCTCCATGACGATGGCCGCGATCTCGGCGCCGATGCCGGAAAAGGCCCAGCCCTCCTCGACCGAGACGATGCGGTTCGTCTTTTTGACCGAGGCGATGATGCTCTCGACGTCGAGCGGGCGGAGCGTGCGGAGATCGAGCACCTCGGCGGAGATGCCTTCCTCCTCGAGCTTCGCCGCGGCGTCCAGCGTCACCTGCACCATGCGCGAGAAGCAGAGGATGGTGACATGCTCCCCCTTCTTGGCGATGCGGGCGCGGCCGATCGGCACGGTGTAGTCGCCATCCGCCGGCACCTCGAAGGCCTGGCCGTAGACAAGCTCGTTCTCGAGAAAGATGACGGGATTGGGGTCGCGGATTGCCGATTTGAGCAAGCCTTTGTGATCGGCAGCCGTGTAAGGCGCGATCACCTTCAAGCCGGGCACGTGCGCGTACCAGCTCGTGTAATCCTGCGAGTGCTGGGCCGCGACGCGCGCGGCAGCGCCGTTGGGACCGCGGAAGACGATGGGGCAACCCATCTGTCCCCCCGACATGTAGCGGGTCTTGGCGGCGGAGTTGATGATCTGATCCATCGCCTGCATGGCGAAGTTCCACGTCATGAACTCGACGATGGGCCGGAGGCCGCCGAAGCCGGCGCCGATGCCGAAGCCGGCGATGGCATGCTCGGAGATGGGCGTGTCGATGACGCGCTTGGCGCCGAATTCCTGCAGCAAGCCCTGGCTCACCTTGTAAGCGCCCTGGTACTCCGCCACCTCCTCGCCCATCAAGAACACGGTCTCGTCGCGCCGCATCTCCTCGGCCATTGCATCACGCAGCGCTTCGCGCACGGTGAGCGTCACCGTCGGCCCGCTCCACTCCTTCTCTTCGGGCGCGGGCGCGCGTTTCGGCTGTGCGGCCGGCTGCACCGCTGGCTTCGGTGCTTTCGCCTGCTCTACCGGCGCTTCTTGCGTCGGCGTCGAGGGCTTGGGCGCGGGCTTGCCGGAGGCGGCTTTGGGGGCCTCCGCCTTTTCGACGGCAGAGACGTCCTCGCCTTCGCCGGCGATGAGCGCGATCGGCAGGTTGACGGCGACGTTCTCGGTGCCTTCGGGGACGAGGATCTTGGCGAAGGTGCCTTCGTCCGCCGCCTCCATCTCCATCGTCGCTTTGTCCGTCTCGATTTCTGCGAGGATGTCGCCGGCCTTCACGGCATCGCCCGGCTTCTTCAGCCATTTGGCGATCTTGCCTTCGGTCATGGTCGGCGAGAGCGCCGGCATCAACACTTCGATCGGCATGGGACGCGCCCCCTCAGGCGTCGGCGTAGACGTCGGTCCACAACTCCGCGGGATCGGGCTCGGGACTTTGCTGCGCGAAATCGGCGGCGGCAGTGATGACGTCTTTTATTTCCTTGTCGATATCCTTGAGCTTCGCCTCGTCCGCCATGCCGCCATCGATGAGGCGCTTTTTCACCTGATCGATGGGATCGTGCTCCTGGCGCATGCGGCTCACCTCGTCCTTGCTGCGGTACTTCGCCGGATCGGACATGGAGTGGCCGCGATAGCGGTATGTCAGCATCTCGAGAATGTAAGGGCCCTTGCCGGAGCGCGCGTAATCGAGCGCCTCATCCGCCGCTTGCACGACGGCGACGACGTTCATCCCGTCCACCTGGTGGCCGGGAATGTCGAAGGGTGCGCCGCGGCTCACCAGATCATGCGAGGCGGAGCTGCGGGTGATCGCCGTGCCCATGCCGTATTTGTTGTTCTCGATGATGTAGACGACCGGCAGCTTCCAGAGCGCCGCCATGTTGAAGCTCTCATAGACCTGGCCCTGGTTCATCGCGCCGTCGCCCAGGAAGGTGATGCTCACCTTCCCGTCCTCGCGATATCTGTGCGCGAAGCCCAAGCCGGTGCCGATTGGCACCTGCGCGCCGACGATGCCGTGCCCACCGAAGAATTTCTTCTCGCGCGAGAACATGTGCATCGAGCCGCCTTTGCCCTTGGAATAGCCGCCGCGGCGCCCGGTGAGCTCCGCCATGACGCCCTTCGGGTCCATGCCGGTGGCGAGCATGTGGCCGTGGTCGCGATAGGAGGTGACGATGCTGTCGCCCTCCTCGGCCGCGGCTATGACGCCGACGACAACAGCTTCCTCGCCGATATAGAGATGGCAGAAGCCGCCGATGAGGCCCATGCCGTACATCTGCCCCGCCTTCTCCTCGAAGCGGCGGATGAGCAGCATGTCGCGGTAGTATTTCAAAAGCTCCGCCGCCGATACCTCGGGCTCTTCGAGCCGCTGAGTTCTCGGCCTGCGCTTCGCCAACGCCATGGGGCAGCACCTTGGATGGAGATGAAGGGGACCCGCAATCGAGAAAGGCGCGGGCGACCGACGCTTTTCTTAACATGCGACTGAGATCCAAAAAAAGCAAGTTAAGCGCACGTAAATTGTTGTTTTGCAATGCAAAATGAAACTTAACTCGATTTCAGTTAAGGGATTTGAAAAGGCGGATCAAGGTGAGTGAGCGGGATGGCAAGCGAATTTTACTCTTGATTTTGTTCTGTTTTTGTTCTAAAGAAGTCAGCTGGCCGAATGGGGAGGCCGATCATGAACGCACCTCTTGCCGAGATGCGGCGGCTTTACGACCGCGGCCCGAGCGCGCGCGGGCTGGTGATCGATGCGGACGGCGTGATGCTCGGCCCGGACTGCATTCTCGTCGCATGCACAAACGGCAGCTATCGCCGCATCGACGCGGCGGCGCTCGACCAAGTGCTCAAGACGACCTTCGGCGAGGCTCATCCCCTCCGGCGCTTCTCCCTCGTGCTCGACCGCATCGCCGACGCGCTCGCCATGGGCGATGTTGTCAAGGCACAGCTGCTCGGCCTCGAAATCCCCCTCAAAGCTCTCGACAACCGGCAATTGATGCGGCTGCAAACCGCGTCGAGCCTCGTTAAAACCGGCTTCGATCCGAACCAAGCGCGCGACGAGAGAGGGCGATGGACGGCTGAAGGCGGTGAGCAGGGCAACGACACGAGCCCGTCGTCCGACGATTCACGGGGAACAACAGATTCAATAGAACAGCTTTGGCTGGCATCATTTCGAGGCGTCGCCGATCGGGGTGACTCGAACTCATCCGCCAGCGTTCAGGAGGCACAATACCAAGGCCGCTATCATGACTTTCTGCGTGACCAACTTGCACAGATCACAAGAGCAGCCGGCGGGCAAGCCATCACTGAAGTACCGATCACCGGCATCAACGGGGTCACAGCAGAAGCCGACCTCCTGGTGAAACCGCGGGGATCGCCTTTCCCCTTTCTCATCGAAGTTAAGACGGGAGAGAGTCCGCAATACACCGACCCCCAGCGCTCGATCTATCCGCTCGCGATGGTTGGCGGGCACGTGACGTCCTTTGACAGCAGAGTGGCGGCTTTTGGGTTAGGGCCCGGCGCCCCATTTCCGCCTCTAATGGTGCTACAGGTTTACACTAAAGGGCCCGGCAGTCGGATGCTCTATGACTGGCTCCAGCCGCAGATTGAAAAGCTCCTGATCGCCATATTCACCCGGCACGGAGTGCGACTATGAAAGGCGGAATAGGTCCCACACCGGAATGGCGGATGGAAGTGCTCGCTTGGTTCAAGGGCGGCGTCGTGGGCACAGCCGGGATCGCCCTCCGACTCGGCGAACTATATCTGGAAGCAACCCAGAATACCGAAGAGCTGGCTTTGCAGCGTCCGCTCACAGTTGAAGACCAGGGCGATACGTGGCTGGTGCGAGGGAGCCGCAATCGAGATCTTTCACAGGAAGGGACTGGTCCCTTCCATATGACGGTCAAGAAACGGGACGGTCAGGTTCTCGATATCGGCATACCGAACATTATTAAATTCTCGCCAGAAGAGGAGGAGGCGTTCAAGGCGACGCTGCGCAGCACGGGCTATCTGCCGCCGGAGAAATAGCCGAACCGCGCAGATGACGGAAGCCGACGGTCTACCGATTTACCGGCGCCGTGAAGATGACGGTCTCGTTCGGGCCGATGAGGTTGAGCTGGCTGCGGGCGCGCTCGTCCAGCATGTCGCGGTCGAGATGCTCGGGGCGAAGGAGGCTCACGCGATGCTCGATGGTCTCGCGCTCGGCCGTGACGGCGGCGAGCGTCACTTTCGCCTCGCGGACCTCTTGATTTAGGCGGAGCCAGGCGATGAAGCCGCGGTCGCCTTGGACGAGGTGGTAGGCGAAATAGGCGACGAGACTCACGCCCAGGACCGGCGTCACGACGAGCCGGGCACGCCGGCGGAGCTCGCGCAGAATCGACATATCCCCGCGAGAGAATCATGGCGACGCCGGCACGTCAACGATTAGCGTAAAAAAAGCGACATCCCCGAGTCACTTTGTCGCACCGGCGCCGGCGCGCCGCGGGCTTCCGGGCCAGCGCGGCGGCACCAGCCACCACAGGAGCAATACCGCCGCGCCCACGGCGACATAAAGCACGGCGAAGACCCAGAGCGGCAGCGGCCAGAAAAGAAGGCGGTTGACGATGCGCGCGATGAGCGGCGCATCGGTCGCGCTCTCGCCGGCGCGGCGCAGCAGTGCGGCTTGCCAGATGGTGAGGAAGCAGACCTGGTCGAGCACCGCCTGCACCGCCACCAACGCCAGGACGGCGACATGAAGCGCTCGCCACCAGAAGACGCGAACGAACGCCCATCCCCGCCAGCCGCCGAGCGGGATGGCGACGAGACCGAAGACATTGAAGAGCACGAGGCCGAGATGGAACGCGAGCACAGCATTGGCGAGGGCGGCGTAGATGCGCGGACTCATCGCCGCGACCGCCACGGTTCGCCGTCAACGCCGGCGCAGGATGCTCTTCCCCGCATACCGCGCGGAACCTCCCAGCGTCTCCTCGATGCGGATGAGCTGGTTGTATTTGGCGAGCCGATCGGAGCGGGAGAGCGAGCCGGTCTTGATCTGGCCGCAATTGGTGGCGACCGCGAGATCGGCGATGGTGGCGTCCTCGGTCTCGCCCGAGCGGTGCGACATGACGGCGCCGTAAGCGGCGCGCTGCGCCAGCGACACCGCCTCCAAGGTCTCGCTCAAGGTGCCGATCTGGTTCACCTTGACGAGGATGGCGTTGGCGACGCCTTTGGCGATGCCGTCGGCGAGGCGCTTCGGATTGGTGACGAAGATGTCGTCGCCCACGAGCTGCGCGCGGCTGCCGAGCGCCCGCGTCAGCGCCGCCCAGCCCTCCCAATCGTCCTCGGCCATGCCGTCCTCGATGGAGACGATGGGGTAGCGCGCCACGAGGTCTTCGAGGTAACGCACCATGCCGGCGGCATCGAGCGTCTTCCCCTCGCCCGCCATCACGTACTTGCCGTTCTTGTAGAACTCGGTCGAGGCGGCATCGAGTGCCAGCGCCACCTCCTCGCCGGGCTTGTAGCCCGCCGCCTCGATCGCCTTCATGACGAAACCCAACGCGGCATCGGCCGAGGCGAGATTGGGCGCGAATCCGCCCTCGTCACCGACATTGGTGTTGTGCCCGGCCTCCTTGAGCTGGCGGCGAAGCGCGTGGAACACCTCGGCGCCGATGCGCACGCCATCGGCGAGCGTCGGCGCACCCACCGGCATGATCATGAATTCCTGGATGTCGATGGGATTGTCGGCATGCACGCCGCCATTGATGATGTTCATCTGCGGCACCGGCAATGTCGCGGCATGGACGCCGCCGACATAGCGGAAGAGCGGCTGCTTCAGCTCGGCGGCGGCGGCTTTGGCGGCCGCGAGGCTTACGCCGAGGATGGCGTTGGCGCCAAGGCGGCCCTTGTTCTCGCTGCCGTCGAGCGCGATGAGCGCCCGGTCGAGTCCCAGCTGGTCGGCGGCGTCGCGGCCCGAGAGCGCGTCGAAGATCTCGCCGTTGACGGCGTCCACCGCGCGCGTCACGCCCTTGCCGCCATAGCGCTTCTTGTCGCCGTCGCGGAGCTCCACCGCCTCGTGCGCGCCGGTGGACGCGCCCGACGGCACGGCGGCACGGCCGACGGCGCCGCTTTCGAGGGTCACTTCCACTTCGACGGTGGGATTGCCGCGGCTGTCGAGGATTTCGCGGCCGTGGATATCGAGGATGGCGCTCATGCCTCTCCCTTACGTCTATGTGTTGAGCGATCGGTCCTTGGCGAGCCGGTCGAAGGCCATCATGCGCTCGAGCAGCGCCGGCATGTCCTTGAGCCGCACCATGTTGGGCCCGTCGGACGGCGCGTTGTCGGGATCCCGATGCGTCTCCATGAACACCGCGGCGACGCCGATGGCGCAGGCGGCGCTGGCGAGCATCGGGACGAAGCGCCGCTCGCCGCCGGTGGCATCGCCCTTGCCGCCCGGCTGCTGCACCGAGTGCGTGGCGTCGAACACCACCGGGTAGCCCGTCTCCGCCATGATCGGGAGCGCGCGCATGTCGTTGACCAGCGTGTTGTAGCCGAAGGAGACGCCGCGCTCGCAGAGAAGGATGTTGTCGTTGCCGGCGGCCGAGACTTTGCGCGCCACATTCTTCATGTCCCAGGGCGCGAGGAACTGGCCCTTCTTGATGTTGATCGGCCGGCCCGTCTTGGCCGCAGCGATGAGAAGATCGGTCTGGCGGCAGAGGAACGCAGGGATCTGCAGCACGTCGACCGCTTCCGCCACCACCGCGCACTGCTCGGGCGCATGCACGTCGGTCAGCACCGGACAGCCATAGGTCTCGCGCACTTCCGCGAGAATGGGCAGGCTCGCCTCCAGTCCCATGCCGCGCGCCGCATCGATCGAGGTGCGGTTCGCCTTGTCGAACGAGGTCTTGTAGATGAGGCCAAGCCCGAGCTTCGCCGTCATCTCGACCAGCGCGTGACTCATCTCGAGCGCATGCGCCCGGCTCTCGAGCGCGCAAGGGCCGGCGATGAGCGCAACCGGCCGATCATTGCCGAGCGTCAAGTTGCCGATATGGACGTGACGCGGCTTGGTCACAGGCGCTCACCCCCCTCCCTTCCCTCCCCCTCAAGGGGGGAGGGGAAAAACAATCGCGCTTCTCTTCCCCCTCCCCCCTTGAGGGGGAGGGTTGGGGTGGGGGGAAGCGCCGTAGCCATCATGATGATCATCACACCAACCGGCTTTGATCGAGCGCCGCCTTGATGAACGAGGTGAAGAGCGGGTGCGGGTCGAAGGGTTTCGATTTGAGCTCGGGATGGTATTGCACGCCGATGAACCAGGGATGGTCGGGAAATTCGATCGTCTCGGGCAAAACGCCATCGGGCGACATGCCGGAAAAGCGCAGGCCCGCATCCTCGAGCTTGCCCTTGTAGTTGACGTTCACCTCGTAGCGATGACGATGGCGCTCGCTGATGTGGCGGCTGCCATAGATCTCGGCGATGCGGCTCTCCTTGCCCAGGATCGCATCATAAGCGCCCAAGCGCATTGTGCCACCGAGATCGCCACCCGCCTGCCGCTTCTCGAGCATGTTGCCGCGCATCCATTCCGTCATGAGACCGACGACCGGGTGGTCGCAGGGGCCGAACTCGGTCGAGCCCGCGCCCTTGAGGCCAGCCAGATTGCGCGCCGCCTCGATCACCGCCATTTGCATGCCGAAGCAGATGCCGAAATAGGGAACGCCTCGCTCGCGGGCAAAGCGCGCCGCTTCGATCTTGCCTTCGGCGCCCCGTTCACCGAAGCCGCCGGGCACGAGGATGCCGTGCACGGATTCCAAGCGCTGCACGGCGCCATCCTGCTCGAAAATCTCGCTGTCGAGCCAATCGAGCTTGACCTTCACCTGGTTGGCAATGCCGCCATGGGCGAGCGCCTCGGCGAGCGATTTGTAGCTGTCGAGAAGGTGCGTGTATTTCCCGACGACGGCGATATTCACCTCGCCCTCGGGCTTATGGATGCGTGTGACGATGTCCGACCAACGCGCGATCTCGGGCTCGCGCTGCGCCAACCCGAAGTGATCGCAGACCTCGCGATCGAAGCCTTGCGCGTGGTACGCGTTGGGGACGTCGTAGATGGTGTCGACATCGAGCGCGGGAATGACGCGGCTCTCGCGCACATTGCAGAACAGCGCGATCTTCTTGCGTTGGCTTTCCGGGATCGGCCGATCGGAGCGGCAGAGGAGCAGATCCGGCTGAATGCCGAGACCCAACAATTCCTTCACCGAATGCTGCGTCGGCTTGGTCTTGAGCTCGCCCGCGGACGGAATCCATGGCACCAGAGTGAGATGCACGAAGAGCGAGCGCGCGCGGCCAAGCTCGTTGCCGAGCTGGCGGATCGCCTCGAGGAAGGGCAGGCCTTCGATATCGCCGACGGTGCCGCCGATCTCGCAGAGAACGAAATCCTCATCGCCGTCGAGATCGGCTTGGATGAATTCCTTGATCGCGTCGGTGACGTGCGGGATCACCTGCACGGTCGCGCCCAGATACTCACCGCGGCGCTCGCGACCGATCACGGTCGAATAGATGCGACCCGTGGTGACGCTGTCACTGCGCCGCGCGGCAACGCCGGTGAAGCGCTCGTAGTGGCCCAGATCGAGATCCGTCTCGGCGCCATCGTCGGTGACGTAGACCTCGCCATGCTGGTAAGGGCTCATCGTCCCGGGATCGACGTTGAGATAAGGGTCGAGCTTCCTCAGCCGCACCTTGAATCCGCGCGCCTGCAAGAGGGCGCCGAGCGCCGCTGCCGAAAGACCTTTGCCGAGAGAGGAGACCACGCCGCCGGTGATAAAGATGAACCGCGTCATGGACCTTCAATCTAGGGGACGGCGCTCCCTGACACAACCGAAAGCGGGTTTTACCCCGTCGCCGCAGATGCGCCGTGCGTCCTTCGACAAGCTCAGGACGAGGAAGAATTGAGACTGGCATCTGCTTGATGCCGCACAGAAAAGAACCTCATCCCGAGCCTGTCGAAGGACGCAGGGACGGTTCTGCATCGGTCGACCGCTTCGGCAGCGATTGACGGTAGATTGCGCCGACGTTCGCGCGACTCGGGGTTACTTCGCGAGCGGGGCGGTGGGCTCAGCGGGTTGCGCGGGCGCCGCCGGTTGCGAGGCGGGGGTCGCGGGTGCCGCCGGCGTTGCCGTGCCGGCCGGCCGGTCGATGATCGAGCTCGGCGCCCGCGCACCGCCGGCGAGATAGGCGAGCACGATGCTGGTGGCGAAGAATGCCGCTGCCAGGATCGCCGTCGTGCGCGTCAGCAGATTGGCTGTCGAACGGCCCGACATGAACCCCGCCATGCCGCCACCCCCCATCCCAAGCGCGCCGCCCTCGCTCTTCTGCAATAGCACGACGCCAATGAGCGCCGCAGCGATCATGAGGTGAATGACGAGGACGACGGTGATCATCGGGACAGTCGCGATGTGGGGAGCTGGCGCGCGGTCTTTAGCGCGTCTTGCCGCAGAATGCCAGAGACACTGCTATCGCCCTCACCCTCCCCCCGCCGCCTTGGCGATGGCCCAGAAATCGTCGGTGACGAGGCTCGCGCCGCCGACAAGGGCGCCGTCGACATTGGCAACCGAGAGGAGCTCGCCGGCATTGCCCGGCTTCACCGAGCCGCCATAGAGGATGAGCGTCGCCGCTGCATCCGCCACCTTGCCGGCAAGCTCGCGGCGGATATGGGCGTGAACGGCGGCAACGTCTTCCGTGCTGGGCGTGCGTCCGGTGCCGATCGCCCAGACCGGTTCATAGGCGATGACAAGCGACGTGCTGCCAATGTCGTCCGGCAGGGAGCCCGCGAGCTGGCTCGCGACCACGGTGAGCGCCTCGCCGCGATCCCGTTCCTCGGTCGTCTCGCCGACGCAGACGATGGGAACGAGGCCGGCGGCGAGCGCCGCCGCCACCTTGGCGCAGATGAGCGCACCGCTCTCATGATGATCACTCCGCCGCTCGGAATGGCCGAGGATGACATAGCGGCATCCGGCGTCGCGCAGCATGGCGGCGCTGATGTCGCCGGTATGCGCACCCTTCGCCTCGGTATGGCAATCCTGCCCGCCGAGCGCGATCGGGCCGCCGCGGATGACCTCGGCGACCGCCATGAGCAAGGTCGCGGGCGGACAGAGGACGAGATCGCTACTGGCCCGCGTGCCGCCGACTCGTTCAACCAGCGCGCGGGCGAGCGCGATGCCATCCGCGCGCAATCCGTTCATCTTCCAATTTCCGGCGATGAGCTTCCGCACGCTTCTGCCTCCCTCCCCGGTCGGCCATCGTCCTAGCAAGGTCACGTCAGGGCCGCCAGCCGCCCTTGCGAGCAAACCGCGCCATCTCTATCATTCGCGCCATTCCGCGCCGCATCGACGCCGCGCTTTTCCTCTGTTCCTAGCCATGCTGCAAGCGATCCGCTCCAAAGCCTCGTCCTTTGTCGTCAAGCTGCTCTTCGGCATCTTGGTGGTGAGCTTCGGCATCTGGGGCATCGGCGACATCTTCCGCAACCGCGCCGTCGACACCGCCGTGGCGACCGTGGGCGGTAAGAAGATCGACGCGCAGGAGCTCAATCAAGAAGTGCGACGCGAGGCGGAGCGGCTGCGCGCCGCCATGCGCGGCGCCCAGCTCGAGCCCGAGCAGCTGAAGCAGTTCGGCATCGTCGACACCTCGCTGCAGCGTCTCATCAATCGCGATCTCATCGATCTCGAGATCGATCATCTCCAGCTCGCACTGAGCGACGACGCCGTGCGCCAGGCGATCATCGCCAATCCCGCCTTTCACAATCAGACCGGCCAGTTCGACCGCATCCTCTACAAGCAGCTCATCGCCAATCAGCGAATGAGCGAAACGCAATTCGAGCGCCAGCTCCGCGACGACATGGTGCGCGTCGAGCTCAACGCCGCGATCGGCGACGGCGTGACGGCGCCGCCCGAGCTCGTCGATACGCTTTACAAGAGCCGTGCCGAGCGCCGGGTCGCCGAGGTGGCGGTCGTGCCGACCACTGCCGTACCCGAGCCGGGAACGCCGAGCGATACCGACATCGCCAAAGCCTACGAACAGCATCAGGACCAGTTCCGCGTGCCGGAATTGCGCAGCTTCAACGCGGCGCTTCTCTTGCTCGACGACATCGCCGCCGGCATCACGGTGCCGGACGAGAAGCTCCGCGAGGAGTATCAGAACCGCATCGCCGAGTTCCACACGCCGGAACAGCGGCACCTGCAGCAGATTTTGCTCAGCGACGAGGCGAAGGCGAAGGAAGCGGAGGCGGCACTCGCCGCCGGCAAGGATTTCGCGCAAGTGGCGCAAGAAGTTGCCGGAGCCACGCCGGAGTCGCTCGATCTCGGGTTTGCCACCCGCGAGGAGATGCCGCCGGCGTTGGGCGATGCCGCCTTTGCGCTGAAACCGGGCGAAACGACGAACCCGATCGAGGACAGCTTCGGCTGGCACATCGTCCGCATTGTCGAGGTAAAGCCGGAGGAGACGCAGCCTTTCGAGGCCGTCAAAGAAAAGCTCGTCAAGGAAGTGGCGCGCGACATGGCGGGCGATCAGCTCGCGAAGCTCGCCAATCAGGTGGACGACGCGGTCGCGGGCGGCACGCCCTTTGCCGAGATCATCCAGCGCTTCGGCCTCAAAGTGAGCAAGCTCGAGAACATCGATGCCGGCGGTCGCAACGCTGACGGCAAGCCGGTCGAGTTGCCGCAAGGCGGCGATGCCATCCTCCGCACCGCCTTCACCACCGCCTCGGGACAGACGAGCCAGCTCAACGAGCTCGGCGAGAGCGGCTACTACATGGTGCAGGTGGAGAAGGTGACGCCGTCCGCGGTGAAGCCGCTCGACGAAGTGCGCGAGCAGGTGGTCGTGCTCTGGCAACAGGAGACTCGCGATGCGGCGCTCGCGAGCCTCTCTAAGGAAATCGCCGGCGAGGTGGGCGAAGGGAAGAGCCTCGCCGACCTCGCCAAAACGCGCGCCTTCCAGACCTTCACCACGAAGCCGCTGCCGCGCTCCGGCGGCGATCCCAAAGTGCCGCCGGTGCTGGTCGCGCGCCTCTTCGAAGCGAAGACCGGCGGTGTCGTCTCCGCCAAGGGCGACGACGGCTATCTCGTGGCACAGCTCAAGGAGACCCTGCCGCCCGATCCCACGACGCAAACGGCCGGCACCGCGCGTCTCTCGCAGCAGCTCGGCGCACAGATGCAGGACGATCTGCTGCGCGAATACGATCAGGCGCTCCGCGACCGCTACCCCGTGAGCATCGACCAGGCGGCTGTCGCCCGCGCGTTTTGAGGATGCATCTGCTGATTCGAGCCGAACGCGCTAAAATAGCCCTCTCCGCGCGACGCGGGGAGAGCGCGCTTCGCGCGTACCCTCTCCCCCCGCAGGCCAGCGGAGAGGGTCTAAGAGCCCTTAGCTTCGCGACATGCAGCTGACCCCCGCCTTCGACGCCTTCGCCGAGCGCTATCCGCTGGGAAAGCCGCTTCTCGTCTGGACTTCGCTCGTTTCCGATCTCGAGACGCCCGTCTCGGCGATGCTGAAGCTCGCGGACGGGCGCGCCAACAGCTTTCTCTTCGAATCCGTCGAAAGCGGCGCGGTCCGCGGACGCTATTCCATCATCGGCTTGAAGCCGGACCTCATCTGGCGTGCCTTCGGCAATCGCGCCGAGATCAATCGCCGCGCCCGCTTCGACGCCGACGCCTTCCAGGCGGCGGCGGGCGCAGCAATCGAGAGTCTCCGCGCCCTCATCCGCGAATGCCGCGTCGAGATCGAGGCGCCGCTGCCGCCGATGGCCGCGGGCGTTTTCGGCTATGTCGGATACAACATGGTCTCGCTCATGGAGCGGCTTCCCGACAAGAATCCCGACCAGCTCGGAATTCCCGACGCCATGTTTCTCCGCCCGACCGTCATCTGCATCTTCGACAACATTGCCGATCGCGTGAGCATGGTGACGCCGGTTTGGCCCGATCGCGACATCTCCGCCCGCGCCGCCTATGACCGCGCGCAGGAGCGGCTCGCCGATGTGCTCGCCGATTTCGAGCGCAACCTGCCTTATCGCCGCGAGGCCGCCGAGGCGGTGCAGGAGCTGCCGCCCCCCGCCGCCAACATGACGCGGGTCGAATGCATGGACATGGTGGAGCGCGCCAAGGAATACATCCGTGCCGGCGAAATCTTCCAAGTGGTGCCGTCGATGCGGCTCCACGTGCCGTTTCGCCTGCCGCCCTTTGCGCTTTATCGCGCGCTCCGCCGGCTCAACCCGTCGCCCTACCTGTTCTTTCTCGATTTCGGCCAGTTCTCGGTGGTGGGCTCGAGCCCGGAAGTGCTGGTGCGGCTGCGCAACGGCACCGTCACCATTCGCCCGCTCGCCGGCACGCGCCGGCGCGGCGCCACGCCCGCCGAGGACGCGGCGCTCGCCGCCGAGCTCCTCGCCGATCCCAAGGAGCGCGCCGAGCATCTGATGCTGCTCGACCTCGCGCGCAACGATGTCGGCCGCGTCGCCAAGATCGGCACCGTGCGGGTCACCGAGCAGATGGTGATCGAGCGCTACAGCCACGTCATGCATATCTGCTCGCATGTCGAAGGCGAGATCGACCCCCGTCACGACGCTATGGACGCGCTTGTCGCCGGATTTCCTGCCGGCACGCTTTCGGGTGCGCCCAAGGTGCGGGCGATGGAGATCATCGACGAGCTCGAGGTGGAGCGGCGAAACCTCTATGGCGGCGCCGTCGGCTACTTCGCCGGTGACGGCAGTATGGATACCTGCATCGTGCTGCGCACCGCCATCGTCAAGGACGGCGAGATGGTGGTGCAGGCGGGTTGCGGCGTCGTCGCCGACAGCGATCCCGCGGCCGAGCATCAGGAGATCCTCGACAAAGCCCGCGCCCTCTTCCGCGCCGCCGAGGAAGCGGTCCGCTTCGCGCGGCACTAGCGCCTCACCCCTTCGGGCGAGGAGGGGTGGACTTCGGCGCCGATTCGCGCCAATACTGACAAGATGTCGCAGGGGGACCGGCGATTTCTCCTGGGTTTGGCGATCCTGCCTTGGCTGGCGCTGGCGGGAGCACCCTCTTTTGCCGCCGAGACATCCGCCACCGTCGACAAATCAGGTGCCTCGGTGGCGGCGTGTCAGAAGGCGGCCGAGCACGAGGCGACCGCCGTGAAGGGCTGGAATTCGGTCGAATGGACCGAGGCGCAGCACGAGAACGAGGCCAAGACGCGGATCGCGCTCTCCGGCCGGGCCCGCACGGCGACGGGCTGGACGGCCTTCACCGCCCGTTGTGAGCTCGACAAACGCCACCGCGCCACCGCCACGCTCGACCCGGAGCCGCCGCGGCCGTCGCGGGCTCGCACGCTCGACCTCTCCCCGGCCGCCGCCATACCGCCACCAAAACCCGCCCGCACGGTGCCGCTCGCGCCGGCGCTTTCCGATCGCAGCACAGATGAAAGCAGCGGCTCCTCCCAGGTGAAGGGGACGCTCTCCGAGATCCGGCCGGACATTCCGACGGCGCCGCTCAAGAAGCAGGACTTCTTCCACGACCATCGCCTCGGCATCAAGATCGAGACGCCGTTCTAACCGAGGTTTGGACCACCCTCACCCGCTCGCCGCCGCTGTCTCCGCGTGCCAGTGCTCGCGCACGATGGTGCTGAGCGGCACCAGGACGAAGCCTTTCTTGGGCAGCTGCTCGATCCAGCGGGCGAGCTCGGCGATGGTGGCGTCGTGAGGATGGCCGATGGCGACGGCGCTGCCGTTCCGCCGCGCGATCGCTTCCACCTCGGCGAGCTGCGTGGCGATCGCGGGCGCGTTCACCTCGTTGTCGAGGAAGACGTCGCGGGCCGCGTGCGGCACGCCGAAGTGGCGGGCGAGCTCGATTCCGGCGCTTCGGCCGATGGTGCGGGAATCGAGGAAGAGGAGGCCGCGCGCTTTGAGCTCGGCCATGACCGGCGCCATGCTCTCGGCGCTTGCCGTGAAGCGGCTGCCCATATGGTTGTTGATGCCGACATAGCCGTCGAAACGCGCGAGGTTCCAGCGGAGCCGCCGCAGGACCTCGTCCTCCCCGAGCCCGACGGCGAGCCCATTCGGCCCCATATCTTCGCTGCGCGAGATCGGCTCCATCGGCACATGGACGAGGAGCTCGTGGCCGGCGCGGTGCCCCTCCTCCGCCAGCTGCGGCAGATCGTTGGCGTAACCCAGGAACGACAGCGTGAGCGGCGCCGGCAAGGCAATGGTGTGCTCGGTGCGGCGCCGGTCGAGACCGAGATCGTCGATGACAATGGCGACGTGCGGGCGGCCCGAGAGTACCGGGGCGGCGACCGCGTAGCGGAGCCACGCCGGCTGATCGGATCGGGCGGGCGGCGGCGCGGGTGGACGGACGACCGCAGCGGTCCTGACCGGTGGCGCCGCCGGACGTGGTTGCGCCGGCGCTGCCGCGGCGACTGGCACGGGCACGCGCGCGGCGGCGGGTGGATCGGCGGCGGCTGGCGGATCGGGCGCCGTCATTTCGGCCTGCTCTTCGGCCTCGCTCGTCGGCTCGGCCGCTGGCCGTGACGGCGCGAGTGCGGGAAAGCGCAGCGTCGCGATCGCGGTGGGCGGTAGTTTCGGCGCCGGCGCGGCGAGCTCGGTCGGCGGCGCGGCGGGGTTGGGCGGCAACGCCAGCCAGACCGCGCCGATGATCGCGGCGCCGACTGCGCTTCCCCAGGCGATCTCAAGCCACCAGCGCTGCTTCGGCCGGGCGAAGGCGCGGCGGCGGATCGGCTTCAGCGACGCGGAGCGTGCCGGCCCGCCCGTGGGGGGCGGCCGGTGCAGCAGCGCCACGAAATTCTCGAGCTTTTCGTCCATCGCCCTCATCAGCGCGGCAGTCTATCGGGCGATGGTTGAGAAAGATTAACGAAGGGCCGCGCCTTCATCAGGGATGGCCGACCTGTTATAACGGCCTCATGGTTGCCGCCTGATGCGGCCTGCGGACGAGCTCCGATGTTCCTGCTGATCGATAACTACGACAGCTTCACCTACAACCTCTGGCACTATCTGGGCGAGCTCGGCGCCGAGGTGGTGGTCCGGCGGAACGATCAGATCGCGGTGGAGGAGGCGGTCGCGATGGAGCCCCAGGGCATCGTCATCTCTCCGGGGCCGAGCGATCCCGATCACGCCGGCATCTGCCTCGAGCTAGTGCGCCGCGCCAGCATGATCCCGATCCTCGGCGTCTGCCTCGGCCATCAGGCGATCGGCCAGGCCTTCGGCGGCAAGGTGGTGCGCGCGCCGGTGCCGATGCATGGCAAGCTGAGCGCCATTCGTCACGACGGCAGCGGCGTCTTTGCGGGATTGCCCAATCCTTTCGCGGCGACGCGCTATCATTCGCTGATCGTCGACCGCGCGAGCCTGCCCGCCGCGCTCGGGGTGACGGCAGAAACCGACGGCCTCATCATGGGCCTCGCCCATCGTGAGCGGCCGGTCCATGGCGTTCAGTTCCATCCCGAAAGCATCGCCTCGGAAAAAGGACACGATCTCCTGCGCAATTTCTTGACGCTCGCGGCACGGCAGAGCATCGCCGCATGAGTGATCCCGTCGATTTCAAAGCGCTTCTCGCCAAGCTCGCCTTGGGCCAGCGCCTTGGCGAGAGCGAGGCGGCTGCCGCCTTTGATGCGATGATGTCGGGCGACACGACGCCCTCGCAGATGGGCGCATTCCTGATGGCACTGCGCGTGCGCGGCGAGACGGTGGAGGAGATCACCGGCGCCGCCCGCACCATGCGCGCCAAGGCGCTCGCCGTCGAAGCGCCGGCGGACGCCATCGATGTCGTCGGCACCGGCGGCGACGGCGCCGGCACGTTCAACGTCTCGACCGCGGCGGCGATCGTCGTCGCGGGTTCAGGCGTTCCCGTGGCGAAGCACGGCAACCGCAAGGCCTCGTCGCTTTCCGGGGCCGCCGACGTGCTGGAAGCGCTCGGCGTCAACATCAATGCCGACATGAGCCTGGTACGCCGCGCCATTCGCGAGGCGGGCATCGGCTTCCTGATGGCGCAGCGCCATCACAGCGCCATGCGCCATGTGGCGCCGACGCGCACGGAGATGGGCACACGCACGATTTTCAATTTGCTGGGACCGATCTCCAATCCCGCCGGCGTGAAGCGCCAGCTCGTCGGCGTCTTCGCCCCCGACTGGGTGAAGCCCATTGCCGAAGTGCTGGGGAAGCTCGGCGGCGAGCGCGCCTGGGTCGTGCATGGCGATGGTCTCGACGAGCTCACCACCGCCGGCACCAGCGTCGTCGCCGAGCTCAGGGACGGCAAGGTCGCGACATTCGAGGTGACGCCGGAGATGGCGGGCCTGCCGCGTGCGCGGCTCGATGAATTGAAGGGCGCCGATCCGCCCGCCAATGCCGCACGCCTCAACGCGCTTCTCGACGGCAAAGCGGGGCCGCTCCGCGACATCGTGCTGCTCAACGCCGCCGCGGCGCTCATCGTCGCCGGGCGCGCCAAGGATTTGCGCGAGGGCGTCAGGCTCGCCGCGCAATCGATCGATAGCGGAGCGGCGCGACGCGCGCTCGATCGATTGATCGTCATCACCAACGAGAATCCAGCCGCGTGAGCGACGTGCTCGCCCGCATCCTCGCCGACAAGCGCCGCGCCGTGGATGTGGCGATATCGACACGTGGCATCGATGTGCTCGAGGCCGAGGCGGCGAAGGCGCCGCCGCCGCGCGGCTTCATCGCGGCGCTCGAACGCGCGCACACCGCCCATCGTTACGGCCTTATCGCCGAGATCAAGCGCGCCTCGCCGTCGCACGGCCTCATCCGCGCCGATTTCGATCCGGCGACACTCGCCCGCTCTTACGCAGAGGGCGGCGCCGCCTGTCTCTCGGTGCTGACGGACGAGCCCTATTTCCAGGGGAAAGCCGAACACCTCATCGCCGCGCGCGCGGTGGTCGCGATACCGGTGCTGCGCAAGGATTTCATCATCGATCCCTACCAAGTGGCCGAAGCGCGCGCCATGGGCGCGGACTGCATCCTCCTCATCATGGCGGCGTTGAGCGACGCCGAGGCGATCGCGCTCGAAGCGGCCGCCCATCGCCGCGGCATGGACGTGCTCGTCGAGGTCCACGATGGCGAGGAGCTCCGCCGTGCGCTGCGTCTCAAGACGCGGCTCGTCGGCATCAACAACCGGAACCTCAAGACACTGAAGACGGACCTCGCGGTCACCGAGGCGCTGGCGCCGCTCTTGCCGAAGGACCGTATTCTCGTCAGCGAGAGCGGCCTCAACACCCCCGCCGATCTCGCGCGCATGGCGCGGGTTGGGGCGCGCACCTTCCTCATCGGCGAGGCGCTGATGCGGCAGCGCGACGTGGCGGCAGCAACACGCGCGCTGCTCGAGCCGGCGGTAGTGTCATGAGCCGCCTCACCCATTTCGACCAAAAGGGCGGCGCCGTCATGGTCGACGTCTCCGCCAAGGACGAGAGCGAGCGCATCGCCGTCGCGGGCGGCAGCGTCATCATGAAAAAGGCGACGCTCGATCTCATCACCGCTGGCGCCGTCAAGAAAGGCGATGTGCTGTCGGTGGCGCGCCTTGCCGGCATCATGGGCGCAAAACGCACGCCCGATCTCATTCCGCTCTGTCATCCGCTGGCGCTCACGTCGGTGACCGTCGAGCTCACCTGCGATCCCGCGCGGAATGCGGTCGACATCACCGCCACCTGCAAGGTGAAGGGGCGCACCGGCGTCGAGATGGAGGCGCTCACCGCCGTCGCGGTGGCAGCGCTCACCGTCTACGACATGTGCAAGGCGGTCGATCGCGGCATGCGCATCGAAGGGATTCGCTTGCTCCACAAATCCGGTGGCAAGTCCGGGACCTACGAGGCGGCGCGATGATTTCCGTCGAGGAAGCGCGCCGACGCCTGTTGGCGCCGCTCAAACCCTTGGGCGCGGAGCAAGTGGGCCTCGCCGATGCAATGGGGCGCGTTCTCGCCGAAGACGTGGCGGCGCGGCGCACGCAGCCGCCCTTCGCGGTCTCCGCCATGGACGGCTATGCCTTGCGCGCCGCCGATGTTGCGCGCGTCCCGGCACGCCTCCGGGTCGTCGGTTCGGTCCCGGCGGGACAAGCCTATCCGCATGCGCTCAACGCCGGCGAAGCCGTGCGCATCTTCACTGGCGCCCCGCTGCCTCAGGCCGCCGACGCCGTCGTCATTCAAGAGGACACCAGCCGCGAGGGCGAGATCGTCATCGTCAACGAGCGGGCGCCGGTCGGGCATTATGTGCGGCCCGCCGGACTCGACTTTCGCCAGGGTGAGATCGGCCTCAAGGCGGGTCGCCGCTTGAGTGCGCGCGATATCGGGCTTGCCGCGGCGATGAACCGGCCCTGGCTTCTCGTCCATCGCCGCCCACGCGTCGCCATCCTGCCCACCGGCGACGAGGTGGTGCTGCCCGGCGATCCCGTCGGGCCCCATCAGATCGTGAGCTCCAACGGCTTTGCGCTGGCGGCCCTGGTGCACCAGGCGGGCGGCATACCCCTGATGCTGCCGATCGCGCCCGACAATGCCGACGCGCTCCGCCAGGTCGCGGAAGCCGCGGTGGGCGCCGATCTCCTCGTCACCACCGGCGGCGCCTCCGTCGGCGAGCACGATCTCGTGCGCGATGCGCTCGGCGAAAGCGGTCTTGCGCTCGACTTTTGGAAGATCGCGATGCGGCCGGGAAAGCCGCTGATGGTCGGCCGCTATCGCGAGACGCCGATGATGGGCCTGCCGGGAAACCCGGTGTCGACCGTCGTCTGCGGCCTGCTCTTCCTCAGGCCGGCGATCGAGAAGATGCTCGGGCTCGAGAGGGCGTTGCCAGCGCCGCAGCGGGCCCGCCTCGCGGTGCCGCTTCCCGCCAATGACCGGCGCCAGGACTATCTCCGCGCGACGCTCTCGCGCGACGCCGATGGGACCCTCCTCGCCCGCCCCTTCGAGAAGCAGGACAGCTCGATGATGTCGCTGCTGGTGCAAGCCGATTGCCTGGTCATCCGCCCGCCCGAAGCGCCCCCGGCCAAGGCTGGTGACGAGATCGAGATCATCGCTCTCGGTGATGACGGGGCCTGGGCATGAAATCCTCCCACCCACGCATTTGCCCGCTTGACGCCCGGCGCGAACTAAAATAGAACATTGCTGAGGTTTTTGTTTTGTTCCGTTAATGGCGCCTTGGCGGCGCCGCGCCCGGGGGCTGCTTCATGCTGACGCGCAAGCAATACGAGCTTCTGGTCTTCATCAATCGCCGGCTTGCCGAAAGCGGCGTCTCGCCCTCCTTCGAGGAGATGAAGGAGGCGCTCGGCCTCAAGTCGAAATCGGGCATCCATCGGCTTATCAGCGGGCTCGAGGAGCGCGGCTTCATCAAGCGGCTGCCGCATCGCGCCCGCGCGCTCGAGGTGGTACGTCTGCCGGAGGATACCGCGCTGGCCGGCGCCCGCGGGCGAAGCGGCGAGCGCACCCGGTTCTCGCCCACCGTCATCCGCGGCGACTTCAAAGCGGCGCTGCCCGGTGCGCCCAACACCGGCAGCGGCGAGGCGGTGCAGCTGCCGCTCTACGGCCGCATCGCCGCCGGCACGCCGATCGAGGCGCTGCGCGATCAGACGAATTCGATCGCGGTACCGCCGGGCCTGCTCGGCAATGGCGAGCACTACGCGCTTGAAGTCGCCGGCGACAGCATGATCGATGCCGGCATCCTCGACGGCGACACCGTGGTGATCCAGCGCAGCGAGACGGCCGAAAGCGGCCAGATCGTCGTGGCGCTCATCGACAACAACGAGGTCACCTTGAAGCGGCTGCGCCGGCGCGGCGATTCGATCGCGCTCGAGCCCGCCAACAAGGACTACGAGACGCGCATCTTCGGCCCCGACCGCGTCAAGGTGCAGGGCCGCCTCATCGGCTTGATCCGCCGCTACTAACCTCGGCGGCAGTGTCGATCGACGCTTAAGCGTGTCTCAAAGCTAAGCAATCGTCCGCTGCAGATTCAATTTTGCTGCCGCTCACGATCGCGATGTGCTCGCCGCGATCTCCGCGCTGGCCGCGTCCTCGCCGTGCCACGCCCGATGGCTTTTTCAATCGATCGCAGACGCCCCTCGAGTCGCGGCACGACGAAATCGACGAACGCGCGAAGTTTGAGGGGCAACAGCCGATTGGTCGCGTAGACCAAACTGACGGGCGTGCTTGCGCACTCGAACTGAGGGAGAAGAACGACGAGCCTGCCCTCGCGCACTCCCTCCTCTGCTTGGTAACTCGTCGTTTGAACGAGGCCGAGGCCACCCTCCGCCGCGGCGAGCGCGGTCTCGCCAATCGTCGTCGACAAGCGCACACGGATCGGAAAGGTGCGGTCCATGCCCGCTTCTCTAAACCACCACGCGTTGAGCCGTCCAAGCGTCGACCAGGCGATGCAGTCGCATTTGTCAAGCTCGCGCGGGTGCCTCGGAACGCCGTGCCGCGCGAGATAGTCCGGGCTCGCACACAAAACAATCCGCACCTGACCGAGCGGCCGGGCAATCAGACTGCTATCCACCAATTCCGCGATGCGCACGGCCACGTCGACATGTTCCTCGATGAGGTTGACAACCCGGTCCACGAGCATCAATCGCAGATTGATCTCGGGATAGGCCGCGAGAAATTCGAGCGCCACGGGCTGAAGATGGAGACGCCCAAAGCCAACCGGCGCGGTCACCGTGAGATCGCCTTTCGGCGCTCGGTACTCTCCGCTGACCGACTCTGCTGCGTCCTTGACATCCTCCAGTATCCGCGCACTGGCCATGTAGTAGGTCTGCCCCTGATCCGTCAGCGACAGTTTGCGGGTCGTGCGGTGCAAAAGGCGGGCGCCCAGTTCCGCCTCGAGATCGGCGACGCGACGGCTCAAGGTCGCCAAGGGGATTCCGAGATGCCGCGCAGCGGCGGAAAAACTACCCGCCTTCACCACAGCGACGAAGGCTGACATTGCCTCGAATCGATCCATAACTCTCTCGTCTGACGAGATAGTGATTCCATAATTTACCGGATTATCTCGCGCCGCGTGCGGATTGATATTGCCGCTCGTGGTCACCCACCCACTGCATGTCCGTTTCACTCCAAGGAGCAGTTCCCATGAATATGAAGATCTCAGGTGCGGTTGTAGCAGCCGCCTTCGCATGCCTCTCTGTCGTCTCGATGTCGTCGGCAGCGCAAAACTCTTCCGTCAACACCCCCGTCACGGCGTTGAAGTACGGTCCGACTGGCGTATCGGATGGCGTCCACGGCGAACTGACCGCCGCGGCCGCCTATGGCGACCTCGCTCACGGCGCACACGGCACCTTCGTCAAGATGCCGGCCGGCTTCGTGAGCAAGGTCCATACCCACACGGACGACTACTGGGGCGTGGTCATCGAGGGTGTTGCCGCCAACGGCAAGCCCGGCAGCACCGACGTGCCGCTGCCCGTCGGCTCTTACTGGTACCAGAAGGGCGGCGAGGCTCACGTCACGAAGTGCCTCTCGCCCTCCGAGTGCATCTTCTTCATCAGTCAGAACGGAAAGTTCGACTATGTTGTCGGCGAGAAGAAATAGCGCGGCGACGAACTAACTCTGCGTTGGAATGATGGGACGCGCGGGTCGAATGCAAATTCGCCCGCGCTCCCATCACTCTCGCGTCCGCTCCGGCAATCCTGACCACGGCCGCGTGCCACGCCAGTCGCGTACGCTCTCGATTCGGATGTCATCGCGGTCGAGCCAGATCGCATAGGCGCCATTCTTCCAGACATCGATGCGGTCGATGACGTGCGGGCCGCGGCAGAAGCGGCGCGCGGGAATGGGACTGACCACGAGATCGGCCCCGCGGCAATCCTCGGCAAGTGCGGCGCCGTCACGGATCAGGGCGACGGTGCGGCCGCGCGCGCGATAAACGCAGCCGAGCGCATCGCAGGCAAGCGCGCCGTCGGCGCTGGTGCCGGCGGCAGGCCACGCCGCGCCCACCTCGGCGGCGGCACGTCGCGTCCAGGTCTCCTGATTGATCTTGCCGCCATGCTGCGTCGAGAGCAGATAGTTTCCGTCGCCGCCACGCACGGCGATGAGCGAGGCATCGGCGGCGACAACGATGTCGGGCGGTCGCACCAGCAGCAGCGCGGCGTATCCCGCCGCGATGGGGACGAGGCCAAGCCAACGCCAACGCCGCTGCCAAATACATAGCCACAAGCCGCCGAAGCTCAAGAAAATGAGCGCTTCGGCCGGCATGCTCGGCACCACCAACGCCGCGCCCGGCCACGACGTGACCCAACGCGCGATCGCCGCCACGCCATCGATGCCCCAGCCCATGGGCGCGAGCGCCAGCCCTTCGAGGCCGAACGGCATCAGGACGCAGGCGATGACCGCCCAGGGCATGATCCAGAAACCGGTGATCGGCACCGCGAGCGCGTTCGCCACTACCGAATAGAGCGGGAAGCGATTGAAGTGGTAGATGGTGAACGGCATCGTCGCGAGCGTGCTGATGACGGTGGTGAAGGCGATGCCGAGGAGGTAAAGGCCGAAGCGCCGCATGGGACCCGCGCCCGCATGCCATTCGCCGATCCTGCTGCGCATCGCCTCGTAAAAGGCGATGAGACCGGCCACCGCGGCGAAAGACATTTGAAAGCTCGGGCCCGCCGCCGCATCCGGCGTCAGCAGCAGGATCACCACCGCGGCATAAGCGATGGCGCGCGCCGAGAGGCTCAAGCGATCGACCAGCACGGCGAGCAGCACAAGCCCGGTCATGACAAAGGCGCGACGCGACGACACGGTGGCGCCGGAAAGAAGCAGGTAGAGAAAGGTGACGGCGAGCGCCGCTGCCGCCGCCCATTTCTTGGTGTGATAGCGGAGTGCGATCGACGGGATGAGAGCAAGGCCGGCACGCACCGCGAAGAATACGGCCGCCGCCACCATGCCCATGTGAAGACCCGCGATGACCAAGATGTGGGCGAGCCCGGCATCGCGGAAGGCACCGGCATCGGCCGGCGGAATGGCATGCGTCTCGCCGGTGATGAGTGCCGCGGCGATGGCGCCGGTCGGACCCGGCAGCGCCGCGCGGATGCGCTCGGTGACAGCCGCGCGCAGCGCTTCGACCCAGTGGCGCCAGAAGCTCGCATTCGAATCCGCGGGCGCGGCGATCTTTTCGGGCGCGCCCAGCGCGTATCCCACGGCACCCAAGCGATCGAAATACGCACGGCGCTGAAAATCATAGGCGCCCGGCATCGCCGGCGCGGGCGGCGGCAGCAAGATCGCGCGAAGCTTGATCCACTCGCCCGGCAAGAGGTTCGGCTCGTCATGCCGCAGCTTCACGCGAATGCGGAGAGGACGTTGCGCATTGTCAAGCCGGTCGATGTGGCGCGGCTCGAGCACGAGGCGCATGCCTTCGGGTTGCGGATCGACCGCGACCACGCGCCCCTCGACGGATGCCGCGGTGAGTTTGTGCGCCAGGATCGGCGCGGCCACCCACCATGCTTGGAAGGAGGCTGCCGCAAAGCCTACCGCCACGGCCGCGGCAGCGACCGCCGGAAGGGCGCCGGTCTGTCGCCGATAGGCGATGACCGCAACCGGCACCGTGAGCGCAACCGCCATGGGGCCGAGCCACAGCGACGGCTCGACTGTCAGCCAGAAGTAAATCCCGACGCCCACGCCGACGAACACCGGCAGCCACAACGCCCAGCGTTCGCGCTCGGCAATGGCGTTCCCTGCCAGCCAGCGCCACGCATCGCCGAAACGGTGGCGAAGCGGGATCGCATTGGCAGGAACGGCGTCCCATCCCCCTTCCGCGGGTTGCATGGAGCAAGTGTAGTTCGCCCGGCGACCGCACCCAAGCGTGTCAATCGTCCCTAGAGCTCATCTTCCGATTCTGGGGCCGCCGCGACGAGGGCAACAGCGCGGCCTTCTTCTGAATCAGCACACTCTTGCTGAGCATCATCTCTACGACGAGCATGTCTACGGGCGCCCCCTGGCGGGCGCTTCCCGTGCTGTCTTGGCTTCGTAAGCGGGCGCGCCCGTGCCGCCAGGTGCGCGGCGCACAGCAGCCGGATCAGGGCATGGTTTGGCGGCCGCTTGGGGACTGGCAACGCGCGGGGCCGCCGGCGAAGCGCCTGCAGGCGCCCATGCTCCTGCCCATGGGTTCTCGCCCATATGGTACGAGCGGAACCAAGGATTGCTGACCGTCGCCGCCAGCGAAGGACACGCGACCTCCGCGAGAAGGAGCGCGCCGGCGATCACGATCGAGGCGACCAGGAGCAGGGCAGCGATGCTGGCGAGCCGACGAGCACCCGACATCGTCGCCTTGCCGGCAGGCAGTTCGTCGACGCGCGGGGCGCAACCCGTTTCCCGCTCGGGCAGGAGCGGCTTGGTGAGCGGCATCCGGCCCGTCGGCACAAGCCTCTTCATCGGCCAACGTCTAGGGTTCGAGCGCGACTCAGCGAGCTCTGCGCACTTCGCCCCACTTCACGCCGATGCGCGCACCATCGCGTTTCGCGTGTTCTGCCAGCGCCACAGCGCGGCGAAGCCCAACCCCCAGACGCCGTTGGCCGTGAAGCCGGTCACGGCGCCGACGGCTTGGAAGAACGCGCTCATGGGTACCCCCTTGAGCGGCAGGATGATCAGGATCGACGTAAGCGTCGGCGGCAGCGAGCCGAGCAAGGCAGCGCCCACCCAATAGGGCCAACCGCGCGGGAGACGATCGAGGATCAAGCCGATCGGGATCGTCCACACGCCGCCCCAAAAGGTCAGCGACAGAAAGGCAGGCACGCCCCAGGGCGGTCTTCCTGCGAAACTGTAAGGCATAAGCGGCGTCAGTCCGAGCAGGTGGCAGAGGCCGATCACCGGCTGGTGAACAACGAGCACGGCTACCGCGCCGAGCAAGAAGGCTACGAGCGATCGCTTCAGCAAGTGGTGATCTCCTTCTCTGGAAACGCACGGTCGCAGCGGCAGTGGAGAAACAACGAGTTCGACGCCGGCCTGGCTTTGTTACTTCATGTGACGACATGGTATTTTCCTTCAAACGGCCTGGGCGGCGACGCCCTTGGCGAGGGTGAGCAGCTCATCGACGGACCACTGGTCGTAGGCGTCGGTGCCATACTTCACGGCGTTGATCCGTCCAGACGGCGCGATCAGGAAGTCGGCCGGCAGCCCCAAAGGGCCGCCGGCAAGTCGCAGGCCGAAATGACCGTGCGCCATACCGCGCATCCCGGCCCCCAGGGCCTTGAGGCTCATGAAGCCGAGCGAGGTTTCGACCCCGAAGTCCTTGTAAAAGGCTTTCTTCGGATCGCCGACCATCAGGAAAGGGACATCCTTCTGGTACGAGCGGATCGATTTCGGCGAGGAATGAAACACGATCACTTCCTTGATGCCGGCCGCTTCGGTCTCTCGTGCGCGCCGCCTGAATTCGGCGATGTGCGTGTTGCAAATCGGGCAATCAACGAAGCGCCGGAATTGCAGATGGACGAGGCGCTTTGCATCGGGGAGGTTTATGGCCTCGCCGGTCACGCCTTCCATCACCGTCGTCGGCAGCATGTCTCCGGGCCTGAATTTCATGGCTTTCCCTCTCGTCTTAGCCTGGTTCAACCATCGGGGAGCGCGCGCTTGCCTCGAGTTGATGTGCTGGACTGACTAGTCCACTTTATGCACCGCCTATCTGGACTGTCAAGTCCACTTGATGTAACGTGTTCTCATGGCCGCAAATCGGAAATCCAAACCTCGTTCCTTGACCGCCCGCGGCGCGGCGACCCGGGCGCGTATCGTCGAGGCCGCAGCCGATTTGATCTATGCGCATGGCGTTGAGCAGACGAGCCTCGACCACGTGATGGCGGCGAGCGGCGTGAGCAAATCGCAGCTCTATCACTACTTCAGAGATAAGGACGCGCTGGTGCTCGATGTGATCGCCAGACAGACCGAGCGCATCCTCGACGCGCAGCGGCCCCATCTGGAGGCGCTGGATTCGCTGCCTGCCCTCAAGGCTTGGCGCAACGCCTTCGTTCGGCTCAATAAGGCCGCACAGTGCAGGGGATGTCCGTTAGGAAATCTCGCGAGCGAACTCGCCAATGATTCGGAGCTGGCGCGAAAGCGTCTTGCCGACAGTTTTTCCATGTGGCGCGACCGCATCGAAAATGGGCTCGCCAAGATGCAGGAGCGCGGCGAACTTGGCGCCTCGGCCAATCCGCACGACCTCGCTCTCGCACTCCTCAGCGCGGTGGAGGGCGGGCTCCTTCTCGCCAAGACGACCCATTCAAGTCGCCCGCTGGAAATGGCCCTCGACATGGCCATCGACCATGTAGCCCGACACATGAACGCGCCATAGGAACCCCGGGGCCTTCACCGTTTTGCGGTCGATCGCCAATTTGCAGCCTCAACCCTCCTGAGCTCGTTCGACAGCTCGAGGCTGAGCGCGCTCTCGCTGTTATCGCGGTGCCGCCTTGAACGTCGCTGAGCTCTTGCCGATGAGGTCCCAGACGATGTCCTGGTATGCTGCGAACCAGTGTCGCCGTTCGATCCACTTCGTGCCATCCCATTGGACGACGCGGCCGCGGCCGCCGCCCTGATGGTCGCGCGCCGTGATCGTGGTCGGCGGCACCAAGTCGTCGGCGCTGAAGTCGTGCAGCCGCTCGAGACCTTTCTTGAACTTCGCCGCGGTCAACGGCTCGCCCTCGTTCTCGAGCGCGAGCCGCGCGCCTTCAGCGGCGAACACCATGCTGGCGACGCCGGCGTTGTAATAGGTCTGGCCCACTTTCTCCGCTGGGCCCGCACCTTTGCCGGCGGCGATGACCTCCTTTTCGATGGCGGCGATCACCGGCAGGTCGCGCCCGCTCGCCACGCCCTCGAAGCGCAACAGCCCAGCCGCGCGCTCGCGGCCCGCGAGATCGAGGTCGGTCTCGGCAATGCTGACATTGCTGGCGACGTGATCGAGCTTAAAGCCTTGCGCGAGCGCCTCCGCGACTGAATGTGCCTGTGCATCACCGGCACCCCAGATCAAGGTCCAGTCCGGGCCGAAGCGGCGCGCTTGCTTCCACGCCGCGGCTTGGTCGATTCCGGGCGGCGGATAGAAGAATGCTTCGAAGCGAAACTCGAGACGCTTGGCGAGTGCCTGGAAGATGGGCTCGACCTCGTGACCCAGCGGGTTGTCGATGGCGACGAGAGCAATTCGCTTACCCTTAATAAGCTCCTTCTCTTGATCGCCGATGTACTTGATGAGATCGGCCGCCTGCGACCAATAGGTGGCCACCATCGGGAAAATTGTCGGAAACACGCGGCCGTCCGCCGCATCGGCGCGACCGTGAAAGAGCGTGATCACATTCATTCCATCGGCCAAAGCCGACGGCAAGACAGCGCGCGAGACGGGCGTGCTGAGAAAATCGACGAGCACGGCGCCTTCGCTCTTGAAGCGCTGATACGCTTCGAGGCCGAGTTGCACATCATTTCGTTGGTCGACGACGATCAACTCCAGCGGATGGCCTTTGATGCCGCCCCGCCCGTTGATCAACGTCACATAGTCGCGCTGCCCCTGCGAATAGATGGGCACGAGATGGGTATAGAGGACGGAAAAGTCGAGCGCCGTGCCGATCTTGATCGGCGTTGCCTCGCCCGCAAACACCAAGCCAGAAGTCAACGTTGCGGCGACCGTCAGCGCCGCGCGAATGAACCATGTCTTCACGGCGATGGCTCCCCCGGCATGCCGGACTATTCTCCCGGCGATCGTCCAGTCGATTGCAGAGCGTAGCCCATCTTGGGGAACGCAAGAAGGCGATCGCGCGATCGTGTCTGCCGCGCGTCCGCCGACGCCGCAAGGCGAAATGTGCTAAAGCGCGCCCCCATGACCGTTGTCGTCCGTTTCGCCCCCTCGCCCACCGGGTTCCTCCACATCGGCGGCGCCCGCACCGCGCTCTTCAATTGGCTTTATGCCAAGCACCACGGCGGCAAGTTCCTGTTGCGCATCGAGGACACCGATCGCCAACGCTCGACCAAGGAAGCGGTCGACGCGATCATCGACGGACTGCAGTGGCTCGAGCTTCATTGGGACGGCGACATCGTCATGCAATCCGAGCGCGCCCAGCGCCACGGGGATGTCGCGCGCACACTGCTCGCGGCGGGCGATGCCTACAACTGCTATTGCACGCCCGAGGAGCTCGAGGCAATGCGCGCCAAGGCGCGTGCCGAAGGGCGATCGAAGCTTTATGAGGGCACCTGGCGCGACCGCGACCCGCGCGAGGCGCCGCCGGGCGTCAAGCCGGCGATCCGCCTCAAGGCGCCGCAGACCGGCGAGACTATCGTGCACGATCATGTGCAAGGCACCGTGCGCGTCGCCAACGAGCAACTCGATGATCTCATCATTCTCCGCTCGGACGGCACGCCGACCTACAATTTCTCCGTCGTCGTCGACGATCACGACATGGGCATCACCCACGTGGTTCGCGGCGATGATCATTTGAACAACGCCTTCCGTCAGATCCAGATCTATCGCGCGCTCCAATGGAAGGTCCCGGAATTCGCGCATGTGCCGCTCATTCACGGGCCCGATGGTGCCAAGCTCTCGAAGCGGCACGGCGCGCTCGGCGTCGATGCTTATCGCGAGATGGGATACTTGCCGGAGGCGTTGCGCAATTACCTCTTGCGCCTCGGCTGGAGCCACGGCGATGACGAGATCATCGCTACGGCGCAGGCCATCGAGTGGTTCGACATCGATGACGTGGGCCGCGCCGCCGCGCGCTTCGACTTCGCCAAGCTCGCCAATCTGAACGGCCACTACATCCGGGAAGCCGACGATGCACGCCTCTTGGGACTCATCGTGCCGCGGCTCGAGCGCGCGCTTGCCCGCGCGCTTGACCAGGCCGACCGCGCCCGCCTTCGCGCCGCGCTCCCGGGTTTGAAGCCGCGCGCCAAGACGCTCGTCGAGCTCGCGGACCAGGCGCGGTTCTATGTGGAAAAACGGCCCTTGCCGCTGGACGACAAGGCACAGGCAGAGTTGACGGCGGCGGCGCGCTCCCTCATCGCCGGGCTGATGGGCCATCTTGCCAGGCTCGAATGGCGGGCGGCGGCGCTCGAGGAAGCGATGCGCGCCTTTGCCGAGGAGCGGGGGGTGAAGCTCGGCGCGGTGGCGCAACCGCTGCGCGCGGCGCTCGTCGGCGCCCTCGCCTCGCCGCCGATTTTCGAGGTGATGACGGTCTTGGGGCGCGAGGAGACGCTGGCGCGGCTTGCCGACGTGGCACCCGCTCAGTCGGCTGTTTGATAAAACGTCGCAGCCGGCCTATGCTGCGCCTCTGAGGGGTTATTGCACTGCAACACGCCAATCCGGGATCAAGGTCGATGGACACGAAAGCATCCGCCGCCAAGGCTAAGCCGCCGGCCAGCAACACGGGCATTCAGCCGAAAGAGACGGTGACCGTCACCGACAATGCCACCGGGAAATCGGCCGAGATGCCGCTGCTCTCGGGTACGCTCGGCCCCAAGGTCGTCGACATCCGCCGCCTTTATTCCGATCTCGGTCATTTCACCTTCGATCCCGGCTTCACCGCCACCGGCAGCTGCGAGTCCAAGATCACCTATATCGACGGCGACAAGGGCGAACTCTTCTATCGCGGTTATCCCATCGAAGAGCTCGCGGAGCACAGCGACTTCATGGAGGTCGCTTACCTCCTCCTCAATGGCGGCCTGCCGACCACGGCGGAAAAAAAGAAGTTCGAACGCGACATTACCTTGCACACCATGGTGCATGAGCAGCTCAGCACCTTCTATCGCGGCTTCCGCCGCGATGCGCATCCGATGGCGGTCATGTGCGGTGTCGTCGGCGCCCTCTCCGCCTTCTATCACGACAGCACCGACATCAACGATCCGAAGCAGCGCGTCATCGCGAGCCACCGGCTCATCGCCAAGATGCCGACCATCGCGGCGATGGCTTTCAAGTACACTCTCGGCCAGCCCTTCATCTACCCGAGGAACGACCTCAAATACGCCGAGAATTTCCTGCATATGACCTTCGCGGTGCCGTGCGAACCCTACAAGGTCAATCCGGTGCTGGCCCGCGCGATGGACTTGATCTTCATCCTCCACGCCGATCACGAGCAGAACGCGTCCACCTCGACCGTGCGGCTGGCGGGCTCTTCGGGCGCCAATCCCTTCGCCTGCATCGCCGCCGGCATCGCCTCGCTCTGGGGCCCCTCCCATGGCGGCGCCAACGAGGCCGTGCTCAAGATGCTGATGCAGATCGGCGACCCAAAGAACGTCCCCGAGTTCATGAAGCGCGTCAAGGACAAGCAGGACCACACCCGCCTCATGGGCTTCGGCCATCGCGTCTACAAGAACTACGACCCTCGCGCCGCCGTGCTGCGCAAGAGCTGCCACGCCGTCCTCGACGAGTTGGGTGTGCGCGACGAGCCGCTCCTCGATCTCGCCATGGAATTGGAGCGCATCGCGCTTCACGATGATTACTTCGTCGAGAAGAAGCTTTATCCGAATGTCGACTTCTACTCCGGCATCATCCTGCGCGCGATGGGCTTCCCCATGTCGATGTTCACCGTGCTCTTCGCGATTGCCCGCACCGTCGGTTGGGTGGCGCAGTGGAACGAGATGATCGAGGATCCCAACGCCAAGATCGGCCGCCCGCGCCAGCTCTATACCGGCCAGCCCCTGCGACACTACGCGCCGCTCGAGAAACGTGGCTAAGAGCGGCGCCGCCCGCCGCAGTGCAACGCGGCGCCACTATGTGGCGCGTCTCGGCTGGCCGCGGCATCTGCCGACGTTCGCGAATGACAACCGCCCCGCTTGCGCCGCGCTTCTGCACCGTCTCGCACCGCTCGTCGCCGGCCTCGCGCTGCTTGGCGTGCTGATCTGGGCCGCGGCGGCGTAGGAGGCGGATGCTCTCGTCTTCGGGGCGCGGGCTGATCTATGACCGGCGTTCATAAGTCCATGCGCGCTGTCCCGGCTAATCGCGAGCCGCGGCGGCTCATAGATTCGACGCATCACGACGGCGAACTCTATGACCACGGATCAGCGCAATCCTCGACAATCCACCACGGCACTGTTGCCGATCATGGGCGTTGTTTTCGTCGCTTCGTCCGCTTGGGGAAGGAGAGCGCCGAGGAGCAGCGGGACGAACGCTCGGGTAATGAGCCGCCATAAACGAAGTCGTTTTGTGCATTCTTCAAGAGGCGCGACTGCGCCGCGCGTCGGTTACCCCTTGCCGCGCCTCTTCTTGCGTGCCGCCGCGGCGCTGAGGAAGGCACCCATCATGCGCTTCGGCTCATCGCTCGCGTAGGACTCGGCAAGACACTCGATGCCGCGCTCGATCGCTTGCGAGAGCGGCAGGTCCTCCCATTCGCGGATGAGCGTCTTTTGCAGGCGAATGGCGTTGGCGCCGCAAGCAAGGATGGCGTCAAGCAGCTCCTCGACGGCCGCATCGAGCTGTGCCGAGGGGACGCACCAGTCGACGAGGCCCCAGCGTTCGGCGATCGACGCGTCGATCGTCTCCGCCGTCAGCAGGAGCCGTCGCGTGCGACCCCAGCCGATGAGTCCCGGCAGCAGCGCTGCTTCGATGACGGAGGGAATGCCGACACGCACCTCGGGCATGCCGAAGCGCGAATGGTGGCTCGCGATGCGCAAATCGCAGGCGGCCGCCACTTCGAGCCCAGCTCCCAGTGCGTAGCCGTTGATGCGGGCAATCACCGGGACTGGCAAGAGCCGCAGCGCCTCGCACGCCTGATGAAGCGCGGTGATGAACGCCGCGGCGGTGTCGCGCTCGAGGGCGGCCAAATCGCGGATATCGGCGCCACCGATGAAGGCGCGCTCGCCGGCACCCGTGAGCACGACGGCGCGGAGATCGGCCTCGCCGGCGAGCGAGCGCGCTTTGCTGGCGAGCTCGCCGATGAGGGCACGGTTGAGGATGTTGAGCTTGCCGGGATGGTCGACGATAAGGCGCGCGACGCGCCCCGCGGCGCCGCGTGCCTCGACGACGAGCTCGACGCGCGGCTCAGCCACGTTGAATGAGCTCGATCTTGTAGCCGTCGGGATCCTCGATGAAGGCGATGACGGTGGTGCCGAACTTCACCGGCCCCGCAGGGCGCGTGATCTTGACCCCGGCCTCCTTCAAGCGCTCGCAGGTGGCGTAGACATCAGCGACGCCGACGGCGAGATGACCGAAGGCGGTGCCGATGGCATAAGGCTCCTTCTGGTCCCAATTGTAAGTAAGCTCGAGCACCGTGCTGCTGTCCTCGCTGCCATAACCCACGAAGGCGAGCGTGTAGCGGCCCTCTGCCACCTCGCGCTCACGCAGCACCTCCATGCCGAGAAGGCGCGTATAGAAATCGACCGACTTCTTGAGATCGAAGACGCGCAGCATGGTGTGGAGAAAGCGCGCCTTGCCGATGGCGGCACCGGCGTCTCTTTCCTTCGCGGTTCGCGTATCCATTTTTTCTCTCCTCCTGCGTATTAGAAAGTTATGCGGCGCTCGGCCGGGCATCCGGGCGTGCGCGTGCGGCGATGATCGAGAGCACGACGTCGGCGGCCCGATAGCTCGGCCTGAGCTCGCCAAGGCCGAGGCGGCGAAGGCCCTCCTGGCATCCGGCAATCTGCGCCTCGCGACAGGCAGGATCATCAAGCAGGCGTTCGATCTCCTCGGCAATGCGGTGGGGCTCGCAATCCTGCTGAACGAGCTCCGGGACCACCGCGCGGTCCAGGATCAGATTCAGCAGGTGAATGTGCTTCACCTTGACGATGCGCCGCAGCTGCCAATGCGTCAATGGCAGGAGGCGATATCCCACGAGATGCGGCACCTTGGCCATGGCCAGTTCGAGCGCCACCGTCCCCGACGCGGCGATCGCGGCGTTGCTCGCGGCAAAGGCCGCGTATTTCTCGGCCTCGCCCCGCACCACGATCGCGGGCGCGGCCCAGCGGGAAACGGCGGTGCTCACCATCGCCGCCACCGTCTCGCGCGTCGGCACCACCACGCGAAGGTCCGGCCGGCGCGCGGCCAGGCGCGCGACGGCGGCACCAAAAACCGGCAGCAGCCGCTTCACCTCGCCGCGCCGGCTCCCCGGCAGCACCGCCACGACAGGGGCGCTCACGGGAATGCCGTGACGGCGGCGGAAATCGGCGCCATCGGCGCCATCGGCGCCGCCCTCCACGACGGGATGACCGACATAGGTGCAGGGGAGGCCAACCGCGGTGAAATAGGGCGGCTCGAAGGGAAGCAACACCATGAGATGATCGTACCAGCGCGCCATTTTCTGCGCGTTGCCGGCGCGCCATGCCCACACCATGGGGGCGACGTAGTGGATGAGGGGCAGTTCCGTTTCGCCGAGGCGACGCAAGCGCTGCGCCACGCGCCAAGTGAAGCCGGAGCTGTCGATCGTCACCACTGCCGCCGGCTTGAGCCTACGGATGTCGGCAACGACGGCGCCCATATGGTGGAAGATGCGACGCAGGCTCGGCAGCACCTCGGTGACGCCCATGATGGCGAGATCGGCGATCGGGGCGACGCTGGCAAGACCTTCGGCCGCCATGGTCTCGCCACCGACGCCGGCAAAGCGTACCGCACCGCCGGTGCGCTCCTTGAGCGCCGCCATCAACTTGCCGCCAAGCGAGTCGCCCGAAGGCTCGCCGGTGATGATGTAGATAAGCGGTGCGCTCACGGCTGAGCGACGCCGATGACGAAAATCGCTGCGCGGTCGGCGTCCTCGACAAGCTGGGCACGGTCGAGCACGAAGGTGGCGTCCGCCTCGACGGCAATGCCGCGCAAGCCGGCGGCGGCGGCGGCTTTCACGGTGTCGGGGCCGATAGTCGGAAGATCGGCACGCCGGTCCTGCCCGGGCTTCAGCCCCTTCACCAGGACCGCGCCCGGCCCCTCGCGGCGAAGCCCGGCCGAGCGTGCGATGAGGGCATCGGTGCCCTCGATCGCCTCGACGCCGAGCACAAGGCCTTGCTGCACCACCACCGCTTGGCCGATGTCGAGGGCGCCCAGCGCGCGGACGATCTTGAAGCCGAGTACGATGTCGGCTTGCGCCTCGGCGTCTGGCACGCACCGGCCGAACGGCCCTTCCGGCGCGAGCGCCGCGCCGAGAATGGTATCGGCGCCGAGCACGCGGAAGCCTTCCTCCTCGAGCTCGCGCATGATCGCCGTCAAGAGGCCGTCATCGCCGAGCGCGCGATAGCCAATGCGCGCGAAGAATTTCGCCGTCCGCCAATCGGGCTTCAGCGACAAGAGCGACGGCCGCCTGACGCCGCCCGCCAGCACCAGCTCCTCGACGCTGTTTTCGCGGAGAATGCGGATCCCCTCCCCCGCGGCGCCGAGCCTCACCCAGGCGTGCGGCACACCCGAGGTAACCGCGGGGTCGGCGGCGCCCTCGAAAGCAAGCACGAAGACCGGACGCTGCACGGCGCGGCATGCCTCGACGAGGCGCAGCGGCAGCGCGCCCGCGCCCGCAACGATGCCGAGCCTATCCGCCATTCGCCTTCGGCTGCACGAGGCCGCGCGCATTGTCGGCGCGAATGAATTCGATGATGTCGCGGACCGGCTTCACCTCGGGAAAGCGCGCCGCCACGGCGTCGACGCGCTCGGCGAGCGTGCCGCTGCCGTTCTCGAACAGCATCTGATAAGCGCTGCGCAGTGCCTGCACGTCCTCGCGTGAAAACCCGCGGCGCTGCAAGCCCACCATGTTGAGACCGACGAGGCGGGCGCGGTCGCCCATGACCGACCCGTAGGGGATGACATCGCGCTCGACACCGGTGATGCCGCCGACCATCACATGTTGGCCGATGCGTACGAATTGATGGACCGCCGAGAGACCGCCGAGGAACGCATAGTCGCCGACTACCACATGGCCCGCGAGCGTCGCGTTGTTGGCCATGATGACGTGATCGCCGATGGTGCAGTCGTGCGCCACATGGACGCCGGCCATGAAGAGCGAATCATCACCGACGCGCGTCACCATGCCACCGCCGGTGGTGCCGGGATTCATGGTGACGTATTCGCGGATGACGTTGCGCCGGCCGATGACGAGGCTCGACGCCTCGCCCTTGTACTTCAAATCCTGCGGCTGATGGCCGATCGAGGCGAAGGGAAAGATGCGCGTCGCCTCGCCGATGGTGGTGCGCCCGGCGACGACCACGTGCGAGACGAGCTCGACGTCGCCCGTGAGCACCACCTTCGCACCGACATGGCAATAGGGGCCGACGCGCGTGCCGGAGGCGATCTCGGCCCCGGGCTCGATGATCGCCGTCGGGTGGATCTGCGGCATGACGGCTCAGTGATCCCGGATCATCGCGGCGAAGGTTGCCTCGGCGATCACTTTGTCGTGCACCAGGGCGGTGCCGTCGAATTTCCAGACATTGCCGCGATTCTGCTTGCGCACGACCCGCACATGAAGCTGATCGCCGGGAAACACCGGATGGCGGAAGCGAGCATTGTCGACGCTCATGAAATAGACGAGCTTCCCCTCGGACTCCGCGCCCAAGGTATGCACCACCAGGACCGCCGCCGTCTGCGCCATGGCTTCGATGATGAGCACGCCCGGCAGCACGGGATGGCCGGGGAAATGGCCCTGGAAGTAGGCTTCGTTGATCGAGACGTTCTTGATGCCGACCGCACTTTCGCCGGCGACGACGTCAACGACCCGGTCGATGAACAGAAAGGGATACCGGTGCGGGATCATCTCCAGGATCCGCTGGATATCGATCTCGGCGGCGACGCCGCCCGGCTGAGTCGTGTCCATCCCTAGTCGCCTTTCTTCTTCACCAGGCGCTGCAACGCTGCCACCTGGCGGAAGAATTCCAGCTTCGGTAGGGCGGGCGCGCCGAGCACCGTCTCGCCGGCCGCCACGTCGCGCATGACGCCCGCCTGGGCGCCGATGCGGGCGCCGCTGCCGATGGTCAGGTGGCCGATCAGCCCGCCCTGGCCGCCGATCATGACGTGATCGCCGAGCCGCGTGCTGCCGGAAATTCCCACTTGAGACACCAGCACGCAGCCCCGACCGATTTGGACGTTGTGCCCGATTTGTACCAGATTATCAATCATCGTGCCGGCGCCGATGACGGTGTCAGGCCCAGCCCCGCGGTCGATCGTCGTATTGGCACCGATCTCGACATCGTCGTCGATGATGACGCGGCCGAGCTGCGGCACCTTGATGAACCGCTCCGGACCGGGTGTGAAGCCGAAGCCGTCCTGGCCGATGCGCGCCCCCGGATAAAGCCGGACCCGGGCGCCGATGATGGCGTGGCTGACGCTCACATTGGCGCCGATGCGGACATCGGCGCCCAAGACGCAGCCGACGCCGACGACGCTATTGGCGCCGATGAGCGAGCGGGGTCCGACCTCGACACCGGCGCCGATGACGGCATTGGCCTCGACCGCGACGCCCTCACCGAGCCGCGCGCTCGGATCGACGACAGCGCTCGCGGCGATGCCGGGAACCGGCGGCGGCTCGGGATAGAAGGCTTGCGCCGCAATGGCGTAAGCGCGATAGGGCTGCTCGGTGATAAGGAGGGTAAGACTCGCCGGCGCTTCCTTCGCAAGTGCCTCCTGAACGAAGGCGGCGCCTGCACGGGTGCGGCGGAAGTCGCCGAGGTACTTGCGGTTGTCGAGCCAAGTCAGATGGTCGGTGAGCGCCGCGTCGAGCGGTGCCACGTCGCGGAGGAGGAGGTCGGCTCTGCCCGCGCCGCCGATCCGAGCGCCAGTGCGCTCGGCGAGCGACGCCACCGTCATCGGTGGCCCCACGGCGAAAAAGCGTGGGTCGGCCATGGCTATTTCTTCGCCGGCGTGCCGCCGCTTGGAGGTTTGGGCGCAGCTGCCGCTGTTTCAGGTTTCGGCAGATTGACCGGAACCGACGGCAGCTTCTTGTCGAGCCGCGCAATGGTCTCGGAGGTGATGTCCATGCTGTCGTCCTCGAAGACGAGCGCTTGCTTCGCCATCACGAGATTGGCCTTCCGCTCCTTCACCAAATCGACAATGACCTCGAGCGCGCCGTTCTCCACCTTGGTCATCGCCTCCTTGTAGCTCTGCTGCAGCGCTTGCTGGCGGGTTTGCACGACCTTGGTAAGCTCGTCGTAGCGCTGCTGCAGCTCGCGGGCGCGGGTATTGTAAACGTCGGGCGCGAGCACGGTGCGCTGGCGCTCGAGTTCGCCCCGTCCCTTCTGCAGCTCATCCTCCTGCTGCGCCACCTCCTTGGCGTAGCCGCTATATTGCTGATTGACGGTCGACTGCACTTCCTTGCCCGCCTTGGCGTCGCGCAAAACCTGGGGCAAGTCGACGATAAGCACCACCGGGGCGGGCGGCGGCGCCGGCTGCTGGGCCACGGCCAAGGGCGCGAGTCCCAGCCCAGAAACGCACAGCGCCAGCACCGTGAGAAGGCGCAACCGAAGGAATGGCATTTAGAACCTCGTGCCGAAATTGACGAAAATCAGTTGTCGCCGGTCGAACTGCGCCTTGCGAACCGGCTCGGCGACGTCGAGACGGATCGGCCCCAACGGTGACTTCCACGAGACGCCGACGCCCGCCGAAACCCGCAGCAAATGCGAGTCGAAGATGGTGGGCCCTGTCTGGTCGAGGCCAAAGAGACTGCCGAAATCGGAGAAGACGCGACCGCCGAGGCCGAACTCCTGCGGCAAGCCCAATGGGAACGACAGCGAGACGCTGCCGGTGTAATAGATGTTGCCGCCGAGCGAGTCGCTGGTGACGTTGTCGTGCGGCCCGACACCGCCCACCTGAAAACCGCGGAGATTGTCGCCGCCGATGAAGAAGCGATCCTCGATCCGCACGATGTCGCCACCCCAGGCGTGGATATAGCCGCTCTCGGTCGTGAAGCTCAGCACGTACTCCGGCGCAAGCGGAAAGTAGTAGCCGGCATTGACCACCGCTCGATAGTACTGCACGCCGGTCGCGATGCCGGCAAAATCGGTGGCGAGCTGCCCAAAGTAGCCCGAAGTCGGATCGAGGCGGTTGTCGCGCTTGTCGTAGAGCAGCACTTGCCCCACTCCGGAGGTGACGCGCGAGCCGGCCTCCAGCTGGATGAAGCTCGAGGCAGTCGGCTGCACGTCTTTGATGGTGTCCTGGCGGATCGTGTATTTGAGCGTTTGGCGGAGTGGCTCAGTGATCTGGTAGCCCATGCGTAGCGAGGCGCCGTAGGTCACCTGATTGAATTGGGCGAAGAGCTGGTTGTCCTGGTTGATGCCGAAAATATCGAAGCCCGCCGCGAGATTGCGCTCGAGAAAATAGGGCTCGGTGAAGCTCAGATCGACCTGCTTCGTCAGCTGCGCGATGGTGGTGCCGATGCGCACATCCTGACCGCGGCCCAGGAAGTTGCGCTCGCGGATATTGATGTCGCCCAAGATGCCGTCGGTGGTGGAGAAGCCGACGCCGACAGAGAACTCGCCGGTCGACTGCTCCTCGACGTTGACGCCGATCACCGTCTTGTCGGGCGAGCTTCCGGGATTGGTGGTGACGTCGGTCTTCTTGAAGAAGCCGAGATTCTTGATGCGCTGCTCCGAGCGGCGCAGCTTCGAGGTGTTGAAGGCGTCGCCTTCGACGAGGCGGAATTCGCGACGGATCACTTTGTCGAGCGTGCGCACGTTGCCGGTAATGTCGATACGCTCGACAAAGACGCGGGGCCCTTCCTTCACATCGAAGGTCACGTCGATGGTCTTGCTCTCGGCGTTGCGCTTGACGCGTGGCTGGATCTCGATGAAGGCGTAGCCGCGGTTGCCAAGCGCGTCGGTGAGCGCGTTGATGGTCTTGTCGACCTGATCGGCGTTGTACCAGTCGCCCTCTTGCACCGTGATCAAGGGCCGGAGGTCTTCCGTCGGGACGTCCTTGATGGCGTTGGTGAGGTCGATCTTGCCGAAGCGGTAGCGCTCACCCTCCTCGACCGTGAAGGTGACGAAGAAGCCGTCCCGCTGGGGCGTCAGCTCCGCCACCGCCGAGACGACGCGGAAATCGGCATACCCTTCGGAGAGATAGAATTTGCGCAGCAGGTCGCGGTCGTAGGTGAGGCGGTCGGGGTCGTAGTTGTCGTCGCTGCTGAAGATGCGGTACCAGCGGGATTCCTTGGTTTGGATCACCTCGCGCAGCCGCGTGGCGGTGAACTGCCGGTTGCCGACGAAGTTGATGCTGCGGATGCCGGTCGTGTCGCCTTCGTCGATCTCGAAGACGAGATCGACGCGGTTCTGCTCGAGCGGGATGAGCTTGGGTTCGACAGTGGCGGCAAAGCGGCTGCTGCGGCGGTAAAGGTCGAGTATGCGCTTGACGTCGCTTTGCACCTTGGTGCGCGTGTAAACGGTGCGCGGCTTCAGCTGCACTTCTTGCGTGAGAGTTTCGTCCGAGAGCTTGTGATTGCCCTCGAAGGCGATGCGGTTGATGATGGGATTCTCGACGACGCGCACGACGAGCGCATCCCCTTCCCGCCGAAGTGTCACGTCGGCGAAAAGACCTGTCGCGAACAGGCTCTTCAGCGACTCGTCGACCCGGCCGCTGTCGAAGGGATCGCCCGGCTGCACCTTCATGTAGGAGCGCACCGTCTCGGGCTCGACGCGCTGCATGCCTTCGATGCGAATCTCCGCGATCGTGCCACCCGAAGGGACCTGGGCGAAGCTTTCGCGCGGCGGCGGCGCGGCGACGCCGAGTGTTCCGGCGATCGCGACGCATACCGCCCCCACCGCCAACTTCCGTCGCAATACTCCCCCCGCCTAGAACATGCTACGCGACGACCGAACTCAGGTGGCCAGCCCCCGAATGAGCTTGAAGATGTTCCACCGCATGAGATCGTTCCAGGTGGCGACGACCATCAGCGTGACCACCAGCGCCAGCCCGAGGCGGAAGCCGTATTCTTGCGCGCGTTGGCCGAGCGGCCGCCCGCGAATGGCCTCCGCGGCATAGAACAGCAGGTGCCCGCCGTCAAGCACGGGGATGGGGAAGAGGTTGATAAGGCCGAGATTGATCGAGAGCACCGCCGCGAAGCCGAGGAGCGGCAGGATGCCGTCCTGCGCCACCGCGCCGGATAATTGGATGATGCCGAAGGGTCCGCTCAGCTCGTTGGTGGAACGAAGCCCGATGAGCATCTGCCACACCGCCTTGAGCGTGCCGGTGGTAATGTTCCAGGTCTCTTCGGCGGCGTACCAGACGGCGGTTGCGGGGCTCCGCTTCACATACTCGACGCCCTTGCGGCCGATGCCCAGCCGCGTCACCTGATGGGTAAAGCCGAAGCGGTCCTGCTCGTTGACGACGCGCGGCGTCGCGTGAACCGTGACCTCCTGGCCGCCGCGTTTGACGCCGATCTCGAGGGGCGTCCCGGTGTTGAGCTCGATGACGCGTTGGATCGCCTCGAAGCGGTCGATCGGCTGGCCGTCGATGGCGGTGATGACGTCGCCCGGCTGAAGCCCCGCCGCCTCCGCGGCGCTGTTGGGCAGCACGGTGCCCACTTCGGCCGGCGAGATCTGCTGGCCGCGTACGGCGATGATCACCGTCAGCAGCACGATCGCCAGTAGGAAGTTGGCGATAGGACCCGCGGCTACAACTGCCGCGCGCTGGCCGAGGCGTTTGTGATGGAAGGACACCGCCTGTTCCGCGGCGGTCATGTGCGCAACATGCTCGCCCGGCATCGAGGCCGGATCGGCGTCGCCGAACATCTTCACATAGCCGCCGAGCGGGATCGCGCTCACCTTCCAGCGGGTGCCGGCACGGTCGTCCCAGCCAAACAATTCGGGCCCGAAGCCGATCGAGAACACCTCGACCCGGACGCCGTTGCGGCGAGCCACCAAGTAATGGCCGAGCTCATGGAAAAACACGAGGACCGTCAATACGATCAAGAAGGGTATGATGTATCCAAGACCACCGGTCAGCCAGGTCATGCCCATGTTTCCATCGCTTCAGCGCCCGCAGCTTATCAGAAACTCGGCGAGGTCTTTGTCAAAAATAAGGTAAGACCGCGATCGCCGCCAGGAAGGCCACCGCCGCCGTCAAAAGGCCATCGAGCCGGTCCAAGAGGCCGCCATGGCCGGGAATGAGCCCGCTCGAATCCTTAACCCCGAAATGGCGCTTGGCGAAGGATTCGGCAAGGTCGCCGAGCTGGGCGGCCAGGCCGAGGGCGGCGGCAAGGGCGGCGAAGAAGCCGGGCGACCCCTCGAGCAAGGGGGCTGCTGCGGCCCCTAGCATTGCCGGACCAACAAGGCCGCCGACGAAGCCGGCCCAGCTCTTGTTGGGGCTGATGCGGGGTGCCAAACGAGGGCCGCCCACCGTCCGACCCGCGGCGTAAGCGGCGATGTCGCTCGTCCAGACCACTGCCAGCAGCCAGATCGTGAGGCTACGGCCGGCGGCCAGCTCCACCCCGAGGAAGGCGAGCGATCCAGCGGCGATCCAGAGGGTGCCGGCGGCGGCCCAGAGCGGGTTGGCCTCCCGCGTCACGCTGGCTGTGACGGCGACGCCGAGGGTGCCGACGAGGGCGATCGCCAAGCCGGCCGCCGAGCCGAGCGCCAGCGCCCCCACCGCAGCCAAGAGCGTGGCGATGATCGCCGCGCCGGTTCGGCCGAGCCGGCCGCGACCGCAAAGTCGGGCCCATTCCCACCCCATCCCGAGCACAGCCGCGAGCACCAGAAACGTGATCGCGACCCCGCCCGCCCAGACCGCCGCGAGCGCGAGCGGGGCCAAGATCAGCGCGGAAATAATCCGGAGCTTGAGCGCGCTCGGGTTAGCGGGGGCCAACGGAGGCGCCGTAACGGCGTTCGCGACCGTGATAGTCGCGCAAGGCCTTCTCGAAGTCGGCCTTGCCGAAGTCGGGCCAGAGCGTGTCGATGAACACCAGCTCCGAATAGGCCGTCTGCCACAGCAGAAAATTGCTGATGCGCTGCTCGCCGCTGGTGCGAATGACGAGGTCGGGATCGGGGATGTCGGCGGTGAGCAGGTGGCGCGCGAAGAGCGTTTCGTCCACTTGCTCGGGCGCGATCTCACCCGACTTCACCGCGGCGGCAATGTCGCGCGCCGCGCGCGTGATTTCGGCGCGACCGCCGTAGGAGAGTGCGATAGTGAGGCGCAAGCCGGTATTTCCGGCCGTGAGCGCCTCGGCATTGTCGATGAGCGTGACGATATCGCCCGGCAATCGCGTGCGGTCGCCGATGACGCGCAAGCGCACGCCCTTGGTATGGAGCTCGGCGATCTCGGCGCGGATGTAGTGGCGCAAGAGACCCATGAGGTCGTCGACCTCGCCCACCGGCCGCTTCCAGTTCTCCGAGGAAAACCCGAAGAGCGTGAGATAGGTGATGCCGAATTCTCCCGCCGCCGTCACCGCGCGGCGCACCGCCTCGGCGCCGCGGCGATGGCCGGCGATGCGCGGCAGGCTGCGCTGCTTCGCCCAGCGGCCATTTCCGTCCATGATGATGGCGACGTGCACGGGCGGCGGCGAAGGAGCGGGCGCAACGTTCTCCATGGCGCTCAGACCTGAAGGATCTCCTTGTCCTTCTGCGCCAAGGCCGCGTCGACCCTCTTGATCGTCTCGTCGGTCAGCGCCTGGATTTCCTTGTCGAGCTTGCGGTGCTGATCCTGTGCGATCTTGTGGTCCTTCTCCTGCTTCTTGAGGATATCGAGACCGTCGCGCCGCACATTGCGCACGGAAACGCGCGCCTGCTCGGCGTATTTTGCGGCGACCTTGGTGAGCTCCCTGCGCCGCTCCTCGTTGAGGTCGGGAATCGGCACGCGGATGGTCTGACCCTCGGTCTGCGGATTGAGGCCGAGACCGGCTTCGCGAATGGCCTTCTCCGTCGCCTTGACGTTGCCGCGGTCCCACACCTGCACGATGATGAGGCGCGGCTCGGGGACGCTCACCGTGGCGACCTGGTTGAGTGGCATGGGATTGCCGTAGGCCTCCACCGCGACCGGATCGAGCAGGCTTGCCGACGCGCGTCCGGTGCGCAATCCAGCAAATTCCTTGCGCAGCACTTCCAGCGCGCCGTCCATGCGCCGACGCAGGTCCTTGATGATGGGATCTTCGCTCATCGCGCCGCTCTCATTCGCTGATGATCGTGAAACGTCCCTTGCCCGTCACCACGTCGGCGAAGCCGCCGTCGGTGTGGATGGAAAATACCAAAATCGGAATGCGGTTTTCGCGCGCGAGCGAGATGGCGGCGGCATCCATGACCTGAAGATCGCGCGAGAGCACGTCGAGATAGGAAAGCCGCTCAAAACGCTCGGCCGTCCTTTCCTTGTGCGGATCGGCGCTGTAGACACCGTCGACCTTGGTCGCCTTCAACAGCGCATCGCAGCCCATCTCCGAGGCGCGCAGCGCCGCCGCGGTATCGGTCGTGAAGAAGGGGTTGCCCGTGCCGGCGGCGAAGATCACGACTCGCCCCTTCTCCATGTGGCGGATGGCGCGGCGGCGGATATAGGGCTCGCACACCGCCTGCATGCCGATCGCCGAGAGAACGCGGGTCGGCACCTGCTGGCGCTCGAGCGCGCTCTGCATGGCGAGCGAATTGATGACGGTGGCGAGCATGCCCATGTAATCGGCGGTCGCCCGCTCCATCCCCTGCGCTGCGCCGGCGAGTCCGCGAAAGATATTGCCGCCGCCGATGACGAGGCAAATCTCGGCGCCCAAGGCGTGCACCGATTTCACCTCGGCGGCAAGACGCGACACGATTTTGGGGTCGAGGCCGTGTCCCTGGTCACCCATCAACGCTTCGCCGGAAAGCTTGAGCAGTACGCGCCGATAGCGCGGGGTGGCTGTTTCTTTCCGGCTCAGTTCCGCTGACATGGGGCTCCGGGCTCGATCGGCGCTGAAGCGCTAGGGATAATACACCATCTCGCGGCCTCCTGCGATATCAGGCGGCGTCGGCCTGGTCCTTGGCAATGCCCTCGCCCAGCGCGAAGCGGACGAAGCCAGCCACGCGCACCGGCGCGCCCAGCTCCTTGGCGGCGGCATCGAGCACCTTCGTGACCCGGGTCTCGCCGTCGATGACATAGGTCTGCTCGAGCAGCACGACTTCCTCATAGAACTTACGCAAGCGGCCCTCGACCATCTTGTCGATGATCGCTTCGGGTTTGCCGCTGGCGCGCGCCTGCTCGCGCAGCACATTGCGTTCGCGCTCGAGCGCCGCACCGTCGACCGAGGCGATGTCGAGATAGTCGGGCTTCGCCGCCGCCACATGCATCGCAAGCTGCTTGGCGACGGGTCCGAGCTTTGCCGCGTCGGCGTGCGATTCGAGCGCCACCAGCACGCCGATTTTGCCCAGCCCCGGCGTGAGCGCGTTATGCACATAAGCGTGCACGACACCCTCTTTCACCACGAGCCGCCGGACGCGGCGGAGCGCCATGTTCTCGCCGATGGTGGCGATCATATGCGTGAGCTCATCGCCGACGCTGCGGCCGGTCCCGGGGAAGGCCGCCCCCGCGAGCTTCGCCACGTCATCGCCGTTCTCGAGCGCAAGCCCGGTCACGGCGCGGACAAAGTGCTGGAAGATGTCGTTGCGCGCAACGAAGTCGGTCTCGGAATTGACCTCGACCACGGCGCCGACGGCGCCGCGCGTCGCCACGCCCACGAGCCCCTCGGCGGCAACACGGCCCGCCTTTTTGGCAGCGGCGGCGAGGCCCTTCTTGCGCAGCCAATCGACGGCCGCTTCGAGATCACCCGAGGTTTCGCCCAGCGCGCGCTTGCAATCCATCATGCCGGCGCCGGTCTTCTCGCGCAGCTCCTTGACCAGCGCAGCGGTAATCTCAGCCATGGCTCATCAACCTTCCTTGTCTCGCCGACGCCTTCAGGCGCTCGCTTGCTCCTCGGAGGCGACTTCCGCCTCTGCGGGCGGCAGTTCGGCGGGCGGTTTCTCCTGCTCGCCAAGATCGGCGCCGGTGCCCGCGAGCTCGGCCTGCAGCCCGTCCAGCACCGCGCCGGAGACGAGATCGCAGTAAAGGTGGATGGCCCGCATCGCGTCGTCGTTGCCGGGAATGGGATAAGCGATGCCCTCCGGCGAGGAATTGCTGTCGAGCACCGCCACCACGGGGATCTTGAGCTTGTTCGCTTCTTGGACGGCGATCGCTTCCTTGTTGGTGTCGATGATGAAGAGAATGTCGGGAAGGCCGCCCATCTCCTTGATGCCGCCCAAGGCGCGCTCGAGCTTGTCTCGGTCGCGTGTCAATTCGAGGAGCTCGCGCTTGGTGAGCCCGGTCGACGGATTGTTGACGCGCTCGTCGAGCTCGCGCAGCCGCTTGATCGACTGCGAGATGGTCTTGAAGTTGGTGAGCATGCCACCGAGCCAACGGTGATTGACATAGTATTGGCCGCAGCGCTTGGCCGCCTCGGCAATCGCCTCCTGCGCCTGGCGCTTCGTGCCGACGAAGAGCACGCGGCCGCCGCCAGCCGCCACGTCGCGCACCTGCTGAAGCGCGCGATGCAGCATCGGCACGGTCTGCTCAAGGTCGATGATGTGGATGCCGTTGCGGACGCCGAAGAGATAGCTCCCCATTTTGGGGTTCCAGCGCCGCGTGTGGTGACCGAAATGCACGCCCGCTTCCAAAAGCTGGCGCATGGTGAAATCGGGAATCGCCATTGTCTTCCTTTCTCCGGTTGAGCCGCCGCGGGGGATCATCGGCAAGAGTGCCGACACCGGAGCGGTCGGGTGCGGCCGAGGCCACCCGTCCCGCGTCCCCGCGTGAGGTTTCGCGAAAAACGGCCCTTAAATAGGGCCAGAGGCTCGATTTGGCAAGAGCGAGGCGGCGCGGCGGGCGCCTGCCGGGTCAGTGGGGTCGCACCTTGGTGGCCTGCACCATATGCCCGTTACGATCGCTTTCACCACCCGTGATTTGCTTCAGATCCAAGCACTTGGAGTGCACGGCTGAGGCCACGTTCAAGCTGAAATCGATCTGATTGGTGGAGCCCGCAAGCTTGTCGAGGCGGGTCGAGCAATCGTGCTGGCCGACCGCGCCGCCGGTGATCGCGAACGCCTCTTTGATGCCATCCTCGCCCGAGCCGCGCGCCACGACGGCACCGCCAACGACAATTACGGCGAGCGCCGCGGCGGTTGTCGCGATCAAGCGTCGCTTTTTTACGGCGCGCGCGTCGTCGAAAGACCGCGTCTCCAGCACCGGCGGCAAGGTCTCGGAAGGTGCTGCGGGCGTCGCCGACCGCCGCAAATCGAGCCCGAGCTTCCGCTCGATGCGCGCCGTGATCTCCTCGGGCGCGAGCATGAATTGGATGCCCGCCTCGCCTTCCCGCTGCCAAACGACGCGACCACCGAGAACGTCGAGCTCCTTCAGGATGAGGTTGAGCTCGTCGCCTTGCGTGAGGGCGGCATCAAAGCGCAGACGCGCGCCACCCGGCGAGAGATCGACGATCGTGCCCTCGAAACGCTTGCCGCGCACTTCGATGGTGGCGGTCCACAACAGCGAGCGCCGGTCGTGACGCCGGCGTTCGCGCATCGCCGCGCCCAAGGCGGTCACCTCGGCAACCAAGTTCCTTGCATCGGTGATCTGCCGCTCGGCCATGTCACCCCCGCTTGCGGGCCCACTGCCAGCCCTCAGCAAGCCTAGCCGGCATATCCCACTATTTTGCTACGACCGATGGCGGCGCGGTGAAAAATCGCCGGGGATTTTCGCTAATGTCGCGGAAAATTCCCCTCAATCGCACGTGGTGATCTATTCCGCGGCGACGCCAGCGGCGCTCATCGCGGGGCAACACGCTCAGATGTCGTGGACGTCGAGAATGCCGGGGAGCGACTTCACCGCCGCGCGGACGCGCGGGCTCACCTTGAAGCCGCCCGGCAGGAGAATCTCGACCTCGCGCGCCGGCGGCACCGCCACCACCACGCTGACGCGGCCACGCCCACCGCCCTCGCGCTGCATCAAGCCGCGGAGCGGCGGCAGCGCATCGGCTTCGCTGACGAAGACGCGAAGCCCCGCCGCCGCATGCGCGACGACACCGTCGAGCGGCTCGATGCGCTGGGCGGTCAGGCGCAACGTCTCTTCTTCGGCGCGTACATCCGCGGTGACGAGAAGCGGCTGCCCGCCTTCGAGGAACCCGCGGCTCTGCGACAGCACCTCGGAAAAGACCGTCACTTCGAAGACGCCGCTCGCATCCGACATCTGCATGAAGGCAAAGCGATTGCCGCGCGCCGAGGTGCGCTCCTTGCGGCCGATGACGATGCCGGCGAGCTTGAAGCGGGTCGGTCCGCCCACGGCAAGCCGCGTCGGCAAGTCGGCAAAGCGCACGACGCCGACGCGCTCGAGACTCTTGCCGTAGGCGTCAAGCGGATGGCTCGAGAGATAAAAGCCGATGGCGTCGAACTCGTGCTGGAGCCGTTCGATCGGCGGCCAATCCTGGACGGCCGGCAACGCCGGACCCTGCCGGGCCGGCGCATCGCCGAAGAGATTGACCTGCTGGCTCTCGCGCTCTTCCGCGGCGGCGGCGGCATGGCGGAGCAGCAGTTCGGCGGCGGCAAAGGTTTGCGCTCGGTTGCGGCTCAGGCTCTCGAAGGCACCGGCCTTGGCCAAGGATTCGAATTGCCGGCGGTTGAAGCTCTTGACGTCGAGGCGGCGCGCGAAGTCGAAGAGGTCCTTGAAGGGACCGCGCGCCGCGCGCTCGGCCACGACTTGCTCCATCGCCTGCGCACCCACGCCCTTCACGGCCGCGAGTGCATACCGGATCGCGGCGCCTTGCGGCGTCTCCTCGACCGCGAAGGTCACGGCCGAGCGGTTGATGTCGGGCGGCATCAGCTTGATACCGAGGCGGTCGCATTCGCCGCGGAAGACGTTGAGCTTATCGGTATTGCCCAAGTCGAGCGTCATCGACGCCGCCAGGAACTCGACTGGGTGGTTCGCCTTCAGATACGCGGTCTGGTAGGCGACGAGCGCGTAGGCGGCGGCATGGGATTTGTTGAAACCATAGCCGGCGAATTTCGCCACTTGCTCGAAGATGTGCTCGGCAACGCGCTCGCCGACGCCGCGCGATGTCGCGCCCTCGATGAAGGCCTTGCGCTGCGCCTCCATCTCCGCCTTGATTTTCTTGCCCATGGCGCGGCGTAAGAGATCGGCGCTCCCGAGCGAATAGCCGCTCAGTTCCTGGGCGATCTGCATCACCTGCTCTTGATAGATCATGATGCCGTGCGTTTCGGCGAGGATCGGCTCGAGCGAGGGATGGAGGTAATCGGGCCGCTCCTCGCCATGCTTCACGGCGATGTAGCGCGGGATGTTCTCCATCGGGCCCGGGCGGTAGAGCGCCACCACGGCGATGATGTCCTCGAAGCGGTCGGGCCCGAGCTTCTTCAGCATGTCGCGCATGCCCGCGCCTTCGAGCTGGAACACGCCCACCGTGTCGCCGCGGCCCAAGAGCTCGTATGTCACGGCATCATCGAGCGGCAAGTCTGCGAGATCGAGCTCGAGCCCGCGCGCGCGCAAGAGATCGGCCGCGTGGACCAACACGGTGAGTGTCTTCAGGCCAAGAAAATCGAACTTCACGAGGCCGGCAAGCTCGACATATTTGAGGTTGAACTGCGTCACCGGCATGTTGGAGCGGGGATCGCGGTAGAGCGGCACCAGTTCCTCAAGCGGCCGATCCCCGATCACCACGCCCGCCGCGTGGGTTGAGGCGTGGCGATAGAGGCCTTCGAGCTTCAAGGCGATGGCGATGAGCCGCGCCACGCTCTCGTCGCTGTCGCGCATCTGCTGCAATTGCGGCTCGCCGTCGATCGCTTGCTGCAGCTTCACGGGATTGGCGGGATTGTAGGGGACGAGCTTGCAGATGCGGTCGACCTGGCCGTAGGGCATTTCGAGCACGCGGCCGACATCGCGCAGGACGGCGCGCGCCTGAAGCGTGCCGAAGGTGATGATCTGCGCTACGCGATCGTGCCCGTATTTCTCCTGGACGTGGCGCAGCACCTCGTCGCGTCGGTCCTGGCAGAAGTCAATGTCGAAGTCCGGCATCGACACGCGCTCGGGATTGAGGAAGCGCTCGAAAATCAGGCCGAAGCGCAAAGGATCGAGGTCGGTGATGGTGAGCGCCCAGGCAACGACCGAGCCGGCACCTGAGCCGCGTCCGGGTCCGACGGGAATGCCCTGCGCCTTCGACCACTGGATGAACTCGGCGACGATGAGAAAGTAGCCGGCAAATCCCATCGCGATGATGACCTTGAGCTCGAAGTCGAGCCGCTCGCGATAGGGCCGGGCCGCCTCTTCTCGCGCTGGACCCACGAGCTCGGCGGGGAGCGCGCGCTGCAAGCGCCGCTCGAGCCCCTCCTTCGCCATGATAGCGAGCTCCTCCTGCTCGCTCCGTCCCTGCGTCGGGAAAGGCGGCAGGATGGGTTTCCGCGCCTCGAGCATGAAGGCGCAGCGGCGGGCGATCACCAAGGTGTTGTCGATGGCTTCCGGCACGTCAGCAAAGAGCGCGCGCATTGCCGCGGCCGACTTGAAATGGTGGTGCGGCGTCAAGCGCTTGCGGTTGGGCTCGCGCACCACGGTGCCCTCGGCGACGCAGAGGAGCACGTCGTGCGCCTCATAGAATTCGGCGTCCGCGAAAAAGACGCCGTTGGTGGCGACGAGCGGCAGGTCATGGCGGTAGGCGAGCTCGATGAGCGCATTCTCGATGCGGTCCTCGACGGGGAGGCTGTGGCGCATCAGCTCGACATAGAGCCGACCGGGAAAAAGCGCCGTGAGGCGCGCGAGCAAGCTTTCCGCCGCCTCCCCCTGCCCTTCGAGGAGGAGACGGCCGACGGGTCCGGCCGGGCCGCCTGTCAGCAGCAGCAAGCCCTGGTTGAGGCCTTCGAGCGCGGCGATATCGACTTGCGGCGGTTCGCCGCCCTCGGTTTCGAGATAGGATTTGCTGACCAGCTTCGCGAGATTGCGGTAACCGTCGGGGCTTTGCGCCAAAAGGATCACGCGGTCGGGAGGCGGCGACGGACCGGTTCGCGGGGTGCGTCCGTTTCCTTCGCGCTCGATGCGGCGCAAGCCGAGCTCGCAGCCGATGATCGGCTGTACCCCCGCCTCCGCGGCGGCTTGCGAGAATTCGAGCGCGCCAAAGAGATTGCCGATATCGGTGAGCGCGAGCGCCGGCATGCCGTAACGTTTCGCGAGGCTCACCAGCTCCTTCGCCTTGATGGCGCCGGCCGAGAGCGAATAAGCGGAATGGGCGCGCAGATGGACGAAGTCGGCGTGAGGCATGACGCTAGTCGCCTTTTCCCGGATGAAGCGACCCGCAGCGCGAACAATGGCGCTTCGCCTCATCCCCGTAGAATTGCTCGAAGAGCGGCGGCAAATCCGCGACGATACTCTGCAATTGCACCTCGACGCGATGGAGCAGCGCGTGGCAGCGCGGGCAATACCACTCGAACCCGTCGACCCTCCCCACCGGACGCTGTCGCTCGATCACGAGCCCCACCGTCCCTGCCGGTCGCTGCGGTGAATGACGCAGATGCGGTGGCAGCAGGAAGATCGATCCTTGGCGAATCGGCAGATCGCGCGGCCTCCCGTCTTCGAGAATGCGGAGCACCATGTCGCCCTGAAGCTGGTAGAAAAATTCCTCGAGCGGATCGTCATGATAGTCGGTGCGACGGTTGGGACCACCTACCACCGTGACGATGAAGTCGCTCTCTTGCCAGATCTGCGCGTTGCCGACTGGCGGCTGCAGCAGCGCCCGATGCTCGGCGATCCATTGCGCGATGTCGAGCGGCGGCGAATATAGCGTCATCGGCGGGAGCTTACCCGAGTGCCGCGCTTGGGCGAAGGGAGAAACGATGCTCTATCTCATCTATTGCGAGGACAAACCCGACGGCGCTCAGATTCGCGCCGCCACTCGCGAGGCGCATTTTGCCTACCTCGCCAACCATGTCGACGTCATCGTCCTCGGCGGCGCGCTTCTGGCCGAGGATGGAATGACGCGGATTGGTAGCAGCTTCATCATCAATGTGCCGAGCCGTTCCGCCGCGGATGATTTCTCGCGAGACGAGCCCTTCACCAAGGCCGGACTCTTCCGCGAGGTACGCATCCGCCGCATGCGACGCGGACAATGGAACCCGGCCGCTGCCCCTCAGACGGCCGAGGGGAACTGACCCGTCTCAGCCGCGCGCTTCAGCCCGGCGCGCGGCGGTGCGCTCCACCACAAGCCCGTCCTCGAGCGAGAGGATGCGGTCCATGCGGCGCGCGAGCTCAAGATTGTGCGTGGCGATGAGTGCGGCAAGCCCGGTGCGGCGCACGATGTCGATGAGTGCCGCCATCACGTCCCCGGCGGTATGAATGTCGAGATTGCCGGTGGGCTCGTCGCCTAGAAGCACGCGCGGGCCGTTGGCGAGCGCGCGGATGATGGCGACGCGCTGCTGTTCGCCGCCCGAGAGCCGCGCCGGGCGATGATCGGCACGCGGCGTGAGGCCGACAAGCCCTAGCAATTCCATGGCGCGCGCCCGCGCCTTCCCCTTCCCCACGCCGGCGATCATCTGCGGCAGCATGACGTTCTCGAGCGCCGAAAATTCCGGCAAGAGATGATGGAATTGGTAGACGAAGCCCAGCTGGCTGCGGCGGATTTCAGTCCGTTGGCTGTCACCCATGCCGCCGCAATCGCGCCCGCCCAACAGCACGGCGCCGCCATCGGGACGCTCGAGAAGACCCGCCGTGTGGAGGAGCGTCGATTTGCCGGCGCCGGACGGTCCGACCAGCGCCGCGATCTCGCCGGGATAAAGTGCGAGCGAGACGCCGCGCAGCACCGGCAGGATGGCGCCCGCCTGCTTGTAGCTGCGGGTGACGTTCCGCAGCTCGAGCGCCGGCAGCGCGCCGCGCTCACTCATAACGGAGCGCTTCCACGGGATCGAGGCGCGCGGCACGCCAGGACGGATAGAGCGTCGCCAAGAACGAGAGGCCGAAGGCCATGGCGAGCACCGACGTTACCTCGCGCCAATCCATGCGGGCGGGAATTTGCGTGAGAAAATATATCTCGGCCGAGAAAAGGTCGGTGCCGATGATGCCCTGCACGAATTCGCGGATCTCTTCGATATGCGTGGTGAAGGCGTAGCCGAGCACGAATCCCAAGATTGTGCCGACGACACCGATGCTGGCGCCGCTCAAGATGAAGATGCGCAGGATCATGCCGCGGGTCGCACCCATGGTGCGGAGAATGGCGATGTCGCGGGTCTTGTCCTTCACCAGCATGATCATGCTGGAGATGATATTGAAGGCGGCGACCAGAATGATGAGCGACAAGATGATGAACATGACGTTGCGCTCGACCTGGACGGCGCCGAAGTAGGCGGAGTTGCTTTGCTGCCAGTCATAGACGCGGTAGCGGTCGCCGAGCCGGCTCGCCAGCACGTAGCCGAGCGAGCGCGCCTCGTCGGGATCTTTGACGAACACTTGCAAGGTCGTCACCGCGCCCGGCGCCTGGAAATAGAGCTGCGCCGTCTCGAGCGGCAGGAAGATGAAGTTGCTGTCGTATTCGTACATGCCGACGTCGAACATGGCGGCGATGTGATAAGTCTTGACCCGCGGCACGTTGCCGAAGGCGGTCGCGGTGCCGTTGGGCGAAAGCAGCGTGATCGAATCGCCGAGCCGAAGTCCCAGCTTGAAGGCGAGCTTGTCGCCGATGAGCACGCCGTCTTCGGCGAATTGGTCGAGCTTCCCCTGCACGATGTGATTGGCGATGAGGCTTTCGCCGGCGACATCGCTCTCGCGCATGCCGCGGACCATCGCGCCCGTCGAGCGGCCTTTCGCCGAGGCGAGCACCTGGCCTTCGATCAGTGGATGGACGGCGACGACGCCCGGCACACCCCTCACCTGCTGCACCAGCGGATCGAAATCGGGAATCTTGCTTTGCGCCGCGTAAACGCCGAGATGACCGTTCAAACCCAAGATGCGGCCCAAGAGCTCGGCGCGAAAGCCGTTCATCACGGACATGACGATGATGAGCGTGGCGACGCCGAGCGCGATGCCCAAGAACGAGAAGATGGCGATGACGGAGATGAACCCTTCCTGCCGCCGCGCCCGCAAATAGCGGAAGGCCACCATGCGCTCGAAGGTGTCGAAGGCCATTCCCCTCACCCTCCCACGGAGCGGAGAGGGAGTGGACAGTGCCGCGCGTTCCGCCTCTCCTTGTGGGAGAGGGATAGGGTGAGGGGAAATTGCAGCACGGAAATCGACAAATCTGGCACTACGCCGCGCTCAGCCGCTTGAGCGCCGCGTCCGCCGACAGCTCCTCGCGCGCGCCGGTCTTGCGCGTCTTGAGCTCGACCACGCCCTTCTCGAGGCCGCGCGGGCCGATCACGAGCTGATAGGGAAGGCCGATCAGGTCCATGGCCGCAAATTTGGCACCCGGCGATTCATCGCGGTCATCGTAGAGCACCTCGATCGTAGCCCGCCGCAGCTTGGCGTAGAGATCGTCGGCCGCCGCGACGCATTTGCCATCGCCCGCGCGGAGATTGACGAGACCCACCTTGAAAGGGGCGACGCTCTCGGGCCAGATGATCCCGGCGTCATCGTGGCTGGCTTCGATGATGGCGCCGACGAGGCGCGAGACGCCGATCCCGTAGGAGCCCATTTCGAGGACGATCTGCTCGCCATTGGCGCCGACGACCACAGCGTTCATCGGCCTCGAATATTTCGTCCCGAAATAGAAGATATGGCCCACTTCGATGCCGCGCGCGGTGACGAGCCGATCCTGCGGGATTGGGCAGGCCTGGGGATTGTGCTTCTCGTCGGTCGCGGCATAGAGGCTCGTCCATTTCTGGAAAAACGGCTCGAGATCGCTGTCGTAATCGACGTCGGCGGCGAGAATGTCGGCATCGAGCCAGGCGCGGTCGCAGAACACTTGGGATTCGCCGGTATCGGCGAGAATGATGAATTCGTGACTCAAATCACCGCCGATCGGCCCTGTCTCGGCGCGCATGGGAATGGCTTTGAGGCCCATCCGCGCGAAGGTGCGAAGATAGGCCACGAACATCTTGTTGTAGGAGTGCTTCGCGCCCTTAGCATCGAGATCGAACGAGTAATTGTCCTTCATCAGGAACTCGCGCCCGCGCATTATGCCGAAGCGCGGCCGCACCTCGTCGCGAAACTTCCACTGGATGTGGTAGAGGTTCTTCGGCAAATCGCGATAGCTCTTGATGCTCTGGCGGACGATATCGGTGATCTGCTCCTCATTGGTGGGCCCATAGAGCATCGCACGCTCGTGCCGGTCGGCGATGCGCAGCATCTCCTTGCCGTAATCCTCGTAGCGGCCGCTCTCTTGCCAGAGCTCCGCCGGCTGGATGGTCGGCATCAGCACTTCGAACGCGCCCGAGGCATCCTGCTCCTCGCGCACGATCTGCTCAATCTTCTTCAAGACGCGGAAGCCCAGCGGCAGCCAGGAATAAATTCCGGCGCTCGATTGCCGGATCATGCCGGCGCGCAGCATCAGGCGGTGCGAAACGATCTGCGCCTCGCTCGGATTCTCGCGCAAGAGCGGCAAGAAATAGGCGGAAAGACGCATGAGACCTCGCCGAGAGCAAAGAGCGCGCGCCGACTTTAGGAAAGCGTATCGCCCGTGTCCACGTCGCCGCTAACGCCGCGCCGCCTCACACGCTGCGATCATCGCAGCTCGTTCGTTCTCGGCGAGCGGCACGCCGTTGAGATAAGTCACGCCCGCCAAGACGGTGACCACGGCCACCGACGGGCGATGCTGCAGGAGATGCGAATCCGCGCCGATGCCGAAGCGCCGCTTGAGATCGACGCCGACCTCGACAGGACCGAGCGGCGGCGCCGTTGCCGGGAGGTCGGCGGGGGTCACCGGCTGTCCCGTGGCATCGACGCCGGGTTTGTACTCGGCCCCGGGGACGGCGGGCGTGCTCGCGAGATCGGCGCAAAGGCTCGGGGAGATGACCACTCGGCCGTCGGCCGAGACGACGAGGCCGCCGGCGGGCGGCGGCGGCAAGGGCGTCGCGGGCGCCGCCGAGGGCGGTGCATCCGGCGCCGCCGACAGCGCCGGCATCGCGCCAAGCGCAAGTGCTAGGGCAGTCATTAGGGTTCTCATCATGCCGAAGCTCGCCGAGGTCCGTCTCTCCGGTCGCGCATGGCGTACGCCTTTATCACCGTTCGATACCTGTTCTGCAAACTTGCCGAGCCGTGGTCCCCCGCGGATTAGCCCTTTTTCGTCACGCAAAAATCGACTCGGCCCGCTAAAATTTTGATGACGCGCCAGAGAGAAATCCGTACACTCCTGTCCGCCTTCAACTGTCGCACGCAACTTTGCGACAAAAAGGCCCAGGTTTAGGGAGGAATGCCGTTAAGTCACGGTCTGGGGGAACAACCCTCACGAAGTAAGACCGACCTTAACTGCAGCAAGCTCGGCAAGATCAGACGTGATCTTGCCTTATTTTTTGCCTCATCCACAACCCAAAGAGGCAATGCGCCCAGAAGGTGCGGCACTCACGATGGCCGGAAGCTCAGTAAATCCGACTTCACGAGAAGGAAAAGGCCCACCCAAAGCACAGCCGCCACGACGGTCGTCACCCCCGCTTTGAACCACAGTCTGGGATTGGCCGGCGCACCAGCGGCATGGCCGATGTCACCCTCCTCCGCAGGCCGAATACCGAACGGCAAGATGGCGAAGATCACCACCCACCAGATCACCACATAGGCGACGATCCCCTGCACCCAGGTCATCGTGGCGCCCTTCCACCCTAGACCTGCTCCAGCTCCACCAGGGTGCCGCAGAAATCCTTGGGATGGAGGAAGAGGACGGGTTTGTCGTGGGCGCCGATCTTGGGCTCGCCGTCGCCCAGCACACGCGCCCCTTGCGCCTTGAGCGTGTCGCGGGCGGCGATGATGTCGTTAACCTCGTAGCAGACATGGTGCATGCCTCCCGAAGGATTGCGATCGAGAAAGTTACGCACCGGCGAGTCCGCACCATAGGGTTCGAGCAGCTCGATCTTGGTGTTGTCGAGGGTCACAAACACCACGGTGACGCCGTGGGGCGGCAAAGTGACAGGTGCCGAGACCTCAGCGCCGAGCGTATCGCGGTAGACCGCGGCCGCCTGTTTCACGTCCGGAACGACAATGGCGACGTGGTTGAGCCTGCCGATCATCCTGCCTCTCCCTCCCGTCAGATCCGGACGAGATGTACGTCGGTCACGGGCTTTTTTCCATGCCAGGCGCGAAGCGAGCGGCGAACGGCAAGCCGCACCGCCTCGCGCAGCGCCGCGTCGTCGCGCCGTTCGCGGGGACCGAGCTCGTCGAGCGCGCCCACCACCCGGCGGCGAAGCTCGTCGGTGAGCGCTGCATCCTCGGTCTCGCCCAAGCCCTGCACCGTCACTTGCGGCGGGGCGCGGAGCCGACCCTCGGCGTCAACCACGATGGTGGCGAGTGCCGCCCCATTGAAGGTCATGCGCCGGCGCGAGAGCAGCGCCTCCGCGCCCGCCGGAACAAGGCGCGTGCCGTCGACGACGAGCCGGCCGGTCGGCACCTCGCCGATGACGGCGGCGGAGCCGGGCGCGAGCTTCACCATCTCTCCGTTCTTGGTGACGATCGCCTGCGGCACCTGGCACTGCTCGGCAAGCCGTGCCTGCGCCAGGAGATGCCGTGTCTCGCCATGAACCGGCACGGCAATCTTGGGCCGCACCATCTGATACATACGCGTCAATTCGTCCTGTGCCGGATGGCCGGAGACGTGAACGAAATGGTCGTGCTCGGTGATGATCTCGACCCCTAGTCCCGCGAGCCGGTTCTGAAGCCGGCCGATGGCGCGCTCGTTGCCGGGGATGATGCGGGAGGAGAAGATAACGGTGTCGCCTTCCTCCAGCACGATCTCGGGGTGATCGTCATCGGCGATGCGGGCAAGCGCCGAGCGTGCCTCGCCCTGGCTGCCCGTGCAGATGAGCAAGACCTTGTCGCGCGGCAAAAAGGCGGCTTCCTCGTCGGTGAGAAAGGGCGGCGTGTCCTCAAGATATCCCGTCTCGCGCGCGGCATGGTCGATGCGCCAGAGCGAGCGGCCGACAAGGGCCGCGTGGCGGTCATGCGCCGCGGCGGCGGCGGCCGCGGATTCGAGCCGGGCCACGTTGGAGGCGAAGCAGGCAATGACGACGCGGTGCTTTGAGCGGCCGACGAGCTCGATGAGCGATTTCCGGACATCGGCTTCCGACCCTGCCTCGCCCGGGCGTAGGGCATTGGTGCTGTCGCAGATCATGGCGAGCACGCCCTCTTCCCCCAGACGCCGGAGCGCGGCGAAATCGGCGGTCGCACCGACGAGCGGGGCGGGGTCGAATTTCCAATCGCCGGTATGAAGCACAGCGCCAAAGGGCGTGCGCAGCACGACGGCATTGGGCTCCGGGATGGAATGGGTGAGCGTCACTAGCTCGATTGCAAAGGGCCCCACCGAGAATTTCCCGGACATCGGCACTTCCGTGATCGGCACCTCGTGCTCGAGGCCGGCTTCCGCAAGCTTCGCGCGGAGCACCGCGGCGGTGAAGGGCGTCGTGTAGACGGGACAGCGGAGCCTCGGCCAGAGATACGGGATGGCGCCCAGATGGTCCTCATGGGCGTGCGTCACGACGAGACCGTCGAGTTCGCCCACCCGCTCGGCGATGAAGGCGGGATCGGGCATGATGACGTCGACGCCGGGGAGCGTCTCGTCGGCGAAGGAAATGCCGCAATCGATCATGAGCCAGCGCCCGGCATAGCCGTAGAGGGCGAGATTCATGCCGATCTCGCCGACCCCGCCGAGGGCAAGAAAGACGAGCTCATCGGGCCGGTTGGGCGCCGAAAGCGTTGCGTTCACGCTGGCTTGTTCCGGTCGTAGAGCAAACGCAGGCCCCAGAGCGTGAGATCGGGGTCGGTGTGATCGATGCCCTCGATCGCGCCTTCGAAGAGCGGCGCCAATCCGCCGGTCACGATGACGCGCATGGGCGAACCGAATTCGCGCTTGATGCGCGCCACCAAGCCTTCGATGAGGCCGACATAGCCCCAGAAGAGGCCCGACTGCATGCAGGCGACGGTGTTCTTGCCGATGACGCGCTCGATGCGGCGCACGCGCACGCTCGGCAGCTTCGCCGCCGCCATGTGGAGCGCGGTCATCGACAGGTTGACGCCAGGCGCAATGACGCCGCCGCAGAAATTGCCGTCTTTGTCCACCACATCGAAATTGGTGGAGGTGCCGAAATCCACCACCACGAGCGGACCTTTGTAGCGGTCATGCGCCGCGACGGCATTGAGGAGGCGGTCGGCGCCGACCTCTTCCGGCCGCTCGACGACCGCCTTGACACCGAGCTTGACGCCGGGCTCGCCCACGACGACCGGCTCGCTGCCGCAATACCGCCGACACAAGGTGAGGAGATTGAAATTCGCCTCAGGCACCACGCTGGCGATGATCGTGCCGGTGATTTGGGTGCGCGACAGGCTCTCGAGCGCCAGCAGATGATCGAGCCAGACGACATATTCGTCGGCGGTCCGCTTGGCGTCGGTGGCGGCGCGCCAGGCGCCCTTGAGCGCGTCGCCCTCCCACACGGCGAAGACGGTGTTTGTGTTGTTGGCGTTGATGCCCAGCAGCATGGTCGCTCCTCTCAGCGCCCGAGCGGGAAAACGTCGCCGGCGGCGATACGGCGGCGGCCGGTCGCATCATCGAGCAGCAGCGCACCCTCCTCGTCGAGGCCAGCGAAACGGCCCAAGAGCTCGCCCGCCTGTAGCCGCACGCGGATGTCGCCGCCCAATCCTTGCGCCCGCGCCAGCCATGCTTCGCGCAGCGGGGCGAATCCCGCCTCTCGCCAGCGCTCATACCAGAAAAGGAAACGCTCGGCGACGGCCGTCAGCAGCGCCTCGACGCTGACGTCGGCGCCAGCCGCCTTGAGCGAAATCGCCGGGAATTCGAGGCCCTCGGGATATGAGGCGAGATTGACGCCAATGCCGATGACGAGCCAATCGAGCCGTCCCTCGCTCGCCGCCTGCGATTCCAGGAGCACGCCGCTGAGTTTCCGCCCGTCGACAAGCACGTCATTGGGCCATTTGTAACACAGCCGCTTCGCGTCCGGCAGGAGCGCTGCCGCCGCTTCGCCAACGGCGAGCGCCGCAGCGAAGCTGAGTTGCGCCGCAGCGACGGCCGGCCGCGCGGGCCGCAGCAGCACCGACATGTAGAGGTTGCCCGGCGGCGATGAAAAGCTACGCCCGCGCCGGCCGCGGCCCGCCAGCTGCTCCCTTGCCCAGAGGAGCAAGCCTCCAGCGGCGCCCTCACGGGCGCGGCGCTTTGCCTCCTCGTTAGTGCTGTCGATCGCGTCGAAGGCGACGAGGCGATAGAACGGCGGCAGGCGCGGCGGCGCCGTCATCCCGGGAAGAGCGCAGCGGTGGCGGCGTCGGCGGCGCCGACAATGGGCGCTGGGTAAGCGAAGAAGAAGAGGATAATGATCGCCGAGACCACCAGCACCGCCGTGAGCTCACGACTCACCGGCTGATCGAAGGCTTGGGCGGGCTCGTCGAAATACATGATCTTGACGATGCGTACATAGTAGTAGGCGCCCACGACGCTGGTGACGACGCCGATCACCGCGAGCACATAGAGCTTGGCGTCGATGGCGGCCATGAAGATGTAAAACTTGGCGAAGAAGCCGGCGAGCGGTGGAATGCCCGCCATCGAGAACATGAAGATGCCGAGCGCCAAGGCGAGCGCCGGCTGCGAGCGCGAGAGCCCTGCCAGATCCTCGATCCCTTCCACCGCGCGACCGCGCCGGCGCATGCAGAGAATGACGGCGAAGGTGCCGACATTCATAAAAAGATAGATCGCCATATAGATGAGGATGCCGCGCACGCCCGCGGGCGTGCCAGCGGCGAGACCGATGAGCGTGTAGCCCACATGACCGATCGAGCTGTAGGCCATGAGGCGCTTGATATTGCGCTGGTTGATGGCAGCGAGCGCGCCCAGGATCATGGAGGCGACCGAGATCGCCCAGATGATCTGCTGCCACTGATCGATGAGCGGCCCGAAGGGCGTCACCATGACACGGATGAAGAGCGCCATCGCCGCCATTTTGGGCGCGACCGAGAAGAAGGCCGTGGCCGGGGTCGGCGCACCCTCATAGACGTCGGGCGTCCACATATGGAAGGGCACGGCCGCGACCTTGAAGGCAAGCCCCACGGCGACGAAGACGATACCGATGATAAGACCGATCGAGACCGCCTCAGCCGTCTCGAACCCGTGCGCAAGCACATCGAAATTGGTGGTGCCGGCGAAGCCATAGACCATCGAGGCGCCGTAGAGCAGCATGCCCGAGGAAAGCGCGCCCAGGACGAAATATTTGAGTCCCGCCTCGGTCGAGCGTACCTGGTCGCGCTGGAAGCTCGCGATGACGTAGAGGCCGAGGTTCTGCAATTCGAGGCCCAGATAGAGCGAGATGAGGTCGTTGGCGGAGACCATCACCATCATGCCGGCAGTCGAGAGCAGCACGAGCACGGGATATTCGAAGCGGGCGATGCCTTCGCGCTCGTTGAAGCGGATGGCGAGAACGATCGAGAGCGCGGCGCCGATCAGCACGAGCGACTTCATGAAGACGCCGAAGCCGTCGACCACCACCATGCCGTAAAGGCTTACTTGGCGATCCAAGCCGAAGCTCACGACCATCGCGAGCGCCACGACGAGGACGATCACCGAGAGCCAGGAAATCTCCCGCGCGACGTGATGGCCGCGCTGGTAGGCACCCAACAGCAGCAGCACCATGGCGGCCGCCGCCAAGAACATCTCGGGCAACGCGGGAAGGAAATTGGGCAGCGCGGTCTGGGCCATGATCAGCGCTCCGCCAGATTGACCGCGTCAGCCCGGAGCGCGAGCTGCACACGCTCGATCAGGTTGGCGATCGATGGCTGCATCGGCCGCATGAAGGACGACGGATAGACGCCCATCCAGAGCACGACGGCGATCATCGGCGCGAACACCACCACCTCGCGCCAATGAAGATCGGGCATGAGGCGCACATCGTCCCTGGTGATGACGCCGAAGATGACGCGGCGATAGAGGAACAGCATGTAGGCGGCGCCGAGGATCATGCCGGTCGTGGCAAAGAACGCGACCCAGGTGTTGACCTCGAATGTGCCAACCAGAGCGAGGAACTCGCCGACGAAGCCGCTGGTGCCGGGAAGGCCTACCGAGGCCAGCATGAACACCATAAAGACGGCGGCGTATTTCGGCATGGTATCGACGAGCCCGCCATAGCGCGCGATCTCGCGCGTATGGAGGCGATCGTAGACGACGCCGACGATGAGGAAGAGTGCCGACGAGACGATGCCGTGACTCAGCATCTGCACCATCGCCCCCTGCAGCCCCTCAATGGTCATCGTGAAGGTGCCCATGGTGACGAAGCCCATATGCGCCACCGAGGAGTAGGCGATGAGTTTTTTCATGTCCTCTTGCGCGAGCGCCACCAGCGACGTGTAAATGATGGCGACGATGCTCAGCGTGAAGATGAAGGGCGCCAGCTGATGCGAGGCGAGCGGGAACATCGGCAAGGAGAAGCGGAGAAAGCCGTAGCCGCCCATCTTCAGAAGCACGCCCGCGAGAATGACCGAGCCCGCCGTCGGCGCCTCGACATGCGCGTCGGGAAGCCAAGTGTGCACCGGCCACATAGGCACCTTGACCGCAAAAGATGCAAAGAACGCGAGCCAGAGCCAGGTCTGCATCGTCTTCGGGAAGGCGAAGCTCATGGCGGTCGGGATGTCGCTCGAGCCGATTTGGAAATAAATCGCAAGTATGGCGAGCAGCATCAACACCGAGCCGAGCAGCGTGTACAGGAAGAACTTGAACGCCGCATAAATCCGCCGCGGTCCGCCCCAGACGCCGATGATGAGGAACATCGGGATGAGCACGCCCTCGTAAAACATGTAGAAGACGACAAAATCGAGGGCGCAGAACATGCCGATCATGAGCGTCTCGAGCACAAGAAACGCGATCATGTACTCCTTGACGCGCCGTGTGATCGAGGTCCAGCTTGCGACGACGCAGATCGGCGTCAGGAAGCTCGAGAGCAGCACGAAGAAAAGGGATATGCCGTCGACGCCCAGGTGATAGGCGATGTTGAAGCCCGGGAGCCACGGCGCCAACTCGACGAACTGGAATTGGGCGCGCGTCGGATCGAACGCGCCCCAAAGCGCGATCGCCAGCGCGACATCGATGAGCGAGGTCCAAAGCGCGATCCAGCGCGCATTGCGCGCCACACCCTCGGCCTCGCCGCGCAGCATGAGAATGAGCACCACGCCGGCGAGCGGCAGGAATGTGACGAGCGTCAGAATGGGAAAGTTCTCCATCGCCGTCTCAGAGGATCTGCCGGAGGAGATACCAGGAGACGAGCAGCACCAGGCCGATCAGCATGACGAAGGCGTAGTGGTAGAGATATCCCGTCTGCAGCAGGCTCGCGCGGATCGAAAGCCGCGTCGTCGTCGCGGCGAGCCCATCGGGACCAAGCCCATCGATCACGGCGCCGTCGCCCTTCTTCCAGAACTCGAATCCCAGCGCCATCGCCGGCCGGACCAGAAGCCAGTCATAAAGCTCGTCGAAATACCATTTGTTGAGGAGGAAGAGATAAACCGGCCGGAACGTGCCGGTCACCATGGCCGGGATGCCGGGTCGCCCGATATAGGCGATCCAGGCGACGGCGATACCGAGCACACCCATTGCGAAGGGCAACTTGCCCACCCAGAAGGGCGCGTGATGCGCCGCCTCGAGGCTTTGGTGATCGGACAGCACCAGAATCGATTCGCGCCAGAACCCTTCCCGCCCCTCGCCGACGAAATCGTTATAGCCGAGGTATCCGGCAAACGCGGCGCCCGCCGCCAAGACGACGAGCGGCAGGATCATCACTTGCGGCGACTCATGGACGTGATGCATGGCCTCGTCGGACGCGCGCGGCTTGCCGTGGAAGGTGAGGAAAATGAGCCGCCATGAGTAGAAGGCGGTCAGGAACGCTGCGAAAATGCCGAGCCAGTAGGCGTAGAGACCGACGCCACTGCCCGATGCCCACGCGGCTTCGAGGATCACATCCTTGGAAAAATAGCCGGCGAACCATGGGATTCCCGCGAGCGACAAGCTGCCGATCCACATGAGCGCATAGGTGATCGGCACGAGGCGCCAGATACCGCCCATCTTCCGCATGTCCTGCTCGCCCGACAGCGCATGGATGACCGAGCCAGCTCCCAAGAACAGCAGCGCCTTGAAGAACGCATGAGTCATCAGATGGAAGATCGCCGCCGAATAGGCCGAGACGCCGGCGGCGAAGAACATGTAGCCGAGCTGGCTGCAGGTGGAATAGGCGATGACGCGCTTGATGTCGTTCTGCGCCATGCCGACGCTCGCCGCGAAGATCGCGGTAGTGCCGCCGATGACGCAGACGACGGCCAGCGCCACCGGCGCGTATTCGAAGAGCGGCGACAAACGCGCCACCATGAAGACGCCCGCCGTCACCATGGTGGCGGCATGGATCAACGCCGAGACCGGCGTCGGGCCTTCCATGGCGTCCGGCAGCCAGGTATGGAGCCCGAGCTGCGCCGATTTTCCCATGGCGCCCACGAAGAGGAGGATGCAGGTGAGCGTCAGCGCATCGACCTGTAGCCCCAAAAACGTAAAGCGCGTATGGGCGAAGTTGGGCGCGGCGTCGAAGACGGTGCCGAAATGGAGCGAGCCGAAGAGCGCATAGACCGCGAAGATGCCGAGGGCGAAGCCGAAATCGCCGATGCGGTTGACGATGAAAGCCTTGATCGCGGCGGCATTGGCGGTGTTACGGTCGTACCAGAAGCCGATGAGGAGATAGGAGCAAAGGCCGACGCCTTCCCAGCCAAAGAACATCTGCACGAAATTATCGGCCGTCACCAGCATCAGCATGAAGAAGGTGAAGAAGCTTAAATACGCCATGAAGCGCGGGATGCCTTTGTCATGCGCCATGTATCCGACGGAATAGATGTGGACCATGGCGGAGACGACGGTCACAACCGCCACCATGACGGCGCTCAACGGATCGAAGCGGAGCGCCCACTGCACCTGAAGATCGCCCGTGTCGATCCAGGTGGCGAGATCGGTGGTGACGTTGTGGCCGTTGAGCGCCACCTGCACGAAGAGGAGCACGCCGAAAATCGCGGCAATGCCGACCCCCGCGCAGGTGACGATCTGGGCGCCGCGATCACCCATCCAACGGCCGAAGAACCCCGCGATGAAGGCACCCAGAAGCGGCAGGAAGACGGCAGCAATCGTCATCGCACGGCGGCTCCCCCCTCCCCTCCCTCTCCCTCAAGGGGGGAGGGGGAAGAAATCACGCTGCAATGGAATCCTCTCCCCCCGTGAGGGGGAGGGTTAGGGTGGGGGGTAAGGCGCTCAGTCATTAGTCATTTGCCGAGAGCGTTCAGCCCTTCATCAGGTTGATGTCTTCGACCGCGATCGTGCCGCGGTTGCGGAAGTAGACGACGAGGATGGCAAGGCCGATCGCCGCTTCGGCGGCCGCCACCGTGAGGACGAACATCGCGAAGACCTGGCCGACGAGATCGTGGAGGAAGGCCGAGAACGCCACGAAATTGATGTTGACGGCGAGCAGCATCAGCTCGATCGACATCAAGATGACGATGACATTCTTGCGATTGAGAAAGATGCCGAAGATGCCGAGCGTGAAGAGCACGGCGGCAACGGAGAGATAGTGGGCAAGACCGATATCGAGCATTGCCTCACACGCCCTGCCGCGGTTTGATCTTGACGAGCTCGAGCGTTGCCTCGCGCTTGCGCGCCACTTGCTCGGCGATCTTCTGCCGCCGCACATCCTGGCGTGGGCGCAGCGTCAGCACGATGGCGCCGATCATTGCCACCAACAGGATCATGCCCGCCGCCTGGAAGGCGTATATGTAGCGGGTGTAGAGGAGATCGCCGAGCGCGACGGTATTGGTCGCATGCGTCGGCACCGGCGCCGCGATGGCGGTGGTGACGTTCGACGCCACCTCCCACGCGCCGAAGACAAAGATGAGCTCGACGAACAGCACAAGGCCGATGAGCGCGCCGATCGGCAAATATTGCAGGAAGCCCTGGCGCAGCTCGACGAAATTGATGTCGAGCATCATGATGACGAAGAGGAAGAGCACCGCGACGGCGCCGACATAAACGATGACGAGAATGAGCGCCAGGAACTCGGCGCCCATCAGCACGAACAAGCCCGCGCCGTTGAAGAAGGCGAGGATGAGGAACAAGACGGAGTGAACGGGATTGCGCGCGGCAATCACCATCACGCCCGAGGCCACCGCCACCAGCGAGAAGAGCCAGAAGCATGCCGCCTGCACGATCATCGGTAAGGCGCGTCGAGCGCGAGATTCTGGGCAAGCGCCGGCTCCCAACGGTCGCCGTTGGCAAGCAACTTTTCCTTGTCGTAGAAGAGCTCTTCCCGCGTCTCGGCGGCGTATTCGAGATTGGGACCTTCGACGATGGCGTCGACCGGGCAAGCCTCCTGGCAGAAGCCGCAATAGATGCACTTCGTCATATCGATGTCGTAGCGCGTCGTGCGGCGGCTGCCGTCCTCGCGCGGCTCGGCCTCGATGGTGATGGCGAGTGCGGGACAGATGGCTTCGCAGAGCTTGCAGGCGATGCAGCGTTCCTCGCCGTTGGGATAGCGGCGGAGCGCATGCTCGCCGCGAAAGCGCGGGCTGAGCGGCCCCTTCTCATAGGGGTAGTTGAGCGTCACCGGCGGCTTGAACATGTGTTTGAGCGTTACCCACATGCCCGAGATGAGCTCGGAGAGGAGCAGGCTGCGGGCGCTGCGATCGAGAAAGGCCATGATCTAAATCCTCGTCTCGCTCATGAGGCGGCAGTGGCGGGGAGCCAGCCCATGGCGACCAGCACGCCTGCCGTCAGCACGAGCCAGAAGAGCGACAGCGGCAGGAACACCTTCCAACCGAGCCGCATGAGCTGATCATAGCGAAAGCGCGGGAAGGTGGCGCGGACCCAGAGATAGAAGAAGAGCACCAGCGAGATCTTGAGGATGAGCCAGAGCGCACCCGGGACCCAGGTGAAAGGCGCCACCGGAAAGGGCGGCAGCCACCCGCCGAGAAAGAGGATGCTCGCCATGGCGCTCATCAGGATCATGCTGCCGTATTCGCCCAGGAAGAAGAGACCGAAGGTCATCGCCGAATATTCGACGAAGAACCCCGCCACCAACTCCGATTCTCCTTCCGGCAGGTCGAAGGGCGAGCGGTTGGTCTCGGCCAGGATCGAGACCAGAAACACCACGAACATCGGCAGCAGCGGCAGCCAATACCAATTGAGAAACCCGTAGGCGCCGCGTTGCGCCTCGACGATGGCGGAGAGATTGAGCGATCCGGCGCAGAGCAGCACGGTGACGATGACGAAGCCCATGGAGACTTCGTAGGAGACCATCTGCGCCGCCGAGCGCAGCGCGCCAAGGAAGGCGTATTTCGAATTGGACGACCAGCCGGCCATGATGACGCCGTAGACGCCGAGCGAGCTGATGGCAAAGAGATAGAGGATGCCGACATTGATGTTGGCGAGCACAACGCCTTGGTCGAAAGGAATGACCGCCCAGGCGATGAGGCTCAAGGCGAAGGTGAGAATGGGCGCGGCGATGAAGACGACGCGGTTGGCGCCGCTCGGAATCACCGTCTCCTTCACCAGCATCTTCAAGCCGTCGGCAAAGGGCTGCAGCAAACCGAACCAACCGACCACATTGGGTCCCTTGCGCAGCTGCGCCGCCGCCAGCACCTTGCGCTCGGCGAGCGTGAGGTACGCGATTGCCAGCAAGAGCGGCACGACGATCGCCCCGATCTCACCGAGAATGATCAACGTCGGCAGGCCGTAGCCGATCCAGAGCTCAGCCATGGGTGCCCGTCATCGGCTCGGTGATGGCGGCAACCGCGGCGGTGCAGGCCGCCATGGTGGGGGACGCGCGGCTGATCGTGTCGGTGCGGTAGAAATCGGCGATCGGATAAGCAAAGGGCGCGGGATCGAGCGGGCCTTCCTTGCCGAAGCTCCCCCAGCGCGCCGGGACGAGCTCATCGATCCGCTCGAAGAGCGGGTTGAGCGAGATCATGCGCGCGCGGAGCTGCAGCAGCGAGTCATAGGGCAGCTTGTGGCCGAGCGCGGCGGAGAGCGCGCGGATGATCGTCCAGTCCTCGCGCGCATCGCCGGGCGGGAAGACGGCGCGGTGCGCGAGCTGCACGCGCCCCTCGGTGTTGACGTAAGTCGCGTCCTTCTCCGGGTAGGCAGCACCGGGCAGGATCACATCGGCGCGTTTCGCGCCGACATCGCCATGATGGCCTTGATAGATGATGAAGGCCTTGCCGAACCAGCTCTCATCGATGCCGTCGGCGCCCAAGAGATAGACCGCCTCGATCTCGCCGCTCTCGCAGCCCGCGAGGATCTGCGCGGTGTCACGTCCGCCGGGGCCGGGCACGAATCCCAGATCGAGCCCGCCGACGCGTGCCGCCGCAGTGTGGAGCACGTTGAAGCCCTGCCAATCCTCGCGCACCATGCCGGTCTCTTTGGCAAGTCGCCGCGCCAAGGCGAGGATCGCCGCGCCATCGGGGCGGCTCAGCGCGCCCTGCCCCAGGATCAGCATCGGATGCTTCGCCTTGGCGAGCGTCTCGCGGAAGGCATGCTTCCCGCCGACGAGATCGGCAAGGACCTGCGGTCCGGCGCCGAGCGACGTCACCGGGTAGGTGAGATCGAGCGCAGGCCCGATCGCCGCCATCTGAAAGCCGCCTTGGAGCCAACGCTTGCGTAACCGCGCATTGATGATCGCCGCTTCGTGCCGAACGTCGCTGCCGATGAGGAGACAGAGGTCGGCTTTCTCGATCCCGGCTATCCCGCTGTTGAAGATGTAGCCGGCGCGGCAAGATGGATCGAGCGCGGCACCATCCTGGCGGCAATCAAGATGGGGCGAGCCGAGCGCCGCCAGCAAGTCCTTGAGCGCCAGCATCGCCTCGCAATCCGCGAGGTCGCCCGCGATGGCGGCGATACGACTTCCAGGCACGCCTTTGAGGCGCTCGGCTATGGCGGCAAACGCCTCATTCCAGCTCGCCTCAACGAGCTTGCCGTTGCGCCGCACGAACGGCCGGTCGAGACGCCGGCGCGCGAGACCGTCTGCAGCAAAGCGCGTCTTATCCGAAATCCATTCCTCGTTCACGTCCTCGTTGAGGCGCGGCAGGATGCGCAGCACTTGCGGCCCGCGCGAATCGATGCGGATGTTGCTGCCGACGGCATCGAGCACGTCGACGGATTCGGTCTTGCGCAGCTCCCAGGGCCGCGCGATGAAGGCGTAGGGCTTGGAGGTGAGCGCGCCCACCGGGCAGAGATCGATGATATTGGCGGAAAGCTCCGAGGTGAGGGCGCGCTCGATGTAAGTGTCGATCTCCATGTTCTCGCCGCGGCCGGTAGCGCCCAGCTCCTGCACGCCCGCAACGTCGGTGAGAAAGCGTACGCAGCGCGTGCAATGGATGCAGCGCGTCATGCTGGTGGCGACGAGCGGGCCGAAATCCTTGTCCTTCACCGCCCGCTTCTTCTCCTGATAGCGGCTGCGATCGAAGCCGTAGGCCATCGCTTGGTCTTGCAAATCGCATTCGCCGCCCTGATCGCAGATCGGGCAATCGAGCGGATGGTTGATGAGCAGGAACTCCATCACGCCGTGGCGCGCCTTCTTGGCTTTTTCGCTGTCGGTATGGATAACCATCCCTTCGGCGACCGGCATGGCGCAGGAGGCGATCGGCTTCGGCGCCTTCTCCTGCTCGACAAGGCACATGCGGCAATTGCCGGCGATCGCCAGGCGCTCATGGAAGCAAAAATGCGGCACTTCCACCCCGGCCTGCTGGCACGCCTGCAGCACCGTTGTGCCGGGCGGCACATCCACTTGGATTCCATTGACGGTCAGCTTCGGCATGGGAGCTTCCGACGCGAACTTTCAGCAATCAGGGCACCGCCCCCCACCCCTCCTTCCCCCTCAAGGGGGGAGGGGGAAGAAAGGCGACGACGTCGGTATCCCCTCCCCCCTTGAGGGGGAGGGTTAGGGAGGGGGGTGTGCCGCTGAAGCGCGAGCATTGTGGTTACGCCGCTCGCCGGGCGGCGGCTTCGCGGTATTCTTTAATCCGCCGCTCCATCTCCGGACGGAAATGGCGGATCAGGCCTTGTACCGGCCACGCCGCGGCATCACCCAGCGCGCAGATGGTGTGTCCCTCGATCTCGAAAGAGACGTCGAGTAGCATGTCGATCTCGGCGACTTCCGCCTCGCCCTTCACCATCCGCTCCATCACGCGCCACATCCAGCCGGCACCTTCGCGGCAAGGCGTGCACTGGCCACAGCTCTCGTGCTTGTAAAACTTCGAGAGCCGCGCGATCGCTTTGACGATGTCCGTCGACTTGTCCATGACGATGACCGCGGCCGTGCCGAGCCCGCTCTTCACGTCGCGCAGCGCATCGAAATCCATGAGCACGGTGTCGCACACCGACTTTGGGATGACCGGCACCGAGGAGCCGCCGGGAATGATGCCCAAGAGATTGTCCCAGCCGCCGCGCACGCCGCCCGCATAGCGCTCGATGAGTTCCTTCAGGGGGATGCCCATCGCCTCCTCGACATTGCAGGGCTTCTCGACATGGCCCGAGATGCAATAGACCTTGGTGCCCTCGTTCTTGGGCCGGCCGAAGCTCGCGAACCACGAGGCGCCGCGACGAAGAATGGTCGGCACCACCGCGATCGTCTCGACATTGTTGACGGTGGTGGGACAGCCATAAAGACCGACGGCGGCAGGGAAAGGCGGCTTCAAGCGCGGCTGCCCCTTCTTGCCCTCGAGGCTTTCCAAGAGCGCTGTCTCTTCGCCGCAGATATAGGCGCCGGCGCCCCGATGGAGGTAGAGCTCGAAATCGTAGCCTGAGCCGCACGCGTTCTTGCCGATCAACCCGGCAGCATAAGCCTCCTCGATCGCCGTCTGAAGATGCTGCGCCTCGTTGAAGAACTCGCCGCGGATGTAGATGTAGCAATGCTGCACACCCATGCCGACGCTCGCCAGGAGGCAGCCCTCGACGAGCTTCTGCGGATCGTGGCGGATGATGTCGCGGTCCTTGCAGGTGCCGGGCTCGCTCTCATCGGCGTTGACGACGAGATAAGTGGGCCGCGCGCTTTCCTTGGGCATGAAGGACCATTTGACGCCGGTGGGAAATCCTGCGCCACCGCGGCCGCGCAGCCCCGAATTCTTGACCTCGTTCACGATCCAGTCGCGGCCCTTGAGGATCAAATCCTTGGTGCCATCCCAATCGCCGCGCGAGCGCGCGCCGGTCAGCCGCCAGTCGTGGAGGCCGTAGAGATTGGTGAAGATGCGGTCTTTGTCGGCGAGCATTCAGCCCTTGTCTCCAGCAAAGGAGAGATCCTTGAGGGTGGTCGGCCCGCCCGCGGGTGCGGAGGTCTGGCGGCCTTTCACGGAACCCGGCTTCGGCGTCTCACCACGCGTCAGCGCGTCAATGAGCGCCTCGGTCGCGGGACCGTCGAGGTCCTCGTAGAAATCATCGTTCACCTGGATGATCGGCGCGTTGACGCAGGCGCCCAGGCACTCGACCTCGGTAAGGGTGAATCGCTTGTCGGGCGTCGTTTCGCCGATGCTAATGCCGAGCTTTCGCTCGCAAGCCTTCACTACCTCGTCCGAGCCTCCGAGCCAGCAGGGCGTCGTCGTGCAGATCTGGAAGAAGTGCTTGCCGACGGGACGGAGATTGAACATCGAATAGAATGTGGCGACCTCGTAGACGCGGATGCGCGCCATGCCCAGCATGTCGGCCACCCAGTCCATCGCCGCGCGCGGCAGCCAGTTGTCGTGCTGGTGCTGCGCCAGATCGAGGAGCGGCAGCACCGCGCTCGCCTGCCGGCCCGGCGGGTATTTAGCGATATGCGCCTTCGCCTTCTCAAGATTCTCCGGCGTGAAGGCGAAGCTCGCCGGCTGCTCGACCGGCGTGTCGTGGATCGCCGCGCTCATCGATCGATGCTCCCGAAGACAATGTCCATCGAGCCGATGATGGCGACGACATCCGCCAGCATGTGTCCCCTGCCGATGAAATCGGTGCTCTGCAGGAAGAGGAAATCGGGCGAGCGCAGCTTGCAGCGGTAAGGCCGGTTGCTGCCGTCGGCGACGAGGTAGATGCCGAACTCGCCCTTGGGCGCCTCGGTCGCGGTGTAGGTCTCGCCCGCCGGCACGTGGTAGCCTTCGGTGTAGAGCTTGAAGTGATGGATGAGTGCTTCCATCGACTGCTTCATCTCGCCACGCTTGGGCGGTGCCACCTTCTGGTCGTCGATCTTGATCGGCCCGCCCGGCATTTGGTCGAGTGCTTGCAAGATGATGCGGAGCGACTGCCGCATTTCCTCGACGCGCACGAGATAGCGGTCCCAGCAGTCGCCGTTCTTGCCGATGGGAATGTCGAAATCCATCGTCTCATAGGCATCGTAGGGCTGCGCCTTGCGCAGATCCCACGGCACGCCCGAGGCGCGCAGCATCGGTCCGGCGAGACCCCAGTCGATCGCATCCTCGGCGCTGATGCGGCCGATATCGACCGTGCGCTGCTTGAAGATGCGGTTCTCGGTGAGGATGTCCTCGATGGCATCAAGGACGCGGGGGAACTCCGCGCACCAGGCGCGGATGTCGTCGGTGATCCCGGCCGGGAGGTCCTGATGCACGCCGCCGGGACGGAAGTAGGCGGAATGAAGCCTCGCACCCGAGACGCGCTCATAGAATTCCATGAGCTTTTCGCGCTCCTCGAAACCCCAGAGGAAGGGCGTGAGTGCCCCCACATCGAGGCCGAAGGCGCAGACATTAAGGAGGTGATTCAAAATGCGCGTGATCTCGGCGAAGAGTACGCGGATCATCTTGGCGCGCGGTGGCGCTTCGATGCCGAGCAGCTTCTCCACGGCGAGCGCGAAGCTGTGCTCCATGCACATTGGTGAGACATAGTCGAGGCGGTCCATGTAAGGCACCGCCTGAAGATAGGTCTTGTATTCGATGAGCTTCTCGGTGCCACGATGGAGGAGGCCGATATGCGGATCGGCGCGCTCCACCACCTCGCCGTCCATCTCGAGCACGAGGCGGAGCACGCCATGGGCCGCGGGATGTTGCGGCCCGAAATTCATGGTGAAGCTCTTGATCTGCGCTTCGGCCTGGATGGGGCTCGTCATGTCTTCGCCCCCTCGCCGTCTTTCGTCGCCTTCTCATCGCCCGGCAGCACCTGGCTCATCCCTTCCCAGGGTGAGGCGAAGTCGAAGCTGCGGAATTCCTGTTTCAGTTTGACGGGCTCGTAGACGACGCGCTTCTGCTCCTCGTCATAGCGCACCTCGACATAACCCGTGAGCGGAAAGTCCTTCCGCATGGGATGGCCTTCAAAGCCGTAATCGGTAAGAAGGCGCCGTAAATCGGGGTGATCGGCGAAATAGATGCCGAAGAGATCCCAAGCCTCGCGTTCGAACCATCCGGCGGCGCGGTAGAGGCCCGTTGTCGAGGGGACCGCGTGCTCCTCATCGGTCGTCACTTTGACGCGGATGCGCTGGTTGAGCTTGAGGCTCAGGAGATTGTAGACGACCTCGAAGCGCTCGGGCCGGTCGGGATAATCGACGCCGCAGAGATCGGCGAGCAGCTTGAACTGGCATTTGGCGTCGTCACGCAGGAAGCTCAGCACGCGCAGCAACGCCTCGCGCTTCACCCGGATCATGAGCTCCTCGTGGGCGATCGCCTTTTCGGCGACATCGGGTCCGAGCGCGGTGGCGACGTAGTCGCCGAGGTCCTTGAGCGGTTCCGTCATGGCCTCTAGCGCGCGAACGCCCGTTGGCGCTTTATCTTCTTCTGCAGCAGCAGAATGCCGTAGAGGAGCGCCTCCGCCGTGGGCGGGCAGCCTGGCACATAGACGTCGACCGGCACGATGCGGTCGCAGCCGCGCACGACGGAATATGAGTAGTGATAGTAGCCACCGCCATTGGCGCAGGAGCCCATGGAGATGACCCAGCGTGGCTCCGCCATCTGGTCGTAGACCTTGCGCAAGGCCGGCGCCATCTTGTTGCAGAGCGTGCCGGCGACGATCATCACATCCGACTGCCGGGGGCTCGGCCGGAAGACGACGCCGAAGCGGTCGAGGTCATAGCGACTCGCCCCGGTGTGCATCATTTCGACGGCACAGCAGGCAAGGCCGAAGGTCATGGGCCACATCGAGCCCGTGCGCGCCCAATTGACGAGGCGGTCGATCTGCGTCACCAGGAAGCCCTTGTCCTCGATCTCCTGCGCCGCTTGCCGGAGGATGGCTTCCTGGCTCGCGCTCGTATCGATGGGCGTCGTCACTCCCATTCGAGCGCCCCTTTCTTCCATTCGTAGATGAAGCCCACCGTCAGCACCGCGAGGAACACGATCATCGACCAGAAGCCGAAGAGCCCGATCGAGCCCAGCGAGACCGCCCAGGGAAAAAGGAAGGCCACTTCGAGATCGAAGATGATGAAGAGAATCGAAACGAGATAGAAGCGAACGTCGAACTTGCTGCGTGCATCGGCGAAGGGCTCGAAGCCGCATTCATAGGGCGAGAGCTTCTCCGAATCAGGATGTTGGCGGGCGAGGATGAAGGAGGCAAGCACGATCGCGATCGCGAGGCCCAGCGCCACGCCGATGAAGAGCAGGATCGGAAGGTACTCGCGCAGCAGGCTTTCCATCGCGGAATCCTTTAGGGGCTCGATGCTGCGGCGGGGAGGATCGCGCCTCGACCTGTCGCCGGCCTCGATAAGCCGCACCAACGATCGAACGCCATCCCTTGGAACATATGGGTTTCGCTCGCCAAACAGGAAGATCCGGGGTCGCCAAAATGGCGGGAGTGACGGGGCTCGAACCCGCGACCTCCGGCGTGACAGGCCGGCGCTCTAACCAACTGAGCTACACCCCCGCAGCACTCGCTCCGCGCGCCGGTTACTAGCCTCGCGAGGGCGCAAGTGTCAAGCTTGAGGCGCGCTCGAAAACGGCGGCGCCCTCAAGCGCGGCGCCGCTCCGCGAGCCCTTTGAGGAGCCGCTCCATGTCAAGTTTCCTCAGCATACGCTCGCAGTACCAATCGGCGAGCCGGAAGTACCATTTGGGGTGCCTCGATCGATCCGCCGGCACAAGTCGGCTTGGTCAAAGCCCGACCACGCGCCGATCACGGGCCAGGTGAGGAATCCCAGATTATGCCCCGCAGTAGGCGCGATCAGTTCGACGAGCGTCGCTCGCGTCCGCTCCAGGGTCCAATTCGCTGCCACAAGCAAGCGCAGGACATAGTCAAAGTCGTACGCCTGAGGTTCGGAATCGAGAAAGAACAATTCCGCGAGAGCACCCCACAGCTCCCGTTCTTGCTCATTCGGCATCCGCGATGGTACCAGTTCGTTTGTGCGGCACAATGGCCGAGCCGTCCGCCGCGCCGCTATCTGTCTGCTGGACAAGCGGGCGGCCTTCGCATTAATTCTTCTGCTCTCACCGTCAGCGACGATGGAGACATGACGCTGACGGGCTCGTCGGGCGATTAGCTCAGCGGTAGAGCATCTCGTTTACACCGAGGGGGTCGGGGGTTCGAATCCCTCATCGCCCACCAGCCTCAATCGGCAGGCGCAGCTCGTCTTACTGCGTCCTTGATTACTGCACTGCGTCCTTGAGGCCTTTGCCGGCGCGGAACTTGGGCAGCTTGGCGGCGGCAATGGTGATCTTTTCGCCGGTGCGGGGATTGCGTCCCTCCGACGCGGCGCGCTCGGTCACCATGAAGGTGCCGAAGCCCACGAGGCGCACCTCGCTCCCCTTCTTGAGCTCGCCGGTGATGCAGTTGAGCACCGCTTCGACGGCTTGTTCAGCATCCTGCTTTTTGAGACCGGTCGAAACCGCGACGGCGTCCACGAGCTCATTCTTGTTCACGACGGCCCCCCGTTGTTGCGTGCCGAGTTTTGCGATTGATCATCGGCTGAAGCGCTGCCGGTACCGGTCGCAGTCTAGATCGCGGCTCTCGGTTGCGTCAATGTGGGAGGCGCGAACGCGTCGGCTTTGTGGAAAAGAGACGCCGCCCGCGATGCCCGCGAGCGGCGCCCGGAACCGCGCAAGACGCGATCAGTGCGTGACGAGGCCGGTGCGGTCCTCCTCGACCTTTGGCGCCAGCACCGGCGCTTCGCCTTCCTGCCATTCGATCGGCACCGGCGCCTTCACGAGCGCGTGCTTCAAGAGCTCGTCGGCCGAGGCCACGGGAATGATGGTGAGGCCGCGCTTCACGTTGTCGGGAATCTCCGCGAGATCCTTCTCGTTCTCTTTCGGGATGAGCACGGTGGTCAAGCCGCCGCGGAGCGCGGCCAACAGCTTCTCCTTGAGCCCGCCGATGGGCAGCACCCGGCCGCGCAGCGTGATCTCGCCGGTCATGGCAATGTCCTTGCGGACGGGAATGCCGGTCAGCACCGAGACGATCGAGGTCACCATGGCAACGCCGGCGGACGGACCGTCCTTGGGCGTGGCGCCTTCCGGCACGTGGACGTGGATGTCCTTCTTCTCGAAGAGCGCCGGCGCGATGCCGAAGGCGTAGCTGCGCGATTTGACGTAGCTCTCCGCCGCCTGCACCGACTCCTTCATGACATCGCCGAGCTTGCCGGTCGCCGTCACCTTGCCCTTGCCAGGCAGCGTCACCGCCTCGATCGTCAGCAGTTCGCCGCCCACCTCGGTCCAAGCAAGGCCAGTGGTGACGCCGACGAGATCGGTCTCCTCCACCTCACCGTAGCGGAAGCGCCGGACACCCGCGAACTTCTCGAGATTGCGGCGCGTCACCGTGATCTTCTTGAGCTTGCGCATAAGGATGTCTTTGATCGCCTTCCGCGTCAGGTTGGCAATTTCGCGCTCGAGATTGCGCACGCCCGCCTCGCGCGTGTAGTAGCGGATCAAGTCGCGGAGCGCGTCGTCGGTGATACTCCACTCGACCTTCTTGATGCCGTGCGCCTTCATCTGCTTCGGGATGAGGTGGCGCTTGGCGATCTCGACCTTCTCATCCTCGGTATAGCCGGGGAGACGGATGATCTCCATGCGGTCCATGAGTGGCTGCGGCATGCGCAGCGTGTTGGCGGTGGTGACAAACATCACGTCGGAGAGATCGTAATCCACCTCGAGGTAGTGGTCGTTGAAGCTGAAGTTCTGCTCGGGATCGAGCACCTCGAGCAAGGCCGATGAGGGATCGCCCCGCCAATCGGCACCAAGCTTGTCGACCTCGTCGAGCAAGAACAACGGATTGGACGACTTCGCCTTCTTCATGCCCTGGATGACCTTGCCGGGCATCGAGCCGATATATGTGCGCCGATGGCCGCGGATCTCCGCTTCATCGCGCACGCCGCCCAGCGACATGCGCACGAAGTTGCGGCCGGTGGCGCGCGCGATCGACTTGCCGAGCGAGGTCTTGCCGACGCCGGGCGGACCGACGAGGCAGAGGATCGGTCCCTTCACCTTGCGCATGCGCTGCTGCACCGCGAGGTATTCGAGGATGCGCTCCTTCACCTTCTCGAGGCCGAAATGGTCGGCGTTCAACACCTTCTCCGCGCCCTTGATGTCGCGCTTGATCTTGGTGCGTTGCTGCCAGGGTATCGAGAGCAGCCAATCGAGGTAGTTGCGTACCACCGTCGCCTCGGCGGACATTGGGCTCATGGTGCGGAGCTTCTTGACCTCGCCTTGCGCCTTGTCGCGCGCCTCCTTGGAGAGCTTGGTCTTGTTGATGCGCTCTTCGAGCTCGGCGAGCTCGTCGCGCCCGTCCTCGCCCTCGCCCAGCTCCTTCTGAATCGCCTTGAGCTGTTCGTTCAAATAATACTCGCGCTGCGTCTTCTCCATCTGGCGCTTGACGCGCGAGCGGATGCGCTTTTCGACCTGCAAGACGCCGATCTCGCTTTCCATGTAGCCGAAGACCTTCTCCAGGCGCTCGGAGACGGTCTCGGTCTCGAGCAGCTCCTGCTTCTCGGGGATCTTGAGAGCGAGATGAGACGCGAGTGTATCGGCCAGCTTGGAGGGGTCCTCGATCTGGTTGATCGAGACCAGCACCTCCGGCGGAATCTTCTTGTTGAGCTTGATGTACTGCTCGAATTGCGACACCGCAGTGCGCGCAAGTGCCTCGAGCTCCTGCTGCTCGCCGGCCTTCTCGGCGATCACCTCGGCATAGGCCTGGAAGAACGCCTCGTTCTCGGCGAAACGCTGCACGCGCGCACGCTGGCCGCCCTCGACCAGCACCTTCACCGTTCCGTCCGGCAGCTTCAGGAGCTGCAGCACCGTGCCGATGGTGCCGACCGAGTAGATGTCGGCCGAGGTGGGGTCGTCCTGCGCGGCGTTCTTCTGGGTGAGAAGCAGGATCTGCTTGTCATCCTTCATCACGTCTTCGAGCGCGCGTACCGACTTCTCGCGGCCGACGAAGAGCGGCACGATCATGTGCGGAAAAACGACGATGTCGCGCAACGGCAGGACGGGATAGAGCGCACCGCTGGAAATTTCGAACATAGCGCCTCTTTCTCAGAGCCCTAAGGGGCGTGGCGGCCGCGCCGGCGGCCGTCACTTGGTTTGTTCATCTTAAGGTGGCCCGCGCCGAAATGCATTCAAGAGCACCGGACTCGGGAGAGCTGGGGCGGCAAGAGCGGGTTCAAGCCCCTTGCCCGACATCCCCTCGCCGGTCGGAGTAGATATGGAGCGGTTGAGCCCGTCCCTCCACGACCTCCCGGTTGATGACCATGCCGGAGACGCCGTCGAGGCCCGGCAGCTCGAACATGGGCTCGAGCAGGATGGCCTCCATGATGGACCGGAGACCGCGCGCGCCGGTCTTGCGGTTGATCGCCTTGTGGGCAATGGCCTTCAGCGCCTCCTCGTTGAACTCGAGACGGACGTCCTCCATCTCGAACAGACGCTGATACTGCTTGACGAGCGCGTTCTTAGGCTTGGTCAGGATGTCGACCAGCGCCCCCTCATCGAGGTCGTCGAGCGTCGCCACGACCGGGAGGCGGCCCACGAACTCGGGAATGAGGCCGAACTTGAGGAGGTCCTCGGGTTCGAGGTCCTTCAAGATCTCACCGGTCTTGCGCTCGTCGGGTCCGCGCACCTCGGCGCCGAAGCCGATCGACGTGCCCTGCCGGCGCTGGGCGATGATCTTCTCGAGGCCAGCAAAGGCGCCACCACAGATGAAGAGGATGTTGGTGGTGTCGACCTGCAAGAACTCCTGCTGCGGGTGCTTGCGCCCGCCTTGGGGCGGCACCGAGGCAATGGTGCCTTCCATGATCTTGAGGAGCGCCTGCTGCACCCCTTCGCCCGAGACGTCGCGGGTGATCGAGGGATTGTCCGACTTGCGGCTGATCTTGTCGACCTCGTCGATATAGACGATGCCACGCTGCGCCCGCTCGACGTTATAGTCGGCGGACTGGAGCAGCTTCAGGATGATGTTCTCGACGTCCTCACCGACATAGCCCGCCTCGGTGAGCGTGGTCGCGTCGGCCATGGTAAACGGCACGTCGATGATGCGTGCCAGCGTCTGGGCCAAGAGCGTCTTGCCGGAGCCCGTCGGCCCGACGAGCAGGATGTTGGACTTGGCAAGCTCTACGTCGTTGTTCTTGGCGCCGTGGGCGAGCCGTTTGTAGTGGTTGTGGACGGCGACCGAGAGCACGCGCTTGGCGTGATCCTGGCCGATGACGTAGTCGTCGAGCACCTTGCAGATGTCCCGCGGTGTCGGCACGCCGTCGCGGGACTTGACCAACGTCGTCTTGTGCTCCTCACGGATGATGTCCATGCAGAGCTCGACGCATTCATCGCAGATGAAGACCGTCGGGCCGGCGATGAGCTTGCGCACCTCGTGCTGGCTCTTACCGCAGAAAGAGCAGTAGAGGGTGTTCTTCGCGTCGCCGCCACTGGCTTTGCTCATGGGCACTCCGTCAACAACCGAACTACGTCTCGGCGCCGCACCGTCGCCCCTTTGCGCGGGACGCGCGGCGAGCGCCTGCTCGTCGGACAGTCCCTACAATTCAACAATACTAGGGTCCCGGCGATCAATAACTAGTTAAAGATGGGATACCATCCCGCAACAACAAGCATGCCTAGCGCTGTTGCCGAAAGGTCACGCCCGGTCCCTATGGACGCGTCTTGTTCTCCTCCTCTCCTCGGACCGGCCGGCTCGTCATTACCTCGTCAATGAGGCCGAACTCCTTGGCCTCGATGGGCGACATGAACTTGTCGCGCTCCACCGCCTGGGCGATGACCTCGAGCGGCTGTCCCGTATGTTTAACGTACATCTCGTTGAGACGTGCCCGAAGCTGCAGAATTTCCCGCGCCTGGATTTCGATGTCCGTTGCCTGACCCTGAGCGCCGCCCGAGGGCTGGTGGATCATGATGCGGGAGTTGGGGAGCGAAACGCGCTTTCCCTTGGCGCCCGCGCAGAGCAGCAGCGAGCCCATGGAGGCCGCCTGGCCGACGCACACGGTCGACACGTCCGGCCGCACATATTGCATCGTGTCGTAAATGGCGAGTCCCGAGGTGACGATGCCGCCCGGCGAGTTGATGTAGAAGTAGATGTCCTTGGCCGGATTCTCCGACTCGAGAAAGAGAAGCTGGGCGCTCACCAGGCTCGCCACCGCATCGTTGACGGGGCCGACGAGGAAGATGATCCGCTCCTTCAAAAGCCGCGAATAGATGTCATAGGCGCGCTCGCCCCGATTAGTCTGCTCGACCACCATCGGCACCAGCGTGTTGTTGTAGACCTCAAAAGGATCCATCGCTCACCACCTTCTTGCTCTGGAGCCCAGCCCAAGGGATGGGCGGGAATTGCCACTTAAGCCGAGGCCGCGCCTTCCTTCTCTTCCTCATCCTCCTCTTTGAGGAGCTCGGCGATCGGCACCGACCGTTCCGTCACCTTGGCCATCTCCACGATGAAATCGATCACCTTGTTCTCGAAGATGGGGGCGCGGAGATTGTCGAGCGCGCGCGGCTGGTTGCGATAGTATTCGACCACCTGGCGTTCGTGGCCGGGAAAGCGCCGCGCTTCCTCGCCCAGGGCGCGGTTCAGCTCCTCTTGCGTTACCTGTATATTGTTGTTGCGGCCCACTTCGGAAAGAAGAAGGCCCAGGCGCACGCGCCGCTCGGCGATCGGCCGATATTCCGTCTTGATCTCCTCGTCACTCTTCCCTTCGCCGTCCGGCGTGCCCCCCTGCTGCTTGAGGCGCTCGCGCTCGGCCTCGAATTGCTTCCAGATAACATCGAGCTCGAGATCGACCATACCCTGCGGCACCGGGAAATCGTGCCGCTCGGAAAGGTGGTCGAGAAGTTGGCGCTTCAAGCGCTGGCGCGCGATCCCGCCATAGTCGCGCTCGATCTGCTGGCGGACAGCATCGCGAAGCGCGGCGAGATTCTCCATGCCGACCGCCTCGGCGAGCGATTCGTCGACCGGCTGCGCAGTGACTTCGCGCACCTCCTTGACCTCGACGGCAAAAGCGGCGGCTTTGCCGGCAAGATCGCTCGCCCCGTAGTCGGCCGGGAAGGTCACGCTCACGCTGCGGCTGTCGCCGGCCTTGGCACCGACGAGCTGGTCCTCGAATCCGGGAATGAACTGGCTGGCGCCGAGCTCGAGTCGCTGGCCTTTGGCACTGCCGCCGGGAAACTCCGTCCCGTCAATGGTGCCGGTGAAGTCGATCACGACGATGTCACCCGCCTGCGCCGGGCGGTCGACGGGAGCGTTCTTGCGCTGCTGCTTGGCGATGCGCTCGAGCGCCTGATCCACCTCGGCATCGGGCACATCGGGCTTCAAGCGCTCGAGCGAGAGCTCGGCGAAATTCATCGGCACGACATCAGGAAGCACTTCGACCGCGAGCTTGTATTCGAGGTCCCTCCCCTCGTTGAAGGAGACGATCTCGATCTTGGGCTGCAGCGCCGGGCGGAGCCTGTGCTCGCGCATCGCCTCGTTCGAGCTGTCGTTGACGGCGCGCTCCAGCACCTCGCCCATCACCGAGGTGCCGTAGCGCTGGCGCAGCACATTGAGCGGCACTTTGCCGGGACGAAAGCCCGGGAGCCGCACCTGACGGCCGATCTCGTTGAGCCGCGTCTCGACGCGCCTGGCAATGTCGTCGGCGCCGACGATGACCTTGAATTCGTGCCTGAGGCCTTCACTCGTGGTCTCGGTAATCTGCATGTCTCGACTCGATCGATCCCCTGGGTCGTCCGCTCGGCGTGGTGCGGGCGGAGGGATTTGAACCCCCACGACTTGCGTCGCTGGAACCTAAATCCAGTGCGTCTACCAATTCCGCCACGCCCGCGCGCAGCGCCCGCCGCCGGCAAGGCGCGGTCATAGCACAGGGGATGAGTGAGGGGAACAGCGCAAGACGTGAGGGGATGGCGCAAGGCACGGCGTTGAATGTCGAGATGTCGCTGGTTAGTGTTCGCCATGCGCTTTCGTCGCTTCGTCCTCCTCGTTCTTACCGCGATCATCGCCGCAGCAAGCGCCGGCGCCTTTGCCGCCGACCCGCCGACGCGAAGCTTCACCGACGCCGCCGGGCGTACCGTGACCCTTCCCGCGCGCATCGAGCGTGTCTTCGCCGCAGGACGGCCGGCGGCGATCACGCTCTTCACCATCGCGCCCGACAAGCTCCTCGGCTGGCCGCAGGCCTTTCGCGACGAAGAAAAAGTCTTCCTGCCCGAGCGATATGCCGAGTTGCCCGTGCTCGGCGGACTCTTCGGCCGCGCCAAGACCAACGACCTCGAGGTGCTGGTGGCGGCGAAGCCCGATCTCATCGTCGATATCGGCGGCGTCGATCCGACGCACATCTCCGCCGCCGAGCGCATCGAGGCGCAAACGCACATTCCCTATGTCGTCCTCGACGGCAGCTTCGAGAACACTGCCGAGCTTTACGAGCGCCTGGGCGAACTCCTGGACGAGCCGGCGAAAGCGGCGGCGCTCGCCGGGTTCGCGCGGCGCACCTTTGAAGAGATGCGCGCCGTCGGGACGCGCGTGCCGTCGGACCATCCCATCCGCGTCTATTACGCGCGCGGCCCCAACGGTCTCGAGACGGCGCTCGCGGGCTCGCTCAATACCGAGATGCTTGCCTATGTCGGGGCGGTCAACGTCGCGTCCGATCCCAATCGCAACGGGCTCGCCACGGTCTCGCGCGAGCAGATCCTCGCCTGGAACCCTGAGGTGGTGATCACGCTCAACGACAAATTCTACCGCGCGATCTGGACGGATCCGGTGTGGGAGAGCGTGGCGGCGGTGCGCGAGAAGCGCGTCTACCTCGCCCCCAGCCTACCCTTCGGCTGGTTCGATCTCCCTGCCTCGGTTAATCGCCTCGTCGGCGAGCATTGGCTCGCGGCGGTACTGCAGCCGGAGAGCGGCACCGCCCGCACGCTGCGCGACACGACGCGCGAGTTCTACCGAGACTTCTATCATGTGAGCCTGAGCGACGCACAGCTCGACGAGCTGCTGCAGCCGCCGCGCTAACTCGGCCAGCGCTGCGCCAAGAACGTCGCCAGCGGAAAAGCCATGATGCCGAGGAAGGTGAGAAGGCACAAGAACCACACTTTGAGCGCAGTCATCGCCGTTTCCCCGATTGGCGCTTCGATCAGCGCTCCCGCGCCCCGAAGCCGTGCGACCAGACGAGGCGCGTCGACGGCGCCGTGTCTTCACCGGGCGCGGCGGCGCGATAGTTGGCGGCGATGAGCGTCGCGTCGATCACGCGGCCGTCCGCGGAAAGCGGCACCAGCAGCGCGCGATAGAGCACGGGCAGGCCGAGATGCGAGGCGGTTCCCTCCACTATCAAGAGCGAGCGCCCGTCGACGCACTTCGCCAGGAACGACAACACGACGCCCAGCAGTGCCGTCACCGGGCAGCGGGCGATCGAGTGATGGTCAAGCACCTGATCTCGTTGCGGCAAGAGGCGATCGCCGACGACGATGAAGAGCGACTGGTCGCGCGGCTCCATGACGCGCACCAGCGCGCAATGCGCCCAGTCGTCACCCACCAGCCACGGATCGATATCCTCAAGACGCGGCAATCGCCGGCCCATCCCGCCTTCGCTCACATGCCGGAGCACGCGCGAGACGAGGCGCCGATCCTCAAGCAGCGGCATCGGCCCCGAGCCGCCCGCCATCATGCCGCGTTCGTCAGAATGTCCGTCCATGCCGCCGAAGCCGGTCTTCGACCGCCCCTTCCCTTGCGAAGACGGGGTCAAAGGTAGGTTGTGCTGATGAATAAAAGACTACCTGCAGAACGCAGGCGGACCACGATCATCCATCATTTGCTGCGAAATTAAAGCGTGTCGTCAGGAGGCGCGTGTCTACGCCCCGATCCGCTCGACAAGCGCTTGCGCCGCCGCGTCGATGATGGCGTCGGCATCGAGGCGATAGAGGCGGTAGAGGTCGGGGATATCGCCGGATTGGCCGAAATGCTCGACGCCGAGCGGTTGGACACGTTGTCGCGCCACGGCGCCCAGCCACGAAAGCGTCGCCGGATGGCCGTCGATGACGGTGACGAGGGCGGCATCGGGCGCAAGCGACTCTAGCAACCCTCTCACATGGCTCTCGCGGCCCTCGCGCAAGCCCAAGAGCCAATCGGCATGGAGGCGATCGGCCGAGGTGATGGCGAGAAGGCCGGCGCCGGGGATGTCCTCACAAAGCGCCGCATGCGCGGCGACGGCCTCGGCGGCAACCGCGCCCTGGTAGGCGATGGCTAGCTCGGCGCCGGGCTTGGGCGGCACCAGCCAGTAGCCGCCCGCAATGATGTCGGCGACGAGCGCAGCATCGGCCGCGCGCGACGGCTGCTCCAAGGGTCGGGTCGAGAGACGGAGATAGACCGAGCCACCCTCATCCGCCTGGAGATGCAGGAAGGCCCAGCGCAGAAGCACGGCCAGCTCGTCGACAAAGGCAGGCTCGAAGGCAGCAAGGCCGTCTTGCGCCAAGCCGATGAGCGGCGTCCCGATCGATTGATGCGCGCCGCCTTCGGGCGCGAGCGTGATGCCGGACGGCGTCGCCACGACGATGAAGCGCGCGTCCTGATAACAGGCATAGTTGAGCGCATCGAGGCCGCGGTTGATGAAGGGGTCGTAGAGCGTGCCGATGGGCAGGAGGCGCGTGCCGAAGAGCGGCGCGGCAAGCCCGAGCGCCGCCAACAGCAGAAAGAGATTGTGCTCGGCGATGCCGAGCTCGATGTGCTGGCCCTTGGGCGACATCTGCCAGCGCTGCGCCGAGATCACCTTCTCGTCGCGGAAGACATCGGCATGCTCGCGCCGGTCGAAGACGCCGCGGCGATTGACCCAACCACCCAGATTGGTGGAGACGGTGACGTCGGGCGAGCAGGTGACGATGCGCCGCGCGAGCTCGCTGTCGCCGCCGGCGAGATCGTTCAGAATGCGGCCGAAACCCTCTTGCGTGGAAAGCCGCGTCCCCTGCGGCAACGGCAGCGCGGCCGGCACCGGCACCGCGGGCGCCCGATGCTGCCGCTCGCTCCCCTGCGCGAAAGGCGCGTGCGCGAGGAATTGGCGTAGCGTCTCCTCCGGCAGATCGAGACCGGCGAAAAGGTCCCATTCGCACCCCACCGGCACGCCCATCGCACTTTGGAAGCTCGCCATCTGCGCCTCGTTCATGAGGCCTGCGTGATTGTCCTTGTGACCGGCGAAGGGAAGACCGAAGCCCTTGATGGTGTAGGCGATGAAGCAAGTGGGGACGTCGTCCGCCACGGCATGGAAGGCATCGAGCACGGATGCCATGTCGTGACCGGCGAGATTGGTCATGACGGCGCCGAGGCTCGCATCGTCATGGGATTGGAGGAAGGCGCGCATGCCGGCGAGATGCCCCAGATCGCCCTCGAGATGCCTCCGCCACCCCTCGCCGCCTTTGAAGACGAGCGCGGAATAAAGCGAGTTGGGACAAGCGTCGATCCATTGCCGGAGCGCCTCGCCATCCGGACCCGCGAAGGCCGCTTCCAGGCGCTTGCCGTATTTGAGCGTGACGACGCGCCAGCCCATGGTGGTGAAGAGCGCGTCGATGCGGTTGAAGAGGCGGTCACTTACGACGGCATCGAGGCTCTGGCGGTTGTAATCGATCACCCACCAGAGATTGCGCACATCGTGCTTCCAGCCTTCGAGCATGGCCTCGAAGACATTGCCTTCGTCGAGCTCGGCATCGCCGACCACCGCGACCATCCGCCCGGCGGACACCTCGTCGGGTGCCAAACCCTTCAGCCGGACGTAATCCTGCACGAGGGCAGCGAAGCTGGTGATGGCGACGCCAAGGCCCACCGAGCCGGTGGAGACATCGACGTCGCCTTTGTCCTTGGTGCGGGAGGGATAGGATTGCGCGCCCCCCAGCGCGCGGAAGCCCTCCAGCTTCTCCAGCGGTTCGCGGCCAAGAAGATATTCGATGGCGTGATAGACCGGACTCGCATGCGGCTTCACCGCCACTCGGTCCTCAGGCCTGAGCACGTCGAGATAGAGCGCCGTCATGAGCGTGGCGACCGACGCGCTCGAAGCCTGATGCCCACCCACTTTGAGCCCATCGCGGCTCGGGCGCAGATGGTTCGCGTTGTGAATCATCCAGGAGGAGAGCCACAGCACCTTCCGCTCCAGCGCCTGCAAGAGCCGCAGCTGGTCGGTGGCGCCGAGCGGCACCCCGGTGCTCGTTGGCAGCGCTGCTGGTCGCGACGAAACCGCCATAAGACCTCCCGTGAGGGAGAGACAGGGCGGCGATTATAGGCGAGAAGAAAGCCCGCGGCGATGCCTGTGCCGGAGGCTCAGCGGCAGGACGAGGTTAGGCGACGCGCTCGGGGTAGGCGTCGACGAACGTGCGCAGCGCCAGCACGCGGAGGCCCTCGTTGATCGAGCCGTGCGAGGGCTGCTCGAAGGCGAGATTGAAATGAACGTGGGGAATGCCGAAGGGATCGGGGCGGAGCGCGACCACGGTCGCCGTTTCCGTCACTTGGTCGCGCCGCCGACGGCAGAAGCGATTGCCGGGTTCGACGGTGGTCTGGGCCTCTCCCTTGCCCCACTTGAAGAATGTCATTGCCGGCCTGCGCAGCGCGAGGTTATTGACCGAACTTAACCCTATAAGGCAATCGTTAAACAAGAACAAAAAACAACACCTTTCGCGTGCAATTTTATGTAATCCACCCACCTTCGACCGGCACCGCCCCAGGCTCGCCTCGCCGGCGAGAAATCAGATCAGGTCTCGCTCTTAAGGTTATGACATAGAATTAAATTGAGACCGCGTCATCGCTCATTCTTGACCAAACGATTGAAGGCGCCGGAGGCGGCGATGCGGCCTTCGCCGCGATAGGCCTCGTGGTTCGCTTCGATGTCGGGGAGACGATAGAGGTAGTTGATCATCATGCCGAAGGACTGCTGCAATCCCTTCTCCGAGAGATCGGCGCGCCAATTGATCCGCTCGACCCGCGCACCATTGGTGAGATGGAAATGGGCCACAGGATCGAGCGCCCGGCCGCGCGGCGTTTTCTCGGTGAGGATATAGCGCGCCGCAAGGCGCGTGAGCGGCGCCCGGAGCGCGTGGGCCAGCCCCTCGTCTCTCGACCAATCAGGCCGCCCCATCAAGGCCGCGAACGAGGAAGCGCCATCGGCTTGCAGCAATGCTCGCTGCTCCCCCGCGGTAAGGAGCGCGTCGCCTTCTTCGGCCAGCCGCCGCTCAAGCCAACGGCGGAAGCCCGGGACGGGCGACAGCGTGGCGAAGGTTTTGAGGTGCGGCAGCTCGGCGGCGAGGTTGTCGACGACGCGCTTGATGAGGAAATCGCCGAGACTGATCCCGGCAAGCCCGCGTTGACAGTTGGAGATCGAATAGAAGATCGCCGTGTCCGCCTCACCGGGGTCGCCGACGGGGGCGCTTTCATCGAGGAGCGATTGCACGTTGTCGGCGATGCCCTGGACGAGCGCCACCTCGACGAAGATGAGCGGCTCCTCCGGCATACGCGGATGGAAATAGGCGAAGCAGCGCCGATCCGCTTCGAGCCGGTTCTTGAGATCGGCCCAGCTCCTGATCTCGTGCACCGCCTCGTAGACGATGAGCTTCTCGAGGAGTGCCGCCGGCGCGTCCCAGGTGATGCGGGACAGCTCGAGGAACCCCACATCGAACCAGCCGGCGAGCAGGTTCTTGAGATCGCCCTCGAGCCCGGCAAGTACGGGATCGTCTGCGGAAAGCGCCATGAGCTCGGCCCGCATATCGACGAGAAACTTCACGCCGACCGGCAGCGCGTTGAAATGCGTCAGGAGCTTGACCCGGGGCGGCTCTAGCGCCTCGCGGAGATCACGCTCGACGCGAGCGCGGTCGCCATCGCCCTTGGCACGGGCGAGGCGCTCGCCCAAGGCCGCCACGGCGGCGTGGTCGATATCGAATTCTTCCGCCAAGAGACGAAGAAACCGCTCACGCCCCGTGGCGTTGAGGGCGAGATAAGTGCGCCCGAGATCGGCCGCGCGCGCCCGCGTCGAGACCGCGCCGCCGCGCGCGGCGAGACACTCGCGGAACTGGTCGCGAAGATGCTCAGCATCGTCGCGCGAGAGATCGGGCCGCGGCGCGCCGCTCAGCACGTCGCGCGCCGAGGTGGCGATGTCGCGCCAGGCGGTGCGAAGGCTCCGCAGATTGTCGAGGGTGCGATCGACGACCGTGTCGAGGAAGCTGTTGCGCTCGCTCATGGTCCTCTCGATAGAAACCGCGTCTCGTTGGGGCAAGCGCCGTCGGGCGGCCTCGGCAAATGCGGCAATCATACGGTCAGTTCCATTACCGGGATTATAACGTCCGCGGTCCTTGGGGCGCCTTGAGCCGAGCGAGGGCGCCCGGCAAGCGGTCGATGATGTCCTCGGCAACAAGGCCAGGTCCGAAGGCGCCGGCTGCATCGCCATGAAGCCAGCAGGCGGCCGAGGCAGCGCGGAACGGATCGAGGCCCTGCGCCAGAAGGCCCACGATCATGCCCGCGAGGACATCGCCGCTCCCGGCCGTGGCGAGATCGGGCACCGCATTGCTATTGATGACGGCGCGGCCATCGGGAGCGGCGATGACGGTGTCGGGGCCCTTGAGCAAGACGGTTGCGCCGCTCTCGCGCGCCGCCGCGCGTGCGCGCGCGAGCTTGTCGCCGCTCGCCCGAAAGAGCCTGGCGAATTCGCCTTCGTGCGGTGTCAGCACCGTGGGACCGCGGATCGCCGCGAAGAGCGCCTCGGGCGCGTCTGCGAAGAGAGTGAGCGCGTCCGCATCGAGCACCACCGCACGCCCCGTTGCGAGCGCCGCCAGCACTTGGGCGCGGCTCGCCCCGGCGGTGCCGAGACCAGGCCCGAGCAGCAACGCATTCCGGCGGGGATCAGCGAGGAGCTCGTCGAAATCGTGCGGACCCGCTGTCGGCCGCACGATGATGCCAGTGAGCGCGGCGGCATAGACCGGCCACACCGATGCCGGCACCGTTACCGTCACAAGGCCCGCCCCCATTCGTGCCGCCGCCCTCGCCGCGAGACGCGCGGCACCGGTCATGACCTCGCCGCCTGCCACGAGGACATGGCCGCGACGGTATTTGTGCGTGTCGAGCGCCGGCCATGGGTACGCGTCGCGCCAGAGCGCCGGCGCGTTCTCGTACGTTTTCGGCGCAATCGCCTCGAGCACCTCCGCAGGAATGGCGATGTCGGCGACCACGACCTCGCCGCAAAGCGCGCGCCCCGGCAGCAAGAGATGGCCCGGCTTCTTGCGGAAGAAGGTGACCGTGATCGCGGCCCGGGCCGCGGCACCCCTCACCTCGCCGGTACCACCGTCGAGGCCACTCGGCACGTCGACGGCAACGATCGGCGGGCGCAGCGACGCCATTGCCTCGATCACCGAGCGCGCGGCACCCTCGACCGGCCGCGACAAGCCCGCGCCGAAGATCGCATCGATGACGATGTCGGTACCATCGAGGAACTTCGCGTCGAGCGGCAGGACAGGCTCGCGCCACAGCGCCGCGTGATGCGCCGCATCGCCGCTGAGCTTGTCGCGCGTTCCCAGAAGCGCGAGCCGCACCGGCCATCCCGACGCGGCGAGATGGCGTGCTGCGACGAAGCCGTCGCCGCCATTGTTCCCGGGGCCGCAAAACACGAGGACGCGGCAGGGTGACCAGCGCGCCATCACGGTGTCGGCAATCGCGCGCCCGGCATTCTCCATCAACTCGACACCGGTGATTCCCGCGGCCGTCGCCGCGCGGTCGGCGCGCGACATTTCGGCGGGCGTCAAGAGCGCGTATTCGTGAGCGTTCATGACTTGAGTCTACTGCCTCGATCCGTGTGAGGGAATGCCGCTGGTCTCTGGAGTTCGCGTCGGCGTGGCGCGCACATCTCGCGCGCTCGTGCTAGAAATGTGAAAGATGTCCGTTCGAAGCTCACAATGGCGCGCCTTGCGGTGGACCACGCTGGGCATCGTTCTGCTCGCCCTCTTCTATGCGGTCTATCCCTATTGGACGCTCTATCGCCTGGACCAGGCGCTCGAGACGCATGACACGCTGCGCCTTGATGCGATGATCGATTGGCCGCGCCTGCGGCGGAATTTGCGCGATGACATGGTGGCAGCCGCGACCGCGAGACTTTTGCCGAATGATGCCGAGGCGCGGAACCGCTTCGGCACCGATCTCCTGACCGCCTGGGGCGCGGCACTCATCGACGCGGCCACGCGCGGCCTGCTCACCTCGGACGCGCTCGCCACGCTTTACGACGAGCGCCGCCGTGCCGGCGCGCCCTCGCTGCTCCACGCAATCCGCTTGGCCCTTTTCCGCTCGCCGACGCGCTTCGATGTCGACGTCGAGACCGGCCGCGACGACCGCATGCGCTTCGAAATGACGCTTGAAAGCGGCGCTTGGCGCGTCACCCGCCTCGTCCGGTGAACGCGACAGCTACTGCGGCAGATACCCCGCGAATTGCTTCTCGACACCCTTGGGATCGGCGGCGAGGCCCTGCGCCACGCCTTGCGCCATGTCGCCGGGATAGACGTCCTCGACGCCTTCCTCGAGCGCCGCGAGCGCGGCGTTGGCGACGTCGCGGGGCGGCAGTTTGGGCGGCGGATATTCTGCTTCCATGTCGGTGTCGACGACGCCCGGCATCACCCCCATGACGAAGGTGCCTTGCTTGGCGAGCTCCGCGCGCACGCACTGGGTGAGGCTCAATCCCGCCGCCTTCGAGGCCGAGAGCGAGCCGCGCATCGGCAGGTTCACGCGCGCCAGAATCGACAGCATGTTGATGATGGCGCCCCCACCATTGGCCTTGAGCACCGGCGCAAACGCGCGGCACATCCCCAGCGTCCCGAAATAGTTGGTCTCCATCTCTTCACGTGCCGCGTTAAGATCGGGTGCGGCGAGCATGCCAAGCCGCCGGCTCACCCCGGCATTGTTCACGAGGAGCCTTACATCGCGGCAGCGCTCCGCCGCCGCGGCCACTTGCCGGTCGTTCGTGATGTCGAGTGCGATCGCTTCCACCTTGCCAGGATGCGCCTTGACGAGATCCGCGACGGCATCGGGCTTGCGCGCCCCGGCATAGACCTTCTTGGCGCCGCGCTCGATGAGGGCGGCGACGAAAGCGCGGCCGATGCCGCGGTTGGCGCCCGTGACCAAAGCGATGGAACCGGCAACCTTCATGACGCTCCCTCCCCCGCTTCCGCGCGGATCGACATCCTCGCTGCTGGCGCGCTCGATCCAGCCACTGTCGACGATAGGCAACGGCACCGCCTCGAGCAACGCGCGCGTATACGCCACTTGCGGCGCGGCGAAGACGCCCTCGCAAGACCCGCTTTCGACGACGCGGCCTTGCGCCAGCACCAGGACGCGGTCGCAAAGCACGCGCACCACCGAGAGATCATGGCTGATGAAGATGAGGGAAATGCCGAGATCGCGCTTCAGGTCATGCAGCAAGGTCAGGATCTGCGCCTGCGAGGAGACGTCAAGCCCCGAGACGATCTCGTCCGCGACGACGAGCGCCGGGTCGAGCGCGATCGCGCGCGCAATGCCGACCCGTTGACGCTGGCCGCCCGAAAGCTCGTGCGGATAGCGCTCGCCGAGCCGCGCCGCCAGGCCCACCCGGTCGAGGAGAGATGCGGCGCGCCGGCGGCCCTGGCGGCGATCGGCGACGCGACCATAGGCGAAGAGCGGTTGCGCCACGATGTCGGCGACGCGCCGGCGCGGGTTGAGCGCCGAGAGCGGGTCCTGGAAGATCATCTGCAGGCGGGCACGCAGCGGCCGGAGCGCGCTTTCGTCAAGATCGGTGATGTCGCGCCCGTCGAAAAGGATGCGTCCGCCGGTCGGCCGCAAGAGCCGCAGCAGCGTGCGCGCCAGCGAGGTCTTGCCCGAGCCGCTCTCGCCGACGATGCCGAGCGACTCGCCGCGCGCGAGATCGAGATCGATGCCGTGGAGAATCTCGATGAGGGGCGCCGACGCGAAGAGACGCTTGGCGCCGCGGTCCGGCAAGGCGAGCCTGAGATCGCGCGCCTCAAGCATGGGCGAACGTTCGAGCGCGGCGCTCGTCGTACGCGGCGGCTTCGGCGAGGAGCCGGTCGATGAGCGCCGACGGCACCGGCTTCAGCGCTTCCGCCGGCCGGTCGTAGCGCGGCGTCGCGGCGAAAAGCGCCCGCGTGTAATCGTGCTTGGGACGCGCAAAGATTTCTGCGACGGACGCCCATTCTAGGACGCGCCCCGAATGCATCACCGCCACCTCATCGCAAATCTTAGAGACGACGCCCAAATCGTGGCTGATGAAGAGGAGCGCGGTGCCGAAATCTGTCTGCAGCTCCTTGATGAGGCGGAGGATCCGGCGCTGCACTGTGACGTCGAGCGCTGTCGTCGGCTCGTCGGCGACGATGAGCCGGGGGCGACAGGCAAAGGCGATGGCGATGAGCACGCGCTGGCGCATTCCGCCCGAGAGCTCATGCGGATATTGCCGCAGCACCCGCGCGGGCTGGCGGATGTGAACGGCGTCGAGCAATTCCTTGGCGCGCGCTTCCGCCGCGGCGTGGTCGAGCCGGAGATGAAGGCGCAGCACATCGGTCATCTGCGCGTCGATGCGACGTACCGGATTGAGCGCACTCATCGGGTCCTGCGGGATGAGTGCCATGCCGCGGCCCAAGAGCGTGCGGCGCGCCTCGCCCGCGAGATGCGTGATGTCGCGTCCGGCGAACGTGATCGTGCCGCCGCTGGTGCGAGCGCGGCCGGGCGCGATCCCCAGCACCGCCTTCCCCACCATGGTCTTCCCGGCGCCGCTCTCGCCGACAAGGCCCAAGACGCCCCCTGGCGCAAGGCTGAGGCTGACGCCGCGCAACACCGGCAGCGCGCCCGAGGGCAGCGCGAGCTCGAGGTGGAGGTTGTCAATCGCAAGGAGTGCGCTCACGGCCGATGCTTAGGATGCCAGCGGCGTGCTGACAATCGCTGGGTTTCCCCGGTAGATTAGGTGAAGGCGCAAGCGCGCGTGAGGCTAGGATGGCGGGCGAGGTGCCTTGGTGGCAGGGTTATTTCCGCATCTGGATAGAGCGGATCGGCGTGGTTGCACCGGCCGTCGTGCTGACCACCGCCGCCTTCGCCGTTGCCTATCACTTCGTCCAGCCGGCGCCGCCGGGCCATTTCGTCATGGCCACCGGCGCCGCGGACGGCGTCTATAGTTATTACGGCCGCATCTATCGCGATCTGATGGCGCGCGAAGGGATCGAGGTTACGTTGGTCGAGACAGCCGGCTCGATCGACAATATCGACCTCTTGAACCGCGGCAAGGCCGATGTCGCGTTCGTCCAGGGCGGCACGCGCAACGATGAGGGCGACACGAAGCTCCGTTCGCTCGCCAGTCTCTATTTCGAGCCAATCTGGCTTTTCGTTCGCAAGGATTTACCGGCGGCGCGGCTCGCCGAGCTGCGCGGACGGCGCGTGGCAGTCGGTGCCGAAGGGAGCGGCACGCGCGCGCTGGCGCTCCAGCTGCTTGGCGATATCGGGCTTAACGACACAAGCACCCGGATTTCGCCGTTGGGCGGCAGCGAGGCGATGGCGGCGCTCAGGGAGGAGCGACTGGATGCCGCGTTCTTGATCGGGCCCGGCAACTCGGCGCTGGTGCGCGGGTTTTTCGCCGCGCCGGAAATCAGACTTCTTCCCGTCGACCACACCGGCGCTTTTCGTCTGCAGCACCGTTTCCTCTCGCTCTTGACGCTTCCCGAAGGGGCGATCGATTTCCCTGCCGATCTCCCACCCGCCGACACGGTGCTGCTCGCGCCCGCCGCCAATCTCGTGATGCGCGAGGACTTTCATCCCGCGCTCGCCGAGTTACTGCTCATCCAGGCGCGCCAGATCCACAGCTACGCCGGGATTTTCGAAGAGGCGGGCGAGTTCCCATCGCGGAAATTCCTCGACTATCCCATCGCCGAGCCGGCGGGGCGCTTCTTCGATTCAGGTCCGTCGTTCTTGCAGCGCTTTCTGCCGTTCTGGGCGGCGAACCTCATCGATCGGCTCAAGATCATGCTGCTGCCGCTGATCGCGCTCGCCTATCCTTTCATCAAAGTGATCCCGCCCACTTACAACTGGCGCATGCAATCGCGCATCAATCGCTGGTACAAGGAACTACAAGCGATCGAACGCAATCTCCTGGCTGGCGCGACGCCGGAGGAGCTGCGCCAGCAGCTCGCGCGCGTCGAGGCGATCGAGCAGAAGGTCCGCCGCATCACCATGCCGGTCGCTTACGGCAATCCGCTCTACAGCCTGCGAGGACATATTTCCATGCTGCGCGACGAGCTGCGCAGCGCCGTCGAGCGGAGTGCTTAGAAAAACCTTCAAAAGAACGTGCGGATCGCCCCGACGACATCGTAGGCGTCGTCGACCACGGGGATGACCCGCCACTTGTCGAAGGTGAGGCAGGGATGCGAGATGCCGAAGGCGACCATGTCGCCAACCGCGAGCTGCGAGTTTGCCGGCACGGTCATGTGGCAATGCTGGTCGTTGAGCCCGGTCACGACGTGGCCTGGTTCCAACGGTGTTGGTGCTCGACCCGATGCGCCGCCGGGGCGGAACCAGCGGAGCGCCACGGGCATCTCGTCGTAGGAGATGTCGCGCTTGCCCATGGTGAGCAGCACCTTCTCGGGCTCGGGCCGCGACTGGACGTACGCCCAGACCTCGAGTGCGGCTTCGGGCCCGGCGTTGAGCCGGGCAAGCTCGGGCGAACGTCGCACGAGATCGTCGAAGGCGTGCGCGTAAAGCCCCGAGTCATGCGTGAGATAGCAGCCGCTCCGCGTCACTACGCGCACCTCGCGCGTGAGCCCGGCCCGAGCAAACCGCGCAGCAACCATGTCATAGAAGGCCGAGCCGCCCGCGCTGAGCAGCAGCGGCCCCTCAGCAAATAAGCCCTCGCGCTCGACAGCAACCGCGATCTCGACGAGAAAATCGAGAAAACTCGAGACGGCGGTGGCCTTGGCGTCGGCACTCCCCGGGAAGAGCCCCTCGAATCCCTCGACGCCGCGCAGCGCGAGCGCTGGTGCGGCGGCCACGGCGCGCGCTACCGCCAGCGCTGACACGAGATCGCGGCAGCCAGTGCGACCGCCGCGATATCCGCCTTCAAGAAGGAGTTGGAGCGGCCGGTCGAGCCGAGCCATGCTTGCAGCCTCGGCCAGCTGCGCCGCGCCTGCCACGGAGTCGACGAGGCAGTAGAAGTCGAAGCCGGGGTCGCGCGCGAGCTCGGCCAGCACGTAGCGGATCGCCTGGCGGCCGACGAGCTGGTTTGCCAGGATGACGCGCTTGACGCCATAGGCGCGCGCGACCTGGACCTGGTGAACGGTCGCCACCGTGATCGCCCAGGCGCCGTCAGCGAGCTGGGCGTCGAAGAGCTGGGGACTCATCGTCGTCTTGCCGTGCGGCGCGATCACCGCGCCCGAATGCCGCAGGAAAGCCTGCATCCAGTGCCGATTGGCGGCGACCGCACTCTGACGCAGCACTGCCACGGGTAATGGAAGGTCTTCGCGCAAAAGGTTCCAGCCCTGGGCACCGATCGCATCGAGCGTGAGGGGTGTGAGACCGCCCGGCATGCCCTTGATGCGCTGGTCGACGAAGGATTGATCGAGCTCGCGCAAGTCCATGGATCTCGCTCCCTGTTGATGCGGTACCCAATCACGTAGCAAAGCACGGGCGTACCTGGCCGCGCCAATTTTCTCGGATTCAGAGTAAGCGTTCTCGACTGAACGCGAGTAGACTGGAACGATACATTCAATCGGATCGATGCCGCATGATGCTCGCCAAGTTCCCGCGCTATCCCCTCACCTTCGGACCGACGCCGATCGAAAAGCTCGCCCGTTTGTCCGAGCATCTGGGCGGCGCCGTCGAAATCTATGCCAAGCGCGAGGATTGCAATTCGGGCCTCGCCTTCGGCGGCAACAAGATCCGCAAGCTCGAATACATCGTGCCCGACGCCATCGCATCCAACGCCGACACGCTGGTGACGATCGGCGGCGTGCAATCGAACCACACGCGCCAGGTTGCTGCCGTTGCCGCCAAGATCGGCATGAAGTGCCGGCTGGTGCAGGAGAGCTGGGTTCCGTTTCCCGACGCCGTCTATGACCGGGTCGGCAATATCTTGATGAGCCGGATCCTGGGGGCGGAGATCGAGCTCGTGGACGAGGGCTTCGACATCGGCATCCGCGAGAGCTGGGAACGGGCGATCGCCGACGTGAAGGCCAAGGGCGGGAAGCCTTACCCAATCCCCGCGGGCGCGTCGGTTCACAAACTGGGCGGCCTCGGCTTCGTCGGCTTTGCCGAGGAGGTGCGCGCGCAAGAGGCCCATCTCGGCTTCACGTTCGACTACATCATCGTCTGCACGGTGACGGGCTCGACGCATGCCGGCATGGTCGTCGGCTTCGCCAAAGACGGACGCGAGCGCAAGGTGATCGGGATCGATGCCTCCGGCACGCCGGCCGCGACGAGGCAGCAGGTCCTGGACATCGCTCGGAACACGGCCGCGCTGGTCGAGCTCGGTCGAGACATCAGCGCCGCCGACGTCGTCCTCAAGGAAGACTATGCCTATCCCGCCTACGGTGTTCCCTCCGCCGAAACCAATGACGCCATTCGCTTGTGCGCGCGCCTCGAAGGCATGATGACCGATCCCGTCTATGAGGGAAAATCCATGCAGGGGATGATCGATCTCGTGAGAAAAGGATTCTTTCCGCCGAAATCCAGGATCCTCTACGCGCATCTCGGCGGCGTGCCCGCGATCAACGGCTACAGCTATCTCTACCGCAATGGCTAGACCCTGCCCCAGTGACAAGCGATGGTCGTGTATGCTCATCGCCGATGACTGACGTCACGAACTCATTTCTGCTGATCTATGCGGGGCTCTTTCCGATCGTCAATCCAATCGGAGGCGCGCCGATCTTCCTCAGCTTGACGCGGCAATCGAGCGAAGCCGAACGCCACGCGCTCGCGGCTCGCATTGCGCTCAATGGCTTTTGTCTGCTGCTGGCTTCGCTCTTTGTCGGATCGCATGTGCTCGAGTTCTTCGGCATCACCTTGCCCGTGGTGCGCATCGGCGGCGGCTTGGTCGTCATCGCCTTCGCCTGGAAGCTCTTGAATGCGGAAGGAACTCTCGAAGACCAGCGCGCGCCGGCTAGAGTCTGATTCGTTTGGGCGGAATCGCTTTTGAGGATTCCCAAGGGGCTCGATTTCTGATTCAAGATGCTGGCTGGAGTTGGGGGGCCAGCATGGATGGCGAGACCCTATTCGCTTGATCTTCGCGAGCGCGTCG